>NZ_CP017674.1:2806792-3508491 GCF_001792815.1 Microbacterium sp. BH-3-3-3 | reverse complement strand
AACGGTGTCGAGGCGGCCCTGGCCGATGATGACGTGCATCTCGCGGCCCAGGCCCGAGTCGCTCAGCAGCTCCTGCACGTCGAGAAGGCGGCACGTCTGTCCGTTGATGGCGTATTCGCTCGCGCCGGTGCGGAACAGCGTGCGGCTGATCGTCACTTCGCTGTAGTCGATGGGCAGGGCGCCGTCGCTGTTGTCGATCGTCAGGTGCACCTCGGCGCGCCCGAGGGGTCCACGCGTGGACGTTCCGGCGAAGATGACGTCTTCCATCTTGCCGCCGCGGAGCGTCTTCGCTCCCTGCTCGCCCATCACCCAGGCGAGGGCGTCGACGACGTTGGACTTCCCCGATCCGTTCGGCCCGACGATGCAGGTGACGCCGGGTTCGAGGGCGAAGGTCGTGGACGAGGCGAAGGACTTGAAGCCCTTGAGCGTCACGCTCTTGAGGTGCATGTCACCCCGCCTTCCCGCGATCGAGTACGGCCTCACGGTACCCGAGATTCCGCGGGATTCCGCGGCGCCAAGCCGCGCACCGTCGTCGCGACGCGCCCGGCGGGCACGCCAATCTGGACGAACGCTTGACATTCGCGCGCACACCTCGCTAGCGTCGGTGGTCGCAACCGACGACGAAAGGAGGTCCTCCCATGATTCGCACTCTCACCGGCTTCACCGCCACCGGCTTCATCGCCGTTCCCGTGCTCTCCGCACCGTTCACCGGAGTGACCACCGCCGTCGGAATGCCCTCCCGCCAGGGTTGACCCGCCCCACGGGGTTGTCACTTCGCGTCGAGACGCCGTCCGTCTCCGCTTCCCGTGCCGCATCCCTCGGATGCCGTGCACCCGATCCTCTGGATCCTTCCCGTGCGAGCTCGGCTCGCGCGATTCTTTCCGCTCTTCTCTTCTCGGAGCCTCCGCATGAGCACTCTGCCCACGCGCGCGCCGCACTCTGCATCGGCCGCGCCCGCCCCTCTCACCATCCCCGTCACCGACCACCCGGTCGGCCGCCTCGACCGACTGACCCTGCGTCTCGGCCTCTGGCTGCTGACCCGACACGCCGCCCGGATCCACGCGATCGAGCGGCGTGCCGCCGCCGCCCACCGGGCACGGCAGCACGACGCCCAGCGCACCCAGCGCGAACGCGACTGGTATCGCGCCGCCGCGCTGCAGCGTCCGCCGGCCTGACCCGGCAGTGCCGTCCCCTCGGGGGCGGCACTGCTCGCCCCCTTCTCCCCCGTAAGAAAGACACACACGACATGACTTCGCTCCCCGCCGGCCTCGAGCTGCGCCCCCTGCACGTGCCGATCTCGATCGATGCCCCCGATGCCGCCGACTTCCGCGAGATGGCCCGGGTGCGGAACCTCGTCTACGCCGAGATCTCCGGACACGACGACAACTCCATGCCCGCCGACGAGCTGCTGCCGGCGTATCAGCCCGACCCCGCTCAGGTGCGTTACTGCTGGTTGGCCGTGCTCGACGGTGAGGTCGTGGGCCGTGCCTCACTCGATCTGCCGCAGGAAGAGGGGGCGCGCACCGGGTTCTGGCTCGTGGAGCTCCGACGCTCCGCCTGGAACCGCGGCATCGGCCGCGCCGCCTTCGCCCTGATCGAGCGCACCGCGCGCGAGCATCACCGCACCGTGCTGCAGGCCTGGGCCGAGCACCCCGAGACCGACGGACCGCGGCTGGACGCACCGACCGGATTCGGCTCCGTCCCGCGCGACCACGCGGCGCGCTTCTTCCAGGCCTCGGGGAGCACCCTCGAGCAGGTCATGCGCGTCAGCAGCCTCGACCTCGCCGACGCCGCACCGCGGGTGCGGGACCTCCTCGACGAGGCCGAGCGCGCGGCCCGCGGCTATCGCGTCGTGCAGTGGGCGCTCCCGACCCCCGACGAGTTCGTCGAGTCCTTCGCCGCGATGAAGTCCCGCATGGTCACCGACGCCCCCTCGGCCGACCTCGAGTTCGACGAGGAGGTGTGGGATGCCGCGCGCGTCCGCCGCTTCGAAGCGACCTACCTCGACGCCGGTCGCCACATGCTCATCACCGCCGCGCAGCACGTGGACTCCGGGGAGCTGGCGGCCTTCACCGAACTCGTCATCGGCAAGGACCGCACGGCGATGTCGCATCAGGAGGACACCCTTGTCACGGCGCCCCACCGCGGCCACCGCCTGGGGATGCTGGTGAAGTGCGCCGCCCTGCAGGCCTGGCGCGAGATCGCCCCCGACTCTCCGCGGGTGATGACGTACAACGCCGAAGAGAACCGCCCGATGCTCTCGATCAACGAGCGCATCGGGTTCGTTCCGGTCGCCTACGAGGGCGTGTGGAAGAAGGTGCTCGACTGACATCCGCCCGACCGGGAGAGGTTCCCGCGCGTCCCGCGAACCGCGGCGCGCGGAAACCGGGCGCCGGCGGGTCGCTCACCGCACGCGCTGGCAGTGCGGACAGAAGTGGCTCGAGCGGTTCATGAACGACACGCGCACGATCGGGCGCCCGCATCGCGGGCACGGTTGCCCGGTGCGGCCGTAGGCGTTGAGCGAGTGCGCGAAGTACCCGGCCTGCCCGTTCACGTTGACGTACTGCGCGTCGAAGCTCGTGCCGCCCTCGGCGAGGGCCTTCTCGAGCACGGCCTGCACCTCGGCCAGCAGACGGTTCACGGCACGGGTCGACAGAGCCGACGCCGCGGTCTCGGGGTGGATGCGCGCGGCCCACAGGGACTCGTCGGCGTAGATGTTGCCGATGCCGCTGGCCACGGTCTGATCCAGCAGCACGCGCTTGATGCCCGATGCGGTGTGCGCCAGGCGCGCGCGGAAGCGATCGGCGCGGAAGGCGGGGTCGAGGGGATCGCGGGCGATGTGGGCCACCTGCGTCGGCACCCGGGCGAGGTCGGATCCACGCCCCGCCGCGGCGCCGTCGGCGGTGTCCACGAGGGTGTCGACCGCGAGCGATCCGAACGTGCGCTGATCGGCGAAGACCACCGACAACGGCCCGTGCACGGGGTGCTCGAGCTCGATGCGGATGCGCTCGTGGCGCTCTTCGGGTGCCCCGGGAACACGAAGCAGCATCTGACCGCTCATGCCCAGGTGGGTGACGATGGCCTCGGTGTCGGAGACCGGCATCCACAGGAATTTGCCCCGGCGCACCGCCGACGAGATGCGGCGGCCCGTGAGCTCGGCTTCGAAATGCGCGGCTCCCCCGGTGTGCCGGGTGAGGGCGCGTTCGTCGCGCACGTCGACCGACGCGATGACGGCGCCGGTGACCGCGGGTTCAAGTCCCGCGCGGACGACCTCGACCTCGGGGAGTTCAGGCACGCGCGTCGAGTTCGCGCCAGGCGGTGAGGGCGGCGGCCATCTCCGCCTGCTTCTTGCTCGACCCGGCACCCGTGGTCACGACCTCGCCGACGGTCACGGTGGCCGTGAAGCGACGGTCGTGGTCGGGCCCGGTCGCCTCGACGCCGTAGACGGGAGCCGGAAGCCCCAGCCGCGCAGCGATCTCTTGCAGACTCGTCTTCGGGTCCATCGCCGCGCCGTAGCGTTCGGGGTCGGCGAAGAGCGGTTCGACCAGGCGCAGCACCATGTCGGTGGCGGCATCCGGTCCCGCCGAGAGGAACGTCGCCCCGATCACGGCTTCCATGGTGTCGGCGAGGATCGAATCCTTGTCACGACCGCCGGTCAGGATCTCGCCCCGGCCGAGCCGCACGTGATCGCCGAGGCCGATGGTGCGCGCCACCTCGGCGAGGGCCACGGTCGACACGACGCTCGCGCGCCGCTTGGCGAGGCTTCCCTCGTCGAGATCCGGATGCCGGGTGAACAGCCGCACGGTCACGGCTTGGCCCAGCACCGAGTCGCCGAGGAACTCGAGACGTTCGTTGTGCGGGATGGCGCCGTTCTCGTAGGCGAACGAGCGGTGGGTCAGGGCAAGCGAAAGAAGCTCGGGGTCGATGTCGACCCCGAGCTTCTCGGTGAGCGCTGAGCGCTCGACGGTGTTTCGCGTCACGGTGTTTCGCGTCACAGTGTCTCGCGTCGCAGTGTCTCGTCGCGGGCGACGATCAGACGTCGGCGACCTTGCGGCCCTTGTACTCCATGAAGAGTTCGGTGCCCTGCGAGTCGGTGACGACCTTGGCCTGGTGGGGGCGGCTGTAGACGACCTTGCCGTTCTCGATGGTCTTCACCAGCGGGGTGGGTTCGGCCTTCCACTGCGCGCGGCGCGAGCGGGTGTTCGAGCGGGAGACTTTCCGCTTCGGGGGGTTACCTGCCATGGCTAGCTCTTCTCTGTCTTGGGGGCGGCGCGGAGCGCATCGCCGTCGTCTGGGGTGTACTGCTGGAGCGCAGCCCATCGAGGATCAACGGACGTCTGCTCCGTGTCGCCGGTGCTTTCCGTCAGCCTCTCGCCCGTGTTCGGGTCGAGCCCGGGGCAGTCCGGCTGACACACCGGCTGGAACGGAAGCGACAGGACAATCGTGTCCCGGACCAGATTTTCAAGATCCACGTGGTCGTCTTGAACGTCGAAGTCACTCGCTTCGTTCCCAGGATACGTGAAAAGTTCCTGGAACTCGACTTCGACAGGCTCCTCGATGTCGATGAGGCATCGGCCGCACACGCCGGTGGCGGTGGTGTCGACGGTGCCGGACACGAGGATGCCCTCGTGCACCGACTCCAGACGCACCTCGATCTCGAGGGGCTCGGCCTCGGGGATCGAGACGAGTCCTTCACCCCACTTCTCGGGCGCGGGGATGTCGAGGCTGTGCTCGCGCATCTCTCCCGCGTGGTGCTCGATGTCACGTACGGGGAGTTGGAAGGGACCGGGTCGGCGGGTTCTCACGGTCGTCCATGCTACCCGCGCGCCCCTGAACACGGGCCGGATGCCGCGTCGCGACCCGCCGCGGACCGGTGGGACCCGCGGTCAGAGCCCGCGTGCCCCGGTGTCGAGGAAACGGGCGACGGCCGGGGGGACGTACGGCGACACGTCGCCGCCGAGCCCCGCGACCTGTCGCACGAGCGAGCTCGACACGAGCGCGTGCGAGGGATCGGGCAGCAGGAACACCGTCTCGACGTGGGCGAGGTCGCGGTTGACGATCGCCATCGGGGTCTCGTAGGCCACGTCCACCTGCGAACGGATGCCCTTCACGAGAACGCGGGCGCCGACCTCGGTGGCGTAGTCGACCAGGAGCCCCATGCTCCAGGCCGCCACGATGACGTCGCCCTCGATCCCGGCCTCCGAGATCGACTGCTCCAGCAGCGACTGCCGCTGCGCGAGGGGCAGCATCGCCTCTTTGCCCGGATTGTGCACGACCAGGACGTGGAGCTGATCGAACAGCCCCGCCGCGCGGCGGATCACATCGAGGTGACCGAGGGTCGGCGGGTCGAACGAGCCGGGGACGACGGCGATCCGGGGGTTCATGCCGTCAGCCTACCGACGACGCCCCGCACCCGGCCCGCGCCGTCACGACTTCGCGAGCGCCGCCCGCTCCTCCACGCCGACACGGCGCTCGAGCGCGGCCGCCAGACCGGGATGCCGCTCCAGCGTCGGATCGTCGGCCAGCAGCCGCTCCCCCTCGGCGCGGGCTTCGGTGATGAGATCGGCATCGGTCACCACGCGCAGCAGTCGCAGCGACGAGCGCACGCCCGACTGCGCCCCGCCGAGCACATCGCCCTCGCCCCGCAGCTCGAGATCGACCTCGGCCAGCGCGAAGCCGTCGAGCGTGCTCGCCACGGCCTCGACACGCGATCGCGACGACGAGCCCGGAGACGCCTCGGTGACCAGCAGACACAGGCCCGGCACCCCGCCGCGGCCCACGCGTCCGCGGAGCTGGTGGAGTTGCGAGACCCCGAAGCGATCGGCCTCGAGGATCACCATGGTCGAGGCGTTCGGCACGTCGACGCCCACCTCGATCACGGTCGTGGCCACGAGGACGTCGATGTCGCCGCGCGCGAAGGCCTGCATGACCGCGTCCTTCTCGTCGGCCGGCAGCTTGCCGTGCAGGATCTGCACGCGGATGTCCGCGAACGACGGCATACGCGACAGCATCTCTTCGACCTGCACGACGCCCCACCGCGTGCGGCCGCTCTCGGCGGCGGCCGCCGCGGCCGGGGCGTCGGCGGGTTCGTCGGTCTTCTCGTCGGCGGCGAGCTGTTCGGCATCGATGGCCGCGCACACGACGAACGCCTGGCGTCCGAGACGCACCTCTTCGGCCACCCGGTCCCACACCCGCGCGAACCACCCGGGCTTCTCGGCCAGCGGAGCCACGAACGATTGGATGCCGGCACGCCCGGCCGGCATGGTGCGGATGGTCGAGACATCGAGATCGCCGAACACCGTCATGGCGACGGTGCGCGGGATCGGCGTCGCCGTGAGTACGAGCGTGTGCGGCGATTCGCCCTTGGAGCGCAGTGCCTCGCGCTGCTCGACACCGAAGCGATGCTGTTCGTCGACGACGACGAAGCCCAGCTCGGCGAAGGTCGTGCGGGCGCTGAGCAGCGCGTGGGTGCCCACGACGATGCGGGCCTGCCCCGAGGCCACCCGGAGGGCGGCCTTGCGGCGCTCGGCGGCGGGCAGCTGGCCGGTGAGCAGGGTCGGCATGAGCTCGGGCGCGAGCTCGGGGCCCAGCATGCGGGCGATGGAGCGCAGGTGCTGAGCGGCGAGCACTTCGGTGGGGGCGATGAGTGCCGACTGCCCGCCCGACTCGGCGACCTGCAGCATCGCGCGCAGGGCGACGAGCGTCTTGCCCGACCCCACCTCGCCCTGCACGAGCCGGTTCATCGGCCAGTCGCCGATCATGTCGGCGGCGATCCGGGCACCCACGCTCTGCTGGTCGGGGGTGAGCTCGAACGGCAGGATCGCGTCGAATCGCTCGAGCAGCCCGCCCGCGGCGGCGGGACGCTTCGTGGCCGACAGGGCCCGCACGAACTGCCGCTGCTGCAGCAGGGCGGTCTGCAGCACGAAGGCCTCGTGCATGCGCAGCGTCGCCACGGCCGGAGCGATGTCGTCGTCGTCTTCGGGCCGGTGGATGTGTTCGAGCGCCGTGCGGGCGTCGACGAGCCCTCGGCGCGCCCGCAGGTCGTCGGGCAGCGGATCGTCGATGTCGCCCACGGCGTCGAGCACGAGCGAGATGGTCTTCTGCACGAGGGGGCTGGGGACCGAGCTGGTGGCCGGGTAGATCGGGATGGGGCGCTTTGCGGTGACCTCGGCCTCGGCCCGGGCCTCGGCGATGTCGTCGAACAGCTCGTAGTCGGGGTTGGTGAGCTGTGTCTGCCGCCGGTACTCGCCGACCTTGCCCGAGAAGATGCCCCGGCGACCCGGGGTGAGCTCTTTCAGGCGCCAGGGCTGATTGAAGAAGGTCAGCGACATGCGCCCGTCGCCGTCGCTGATCACGACCTCGAGCAGGGACCCGCGGCGGTTCTGCATACGCCGCTCGCTCGCGCTCACGACCTCGGCCACGATGGTCACGGGCTCACCGAGCGGCAGCGTCGCGATCGGCGTGAGCTCGCCGCGTCGGGCGTAGCGACGCGGGTAGTGCTCGAGGAGTTCGCCCACGGTCTTCATGCCGAACGCGCGATCGAACGCGGCCGCCGTCTTGCCGCCGATGACACCGTCGAGACGGGAGGCGAGCGTGAGAGCGGGCATGCTCCGAGTCTAGGGAGAGCCGCCGACACCGTCCTCCGGCCCCACGGGGCTGTGCGCGCTCGCGGTGACCGGCCGGCCGGAGCCGAGACACCACGACGCAGCTGAATAGTCAACCGACACCATGTACCGATTGAAAAAGCCCGCGAATGCCGACCCCGCCCGGACACCTACGGTGAAGCGGTGATGAACGGACGCGCTACGCAGACCAGACACCGGGTGTGGCCACTGCTTCTCGGGGGCGGACTGCTCGCTCTCATCGTTGGCGCAGCATCCGCGTGGGCGATCACAACGGTCACCGCACCAGCACCGGACCCGCTTGAGACCGAGTCCGCCTCGTACGCGACGGCCCAGCTTGGAGAGGTCTCCTCCTCGCTGACTCTGGGCGTAACCGCCTCGTGGTCAATCGCACCTGTCGGCGTCAACCAGGCAATCGGCGTGGTCACGAGTGCACCGGCTGAATCAACCATGGTCGCGGACGCCGGTTCCACTCTCTACACCGTGAATCTGCGCCCCGTCGTGGCGGCTGTCGGCTCCGTTCCCTCGTTCCGTTCGATCGGAGAGGGCGTCTCCGGGGACGATGTCGCTCAGCTGCAACGAATGCTCTCCGCCCTAGGCCACTACCGAGGAGCGATTGACGGGAAGGCCGAGAGCGGAACCGTCCTCGCTATCAAACGGTGGCAGAAGGCTTTGGGTGTGGAGTCGACTGGCGCAACCAATGCAGGCGACATAATATATCTCCCCGAACTCCCAACGCGGATCATAATAGACAAGACGAAGATCGCTGCCGGACACACACTCCAGAGTGCGGAATCCGTCATTAGCGTTCTTCCCTCGTCCCCCCAGTTCGTGATTCAGGCGACCGAAAACCAGGCTGCCCAAATACCCACTGGTGCCCTTGTGCGCATCACCGGGCCGGACAACTCGACATGGGAAGCTACCACCTCCGAACAGAAGTCCGATCCAGCAACGGCTTCGTTCACAATCGAGCTGACGAGTACGAGCGAAGATGAGCCGATCTGTCTCGAAGACTGCGCGAAAATCCCTGTGGATGGAAAGTCCAACTATCCCTCAACTGTACTGCTCGTACAACCGGTATCCGGTGTTGTTGTCCCCGTCGCTTCCCTCAGTTCGCTACCGGACGGAAGAATCGTAGTCGAAACGGATACTGGCGAGACAGTCACAGTCATCGTCAAACAGTCTGCACAAGGCATGGCAGTTGTCGACGGAGTACAAGAGGGGACGCGCGTCAAGATGATGAGGTCCGCATGACCAGACCGGTGAGCCTCACCGCTGAGGGTGTGACGTTCGGATATTCACCATCAGAACCACTCCTTCAAGGCTGGTCCGCGCAGTTCGAGCCTGGCTCCATGACAGCGATCACTGGCCCCAGCGGTAGAGGAAAGAGCACGCTTCTGTATCTCCTCGGGCTCATGCTGTGTCCCTCCAGCGGAGAAATCCGGATCGGTGGCGTGAGCACGACCGATATGCACGATTCGCAGAGATCACGAATGCGAGCACAAACCTTTGGATTTGTTTTCCAAGACGCCGCGCTCGATTCAACGCGCACCATACTTGACAACGTCACCGAATCCGCGCTCTACCGCGGGGAACCCCGCCGCGCCGTCACGAAACATGCGCAGCGACTTCTGGAAAATTTTGGCGTTGATATTCCCGCCGACAGGAAGCCCGGGCAGGTCTCCGGAGGTCAAGCACAGCGCATCTCTTTATGTCGCGCACTCCTCAGCTCTCCTGCTGTCCTGCTCGCAGACGAGCCGACCGGAAACCTCGACCCAGCTACAAGCGCTCTGGTGATCAACTCCCTGTACAGCCACGCGAAAGATAAAGGGGCCACGGTTGTGATTGTCACTCATTCTCCAGAGGTCGCCGCCCTGTGCGACAGGGAGGTGCGCCTGTGAAGATCGGTTCACTGCTCCGAGAGTCAATCGCGTCAGCGAAGTCGCAACCCGTTGCATCGACTCTGACCCTATTAGTCATCGCCGGCATGATTTTTGCAGTTTTGATGACAACTGGCCGGGCGGTAGGTGCCGAGCAGCGCGTACTCCAGTCAATCGACTCCGTCGGCACCCGCACCATTACGGTGACGGCACAGGAAGGTGCCGGAGTGACCAGCGAGGCAATTGAGAGAATCGCTTCGCTCGACAACATTGAATGGTCTGGCGCATTCTCGAGTTCCTTCGACACTGTGAACGCGACTATACCTGGGGGTTCGAAGGTGGCTGCCCGGTTTGTTTACACCCTAGACCTGCGGACTCTCGGCCTGCGCTCGTCATCAGACGGAGAGCAAATCGGCTTCCCGTCGCCTGAAGCGAGGTCAACACTGGGGCTCGCGGAGTACGCAGGAGCGGTGGCCTCCTCCGATGGCACCACCGCGGGAGTTGCAGGAAGGTATGACGCCCCTGACTTTCTTCAGAGCCTGAGCCCCGTCCTTCTGGTCCCCAGGGACCCCAGCGAGAATGAGCCAGTCAGTCGTATCTTCATTGTCGCCGCCAGCCCTGGTGACGTCTTGTCTTTGGCGCCCGCGGTATCGTCCGTTTTGGGCGCCGCGGACACCTCAAAAGTACAGGTGGAAACCAGTTCGGAGTTGCTTCAGCTCAGGAATGTGATTGATGGCCAACTGGGATCATTCTCTCGCGGACTAGTGCTCGCCCTGTTGGGAGTCACGGGCCTCATCGTGTCCGTCCTGCTTTACGGGTTGGTAATGATGAGGCGAAAAGATTTTGGACGTCGGCGCGCTCTCGGTGCGACGCGACTTTTTGTCATTGCGCTATTGACCCTGCAGACATTCATACTCGCCGCCGCCGGCGTCGCCAGTGGGATGACCCTCGGCATAACCGCCCTGGTATTGACCTCAGACCCCATACCAGATGTGAGATTCATTGCTGCGCTGGCTCTGCTGGCGATACTTTCCGCATCGGGCGCCGCGGTGATCCCGGGCGTCGTGGCCAGCAGGAGGCAGCCAATACGAGAGCTTCGGATTCCCTAATCTCGACGGAGGAAGTAATTTGAACTTTTCACATCCGATTCGGCGGGGCGCGGCCATCGCCGCGACTTTACTGATCTCTGTAATGCTTGCTGCAGGATGTACAGCGCAGGCTGCGCCCCCAAAGCCCTCTCTGGCGCCCCTGACCGAGGTCGAGCGCACACACCTGTACGCGAGCGAAGCGGATCGGCTTTGGGCGGGCGTGGCAGCCGAGTTTTCCTCCGCTCAGCGTCCAAGCGACATAAAGGTCGTCCGTGCAGTGAGTGAGGACGAACGCCCTCGGGTGCTTGCCGAATGCCTCACCGCCGCAGGGTACCCGGCGAAAGTCTCTCCTGCCGGGGACGCGTTCGACGTAGGAGTAGTGCCGGAGGGGCAAAAGCAATCGTTCGCCGTGTCGAGCTTCGTCTGCCGAGCTTCGTACCCGTACGAAGCAGAGATCAACCGCCCCCCATCGGACGAGCAACTGGTCTGGCTCCATCACTACTGGACGACTGATCTGTCCCAATGCATCCGCGACAAGGGTTATGAGCCAACCGGTAATCCACCCAGCCAGAGTGCCTTCCTCGATGGCATGAAGGGTCTGAACGACGCCGTATGGTCTCCGTACCTGGATATGACTACGCCAGGGGGCTCTGAGCTGATGGAACTACAAGGGGTTTGCCCTGAGTTTCCGGACGCTTACTACGGAAGGTGACGCATGTCAGTGAAAAAGAAGTTCGCAGCAGTCCTGGGGGCGGCAACTGTAGGCGTATCTCTCGTCGTCGCAGCACCCATGGCTGCGAACGCGGAATCCCAGAACGACGCTTATTACACCTGCGGACAGGGCACGAGCCACTACGTGTCGGTTCCTTTCCGACTTGTAGCCGGCCGGGGGTCAGGCGTGGGCGTCATCGTTTTCGAGAATGTAAACCAGCGGCAGTACGACTATCCCGCTTCGCGTCCGGGGGTGAGCCGAAAGTCGTTCAGCGTCTACCGGCCCGGCAATCGGCTCCGCAATATCAACGTGGGTCGTGACGCTGTGGACATCTACGGGAGCACCAACCGCATCTGCGCGGGCTGACGACGACGCCGTCATGGGGGAACAACGCTGAGGTCGCCGTCAGTGCCGCGGCGTCGCTCATGCTCCGGTTGATGTAGTTCCCGCGGACACGAAGGACGAACCAGCCTGCTCTCCTCGGTGAGCGCAGCAGGGCTAGTTGGCTCCCGTCAAAGACGCGGAGTGCGCATCGTCCGAAGCTCAATCGGACAAAGGCCGCCCGCTCTCGCTAGAGGGGGCGGCCTTTCTTTTGGTTCGCGCAGCACGACTGTCTCTCATGGTTGGCCGTCAGATCGCGAGACAATTGGATCCGGCGGCGATGTCATCGGACCACAGCCAGACTGCTCACCGAGCTGGGCGGGCTGGCCGTCACGGGAATGGATGCGTCCACCAATCGCGGCAGGCGGCTTGTTGATGCTCTCCTCATCGCCGCCGATATCAGGCGCAAGGATTTCGGTCCGCTCGTCGTTCCGCGGACGTCGATGCGGTGCACTCCCGGGGGTGAAGTCGGGGATGAAAACCGAACGCGAGACGGCACCGTCCGCTTCACCGGGCGCGTGGCCAAGTTCGGTCTCGGTCAGCTGCCTTCCAACGCTTGCTGTCGACGTCGAGAGCGATACCGAGGCAGTGGCCGGACGGCCTGCTGGGCAGAGGTAGGGGACGGCGTTCCTGTGGGCGCAGAGATCGGCACCGTAGAGGGGGTCGGCACGTTCGTCGCTGTCGACGACGGTACGGGCAGGAGGGCTGAACGGTCGACCCCGGAAGAGGACGGGACGGGCAGTCATCGGGAGGTTGACCTCCTCGCAGGGCGCCCAGGCTCCACCACCGGCTCTGACACCACAGATACCGATCGACCTCTTCGAATGGGGCCACGTCTGTGCGGATGCCGGAGCGCGCACCCCACTCATCGACCGCGTTTGTGTCGTTCACGAGGATCTGCAGTCGAGGCTGCCCAGATGGTTGCCCGTAGACCTGCTCGAAGTTCAGGGCGATCTACAAGGAGCGCGGCGACGAGTCCCAGTTCAGGACCGTCGTCTCCCGCACCGGAGCCTAGGCTGAGACCGTGACGCGCATCATCTCCGGCCGCGCCGGCGGCACCGTCCTCGACGTCCCCCCGAAGGGCACCCGCCCCACCAGCGACCGTGTCCGCGAGTCGCTCTTCGGTGCGCTGGAGTCGGCAGGGCTGCTCGACGACGCCCGCGTCGCCGACCTGTACGCCGGCTCAGGGGCCCTCGGGCTCGAGAGCCTCAGCCGCGGAGCCGCCTCCGCGGATCTCGTGGAGCTGTCGGCCCCCGCGGCCGCGTTGATCCGCACGAACGCGGACCGCCTGCGCTCGGCCGGGGTGACCGCCCCCGCGCGGGTGCACCGCGCGAACGTGACGACGTTCCTGTCGGCATCCACCGCCGAGTGGGACCTCGTCTTCCTCGACCCGCCCTACGACCTCGGCGACGACGAGCTGACCCGGGCACTGGTCGCCTTGGCGCCCCGTCTGAGCGCGGATGCCACGGTCATCGTCGAGCGGGCCACGCGCTCGACCGCGCCCGACTGGGCGGCCGCCGGCCTCGAGGCCGAGCGCGACCGCGCCTACGGCGACACGACCATGTGGTGGGGCCGACCGACGCTCTGACGCCGGCGCTCCTGGGCTCGTGCGGGGCGTCACCTGCCCGCGCCGACGACGACACGGCCGACGGGCCCCGGACGGCGTCGGTGATCAGCCGCGACCGGCATCCCAATCGCGGTAGGGATCCCAGCCGGCGCGCCCCGTCCACGCGCGGCCGTCCACCGTGACGGCGTCGGCGCCGCGCGGCACGACGGTTCCGACGCGATGACCGAGCGGCTCGGCATCCGGGGCGAAGGTGACGAGGAAGCCGTGGTCCTCTCCGCCCGCGAGCGCGAGGGCCGGGTTCTCGCCCAGGGTGGCGGAGTCGAAGGCCACCGTCACGCCGGAGGCGTCGGCCAGGCGGGTGGCGTCGAGAGCGAGGCCGTCCGACACGTCCATCATCGCCGTCGCCCCCGCGTCGGCCGCGCGCAGAGCCTCGGCGAGGGGCGGTCGCGGAGCGAGCTGTCGCGACAGGGCCAGGGCGTCGACGGCGCTGAGCGCCGCGCGCGTGTCGTCGGTGACGGGCAGCGGCGCGCCCTGGGTGTCGGTGAACCGCCCGAACAGCACCTCGAGACCTCGCGCCGCGAGCCCGAGCTCACCGATGACGTAGACACCGTCGCCCACCCGTGCGCCCGATCGGCGCACCGGCTCCCGACCGTCGAGGCTGCCGAGCGCGGTCACCGCGATGGTCAACGTGTCCGAGACCGTGAGGTCACCACCCTCGACCGCGCAGCCGGGGGCGAGTTCCGCGCACGCGGCCGCGAGCCCGTCGGCGAATCCGCGCACGAACGAGACCGGCGTCGACTCGGGCATCGCCAGGGCGACGAGCAGGGCGATCGGTCGTGCCCCCATCGCGGCCACGTCGGCGAGGTTCACGGCCGCAGACTTGAACCCCAGGTCGAAGGGCGACGACCACGCCAGCCGGAAGTCGGGGCCGTGCACCAGGGTGTCGGTCGTCGCGACCACGCGCCCGTCGGGCACCGCGAGCACGGCCGCGTCGTCGCCCGGACCCACCGGCGCCGTCGAGGGCGGAAGGCGGTCGAGGATGCCCCGCAGGATCTGCCCCTCGGACAGCTCTCCCACGGTGGTCTCACGGGTGGTCTCGGCGTCGGTCACCCCTCCACGCTATTAGCCTGGAGGGGTGCCCCGCTCAACTCGGACCCTTGCGCTCCTCGCCGCCGTCGCCCTGATCCCGGGGCTCGCGGCGTGCAGCACGACCGTGCCGATGCAGCCCGCGAAGCTCGCCAACGACGCCGCGTGCGCCGAGGTCGTCTCGCGTCTGCCGGCCTCGATCTCGGGGCAGGACCGCCGCTGGACCGATGCGCAGGCGACCGGCGCCTGGGGCGACCCGGCCGCGATCCTCATGACCTGCGGCCTCGAAGCCCCCGGCCCCTCGACGCTGCCGTGCCGATCGTTCGACGGCGTGGACTGGATCGTCGACGAGTCGCAGGCCGACCAGAACCGGTACACCCTGACGACGTTCGGGCGTCAGCCCGCCGTTCAGGTCTTCCTCGACTACGACATCGCGAGCAGTGGCGACGTCGCCCAGGCGCTGGGACCGCTCATCCGCCAGTACCTGCCCGCCACCGGTTCGGTGTGCACCTCGGTGTCGGACGCAACTCCCGCGCCGACCCCGACGCCCTGAACGGCGCGACCGCGCGCCGCCGCCCGCCGCGCCCCTGTGGGCGACGCTCCGGCCGGTGACCGTCGACGCGGGTCAGGCCCGCTCGAGCGCCGCGTCGAGAAGGTCGCTGATCAGGTCGGGATAGGTGAGACCCGAGGCGATCCAACAGGTGGGGAACATCGAGATCGGGGTGAAGCCCGGCATCGTGTTCACCTCGTTCACGTAGAACTCGGTACCGGTGTAGAAGAAGTCGACGCGCGCGAGGCCCTGCCCGCCGATCGCCTCGAAGGCCTGAGCGGCGATGCGCTGCATCTCGGCGAGCTCGCCGTCGCCGAGCTCCGCGGGGCACACGAGATCGACGCCGGGGGCATCGAGGTACTTGGCCTCGAAGTCGTAGAACTCGCGCCCCGTGACCACGATCTCTCCGGCGACGCTCACGCGCACCGCTCCCCCGTCTCGCCCGGGCAGCACGCCGCACTCGAGCTCACGCCCGACGATGGTCTGCTCGACGAGCGCGAGGACGTCTTCGGCGAAGGCGGTCTCGAGCGCCGCATCGAGGTCTTCCCAGCGCGACACCTTCGTGACGCCGACGCTCGAGCCGGCCTGGTTCGGCTTCACGAACACCGGAAGGTCGAGGGCCCGCATGCGGCGCTCCCACAGCGCCCGGTCGCGGGCGAGGTCGGCGCGCGTGACCGCGACCCACGGCACGACCGGGACGTTCGCCGAGCGCAGCACGCGCTTGGTGACGTTCTTGTTCATCCCGATCGCCGACATGAGCACCCCGGCGCCGGCGTAGGGGATGCCGAGCAGCTCGAGAAGGCCCTGCACCGTTCCGTCTTCGCCGAAGCGGCCGTGGAGGATGGGCAGCACCACGTCGACGTCGCCGAGGGAGCGGATGCCATCGGCATCCGTCACCGTCCACTCCCGTGAGAGCGTCGAGTCGGGCATCCGTACGCGGGTGCCGTTGTCGACCACCTGGGGCAGGGCCTCGGGGCGCAGGGCGAACTTGTCGGGGTCGTCGTCTTCGAGCACGAAGGCGCCGTCGCGGGTGATCCCGACGGGGATCACCTCGAAACGCTCACGGTCGATCGACCGCAGAACCCCGCCCGCCGTGGCGGAACTGATCGAATGCTCGCTGGAGCGCCCGCCGAAGAGCACCACCACCACCGGTTTGGTCATTCTGCGTCCTCTCGCCCTGCGGCTGATCGTCGTCTGTCGTGAGGTGCGGCGCGATGTCGCGCGGGTCCATGGTGCCGTCGAGCACCATCTTCACCTGCTGCACGATGGGCATGTCGACACCGACCTGCTTCGCCAGCTGCAGCACCGGGGCGACGGAGGCCAGCCCCTCGGCGGTCTGCTGCATCTGCGCGACCACCTCTTTATAGCCGTATCCCTGTCCGAGCAGCCGCCCCGCGGTGTTGTTCCGGCTGAGCGGCGACTGGCACGTCGCGATCAGATCACCGAGCCCCGCGAGCCCCTGGAGCGTCTCGGGTTGCGCGCCCTGGGCGACCGCGAAGTCGGTCATCTCGACGAGGCCGCGCGTGATGATCGACGCCTTCGTGTTCTCGCCATAGCCGACGCCGTCGACGATGCCGATGGCGACGGCGATGAGGTTCTTCAGCACTCCGCCGAACTCGGTGCCGATGACGTCGGTGTTGACGAAGGAGCGGAAGTACCGGTTGCGCGCGCGACGGGCCACCGCTTCGGCGGTCTCGGGGCTGAGCGAGCTGATGACCGCCGCGGTCGGTTGCTCGCGTGCGATCTCGAGGGCGAGGTTCGGGCCGGATGCCACCGCGATCCGCGCCGGGTCGCACTCGAGCACCTGTGCGATGACCTGGCTCATGCGCAGCCCGGTCGTCTTCTCGACGCCCTTCATGAGAGAGACGATGGGCACGTCGGTGTGCTGCACGAGCGGCTTGATGGCGGCGAGGTTCTCGCGCAGCGATTGGCTGGGAACCGAGAGGTAGATCTGCTCGGCGCCGGTGAGCGCCTCGGCGAGGTCGGTGGTCGCCGTCATGGTGCGCGGCAGGTTGATTCCGGCGAGATAGCGGCTGTTGCGCTTCGATTCGGTGATCTCGGCCGCGAGCTCGGCGCGTCGGGCCCACATGACCACCGAGGCTCCCCCGTCGGCCAGGATCTTGCCGAAGGTGGTCCCCCAGCTCCCGGCGCCGACGACGGCGACCTTGGGGCCGGCGAGGGGTGGCGCATTCCTACGGCTCAAGGCGCCCCGTCTCGTTCTGCCCGTGCTGCGACGGGTTCCACCGCTCGGCGGGGGCGGGAAGACCCCGGATGCCGGAGAGCAGGGCCGTGATCCGATTCATCATCGCGTCGGTCGCGCGGGTGAGCGTCGCCGGGTGCGTCGGGGTCGCCCGGTATTCGCTCATGTCCATGGCCGGACCGAACTCCACGATGACGTGCGAACGCCGGGGGAAGCGCAGCTTGCCGTAGCGGGGCAGGATCTGCTGCACGCCCCACTGCGCCATCGGGATGAGCGGCAGGTCGGCGGCGAGGGCCAGGCGCACCGCGCCGGTCTTGCCCCGCATCGGCCACAGGTCGGGGTCGCGCGTGAGCGTGCCCTCGGCGTACACGATGACGCCGCGGCCGTCGCGCGCGATCTGTTCGGCGGCCTTCATCGACTGGTTCGCGCTGGTCGACGCGCGGGGCACGGGCACCATGCCCGTGGCCTTCAGCGCGGCACCCAGCACGGGGACCTTGAAGAGGCTCTCTTTGGCCAGGAACCGCGGAGCCCGACCCAGCCGCCAGACGGCGACCGCGACGATCACGGGATCGAACTCGGAGTTGTGGTTGGGAGCGATCACGTACGCACCCTCACGAGGGAGGTTCTCGGCCCCGCGGATCTCGATCCGCGCGAACAGACCCGTGATCGGGACGATGATCGCCGCGAGCGGCCAGAAGGCGCTCGGGCGGCTCTTCTCGGAGGAAGCGGCCACGCCCGTCACCCCACGACGCGGAAGTCGGCGTCGAGAGCGGTGAGCTTCTCGAGGAACTTCTCGTAGCCGCGGCGGATGATGCCGATGTTGCGCACCGTCGACTCGCCCTCGGCCGCCAGCGCGGCGATGACGTAGCTGTAGCCGCCGCGCAGGTCGGGAACCTCGACGTCGGCCCCGTGCAGGGGCGTCGGGCCGTTGATGACGGCCGCCTGCTCGAGATCGCGACGCGGGACGCGCCGGTCGGCGCTCGAGAGCCCCTTGGGGTGCACGACGATGTCGGCGCCCATCTTGTTGAGCGCCTCGGTGAAACCGAGTCGGTTCTCGTAGACGGTCTCGTGCACGGTGGAGGTTCCGGACGCCTGGGTGAGCGCCACGATGAGCGGCTGCTGCCAGTCGGTCATGAAGCCCGGGTGCACGTCGGTCTCGACCATGACGGGCTTAAGCGATTCGCCACGACGGAACAGGATGCCGTCCTCGCGGACGTCGAACCATCCGCCGGCCTTGCGGAAGACGTTGAGGAAGGTCAGCATGTCCTGCTGGCGGGCGCCCTTGGCGAAGATCTCGCCGTCGGTCGCCAGTGCCGCGCACGCCCAGGATGCGGCTTCGTTGCGGTCGAAGATCGCGCGGTGGTCGTAGCCGTCGAGCTTGTCGACGCCCTCGATGAAGATGACGCGGTTGGGCTCGTACGAGATGATCGCGCCCATCTTCTGCAGCACCGCGATGAGATCCATGATCTCGGGCTCGATGGCGGCGTTTCGCAGCTCCGTCACGCCCTTGGCACGGACCGCGGTGAGCAGCACCTGCTCGGTCGCCCCGACGCTCGGGTACGGCAGCGTGATGTTCGCTCCGTGCAGCCCGTTCGGGGCCGTGATGCGGATGCCCTCGTAGCTCTTGTCGACGACCGCACCGAAGGCGCGGAGCGCGTCCATGTGGAAGTTGATCGGACGGTCGCCGATGCGGCATCCACCGAGGTCGGGAATGAGCGCCTCGCCGAGAAGGTGCAGCAGCGGTCCGCAGAACAGGATCGGGATGCGCGAGGCGCCCGCGTGCGCGTCGATCTCTTCGAAGTGCGCGGCGACCGCGCCCGAGGGATCGAGGTGCAGCGTGCCCTCTTCGTCGCCCTCGGTCACGGTCACGCCGTGCACCTCGAGGAGCGAACGCACGACCTTCACGTCGCTGATCATGGGCACGTCGCGCAGCGTGCTGGTGGTGCCGCCGAGAAGGGCTGCGACCATCGCCTTGGTGACGAGGTTCTTGGCCCCCTTGACCTCGACGGTGCCGCGCAGCGGGCGACCGCCGCGGATCGTGAGGGTCTCGGCCGCTTCCCAGTCGGGCTGTCCGGGGTTCTGATCTGCGGAATCGGTGACGAGTGTGCTCATAGGGGGGTGGACCTCACTTCGTGGACGAGGGGCGGCGAATCGAACCGATCGGGTCGATCGGATTCAGCGGACCGGGAGGGTCCGTGGCCGCCATGCCTCGCGGCGCGCCTCGAACTGCGTGATCTTGTCTTCGTCACGCAGCGTGAGCCCGATGTCGTCGAGCCCTTCGAGAAGCCGCCACCTAGTGTAATCGTCGATCTCGAACGAGACCTGGAGGTCGCCGACCGTGGCGGTCTTGGCCTGCAGATCGACGGTCATCTCGATACCGGGCTGCGCCTCGATGGCGGCCCAGATGCGCTCGACCTCGTTCTCGGTGATCACGCCCGTGACCAGGCCCTGCTTGCCCGAGTTGCCGCGGAAGATGTCGGCGAACTTGGGGCTCAGCACCACCTTGAACCCGTAGTCGCGCAGCGCCCACACGGCGTGTTCGCGGCTCGAGCCGGTGCCGAAGTCGGGACCGGCGACGAGTACGGATGCCGAACGGTAGGCGTCCTGGTTGAGGAGGAACTCGGGATCCTGGCGCCAGTTGGCGAACAGGGCGTCTTCGAAGCCCGTCTTGGTGACGCGCTTGAGGTAGACCGCCGGGATGATCTGGTCGGTGTCGACGGCCGAGCGCTTCAGCGGGGCGGCGACACCGGTGTGGGTGCTGAACTTCTCCATGTCAGGCCTCCGCCCCGGTCGAAACGGTCTCATCGGTGCGGGCGGCACCGCCGGTGATCAGGGTGCCGTCGCTCGCGATCGCGTCGAGGTCGGCGGGGCTCGAGAGCGTGCCACGCACGGCGGTGGCCGCGGCGACGAGCGGCGACACCAGGTGCGTGCGGCCGCCCTTGCCCTGGCGTCCCTCGAAGTTGCGGTTCGAGGTCGAGGCGCAGCGCTCGCCCGGCGCCAGCTGGTCGGGGTTCATGCCGAGGCACATCGAGCATCCGGCGAAGCGCCACTCGGCGCCGAAGTCGATGAAGACCTTGTCGAGGCCCTCGGCCTCGGCCTCTAGGCGCACGCGCGCGGAGCCCGGCACGACCATCACGCGCACGTTCTCGGCCTTGGTGCGGCCCTGGATCACCGAGGCGAAGGCGCGCAGGTCTTCGATGCGGCTGTTGGTGCACGAGCCCATGAACACGGCATCCACGGGGATGTCCTTCATGGGGGTGCCCGCCGCCAGATCCATGTACTCCAGCGCCCGTTCGGCGGCCGCGCGCTCGTTCGGGTCGATGATGTCGGAGGGGGTCGGCACGACGTCCGACAGCGACACGCCCTGACCGGGGTTCGTGCCCCAGGTGACGAAGGGCTCGAGGTCGGCGGCGTCGAGGAAGACCTCGGCGTCGTACACCGCACCCTCGTCGCTCGGGAGCGTGCGCCAGTACGCGACAGCCTCGTCCCAGTCCGCGCCCTGCGGCGCGTGCGGCTTGTCCTTGACGTAGGCGAAGGTCGTCTCGTCGGGCGCGATCATGCCGGCGCGGGCACCGGCCTCGATCGACATGTTGCACATCGTCATGCGCCCCTCCATCGAGAGGGACCGGATCGCGCTGCCGCGGAACTCGAGCACGTAGCCCTGGCCGCCGTTGGCGCCGATCTTGGCGATGATCGCGAGGATGATGTCTTTCGCCGTGACGCCCGGGCGCAGGTCGCCCTCGACGGTGATGCCCATCGTCTTGAAGGGCTTGAGCGGAAGCGTCTGCGTGGCGAGCACGTGCTCGACCTCGCTCGTGCCGATGCCGAACGCCATCGCCCCGAACGCCCCGTGGGTGGAGGTGTGGGAGTCACCGCAGACGACGGTGACACCGGGCATGGTGAGGCCGAGCTGCGGGCCCACGACGTGCACGATGCCCTGCTCCTTGTCGCCCAGGGAGTGCAGGCGCACGCCGAACTCGGCGGCGTTGCGACGCAGCGTCTCGATCTGCGTGCGGCTGGTGAGGTCGGCGATCGGCTTGTCGATGTCGAGGGTGGGGGTGTTGTGGTCCTCGGTCGCGATCGTCAGGTCCAGCCGGCGGACCGGCCGACCCTCGGCGCGAAGACCGTCGAAGGCCTGGGGGCTGGTGACCTCGTGCACGAGGTGCAGGTCGATGTAGATGAGGTCGGGCTGGCCGTTCTCGCCCTTGACGACGAGGTGGTCGTCCCAGACCTTCTCGGCCAGGGTGCGAGGACGATCCGGAATCCGGATGCCGTCGATCGATGCGCTGCTCATGGTTTGCGTTTCTCCTCGGGAGGGGTGTGAGGCCCGCGACGAACTCCGCGACGAGAAAGGCCTAGAACAAGGTCTCGTCGCGGCCGCTAAGGAGGAGGCCGGCGATCCGCACCTCGCCACGATACCACCGGCGACACCGGCACAGCCTTCGCCGCCGGCGTCGATCGCGAGCCCGTCGGCGGCGCGGGAGCGAGAGCGCGCGGCGTCGACGACGTAACACGGCGCCGCACGTTTGGGCGCTCCCCGGCCCCGCGTGAAAGCCTGTCGACACGCCGCAGGAAGGAGCGTGCCGCATGGCCGCGAACGCAGAACCGGGATTCTCGACCCGACAGGTGCACGTGGGCGCCTCGACCGTGTCCGCGTCGCCGCGCGCGCTCCCGATCTACCTGACGGCCGGCTTCACGTTCACCGATCTCGACGAGTCCGCCGAGCACTTCGGCACGGGCGCCGGCTTCGGCTACACCCGCACGGGCAACCCCACCGTCCAGGCGGTCGAGGAGCGTCTCGCCTCTCTCGAGGGCGGCGACCAGGCCGTGCTCGTCTCGAGCGGACAGGCCGCCGTCACCGTCGCCCTGCTCGCGCTCGCGGGCGCCGGCGACCACGTCGTCGTGTCGGAGCACATCTACGAGGGCACCCGCGGGCTCCTGCTCGACAACCTCGCCCGCCTGGGGATCGAGACGACCTTCGTCGACGCCTCCGACCTCGACGCGTGGCGGGATGCCATCACCCCGCGCACGCGCGCCTTCTTCGCCGAGACGCTCTCCAACGCCCGTAACGACGTGCTCGACATCGCCGCGGCCTCGACGATCGGGCGGCAGCACGGCATCCCCCTCGTCGTGGACAGCACGTTCACCACCCCGTACCTCCTGCGGCCCCTCGAGCACGGCGCGGCCGTGGTCGTGCACTCGGCGAGCAAGTTCCTCGCCGGCCAGGGGGCTGTGCTCGGTGGCGTCATCGTCGACGACGGACGCTTCGACGCGGCGGCCTCGGGACACCGGTTCCCCCACCTCGTGCAGACCGACCGCCTGGGCGGGGCGAGCTACGCCGAGAAGCACGGCGGACGCGCGCGCGGAGCCTACATCCGCGAGAGCGTCGCCCCGCGGTTCGGTCCCTCGCCGTCGCCGCTCAACGCCTTCCTGATCGGCCAGGGCATCGAGACCCTGAGCCTGCGCGTCGAGCGGCAGTCGCAGAACGCCCTCGCCGTGGCGCGATGGCTCGAGGAGCGCCCCGAGGTCGAGCGCGTCGACCACGTGGGCCTGGTATCGCACCCGCACCACGAGCTCGGTGCGCGCTACCTGCGGCGCGGCAGCGGCTCGGTGTTCACCGTGACCCTCCGCGGCGGTCTCGAAGCCGCCCGCCACGTCGTGCAGTCGGTCGAGGTGATCACGCACATGACCCACCTGGGCGATGTGCGCTCGCTCGTGCTGCACCCGCAGAGCACCTCGCACGCCGCGCGCACGGTCGCCGAGCGCGAGCGCGCGGGGGTCTTCCCGGGCACGCTGCGCTTCTCGATCGGGATCGAAGACATCGACGACCTCCTCGCCGACCTCGCTCAGGCGCTCGACGGTCTCGCCGTGCTCTCGTCGGACGTCGAGCGAGAGGTGGTCGTGCTGTGAGCCGTCTGCAGCACTTCGGCTGGTTCCTCGCCCGCGGCTTCGGCCCCCACGGGTGGGGCCACCCCTATCTGCGGTGGAACCACCGGTGGACGGAGCCCGGGCTCTACCAGGACTCCGCCCGCACCCTGGAGCAGGCGGGCTTCGATCTGCTGATCATCGAAGACGCCCCCTCGCTGGGCAGTGCCGAGACCATCGACCTCCGCGTGCGCCACGCGTTCGGCGGCCCCAAGCACGATCCGCTGCTGCTCGCCCCCTACCTCTTCGCCGCCACGCGGCACCTCGGCGTCGTGCCCACGGTCAACCCGGCGGCGTACCTGCCGTACACGGCCGCCCGGCAGTTCGCGACCCTTCAGCACCTGAGCGGGCACCGTCTGGGGCTGAACGTGGTGACCGACACCGGCAGCGCCCGGCACTTCTCCCCCGCCCCGCAGCTCGGACACGACGCGGCCTACGACCGCGCCGAGGAGTGGCTCAGCGGCATCCGGGACCTCTGGCGCAGCTGGGGTGAGGGTGCGCTCGTCGAGGACGAGCGCAGCGGCGTCTACGCCGACGGGACGAAACTGCACGCCACGCGTCACCGCGGCGAGCACTTCGGCTTCGACGGTCCGCTGAACGCCGTTCCCTTCACCGACGGCGAGCCGGCGATCGTGTCACCCGGCGGCTCCGGGCGGGGCCTGTCGTTCGCCGGGCACAACTCCGACGTACAACTGGCGCTCGCCCCCCTCGACGAGGCGAGCATCCGCGCCTACCGCGGACGCATCCACGCTGCGGCGGAAGCCGCGGGGCGCTCGGCCGACGACATCAAGATCCTGTTCGCCATCCAGCCCGTGCTCGTGTCGTCGCCGGAAGAAGCCGACCGCCTGGTCGCGGCATCCGCCCACCCCGACGACGAGGCGCTGATCGCGATCGCCCGCAAGCAGTCGAGCGACCTCGAGACCGATCTGACGGCCCTCGATCTGGACCGCCCGCTGGACCGGTCGATCTTCGGCGAGCATGTGTCGGAGGGCAGCATCCGGCGACTCGTCGGAAAACACGACGACGACGCTCCGCTGCGCACGCTGCTGGGCGCCCACGCGCGCCTCGGACGACTGAACGACGGCAGCGGCTTCGTGGGGACGGCCGACGAGTTCGCCGACCGCATCGAGGAGCTCGGCACCTGGGGCAACGACGGCGTGCTGCTGTGGGGCGACCTGCACCCGGTCACCGTGCACCGCGTGCTCGACGACCTGGTTCCGATCCTGCGTCGGCGCGGCATCCTGCGCGAGGAGTACGTCGACGGCGGCCTGCACGCGAACCTCCGCGCGTTCTGAGCGCCCCGGCGCGACGCCGTGTCCCACTTCGTGCAGGAAATCAGTCATCTACCCGCACGAAGTGGGACACGCCACATAGCGCCGCCCCAGCCTCGCGCGTGATGTCCCACTTGGTGCAGAAAGACCGGCGTTCACCTGCACGACGTGGGACACGCCGGCCTCGGGGCTGACGCGTGCGCCGAGAGCGGGCGTGCGAGGCGAAACGTCAGTCGCGCTCGGGGTGCTCCACCGTCGTCGGGGTGCCCTTCTCGTCGGCGACGTCGGCCGCGGCATCCTGTGCGCCGACGGCGGCGGGCTCGCGACGGGCGGCGATCAGGCTGGCGACGGTGGCGACCGCCATCGACACGATGATCACGGCGAGCGACACCCACGTCGAGATCTCGGGCGCCCACTCGATCGGTTCGCCGTTGTTGAGGAAGGGCAGCTCGTTGACGTGCATCGCGTGGAACACGAGCTTCACGCCGATGAACGCCAGGATGAACGCGATCCCGTAGTGCAGGTACTTGAGGCGATCGAGCAGGTCGCCGAGCAGGAAGTAGAGCTGGCGCAGCCCCATCAGCGCGAAGAGGTTCGCGGTGAAGACGATGAACGGGCTCTGCGTGATGCCGAAGATCGCCGGGATCGAGTCGATCGCGAACAGCAGATCGGTCACACCGATCGCGACGAAGACGATGATCATCGGGGTGAACAGCTTCTTGCCGTCGATGCGCGTGACGATCTTCTTGCCGTCGTACGAGTCGCTCATCGGCAGGGCGCGGCGCAGCGTCCGCACGATGAGGTTCTCTTTCTGCGAGTCGTCGTCGTGATCGGAGCCGGGGAACGCCTGCCGGATCGCGGTGTAGACCAGGAAGGCGCCGAAGAGGTAGAAGATCGGGCTGAAGTTCTCGATGATCGTGGCGCCCACGAGGATGAACGCCCCGCGCAGGATGAGCGCGATGATGATGCCCACCATCAGCACCTCCTGCTGATAGCGCCGGGGCACGGCGAACTGCCCCATGATCAGCACGAACACGAAGAGGTTGTCGATCGACAGGCTGTACTCGGTCAGCCACCCGGCGACGAATTGCCCGGCGACCTCTCCCCCGGCGACGATCCACAGCACGCCCGCGAAGATCAGGGCGAGCGTGACGTAGAACACGACCCACAGCGTCGATTCCTTCGCCGCGGGGATGTGCGGGCGCTTGAGGATGATGAGCAGGTCGGCGACCAGGATCAGCACCAGGACCACCAGAGTGACCGTCTGGAAGACGGGGTCGAGCTGCAGCTCCATGGCGGGGCCTTTCGTCGGGGAAACGCTCGATTCTATCCGGTGCTCGACCGCGGCCCCGCCCCTCGTCCCCACCGGATACGAGACGATCACGCGCGGGCGGACACCTCTCAGTGAGAGAGTGCTCTCGGGAATCGACCGGGAGCGGGACGGATGCCATGACCCACGACGTCATCGACGACAGGGCCCTCGTGGCGCGCGCCGCCGGCGGGTCGGAGGTCGCGTACCGCGAGCTGTACCGCGCGTACGCGCGTCCGGTGTACTGGATCGCCTTCGGTCTGGTGGGCGACGCGAGCGACGCGGAAGACGTCGTGCAGGAGACGTTCGTCGTCGCGTGGCGGAAGATCCCGTCGTTGCGACTGGAGGGGGCATCGCTCCTCCCCTGGCTCGCGACGGTGTGCCGACTGCAGGCGCAGAACCGCCTGCGGGCGCGTCGGCGCCACGGATCGCACGCGGCGCTCGACGACGAGATTCCCTCGGTGGTCGACGTCGAGGCGCAGGTCGTGCAGGCCCAGACGGTGGCGGCCATCCTCGCGGCCGTCGACCGCCTGAGCGAGCTGGACCGCGAGATCTTCCGCCTGTGCGCCGCGGAGGGGTACGGCTACGAAGCCGCCGCCGTGGAACTCGGCGTATCCCACGGCACCGTGCGCAACCGCCTCTCCCGTATCCGCTCCCGGGTACGCGCCACCGCGATGGAGACCGAGACCCCATGACCAGCCCCACCCTCCCCTCGCTTCCCGCCGACCGCGTGGATGCCATCGAGAACGCCGTCTTCGCGCGCATCGGCGACGAGCGCACCCGCGTGCGCCGACGCCGTCGCGGTATCTGGACGGGGGTCGGCGCGGCCGCCGCCGTCGTGGTGATCGCGGCCGTGGTCGGCCCCGCCCTGACCACCTCCCAGAGCTCCAGCGGGTCGGCGGCGGCCGGCTCCGGCGCCGCCGAGGGCGCCCCGTGGGCCGGCGAACGGTTCGACGCCGGAAGTGTCGACAGTGCGCCCGCAGCCCCGGGCCAGGAGGCGGCCGCGGGGTCGGGCGCAGCGGGAGACTCCTCGGTCGCACTCGACGCGGGCACTCGAGACGCCGGCACCCGGGACATCGTCGCCACCGGGTCGAGCACCGTGGAGGTCCACGATCTCACCGCGGCGATCGACACGATCTCGGCCACGGCGACGAGCGTCGGCGGATACGTCGAGTCGTCCCAGCTGGGCGATGGCGCGATGGGCCTGCCGATCGACGGCTCCGCCGCCGTGTCACCGACGTCGTCGGGCTGGATCACCGTGCGCGTACCCGCCGACACCCTCGCCTCGGTGATGGACGGCCTCCGCGAGGTCGGCGAGGTCACGGCGACGAGCGTCACCCGCTCCGACGTGACCGAGCAAGCCGTCGACCTGCGTGCCCGGGTGTCGGCCGGAGAGGCCTCGGTGGCGCGCCTCACCGAACTCCTCGCCCAAGCGGCATCGGTGTCCGACCTCATCACCGCGGAGTCCGCACTCGCGGAGCGTCAGGCGCAACTCGACAGCGACCGGCAGGTGCTGCAGTCGGTCGAGTCGCAGGTGGCGATGTCGACGCTGAGCGTGCAACTGACCGAGCCCGCGGCATCCGTCACCGCCGACCCCGCCGGCTTCGGCGACGGGCTCGGTGCGGGCTGGAACGGTCTCGTCGCGACGCTGAACGGCGTCGTCATCGGTCTGGGTTTCCTGCTGCCGTGGATCGCTGTCGCGGGGGTCGTCTTCGCCGCCGTTTGGGGGGTGCGTCGCCTGGTGCGGCGGCGCCGCGCCGCGAGCGGGGACTGACACAGACTCAGGCTCGGAGCCGCGCGGACGCGCCACCGAGGCGCAAGAAACCGAGACACGAAAAAGGCCCCGACCACATGGTCGGAGCCTTTTTCTCTGTGGTGACCCCAGCGGGATTCGAACCCGCGTTACCGCCGTGAGAGGGCAGCGTACTAGGCCGCTATACGATGGGGCCGCTTCGCAACCGTTCAAGTATGCACCACGAATTGCGCGCACGCAAAATCGGGGCCGGAACCACCGAACTCCCGGGCGTGTCCGGCCACGGTACCGCGAGAACGCGGCGGGCGGAAGAGGCGATAGCCCGACTTCGCCTCCCCCGCCAGCGGTTGCCGCCCGCGCGGTCGCGGAGTTCACTGGGACCATGCGCCTCACGAAGCACGAACACGCCGCCCTGGTCCTCGTCGAGTCGGGACACACCCTCGTCGTCGACCCCGGGAGCTTCACCTCGCCGCTCGAAGACCTCGTCGGTCTCGTCGGCGTCGTCATCACCCACGAACACGCCGACCACTGGACGGCCGATCACCTCACGCGCCTGCAGAAGGCCCACCCCGGCGTTCCGATCTACGGCCCCGAGGGCGTGGTGCACGCGGCAGCCGGGTTCGACGTCATCGCGGTCTCCCCCGGCGATCGCCTCGACGTGGGCCCCTTCCACCTGGAGTTCTTCGGCGGGACGCACGCGGTCATCCACGAATCGATCCCGAACGTCGACAACGTCGGCGTGCTCGTCAACGACGCGCTGTACTACCCCGGCGATTCGTATGCCGTCCCGAAGCGCTCGAAGGTGCAGCTGCTGGCCGCGCCCGTCGGTGCCCCGTGGCTGAAGATCGGCGACGCCATCGACTTCGTCCTCGACGTCAAGCCCGACCGTGTATTCGCCACCCATGACATGACCCTGTCGACGGCGGGCAAGCAGATGGGCGCCGCGCGCCTCACCTGGGCCGCGGAGCAGAACGGCGGATCGTTCGTCGATCTGCAGCCGGGCGACACTCTCGACGTCTGAAGCCCGGACCGGGCCACACTCCTGAACAACCCGCGCGCCCAGGCCCTTCGGCGTCCGACAGCCCGCACCGACCGGCGAAACTCAGGAGTTCGGCCCGCCACCCGTACGCGAAACACCGGATGCCACGAGCCCTGGGGCCCGTGGCATCCGGTGTTGTGACGCGCGGTGCTTACTGCGCGTCGAGGTCGGTCTCGAGAAGAGCGACGAGCTCGTCGAGCGCCTGCTCGGCGCCGTCGCCCTCGGCCTTCAGGGTCACGACGGTGCCGTGACCGGCACCCAGGCCCATGAGCGAGAGGATGCTGCCGGCGTTGAGGTCGGCACCGCCCTCGGCTGCGATCGTGACGGGGATCTTCTTCTCCTGCACGGCCTGCACGAAGAGCTTCGCGGGACGGGCGTGGAGGCCCGAGGCGCTGGCGATGGTGGCCTGACGTTCTGCCATGGTGAATCCTCTCGATTCGACGGGGGTATTACGCGGCGACCGTGGCCGCGGGAGCGGTCTCGGCGACGGACGGGTCCTTCTGAGCGCCGATGCGCTTGAGCGCGACGACGATCAGCGCCGTCACGACCGTACCCAACGCGATTGCGAGCGCGAAACCCCAGAAGGGGTTGATCGCGAAGAACACGAACACGCCGCCGTGCGGGGCGAACGACTGCACGCCGATGATCATGCTGAGTCCACCGGTGATCGCACCGCCCACCATCGAGGCGGGGATGACGCGCAGCGGGTCGGCCGCGGCGAACGGGATCGCGCCCTCGGAGATGAACGAAGCACCCAGCAGCCACGCTGCGGCGCCGTTCTCACGCTCGACCGGCGTGAACCGACCGCGGGCGAGCACGGTCGAGGCCAGCGCCATCGCGAGCGGCGGCACCATGCCCGCGGCCATGACCGCGGCCATGATCAGGTACGGCGTGGTGTTGGACTGGGTGGCGGCGGCGAGGCCCGTGGTGGCGAAGACGTAGGCGACCTTGTTGACCGGGCCACCGAGGTCGAAGCACATCATGAGACCGAGGATCACGCCCAGCACGATCGCGCCGGCGCCGCTGCCCGCGAGGCCCGTGAGGCCCTCGGTGAGGGCGGCCATGAGCGAGGCGATCGGGCGTCCGAGGAAGAGGATCATCAGCCCCGAGGCGAAGATCGAGCCGAGGAAGGGCACGATCACCACCGGCATGAGGCCGCGCAGCCACCGCGGGGCGTCGAAGCGACCGAGCCACCAGGCGATGAAACCGGCGAGAAGACCACCGATGATGCCGCCGATGAAGCCGGCGTTCATGAGCACGGCGACGGCACCCGCGACGAAGCCCGGGGCGATGCCGGGGCGATCGGCGATCGCGTAGGCGATGAAGCCCGCGAGCACGGCCACGATGAAGCCCATCGAGGTCGACCCGATCATGAACGCGACCGAACCGAGGTACTGGCCCAGCGGGCCGAACGACGACGTGATGCCTTCGGTCGGCAGATCCCACAGCGAGTTCTGGATGATGACGTTGGCCGCGTTCTGCGTGACCTGGTACCCGCCGAGCAGGAACCCGAGGGCGATCAGCAGACCGCCACCGGCGACGAACGGGATCATGTAGCTGACACCGGTCAGCAGCCACCGCTGGATGCGGCGCCCGACCGACTGCTGGGCGATGGGGGCCTCGGCGGCACCCGCACCGGCGGCACCGCCCTGCACGCGCGCGGCGTTCGGGTTGTCGCTGGCGGCGAGGGCCTCGGCGATGAGCTGCTTCGGCTGCTCGATACCGCGCTTGACGCCGGCGCGCACGACGGGCTTGCCCGCGAAGCGCTGGGGTTCGCGCACGTCGACGTCGACCGCGAAGATCACGGCGTCGGCGTCGTCGATGACGCTCTGCGGCAGGGCCTTGTAGCCGCTCGAGCCCTGCGGCTCCACGATCAGCTCGACGCCCTCGGTCTCGGCGCCGGCGGCGGTGAGCGCGTCGGCGGCCATGAAGGTGTGGGCGATGCCGGTGGCGCACGCGGTGACCGCCACGATCTTCTTCGTGCGGCCCGCGGCACGGGTCTCGGCGCGCGTGGCGGCGGGGGCTGCCGCGGCGGCAGGTGCTGTGGCGGGGGCCGGGGTCACGGCATCCGTGATGATGCGCACGGCGTCGGCGGGCGTCTGCGCGGCGCGCAGACCCGACATGAAGTCGTTGTTCATGAGGCTCCGCGCGAGCTGCGACAGCACCGCCAGGTGGGCCTCGTCGGCACCGGCGGGCGCGGCGATGAGGAACACGATGTCGGCGGGGCCGTCGGGGGCGCCGAAGTCGACCCCGGGCGTCAGACGCGCGAACGCGAGGGTCGGCTCGGTGACCGAGGCGCTGCGGGCGTGCGGAATGCCGATGCCGCCGGGCAGGCCGGTCTCGTCCTTCTGCTCACGGGCCCAGGCGTCGTCGAAGAGTTCCTGGGCGCTGGTCGCGCGACCCTGCGCGACGACGCGCTCGGCCAGGGCACGGATCACCGACTGCTTGTCGGTGCCCAGGGGCGCGTCGAGGGTGACGAGCTCCGCGGTGATGATGTCGGACATTGTCTGGTGACCTCCGTGGTCAGGATGTTGCGGTGTGGGTGGAGAAGTCGGAGACGGCGATCGTGCCCGCGGGCAGATCGGCCGGTGTCGGGGCCTGAGTCCCCGGCAGGGTCGCGGCGGCGGCTCCGTACGAGATGCTCCGCGCGAGACGGTCGGGAGCCGAGGCTCCCTCGAGGTCGGCCAGCAGGTAGCCGGCGAGCGAGCTGTCGCCCGCGCCGACCGTGCTGGCGACCTGGATTCGGGGGGCGCGACCGCGCCAGGCGCCGTCGGCCGTGAACAGCAGGGCACCGTCGGCCCCGAGGGTCACGAGGGCGGATGCCACCCGCTCGGGCACGAGCGTGCGTGCGCGTCGGGTCGCTTCGGTGAGCACATCGGCGTCGCCGGCGGCGTCTTCGCCGACGAGCTCGGCGAGCTCTTCGTGGTTGGGCTTGATGAGGTCGGGACGGGCGGTGGCGACCACGGCGGCCAGGGCCGGGCCCGAGGCGTCGACCGCGACGCGCGGAGCGGCGGCGCCCCAGCGCACGCGGACCGCGGTGATGAGATCGGCGTAGAACGAGGCCGGAACGCCCGGCGGCAGCGATCCGGCGAGCACGAGCCACGTGGCGCCCTCGGCCGCGGCGACGACGCCGGCGACCAGGGCCTCGGCTTCGGCGCCGGACAGCTCGGCACCCGGCAGGTTGAGCTTGGTGGTCTCGCCCGCCGGGTCGGTGATGGTGAGGTTGGCCCGGGCGCGCCCCGCGACCTCGACCAGGTCGAGGGCGATGGCGGTGTCTTCGAGCAGCATCCGGTACGGGTCGTGCGCGTTGACGGGGACGACGGCGCGCGCGGGGGCTCCGGCCGCCGTGACCACGCGGGCGACGTTGACGCCCTTGCCGCCGGCGTCTTCGCGGGACGACAGCGCGCGCTGTACCTCACCGGGGGCGAGGGCGTCGGAGAGCACCACGGCGCGGTCGGCCGAAGGGTTGGCGGTCAGGGTGACGATCATGCGACACGCACCTCGACGTCGGCGTCGGCCAGGGCCTCCGCGAGCGGGGCGGGCGGGGCCGCGTCGGTGACGAGCACGTCGATCTCGTCGAGTCGGGCGAAACGCACGAGCAGTTCCTCTCCGAACTTGGCCGCGTCGGCGACGAGTACGACACGACGGGCCGACTGGATGATGGCGGTCTTGACGGCGGCCTCGTCGGGATCGGGCGTGCTGAGCCCGAAGCCGGCGCTCAGACCGTTCGTGCCGACGAAGGCGATGTCGGGGCGCAGCTGGCCGATGGTGCGAACGGTGTGCGCACCGACGGCCGCGGCGGTCACCCCGCGTACCCGTCCGCCGATGGTGGTGAGCGAGAGACGCTCCTCGCCAGCGAGCAGGTGCGCCGCCTCGAGCGAATGCGTGACGACCTCGACCCCGGAGCCGGCGTCGAGCGCGGCGGGGAGCATCGCGGCCACGGCGGCGGGCGTCGTTCCGCCGTCGAGGAAGATCGACCCGCGGAAGTCCGCTCCGAGAAGGCCGGCCGCCTCGGCGGCGATCGCGCGCTTGGCGTCACCGCGGCGCTCACGCCGCTCGGTGAGCGAGGATTCCGCCGTGCTGGCCCGGTCGATACCGACCGCCCCACCGTGCACGCGGCGCAGAGATCCGGTGCCCTCGAGGCGGTCGAGGTCGCGACGCACGGTCTCGGTCGTCACGTCGAAGCGGCGGGCCAGGTCGATGACGCTGACGCGTCCGACCTCGCGCAGTTCGCGCTCGATGAGCTGCTGGCGCTCCATTGCGTACACGGGATCTCCTTCGAAGATTCCCACACGATACAACACGAAACAACACACAGCAATACTCCGCGGCATCCAGGTCCGTACCGACGCGAGGAACGTCACCGGGCCGCCCGAGCCGGGTGTCGAGGAGACGGGTCTGCGCGCTCCGCGGCACCCGTCCCCTCGACACGGGCGACTACTGCACCGACCACCCGCCGTCGGAGGGCAGGATCGCCCCGTTGATGTTCACCGCGTCGTCGCTGAGCAGGAACGTGATGGACGCGGCGAGCTTCTCGGCGGTGGCGATCGTCGGGATCGCCTGCTGGAACGGCGCCAGGCGGGCGGATCCTGCCACAGAGGGGTGGGCGGACATCGGGATGCCGGTGGCGACGCCGCCCGGTGCGACCGCGTTGACGCGCAGCCCCTGCGGCCCGTACATGAACGCGGCGCTCCGCGTCAGACCGATCACGCCGTGCTTGGACACCGTGTACGCGTTCCCGGAGGCGTTGCCTCGCAGCCCCGCCTCGGAAGTGACGTTCACGATCGCCCCGGACCCCGCCGCGAGCATGAGCGGAACAACGGCGCGCGACAGCTTGAAGCCCCCGGTGAGATTGATACCGATCACTCGATCCCACATCTCGTCACTGGTTTCGTGCAGAGGCGAGAAGTCGTCGTTGATGCCGGCGACGTTCGCCAGGCCGTCGATGCGCTCCCCGGCGGCTGCGACGATCTCGTCGATGTCCTGCTGCCGCGTGATGTCTCCCACGACGACGACCATCTCGGCGCCCTCGGCGGCGGCCGCGGTCTCGGCGAGCCGGTCGCCGCTGATGTCGATCGCCACGACCCGACCACCCTCTCGCGCGATGCGCACGGCCGTCGCACGACCGATCCCGCCGGCGGCACCGGTGACGACGATCGTCTTCCCCGCGAATCGACCCGGTGTGATCTTCTCCACCCATCCCGCCGAGTCCCCCGACGGCGGAACGACCCCGTCGTTCGCGCGCAAGACCAGATCGTCGACCATGGATTGCGGCATCTTGCCCTGACTCATCGTCACGAGCTGCTGCAGCGGGAGTCCCCGGACGGGACCCAGGACGTCATCGCCCACTCCGGACTCCCGTAAGAGTCCGCGGATCAGCGGGCCGCCGACGGGATGCTCCAACCATGAGCCGATGGTGCTGTCGGCGGTCACGTGTCCCGATGTCCCGGCCATTGCGTTCTCCTTCTGTCGAGGCGGCGTCCCCCAGTGAGACGACCGTGCTCAGAGTAAGTATTCACGCCCGTGAATACAATCGTCGACGCCTAGGATAGACGGGTGACCGACGACGAGACGACCCCGGACGGGCCTCGGCGCGGGCGCGGCACCCGCGCCGGACTCACCGCGGCCCGGATCGTCGAGGCGGCGCGAGACCTGGACGCCGAGACGATCACCGTCAAGGCCGTCGCCGACCGACTCGGCGTCGACCGCGCGGCGGTGCATCATCACGTCAGCGACGTGGGCGCCCTTCGACAGGCTGTGGCCTTCGAGGCGTTCACCGGAAACTTCGGCACCCTTGCTCTTCCCCCGGATGCCGATTGGCGGCAAGCGTGTCGACTCCTGGCGCTGTCGATGCACGGTGCCGTGCTCGCCGCCAAGGGTCTCGGCGTGTACGTGCGCCTCACGGCTGCCAACGTCGCGCTCCTCGAGCCCGTCGATCGCACCCTGCGCATCATGACGGAGGCCGGTTTCGATGACGAGACCGCCGCCCGTAGTCTGGCGGCGCTCACCAGCATGGCCGGCGCTCTGGCACGCGAGCAACTCATCGCGCAGCAGCCGTCGGGGCACCCGCAGGTTCCGGAACTGCGTCTCGCACTCGACGAGGCGGAGAGCGCACACCTCCCGGCCCTTCGACGCTTCGCTCGAGCCGACCTCGTCGATTTCGACGACACGCAGCTGCAGATGAGCATCGACCTTCTGCTCGAGGGAATGGCCGCGCGGCTCACGAACACCCGCTGAGGACCCCGCGGTGAGGCACGTACCCGGACGGAGTCCTCGCGCGTGCTTTCCCGTCAGGGAGCGACGACCGAGATCGTGAACGCGATCTGCTGGCCGTCGGGGCCGGTGAGCGTCGCCGTCGTGGTGCCCACCTTGCGCGCCTCGAACCCCGGACGGAAGACGGCGCCCTCCGACGCTCCGCCGGCCGAGAACTCCGCGATCGTGGGATCGGCCGTCGTCCCGCTCCACTCGGCTTCGGTGCCGTCGGGCACCGCGAGCACGAGGGCGGTCGCCACGACGACCGTCGCGTCGCGAGTGTCGAGTTCTCCGGGCGAGACGACGGTCGGCGGAAGCGCCTGCGAGCCAATGGACGCCGCGGGGCTCGCGCCCGAACCCGTCACCGGCGTGTCGCCCGACGCGGAGGGAGTGCATCCCGCGACCAGCAGCGGGAGGGCGACGACAGCGACGACGAGGGACCAACGCTTCACGGGTGACCTGCTTCCGGCTCGGGCCCGTCGACGCGGGCGCTGAGGGGATCGTAGCGAAGCCATGCTCACCCCCGACGAACGCGCCCCCTACTCCTCCGGCGACGTGCTGTCGTCGACGGCGGTCACCGGGATCTCGATCGACGAGATCGACGTCTCACCGAGCCCGAGCAGAGCGGGCGACGCGACGTCGAGTGGAGCGTCGTCGGGCAGGACCTCGGCGCGACTGCGCGGCCGCTGGGGCTCGCCGGGAAGGCCCGCCCACTCGCTCGGTTCTTCGGGACGCTGCACGAAAAGACCCATGGCACCATTCTCGCTCGTCACGACCGGTCGCGCATCGCCTCTCGGACGACCACGGCCCGGCGGGCGCCGATCTCCCCCACGCCAAACCGGATGCCGTTCCTCGCGCCGCACGCGACCCTCGCCCGATCAGCGGGCGAAGACGTACTGCAACGAGAGTCGCCCGTCGGCGTCGACCGCGACGTGGGCCGAGACCGTGATGCTGCCGAGGGGCGTGGGCGGCAGGCTCGCCGTGGTCGCCTGGCCCTCGGCGCGGGCCGCGTCGCCGACCTGTTGCGCGAGGGTGGCGACGTCGGCCTCGGACCATCCCCACTGAGCCGCCCGTTGCTCGAGGTCGGCGCGGATGCTGACCCACGTCGTGCTCGAGGCCGGCTGCACGCTCACCGCCGACAGGCGATCGCCGCCCGTCGCGAGCGCGAACCACGTCACGCCCGAGAAATCCCGGGACTCCCCGTCGGCCCGCACCGTCACCGTGAGCGGCACGAGGGTCTCCACCGGCGTGTCCGCGTCGGCGGGAAGGCCCAGGTCGCTGGCCGACGCCGAGGTCGTCAGATCGATGACGACGGCGCGCTGCCGGTTGAAGAAGTCGGTCCCGGCGCGGTCGAATCGGGATTGTCCGTCCGACAGCTCTTGGTCGGCCGACGGCGCGGGATCCTCGACGACCCACCAGGAGTTCGCCATCGCGTACGCGCCGACGCCGACGGCCGCGCAGATGACGACGACCACCGACAGGGTGATCCACGTCGCGAGCTGCTCCCTGCGACGGCGCCGCTGCTGCGCCGACCGAGGCTGCGCCGACCGAGGCCGCGGGGGCGGCGGTGTGGTTCGGGTCATGCGGCGTGCCCCTTCGCGAGTGCGGCATCACGTCGGGGCGGGAAGAAAGCAAAAGCCCCGGCTTCTCGCAACATACGCGATGACCGGGGCTTTTCGTCTTGCTGGGGTACCTGGACTCGAACCAAGAACAACGGAACCAGAAACCGCCGTGTTGCCAATTACACCATACCCCAAGGCGGTGAGCCGTAACTCGTGCCGAGGGACAAGCTTACGCGACGTCGGCCCGAGTGCCAAAACGGGGCCGGCCCGCGCGCGTCGCGCGGGCCGCTCCGCTCAGCCCAGGTGCTGCACCAGGGCGCCGAGGCGGCGGAGGGTGTCGGCCTTGCCGAGCAGTTCCATCGACTCGAACAGCGGCGGCGACACCCGGCGGCCCGTGAGGGCGACGCGCGGGGGGCCGTAGGCGACGCGGGGCTTGAGCCCCAGCTCGTCGACCAGAGCGCTCGACAACGCCGCCTGCACGGCCTCGGTGGTGAAGGCGGACTCGGGCACGAGCTCGAGGGCGGCGACCGAGGCGACCAGCACCTCGCCCGCGTTGGCCGGAAGGCCCTTCAGGGCGTCCTCGGCGTACTCCACGTCGGGGACGAACAAGAAGCCGAGCATCCCCGGCACCTCGCCCAGCAGCTGCACGCGCTCCTGCACGAGGGGAGCTGCCGACGCGATGATCGCGCGGTGCTCCTCGCTCGGCTGCTCCGCGATGAGACCCGCACCCGCGAGGTAGGGGACGATCCGCGACGCGAAGTCATCGGCATCCAGCAGGCGGATGTGGTCGCCGTTGATCGCCTCGGCCTTCTTCTGGTCGAAGCGCGCCGGGTTGGGGTTGACGTCGGCGATGTCGAACGCGGCGATCATCTCGTCGAGCGAGAACACGTCGCGGTCGCTCGCGAGCGACCATCCGAGCAGCGACAGGTAGTTGAGCAGACCCTCGTGGATGAATCCCTTCTCGCGCTGCAGGAACAGGTCGGCCTGCGGGTCGCGCTTGGAGAGCTTCTTGTTGCCGGTCTCGCCCAGCACGAGCGGCATGTGTCCGAAGCGCGGAACGTAGTCGGTGACGCCGGCGTCGAGCAGCGCGCGGTAGAGCGCGAGCTGGCGAGCGGTGGAGGGCATGAGGTCTTCGCCGCGGATGACGTGGGTGATGCCCATGAGGGCGTCGTCGACGGGGTTCACGAACGTGTACAGCGGGATGCCGCCGGCGCGGACGACCACGAAGTCGGGGAACGATCCGGCCGGGAACGTGACCTCTCCGCGAATGAGGTCGAGGTAGGTGAGGTCTTCGTCGGGCACGCGCACGCGCCAGGCGGGCTCGCGCCCCTCGGCGCGGAAGGCGGCCTTCTGCTCGTCGGTGAGGTCGCGATCGTAGTTGTCGTAGCCGAGCTGCTTCGCCCGACCGTTGGCCGCGTTGCGCGCGTCGATCTCGTCGGCGGTGGAGTAGCTCTCGTACACGGCCCCGGCCGCGATGAGCTTGTCGAGCACCTCGCGGTAGATGTCGTGACGCTGGGACTGCCGGTACGGCGCGTGCGGGCCGCCCACCTCGACGCCCTCGTCCCAGTCGATGTTCATCCACCGCAGCGCCTCGAGCAGCTGCTGGTAGCTCTCTTCGCTGTCGCGCGCGGCGTCGGTGTCTTCGATGCGGAAGACGAGTTTGCCGCCGTTGTGCCGGGCGTAGGCCCAGTTGAACAGGACGGTGCGGATGAGACCTACGTGCGGCAGACCCGTCGGAGACGGGCAGAAGCGGACGCGAACGTCGGCGCCGGAGGCGGTCGTGGTGCGGGGATCAGGCGTGGCAGACATCGCCTCGATCCTACCGGCGGGCGGTGCCGGTTCCCGAGAGACGGAGGTGATCGGCGAGCACGTCGGTCATCACCTCGAGAGCCGCCCCCACGGCGGGAACGTGCTCCGCTCCCCGCGCGGTGACCACGTGCAGGGTGCGCGCCTCGGCGGCGGGCAGACGGGGAGCGGCGATTCCGGCGAGCAGGGGCAATGACACCACGGCCATGCGCGGCAGGATCGCCATGCCGACCCCCTGGGCGACGAGGGCTTCGACCGCGATGAAGTTGTCGGTCTCGAACGCGATGTCCGGCGTGAATCCGGCCCGCCCGCAGGCCTCGAGCAGGTGTCCGCGGCACTGCGGGCAGCCCGCGATCCAGCGCTCCCCCGCGAGCCGCGACAGATCGATCGGGTCGTGGGCGGCGGCGGGGTGCCCGATGGGCACGACCACGACGGTGTCGTCGTCGCCGATCACCCGCGCCGAGAGTCCGGATGCCGCGGACTCCAGGTGTTCGCGCCGATCACCCGGGTAGCTGTAGATGAGGGCGATGTCGGCGCGGTTCTCGCGCACGGCGGAGATGGCTTCGGGCGGCTCGGCCTCGATGAAGCTGATCGAGACTCCCGGACGCCGGGCGGTGACCGCGGCGATCACGCGCGGCACGACCGTCGACGAGGCAGAGGGGAACGCCGCGATGCGCACTCGCCCCGCGCGAAGCCCCCGCAGCTCGGCGAGATCGCCGGCGGCCGCGTCGAGCGCGGTGGTGACGGTCGCTGCGTGCCGCGCGAGCACCAGGCCGGCCTCGGTGAGCCGGATGCCGCGTCCGACCCGCTCGACGATCGGCAACCCGGCGCGCCGCTCGAGCCGGCGCAGCTGCTGGCTCACGGCGGGCTGGCTGTAGCCGAGCGCGCGGGCGGCGGCGGTGATCGACCCCGTGTCGGCGATCGCCTTGACGACGCGGAGGGCGTTCGCATCGAGGACGTCGTCTGTCTCGCTCATCCCCATACATAAGCATTCTTGATGCTTCTCATGCAACACCTGCCCTGGTGCAATAACCCGTTCGGCGGGAACCTGGAACACATGAGCAGCCTCACCTCGCACTTCGCCGGTGGCCGCGACTACCTCGCCGCCTGCACCCTCGGCCTCCCGCCGCGAGCGACGGTCGCCGCCGTCCGCGCCGACCTCGAGTCCGCGGCATCCGGTCGTCCCGACGTCGTCGCGGCGTCGCTGGCCGTCGAGCAGGCCCGATCGTCGTTCGCCCGCTTGGTGTGCGCGCCCGTCGGCGACGTGGCCATCGGCTCGCAGACCTCGGTGCTGGTCTCGCTCATCGCCGCGTCGGTGCCCGACGGTGCCGAGGTGCTCTGCGCCGAGGGCGACTTCTCGTCGCTCGTGGCGCCCTTCGTCCACGCGGGCCGCGGCATTCGCTTGCGCACCGCTCCCCTGCACGAGCTCGCCGACGCGGTCTCGCCCGACACGTGGCTCGTGGCGTTCTCGCTGGTGCAGTCGGCGACGGGCGAGGTGGCGGATGCCGCCGGCATCGCCGCCGCCGCGGCGCGAGCGGGCGCCCGCACCCTCTGCGACCTCACTCAGGCCGCGGGGTGGCTTCCGATCGACGCGACGATGTTCGACGCGACGGTGTGCCACACCTACAAGTGGCTGTGCTGCCCCCGCGGGGTGGCATTCCTCACGATCGATCCCGACTTCGCGCGCGAGATCCGTCCGGTGCAGGCCGGCTGGTACTCGGGCGACGACCCGTGGTCGTCGTGCTACGGCACCGGCGGCACGCTGGCGTCCGACGCCCGACGCTTCGACGTGTCACCCGCCTGGCAGGCGTTCGTCGGTGCAGCCCCCGCTCTCGCTCTCTTCGCCGACGCCGACATCACCGCCATCTACGCCCACGCCACCGGCCTCGCGGCGCGCTTCCGCGACGGTCTCGGCCTGGCTCACCCCGCCCGCCCCTCGGCGATCGTGACGTGGCCGGACGCCACGGGCGAGGCCCTCGCCCAGCTCACCGCCCACGGCATCACGGCGTCGGGACGCGCGGGCCGCGCCCGGGTGGCGTTCCACGTGTTCAACGACGAGCTCGACGTCGACCGCGCCCTGCACGCCCTCGGCGTGCGCAATGCCTCCGACCTGTCCCCGTTCGACGGCCTGGTCTACGCGATCTGACCGCGCCCCGGCGCTCCCGCGGGTCGCGCGTGAGTCGCCAAGGATCGTCGCTACGGGGCTCTCCGAGGCGACGGATTCCGGCGACTCACGCGGGGGTTCGGGTTCGGCGCAGCAGGGCCGCGCTCAGGCAGACCGCCGACACCGGGACCAGAGCCCAGAGCGCCAGGCCGTCGTAGCCCACCGCCCCGAGGATCAGGCCGGCGAGCACCGATCCCACCGCCGCGCACGCCGTCATGAGGGTGTCACTGCGCCCCTGGCGGCGCGGACGGAGCGCGAGCGGGGTCGCCTCGGTGAGCAGCGCCGCGCCCGACACCGTTGCCGCGCTCCAGCCCAGCCCCAGCAGCACGAGCGCGACCAACACCCCCGCCTGCGAATCCGGCATCGTGGCGGCGACGGCGAGCGAAGCCGCCAGCAGCACCTGCCCGAGCACGATGACGCGGATGCGGCCGAACCGATCGGCGAGGGCGCCGAACACCGGCGACAGCCCGTACATGCCGAACACGTGCGCGGCGATCGTGACACCGACGGCGAGGGTCACGGCATCCGGAGCCACGATGTGCGACAGATGCACCGGCGTCATCGCCATCACCGACGCCATGGTCACGTGCGAGGCGGCGACGGCCAGCATGGCGAAGCGGGCGAGGCCGGGGCGGTCGGCCTGCGGAGCGGGCGCGGAGGCGGATGCCGTCTTCTCGCGGTCGAGACGTTGAGCGAGCAGCAGCGGGTCGGGGCGCAGGACCAGCACGTACAGCGCGAACGCGCAGACCTGGGCGGCGAACGAGAACAGGTAGGCGCCGGTCAGGCGCGGCATGCCGACGCTCGCCCCGATCAGCTCCCCCGGCGCGAGGAGCAGGGGCCCCACGACCCCGCCGACGGTGGTCGCCCACACCACCGTCGCCAGGTCGCGGCCGCGGCGGGCGGTGCTCGAGAGGTCGGTGGCGGCGAAGCGCGACTGCAGCGTCGCGGCGTTGCCGGCACCGATGAGCGCGATCCCCACGAGCAGCAGGGGGAAGAGCCGAAGACCCGCCGCCGCAATGACGACGACGATTCCGATCAGGGCCGCGACGTTCCCCGTGGTGAGGGCGACCCGCCGACCGCGGCGCCCCGCCAGGCGCGCGAGCGGGATCGCCGTCAACGCCGCACCGAGCGTGACCGCCGCCGTGGCGAAGCCCGACAGCGCCTCTTGCCCCGAGAGATCGGCGGCCAGAAGAGCGCCGAGCGACAGCGTCGCGCCGAACGCCACGCCGGTGAGCACCTGTCCCGCCGCCAGCACCCGCACCGTGCGGCGCTGAGCGGCGGCGAGGTCGATACCCGCCGGCGCGGCGAGGTCAGGCATCGCGCGCGGTGTTGCGCAGCACCCCGATGCCGCTGACCTCGATCTCGATCGTGTCGCCGGCGTCGAAGGGACCGACGCCCGCCGGGGTGCCGGTGAGGATCAGGTCTCCCGGGAGCAGGGTGAACACCGCCGAGGCGTACGCGACGAGTGCACCGATGCCGTGGATCATGTCGGAGACCGGCCCCTGCTGACGCACCTCGCCGTTGACGCGCGTGGTGATCGCGGCGGCGTCGAGATCGAGGTCGGTCTCGATGACGGGGCCGACGGGGCAGAACGTGTCGAAGCCCTTCGCCCGCGACCACTGCCCGTCGGAACGCTGCAGGTCGCGCGCCGTGACGTCATTGGCGACGGTGTAACCGAAGATGTACTCGCTCGCCCGCTCGGCGGGGACGTTCTTGGCGATGCGGCCGATGACGACGGCGAGCTCGCCCTCGTAGTCGGTGTGCGAGGTCAGGCTCGTGGGGCGCACGATCACGTCGCCCGTACCGATGACCGAGGTGTTCGGCTTGAGGAACATCAGGGGCTCAGCGGGGGCTTCGCCGCCCATCTCGGCCGCGTGATCGTGGTAATTCTTGCCGATGCAGACGACCTTCGAGCGCGGGATGACCGGCGCGAGCAGGGCGACCTCGCCCAGCGGAACGCGCTCCCCCGTCGTCTCGAACCCGGCGAACATCGGGTCGCCGGCGAGCACCACGAGTTCACCGTCGTCGACGATGCCGTAGCGGATGGACTCCTGGTAGCTGAATCGAGCGATCTTCACCGCTCCAGCCTATCGGCGGGCTCCGACACGCCCATCTCGGCCGTCCGGGCGCCGGCCCGACGAGCGGCCCGGCCCCAGGCGCACGCCTTGTCTCCGGCCCGCCCTGCACCTGTGCAACGACGGGCCAGGCCCGCGCAGACCGCTCCCCCGCGATGAACGCCGATCCTCGCGACACACGCCGCGGCGCATAGTGTCTCGGGAAGGACCGTGGTCATCGGGCGCGGGTGAGGCCGCCCTCGATGCAAAACGGAGCGACCCCCGGTCGCCCGGGAGTCCCTCCGTCCGTCGCCACGATTCAGGCGTCGAGGCGGTAGAGCCAGCCGTGCTTGTCTTCGGCGCGACCGTACTGGATGTCGGTGAGCTCCTGGCGCAGCTCGAGAGCCAGGGTGCCCGTGGGCTGCTCGTCGATGAAGTCGCGACCCTTGAGCAGACCGATCGGGGTGACGACGGCGGCGGTGCCGCAGGCGAACACCTCGACGATGTCTCCGGATGCCACACCCTGGCGCCATTCGTCGAGCGAGACGTTGCGCCCCACGACGTGGTGACCGCGGTCACGGGCCAGCTGCAGCAGCGAGTCGCGCGTGATGCCCTCGAGGATCGAGTCGGACTGCGGGGTGACGATCGTGCCGTCTTTGTAGACGAACACCACGTTCATGCCGCCGAGTTCTTCGACGTTGCGGTCCTGGTCGAGGAAGACGACCTGGTCGCACTCGTTCTCGTAGGCCTCGGACTGCGGCAGCAGGCTCGCGGCGTAGTTGCCGCCGGTCTTCGCCGCTCCCGTGCCGCCCTTGCCGGCGCGCGAGTAGTCCTCGCTCAGCCAGATCGAGACCGGTTTCACGCCGCCCTTGAAGTAGGCGCCGGCCGGGCTCGCGATGAGGTAGTAGGCGACCTTGTGCGCGGGACGCACGCCCAGGAACGCCTCTTTCGCGAACATGAACGGGCGCAGGTACAGGCTCTGGTCTTCGCCGGAGGGCACCCAGGCGCCGTCGACGGCGATGAGCTCGCGCAGCGACTGCAGGAAGTAGGGCACGGGCAGCTCGGGCAGCGCCAGGCGCCGCGCGGAGCGCTGCAGACGGCGGCCGTTCTGGTCGGGACGGAACGTGTGCACCGATCCGTCGGCGTGGCGGTACGCCTTGATGCCCTCGAAGATCTCTTGGCCGTAGTGCAGGACGGCCGCGGCCGGGTCGAGCGAGATCGGGCCGTACGGCGAGACGCGCGGGCGGTGCCAGCCGCCGCGGACCGACCAGCAGATGTCGACCATGTGGTCGGTGAAGCTCTGCCCGAAGCCGGGAGCGGCCAGGATCGCGTCGCGATCGGCCGCGTTCTTGGCCGCGAGGTTACGGGTGACCGAGAACTCGAGCGGGTCGAGTCCGGTGTCGGGGTCGGTGTCGATGGTCGTCATCAGTGATCCAAAATCTGTCGATTGCGCGGAGGCGATGCGGGCCGATCGGTCCAGGTTACGCCTGGACGCCGGCGGCGATGGCGTCGCCGATCTGGGCGGTGGTGCGGGCGCCGGTGCGGCTCGCGATGTCGCTCTCGACCGCGCGGGTGATGCGGGCGGATTCGTCGGTGAGCCCGAGGTGGTCGAGCAGCAGGGCGACGGAGAGGATCGCGGCCGTGGGATCGGCCTTCTGGGTGCCCGCGATGTCGGGCGCCGATCCGTGGACGGGCTCGAACATCGAGGGGAACGCGCCGTCGGGGTTGATGTTGCCCGATGCGGCGAGGCCGATGCCACCGGTGACGGCGCCGGCCAGGTCGGTCAGGATGTCTCCGAAGAGGTTGTCGGTGACGATCACGTCGAAGCGGCCCGGGTTCGTGACCAGGAAGATGGTTGCCGCGTCGACGTGCAGGTAGTCTACGGCGACCCCCGGGAACTCGGATGCCACCGCGTCGACGATGCGCTTCCACATGCCGCCCGCGTGCACGAGCACGTTGGTCTTGTGCACGAGGGTGAGCGTCTGGCGGCGACGTTCGGCGAGGGCGAAGGCGTAGCGGACGACGCGCTCGATACCGAAGGCCGTGTTGACCGAGGTCTCGTTCGCGATCTCGTGCGGGGTGCCCTGTCGGATGGAGCCGCCGTTGCCCACGTAGGGCCCCTCGGTGCCCTCGCGCACGACGACGAAATCGATCTCGCCCGGGTCGGCGAGCGGGCCGGAAGCTCCGGGGTACAGCTTCGACGGACGCAGGTTGACGTAGTGGTCGAGCGCGAAACGCAGCTTCAGCAGCAGCCCGCGTTCGATGTTCGCGTTCTTCAGGCGCGGGTCGCCGGGTACTCCCCCGACCGCGCCGAGCAGGATCGCGTCGTGTGCGGCGATGGCGGCGAGGTCGTCGTCGGTGAGCGTGTCGCCGGTGTCGAGGTAGCGACCCGCGCCGAGCGAGAACGGGGTCTTCTCGAACGTGACGTCGGATGCGGCGGTGACGGCGTCGAGAACCTTGACGGCCTCGGCGACCACCTCGGGACCGATGCCATCACCGGGAATGACGGCCAGCTTCACGACACGCGACATCGCTCTCCTCAGAGCTCGGGGCACGTCACTTCTTCGACGTGCTGCGGGATCCTCCCAGGGTAGTGGCAGCGATCACGGCGGCGACGACGATCAGCCCCGCACCGATGAGCGCGGTGATCACGACACCCGAGTCGAAGGCGTGCGCCGCCGCGAGACGCAGCGACTCGGCGAGAGAGGGGTCGGAGAGCGTGTTCGACACCGCCACTGCTCCGGCCAGAGTCTCTCGCGCGGCGTGCGCTGCTTCTTCGGGCAGCCCCGCCGGCAGCACGAGCCGCGCCCGATAGAACGCGGCGAGGATGCCACCGAGCACCGCCGTGCCGAGCACGGCGCCCACCTCGTACGCGGTCTCGGAGACCGCGCTGGCCGCGCCCGCCTTCGCGGACGGCGCGCTGGAGAGGATGAGCTCGTTCGACACGGTCTCGGCGGCGCCGATGCCGATGCCCAGCAGCGCGAAGGCGATGATCAGCAGGGCGAGGTCGGCCGTGGAGATCGCGACCATCACGTACGCCACCACCGAGAACGACAGCGCGACGGGCACGACGATGCGGGGCGAGAAACGTTTCGCCACGGCCACGACGGCCAGACCCGAGATGATCATCAACACGAGTCCGGGGAGCAGGGCGAAGCCCGCGACCATCGGCGACAGCCCGACCACCAGCTGAAGGTGCTGAGCCACGAAGTAGAGGAAGCCGACCAGGCCGACCACGCTGAGCAGGTTGACGAGGATGGCGCCCGAGAAGGTGCCCTGGCGGAACAGGGTCATGTCGAGCATGGGCGAGGGGAGGCGACGCTGACGACGGACGAAGAGCCAGCCGAAGGCGACGCCCACGACGAAGAGCACGGGTGCGAGCGAGATCGGTCCCTCGACGGCCAGCTTCTTGATGCCGTAGACGATCGGCACCATGGTGGCGAGGGAGAGCACCACGCTGAGGGGGTCGAAACGACCCGGGGCGGGATCGCGGCTCTCGGGGACGAAGAAGGGGGCGAGGATCAGCAGCGGCACCAGCACGGGCACGGCCATGAGGAACACCGAGCCCCACGAGAAGTGCTCGAGCAGGAAGCCGCCGACGATCGGGCCGAGAGCGGCACCGGCCGAGAAGCCCGAGGCCCACACGGCGATGGCGATGCGACGCTGGTCGCGGTCGCGGAAGATGGTGCGCAGCAGCGACAGCGTCGACGGCATGAGCATGGCACCGAAGACGCCCATGAGGGCGCGACCGGTGATCAGCAGGGCCGCGGTGGGCGCGAACGCCGACAGAGCGGACACGGCGGCGAAGCCGATGGCCCCGATGAGAAGCATGCGGCGGCGACCGAAGCGGTCGCCGAGGGTGCCCATGGTGACGAGCAGCCCGGCCAGCACGAGCGGGTAGACGTCGATGATCCACAGCTGCTCGATGCTCGACGGCTGCAGCGCCAGCGAGATCTCGGGCAGCGCGAAGCTCAGCACCGTGTTGTCGACCGAGACGAGCAGCACGGGCAGCATGAGCACCGCCAGCGCGAACCATCCCCGCCACCCCGCGCGGGTCACGGTGATCTCATGGGTGGGCAACGACGAGGTGAGCATTTTCGGATTCCGTTTCTAAACCGTCCAGCCGGTATAGTAACAGAGTGTCAGCCCCATCCGCCAGTACGATCGAGGAGCCATGAGCCGCCCCCCACTCGCCCGCGACGCCGTCCTCGATGCGTTCACCCGCATCCTGGTCGATGACGGTGAACGCGCGGCGACCATGGATGCGACGGCCCGCGCCGCGGGGGTGTCGAAAGGCGGCCTGCTCTACCACTTCAACTCCAAGAGCGCCCTCGAGGCCGCCCTGGTCGAGCGCCTCGAGCACCTCGCCCGCGAAGACGTCGCCGAGATCGAGAACTCCACCGAGGGCGTCGTCGCCGCGCATCTGCGCTCCTCGCAGAACACCGGCTCGGCACTGGACGTCACGATCCTCGCGGTGTCGAGACTGGCGCAGAACGGCAACGACACGGCATCCGCGTCTCTCCGCCGCGTGCGGGAGCTGTGGGAAGAGAGCCTGCGCGCGCACACGCGCGACGAGACCGCCCTGCAGATGGTGCTGCTGGTAAGCGACGGGCTGTACTTCAACGCCGTACTCGACCTCAACGCCGTCCCCGGCCCCGCGCTCGAGTGCGCCGACCTCGACAAGCTGATCGAGGCCGTCGTCTCGGCGACCACCTAAGACGTCTCTAGGGCGGATACGCGTCCTCATCGCACGCCGTCCGGATGCCGCTCATGGCTTCGGCGATGACTTTCGAGTCTTCACCAGTGCTACGACGCCACCTGAGACAAGCAGGACACCACCGGCTGCTCCGAGATAACCGACGACTGCGTCGGCCCGAATGGTGAGAACCCCGACAGCGATGAACGCGACCCCGATCGCGATGAGCATCGCGTTGAGCATGATCAAGCTCCTCATTCTCATCCCCTCCTGAAACGAGACGTCGAATTCCACAAATCTTTGCAGGGACCAATCAGCGCGGCTCCGCCGTTGGAGGCCGCGCCGAGAATGGCGAGCCAGTTGCGCCCCAGTATGCCTCCAGCGGCGGCGAAGCCGCTCCCCGCGAGCCGCAATTGACATTGACCAAGGAGAGCTCGTTCTCTCGCAGACAGGTCCGGACCAACAGTCGTGTAAACCGGGCGACCCGTCGAGGGGTTGATGTAACACCCTACTGATGAAGAGCAGTACTGCTGAGGGGGAGGAGCTCCCCACTGCGCATGGGCCGACGCCGTGGGAGCAAGCGTGCTCATCAGAATTGCTCCCACGACGGCCACAGATCTGAGACCCCGCGACCGTCTTACGCGTTGCGAGATGGACGGTTCCGGGGCGATGCCGGTGTCGAGGGTGTGGGAACTGAGACTTTTCATGCCGGAACGTTCTCACCACATCGCTTGTCCGCCGTTCGGGGGACAGTCTGAGAAGCCCGAAATCACTGGGCAGAGAGGAGGGCTATCGGAACCTGAGGCAAAAAAATCACCTCTCTCTTCGCCCGCAGCCCCGAGGCGTTCATCCCGACGACGCGGTTTCCTTCTTCGAGTGAGGTACATCCCAAGACCGCGTGACATGACCGCCCGGCGCCCCGTCCTGCACCCTCTGAGCACGGATGCCGTGGGGGCCGGACACACGACGAAGGGGGCCGCACCCGCGACCCCCTCCCCCGATGCCGTGCGGGTCTCAGCCCTCGACGATCTCGATCTGGCGGAACAGGTCGGCGTTCACGGCCTCGCGCATGGCGCTGAGGATGTCGTCGGGAACGGGCGAGTCGACGGTGAGCACCGAGAGGGCGCGTCCAGTGGCGTCGGGCCGCGCGACCTGGAGCCCGGCGATGTTGATGCCCGCTTCGCCCAGCTTCTGGCCGTAGATCGCGACGATGCCGGGGCGGTCGGCGTACCGCATGACGAGGTGGTGCTGCTCGATCGGCACCTCGATGTCGTAGCCGTTGATCGAGACGACCTTGGGCACCATGCGGGTGCCGGCGAGGGTACCCGCCACGGTCAGCGTCGAGCCGTCGGACAGCGTTCCCCGCAGGATGGTGATGTTGCGGTACAGCGGGCTCTCGGCCTCGACGACCAGTCGCGCCTCGACGCCGCGCTGCTCGGCGAAGAGCGGGGCGTTGACGTACGAGACGGTCTCGCTGACGATCTGGCTGAAGATCCCCTTGAGGGCGGCGAGGCGGTACACGCTCACGTCGTACTGCGCCAGCTCGCCACGTACCTCGATGTCGAGGCTGGTCAGCGCGCTGTCGGCGAGTCCGCTGAAGAACTGACCGAGCATCTCGACGAGCGCGATGCCGGGGCGCACGAACGGGTCGATCGCTCCACCGGCGACGTTCACGGCATCCGGGACCAGGTCGCCCTCGAGGGCGAGCTTCACCGAGCGGGCGACCGAGACGCCGGCCTTCTCTTGCGCCTCGTCGGTGCTCGCACCGAGGTGCGGGGTGACGACGACGTTCGGCAGGTCGAGCAGGCGACGCGCCGGCCCGTCTTCTGCGGGGGGTTCGGTCGAGAACACGTCGAGTCCGGCACCGGCGATCTCGCCCGTGGTGAGGGCCTCGTACAGCGCGTTCTCGTCGATGAGGCCACCGCGGGCGACGTTGATGACGAAGGCGGACTTCTTCATGCGACGGAGCTGCTCGGCGCCGATCATGCCGGTCGTCTCGGGCGTCTTCGGCATGTGGATGGTGACGAAATCGCTCTGCTCGAGCAGTTCGTCGAGCGAGACCAACTGCACACCCAGCTGCTGGGCGCGGGTGGCGGTGACGTAGGGGTCGTAGGCGATGACCCGCATGTCGAAGCCCTGCAGGCGGGCGGCGATCAGGGCGCCGATGCGACCCAGACCGATGATGCCGATGGTCTTCTCGAACAGCTCGGTGCCGGTGAACGAGCTGCGCTTCCACAGGCCCTGCGCGAGCGAGGCGTGCGCCGCCGGGATGTGGCGCGCGAGGCTCAGCACGTGGCCGACGGTGAGTTCGGCGGCCGAGATGATGTTCGACGTCGGCGCGTTGACCACCATGACGCCGGCCGCGGTGGCCGACTTGATGTCGACGTTGTCGAGACCGACACCGGCGCGGGCGACGACCTTCAGCGAGGGCGCCGCGGCCAGGGCCTCGGCGTCGATCTTGGTGGCCGAGCGCACGAGCACCGCGTGCGCATCGGCGAGAGCCGAGAGCAGCGCGGGGCGGTCGGTCCCATCGACGTTGCGCACGTCGAAGTCGGGGCCGAGCGCGTCGATCGTGGCGGGAGAGAGTTCTTCGGCGATGAGCACGACGGGCTTCGTCACGGATGCGTCCTTCGAAACGGTGCGTGGGGACCGGCGCGCACCCCTGTGCCTGTCCGGCGCGAACCGGAAGCGCGAAGCGTGCGGGCCGTCTGCCAGCCTAGCGCGGAGCCGAGGACGCCCCCGACCGTGTGACGGAGAGTTCCGGATGCCGGGAACCGGGCGCCGACAGCGGACGCCGCGAATCGCGCGGTGACGTCAGCGGCTCAGCTCACCCGCCGTAGAGCCCGTACGAGGTCGTCCCGTACCCGACGATGGCCAACCAGAACGCGGCCGACAGCGTCAGACCCGCGAGGAGGACGATGGCGAACTCCCCCGCCTTGCGCCGCTGGCCGATCGCGAAGGCGGCGCCGAACGCGAGCAGGGGGAACACGATGGGGAGGATGTAGACGACCCATCCGAGGCCGTTCAACCCGAGGGGGCCGGTGGCCTGGAGGATCAGCAGCGCGACCGCGCTCCACACGACGTAGGCGTAGAAGAGGCCGAACAGACCGGCGATGGTCACGACGAGGCCGGTAGGCAGGTGACGCGGGCGGGCGGGCGCGCTCATGCGAGGGATCCCATCGACAGGAAGGGCCAGGGAACGAGCAGGACGATGCCCAGGATCAGCAGCAGGAACCGCTGCCAGGTGCGCCACCCGCGCGTCAGCACGAGCACGGCGACGAACCACACGATCGGGGCGAGAGTGGCGCCGATCGTCATCGCGACGACGGTGACCTCGGGGATCGGGATCCCGAGTCCCTGCAGCTGCCGACCGGCGAGCAACCAGCCGACGGCGAAGAGCAGGAAGGTCGCGGCCACCATGCCGATGCCGACGAGACCCGCGTTGCCGAGCGGCGCCGCGCTCCGCGCGGCCGCGGTGTCGTCGGGAGCCGGTTCGACCGGCGCGTCCGCGGCGGTCTCGTGCACGGGGGCGTCAGCGGCGGGCGCGTCCGCCTCGGGACGGTGGACCGGCTCGGGCACGAGAGGTTCGGGCCGCGGCTCGGGGACGAGCGGGTCGGGCCCGGTACCGCTCGGATGCTCGGCGGCACGCTTGTCTCCGACGTCGAGCGTCGGATCGTCGTCACCGCCCCACGAGAGGGCGTCGTCATCGCGCGGAGTACTCACGCGTCCACGGTAGCGTCGCTCCCCCGCCCGCCGCTCGCGCCCCGCCGGACGGGGAACTCGTGCGACGGCCGAGCACGCGGCATCCGATGACCGTCGCCCCCTCGGGAAACACCGAACGCCCCGGAACCGCAAGGTTCCGGGGCGTTCGAGTGGCCAGACTCAGCGCGCGGCCGAGCCCTCGACGTAGTCGCTGTCCTGCTGCTTCCACGCGAACAGACCGCGCAGCTCCTTGCCGGTGGCCTCGATCGGGTGACCCTGCTCCTTCTCGCGGAGCTCGAGGAACTCGGGGGCGCCGTTGTCCTGGTCGGCGATGAAGCGCTCGGCGAACGCGCCCGACTGGATGTCGGCCAGCACACCCTGCATGCTCTTCTTCACGTCGGACGAGATGACGCGGGGGCCCGAGACGTAGTCACCGTACTCGGCGGTGTCGGAGATCGACCAGCGCTGCTTGGCGATGCCGCCCTCCCACATGAGGTCGACGATGAGCTTGAGCTCGTGCAGCACCTCGAAGTACGCGATCTGCGGCTGGTAGCCGGCCTCGACGAGGGTCTCGAAGCCCGCCTGCACGAGGTGGCTCATGCCACCGCAGAGCACGGCCTGCTCGCCGAACAGGTCGGTCTCGGTCTCTTCGGTGAAGGTGGTCTTGATGACGCCGGCACGCGTGCCGCCGATGGCCTTCGCGTACGAGAGGGCGGTGTCCCAGGCCGAGCCCGAGGCGTCGCTCTCGACGGCGATGATGTCGGGGATACCGCGACCCGCGACGTACTCGCGACGCACGGTGTGGCCGGGGGCCTTGGGGGCGACGAGGATGACGTCGACGCCCTCGGGGGCGTCGATGTAGCCGAAGCGGATGTTGAAGCCGTGCGCGAAGGCGAGGGTCTTGCCCGCGGTCAGCTTGTCCTTGATGGAGTCCGCGAAGATCGAGCGCTGGTGCTGATCGGGCGCCAGGATCATGATGAGGTCGGCCCACTCGGCCGCGTCGGCGACGTTCTTGACCTCGAAGCCGTCTTCCTGCGCCTTGGCGGCCGACTTGGAGCCGTCCTTGAGGGCGATGGTGACCTCGACGCCCGAGTCGCGGAGGTTCTGCGCGTGCGCGTGGCCCTGCGAGCCGTAGCCGACGATGGCGACCTTCTTGCCCTGGATGATCGCGAGGTCGGCGTCGTCGTCGTAGAAGATCTCTGCCATGAGGATGTTTCTCCTTGAATCGTGGCCCGCTCCGGGGCCGCTGGTGAATGGAAGTGAAAAAGCTCAGCCGCGCAGGACGCGCTCGGTGATGCTCTTGCCGCCGCGACCGACCGCGAGCAGCCCCGATTGCGCGAGCTCCTTCACGCCGAAGGGCTCGATGGCCTTCAAGAACGCTTCGACCTTGCCCTTGTCGCCGGTGATCTCGATCACGATGGCGTCGGACGCGTAGTCGACGACCGAGGCGCGGAAGAGGTTCACGACCTCGAGCACGTTGGCCCGCGTCGAGTTGTCGGCGCGCACCTTCACGAGCACGTGCTCGCGCTGCACGGATGCCGCGGGGTCGAGCTCGACGATCTTGATGACGTTGATCAGCTTGTTCAGCTGCTTCGTCACCTGCTCGAGCGGCAGCCCCTCGACGTCGACGACGACGGTGATGCGGGACAGGCCCGGCACCTCGGTCACGCCCACGGCGAGGGATTCGATGTTGAAGCCGCGACGGGCGAAGAGCCCGGCGACGCGGGTCAGCAGACCCGGTTTGTCCTCCACCAGGAGGCTCAGCACGTGCCTCGACATGTCAGTCCTCCTGCTCGCTGAACGTGGGCGAGTGGTCGCGGGCGTACTGGACGTAGCTGTTGCTGACGCCCTGCGGCACCATCGGCCACACCATGGCATCGGCACTCACGACGAAGTCGATCACCACGGGGCGGTCGTTCGTGTCGAGCGCGAGCTGGATGGCGGCGTCGATCTCGTCTTCGCTCTCGACCCGGATGCCGAGGCAGCCGTACGCCTCGGCCAGCTTCACGAAGTCGGGGATGCGGCGCGTGCCGTGCCCGGTGTTGAGGTCGGTGTTGGAGTGGCGTCCGTCGAAGAACAACGTCTGCCACTGGCGCACCATGCCGAGCGAGGAGTTGTTGATGATCGCGACCTTGATCGGGATGTCGTTGATGACGCAGGTCGCGAGCTCCTGGTTGGTCATCTGGAAGCATCCGTCGCCGTCGATCGCCCACACCGCGCGCTCGGGCTGGGCCACCTTGGCGCCCATGGCCGCGGGAACGGCGTAGCCCATCGTGCCGGCACCGCCGGAGTTGAGCCACGCGTTGGGACGCTCGTACTTGATGAACTGCGCGGCCCACATCTGGTGCTGTCCGACGCCCGAGGCGTACACGCCCTCGGGTCCGGTCATCTCACCGATGCGCTGGATCACCTGCTGCGGCGACAGCAGACCGTCGGTGGTCTTGGCGTATCCGAGCGGGAACTCCTCGCGGAGTCCGTTCAGGTACGTCCACCACTCGGTGTAGTCGTGCGGCTGCTCGGCGTCTGCGGCGCGGAAGGCGGCCTCGAGGTCGATGAGAACCTCGCGCAGGTCGCCCACGATCGGCACGTCGGCGAATCGGATCTTCGAGATCTCGGCGGGGTCGATGTCGACGTGCACCACCTGGGCGTGGGGGGCGAACAGCGCCGCCTTGCCCGTGACGCGGTCGTCGAAGCGCGCGCCGAGCGAGACGATGAGGTCGCTCTCTTGCAGCGCGAGCACGGCGGGCACCGTGCCGTGCATGCCCGGCATGCCGAGGTGCTGGTCGTGCGAGTCGGGGAACGCGCCGCGCGCCATGAGCGTCGTCACCACGGGGGCGCCTGTCGCTTCGGCGAGCACCTTGAGCTCGGCCGAGGCATTCGAACGGATCGCGCCGCCGCCCACGTACAGCACGGGCTTCTTGGCGGTGGCCAGCAGCTGCGCGGCGGCCTGGATCTGCTTGCCGTGCGCCTTGGTCACCGGGCGGTAGCCGGGCAGGTCGATCTTGGGCGGCCAGACGAAGGGCGCCTCGGCCTGCTGCGCGTCCTTCGTGATGTCGACGAGCACGGGGCCGGGGCGGCCGGTCGAGGCGATCTCGAAGGCCGCGGCGATGGCACCGGGGATCTCGTCGGCGGCCTTGACCAGGAAGGAGTGCTTCGTGATCGGCATGGTGATGCCGACGATGTCGGCCTCTTGGAAGGCGTCGGTGCCCATGAGGGTCGAGAACACCTGACCGGTGATGCACACCAGCGGAACCGAGTCCATGTAGGCGTCGGCGATGGCGGTGACGAGGTTGGTCGCACCGGGGCCCGACGTGGCGATCGCCACGCCGACGCGACCCGATGCGGCCGCGTAGCCCTCGGCCGCGTGGCCGGCGCCCTGCTCGTGGCGCACGAGGATGTGGCGGACGTTCTCGTCGTCCATGAGGGGGTCGTAGACGGGCATGATCGCCCCGCCCGGAAGACCGAACACGTCGGTCACCCCGAGAAGATCGAGCGATCGGACGACCGCCTGCGCACCCGTGAGCACGGGTGCCGGTGCGGTGCGTGCGGGCGGCCGGGGAATGGCCGTGGTGGAATCGACGGACATGGTGGTACCTCGAGAACCAGAGAAGGTGAGAAGGGGACGGCCGTCAGCCCGTGACCGCGCCCTCCGCGGCGGAGTGCACGAGCTTGGAGTACTTGGCCAGAACGCCACGGGTATAGCGCGGGGGGAGCGGTTCCCAGCCCTCACGGCGGGAACTCAGCTCGGCCTCATCGACGATCAAGTCGAGGGTGCGAGCGGCGATATCGACCCGTATCAGATCACCATCGCGCACGAAGGCGATAGGACCTGCGTCCACCGCTTCGGGAGCTATGTGGCCGATGCAGAGTCCGGTTGTGCCGCCTGAGAATCGACCGTCCGTCAAGAGTAGTACATCTTTTCCGAGACCCGCGCCCTTGATGGCGGCGGTGATGGCGAGCATCTCGCGCATACCGGGGCCGCCCTTGGGGCCCTCGTACCGGATGACGACGACGTCGCCGGCGGCGATCTGCCCCGCCTCGAGGGCGTCCATGGCGGCGCGCTCGCGTTCGAACACGCGCGCGGGGCCCTCGAAGACGTTGCCGTCGAAGCCGGCCGACTTCACGACCGCACCCTGGGGCGCCATCGACCCGTGCAGGATCGTGATGCCGCCGGTGGCGTGGATCGGGTTGTCGAACGAGTGGATGACCTTGCCGTCGACGGGGTCGGGGTTGAGGTCGGCGAGGTTCTCGGCGAGCGTCTTGCCCGTGACGGTGAGCGCGTCGCCGTGCAGGAGGCCCTCGTCGAGCATGGCCTTCATGATGACCGGGATGCCGCCGTGGCGGTCGACGTCGTTCATGACGTACTGACCGAACGGCTTCATGTCGGCGACGTGCGGCGTCTTGTCGCCGATGCGGTTGAAGTCGTGCAGGTCGAGGTCGACCTCGGCCTCGTTGGCGATCGCGAGCAGGTGCAGGACGACGTTGGTGGAGCCGCCGAGCGCCATGGCGAGGGCGATGGCGTTCTCGAACGCCTCTTTGGTGAGGATGTCGCGCGTGGTGATGCCCTGGCGCAGCAGGTTGACCACGGCCTCGCCCGAACGGTGGGCGAAGTAGTCGCGGCGACGGTCGGCCGACGGCGGTGCGGCGGAGCCGGGGAGGCTGAGGCCCAGGGCCTCGGCGACGGAGGCCATGGTGTTGGCGGTGTACATGCCGCCGCACGCGCCCTCGCCCGGGGCGATCGCGCACTCGATGCGCTTGAGGTCGGCTTCGCTCATCTTGCCCGCGAGGCACGCACCGACGGCTTCGAAGGAGTCGATGATCGTGACGTCCTTCTCGGTGCCGTCGCTGAGCTTGACCCAGCCGGGGGCGATGGAGCCGGCGTACAGGAAGACGCTCGAGAGGTCGAGACGGGCGGATGCCATGAGCATTCCCGGGATCGACTTGTCGCAACCGGCGAGCAGGACCGACCCGTCGAGGCGCTCGGCCATCATGACGGTCTCGACGCTGTCGGCGATGACCTCGCGCGACACGAGCGAGAAGTGCATGCCCTCGTGGCCCATCGAGATGCCGTCGGAGACGGAGATGGTGCCGAACTGCAGCGGGTATCCGCCGCCGGAGTGCACGCCCTCTTTCGCACCCTGAGCGAGGCGGTCGAGGCTGAGGTTGCAGGGCGTGATCTCGTTCCAGCTCGACGCGATGCCGATCTGGGGCTTGTCCCAGTCCTCGTCACCCATGCCGACCGCGCGGAGCATTCCGCGCGACGTGGTGGCTTCGATGCCGTCGGTGACGACGCGACTGCGGGGCTTGATGTCGAACTCGCCGTTGTTCGGATTCTGCGGTGCGGGCATTGCTGAAGTCTATTGCGCGTGCCGACCCTGCCACGCCCGTCGACGCGCGATCCTTCGATTACCGGTCACGGTCGGATATGCGCTGACGGGATGCGCTCTCAGCCGGTGTGCGCGGCGCGCAGCCGCGCCACCGTCTCGAGCACCTCGACGAACCCGTCGATGTCGGAGACCGTCAGGGCGGCGACGGTCTCTCCCCCGCCCACGCGCACCCCGAGGTCGCCCGGCTCGAGCGAGGCGAGGGCGTCTTCGTCGGTGACGTCGTCTCCGGCGAACAGCACGCCGGTGGCGCCGAGGCGTTCGCGCAGGTGTCGCACCGCGGAGTCCTTGCCCTCGTGACGGAAGGAGTACTCGAGGATGTCGTGGCCCGTGCGCCGACGCCAGGTCGGCGCCTGCGCCTGCACCAGTCGATCGGCCGTCGCGCGCGCGGCCTCGGCTCCCCCGGCGTCCGCCGTGCGGGTGTGCACGCCGAGGCCGTACTGCTTCGGTTCGATGCGCACGCCCGGGATCTCGGCGACGGCGCGCGAGATCTCGGCCGTGAGGCGGTCGCGCAGCGCGGTCTCATCGGCGGCGTCGGCCGGGGTCCCGTCGGCGGTGCCGACCGGAGCGTCGGACGAGACCGTCGTCTGCTCCCCCGGCATCCGGAATTCTGCGCCGTGCGAACCCGCCAACCAGATGGGCGAGTCGTCGCCGTGCTCCGCGATGACGCGCAGATCGGCGAGGGTCCGGCCCGAGACGAGGGCCACGGTCGTGCGGGGAAGCGCGGCGAGCTCGTCGACCACCGCGCGCGCACCCGCGGTCATGCGGGCCGTGAGTGGTTCGTCGACGAGAGGCGACAATGTGCCGTCGAAGTCGAGGGCGACGAGCAGGGTCTCGGTGGTGGCGACGGCCTCGATGGCCGCGTCGGGCGCGGTCATCGGGCGTCCTCGCCCTCGGTGCCCGCCTCGACCTCGACCGCGGCGGTCGCGCTGGTCTTGTCGTGGAAGGCCGAGAGTGCTTCGAGGAAGCCGCGCGACCAGGCCTCGACGTCGTGCTCGCGCACGCGCCTGCGCAGAGTGCGCATGCGTCGTCCCTGCTCGGCCGCGGGCATGTCGATCGCGCGGATCACGGCATCCTTGAGCCCGTCGATGTCGTGCGGGTTGATCCTCAGCGCACTGCCCATCTCGTCGGCGGCACCCGCGAACTCGCTCAGCACGAGGACTCCGCGGTTGTCGATGCGGCTGGCGACGTACTCCTTGGCCACGAGGTTCATCCCGTCGCGCAGCGCCGTGACGAGCATGACGTCGGCGGCGAGGAACAGCGCCACCATCTCTTCGCGCGGGTAGGACTGGTGCAGGTAGCGGATGGCGGTGTGCGTGGTCGTGTCGTAGTCGCCGTTGATGCGCCCGACGGTCATCTCGATCTCGTCGCGCAACTGCATGTAGGCGTCGACGCGCTCCCGGCTGGGACTCGCGACCTGCACGAGGGTGGCGTCTTCGACCGTGGCGCGTCCGTCTTCGAGCACTTCGCCCCACGCCTTGAGGCGGTGGCGGATGCCTTTGGTGTAGTCGAGGCGGTCGACACCGAGCAGGATCTTGCGCGGATTGCCGAGACCCTCGCGGATCTCGCGGGCGCGCTGCTGGATGTCGGGGCGCTGCGCGAGCTCGATATACGACTCGGCGTCGATCGAGATGGGGAACGCCTTCGCGAGCGCGACGCGCGTGCCGCCCTCGCCGTCGGGCACCAGGATGCCGCTGGCCTTGGTCTCGTAGCGCAGCTGACGCCGCACGGCACGGGCGAAGTTACCGGCGTCGGCCACGCGCTGGAAGCCGATGACGTCGGCGCCGAGGAGCCCCTCGAGCACCTGCTTGCGCCACGGCAGCTGCGAGTACAGGCCGTACGCGGGGAAGGGGATGTGGTGGAAGTACCCGATCGTGACGTCGGGGCGCAGCTCGCGCACCATCTTGGGTACGAGCTGCAGCTGGTAGTCCTGCACCCACACGGTGCCGTTCTCGGCGGTGGCGTCGGCAGCGGCCCGGGCGAAGCGCTGGTTCACGCGGACGTAGGCCTCCCACCAGGCGCGCTTGTACGTGGGCGGGGAGATCACGTCGTGGTAGAGCGGCCAGATCGTGTCGTTGGAGAAGCCCTCGTAGTACAGCTGCACGTCGGCGACCGACAGGGTGACCGGCACCAGCAGCGTGCCGTCGAACTCGAAGGGCTCGACCTCGACGTCGGCTTGACCCGCCCAGCCGACCCAGGCGCCCTCGGCGCTGCGCATGACGGGCTCGAGGGCGGTGACCAGCCCTCCCGGGGATCGCCGCCATCCCTCGCCGTCGGGGGTGCGATCGACGGGCAGACGATTGGCGACGACGACGAACTCGGCCTGGGTCACAGGTCCTCCTCGGGGATTGCTCTCAGGCTAACAGCGGTGCGGAAACGCGCAGGGGGCTGGACGGGATGCGACACGAGCGTCGACGGACCGTGGCGCGCGCCCGCGGTCGACGCGGCGTCCGAGCTCGGTCGATCGACGCGTCGGCGCGTCACCGTGTCAAGGCGCGTCGTGCGTTCCCCCACCCTGGGTAGGTTGGGCGCATGCGCCAGTACATCTTCGGAACCGGTCTTCTCAGCGCCATCACCGGCGGCGTCACGCTCTTGCGCGCCCTGCGCAACGACGAGCCGTTCACGTGGCGCGTCGCGCTCGCGTGGCTCAGCTGGGGCATCACCCTGGCCCTGGCCATCGGGTCGGTCGTCGACACCCGTCGCGCACGCCGCGGCAAGGTCATCGCGGGCGACTCCCCCGTGTCGAAGAAGCAGCAGAAGCTCCTGAAGAAGCGCCTCGCGCGCTGACCCCCCCCCCTGACGGCGAACGGATGCCGCGGCCTCGAGGTCGCGGCATCCGTTCCGTGTTTCAGTCGGCGACGTTCTCGCGGGTGAGGATCAGCGCGTCTCCCTGGCCGCCGCCGCCGCAGAGCGCCACCGCCGCCGTGCCACCGCCCCGCTTGACCAGCTCGTGCACGGCGTGCACGACGAGGCGGTTGCCCGAGACCCCGATGGGGTGACCGATCGCGATGCCGCCGCCGTGCGGGTTGACCACGTCGTCGGACAGGCCGAGCTCGGCCTGGGAGCGGGCGACGACCGCGCCGAAGGCCTCGTTGATCTCGACGAGGTCGAGGTCGCCCGCGCTCAGCCCCTGCGCGTCCAGGGCAAGGGCGATCGCGCGTGCCGGCTGGGCGTGCAGCGAGTTGTCGGGGCCGGCGACCTGGCCGGCGGCGCCCACCACGGCGAGAACGTCCCAGCCGTGGTCGGCCGCGGTGCGACGGGTGGTGACGACCACGGCCGAGGCGCCGTCGGAGATCTGCGAGGCGTTGCCGGCGGTGATCGACCCGCCCTCCGCGAAGGCGGGGCGCAGCTTCGCCAGGGTCTCGACCGTGGTGTCGGCGCGGATCCCTTCGTCGGCGCGCACGACGAGCGGCTCTCCCTTGCGCTGCGGGATGGTCACGGGCACGATCTCGGCGTCGAAGACCCCGGCCGCCTGCGCGGCGGCGGCCCGCTGGTGCGAGCGGGCGGCCACGGCATCCTGATCCTGGCGCGACACCTCGTACCGCGTGTTCGCCCGCTCGGTCGACGCGCCCATGCTCTCGTGGTCGTACGCGTCGGTCAGCCCGTCGTGGGCGAGGTGGTCGAGCACCTCGACCGAGCCGTAGGCGTAGCCCTCGCGCGAGTTCATCAGCAGGTGCGGCGCGCGGGTCATGGACTCCATACCGGCGGCGACGACGACCGTGGCGTCACCGAGGCGCAGCATGCGCGCGGCGTCGATGATCGCGGTGAGGCCCGACAGACACACCTTGTTGACCGTCGCGGCGTGCACGTCCCACCCGATGCCGGCGGCGAGGGCCGCCTGGCGCGCGGCGTTCTGCCCGACTCCGGCCTGCAGCACCTGGCCCACGAGCACCGCGTCGACCGACGCGGCCGGGATCCCGCCGCGTTCGAGCGCCCCGCGGATCGCCGCGGCCCCGAGCTCGACGGCGGTGAGCGGGGCGAGCTGCCCCTTCAGCCGTCCCTGGGGCGTGCGGGCGGCGGCGACGATGACGACGTCGGTGTCGTGTGACATGGCGGTGTCGAGTGACATGGGGTGTCCTTCCGGTCGGGAGACGGTGGAGCGGGGCCGTCAGGGCCGTGCGGAGACGCCGGGGGCGACGATCAGGGCGGGCTCGGTGGCATCCTGCACCTCTTCGATGGTGACACCGGGGGCGAGCTCGGTGAGCACGAGCCCCTCGTCGGTCACGTCGATGACGGCCAGGTCGGTGATGATGCGGTCGACGACGCCCCGGCCGGTCAGCGGCAGCGAGCAGGTGTCGACGATCTTGGGCGTTCCGTCTTTGGCGACGTGTTCCATGAGCACGATCACCCGGGCCGCTCCGTGCACGAGGTCCATCGCGCCGCCGGGGCCCTTCACCATCTTGCCCGGGATCATCCAGTTCGCGAGGTCGCCGGATGCCGACACCTGCATCGCCCCGAGGATGGCGGCGTCGATCTTCCCCCCGCGGATCATGCCGAAGCTCAGCGCGGAGTCGAAGAACGCGGCTCCCGGGAGGATGGTCACCGTCTCTTTGCCGGCGTTGATCAGGTCGGCGTCGACGGCGTCGTCGGTCGGATAGGGACCGACGCCCAGGATGCCGTTCTCGGACTGCAGCACGACGGTCACGCCGTCGGGCACGTGGTTGGGCACGAGGGTGGGCAGGCCGATGCCGAGGTTGACGTAGGCGCCGTCGGCGAGTTCGAGGGCGGCACGCGCGGCCATCTCGATGCGGGTCAGGGGCATGTCAGATCCTCTTCTCGGACGGGGCGGACGGGGCGGAGGCGATCGGCGGCCGGGGCGGCGACGGACGCCGGCACGCGCGGCACCTCATCGGGCGCTCCCGCTCACCGTGCGCTTCTCGATGCGCTTCTCGACCTCGCCCACCTCGACGATGCGGTGCACGAACACCCCGGGCAGGTGCACGGCGTCGGGCTCGATCTCGCCCGGTTCGACGAGGGTCTCGACCTGCACGATGCACGTGCGCCCGGCCATCGCCGCGAGGGGGTTGAAGCTCCGCGCCGCCTTTCGGAACACCAGGTTGCCGTGGCGGTCGCCCTTCCAGGCGTGCACGAGGGCGAAGTCGGTCGTGATCGCCTCTTCGAGCACGAACTCCCGGGGCTGGCCGTTCACGTCGAACGTGCGCACGTCCTTGGGGGCGAGGCCACCGCGATGCCCCCGGATCCGTCGTAGCGGCGGGGCAGACCCCCCTCGGCCACCTGCGTGCCCACGCCGGTCTGGGTGAAGAAGGCGGCGATACCGGCGCCCCCCGCACGCAGCTTCTCGGCGAGCGTTCCCTGGGGCGTGAGTTCCAGCTCGAGTTCGCCCGAGAGGAACTGCCGCTCGAACTCCTTGTTCTCGCCGACGTACGACGAGGTCATCTTGCGGATGCGTCCGGCCCCCAACAGGATGCCGAGTCCCCAGTCGTCGACGCCGCAGTTGTTCGAGACGACCGAGAGGTCGCGGGTGCCCTGGGCGAGCACCGCTTCGATGAGGGCGATGGCGTTGCCCGACAGGCCGAACCCGCCCACGGCCAGGGACGCCCCGTCAGGGATGTCGGCGACGGCCTCGGCGGCCGAGCTCCAGGTCTTGTCGATCACGCGAACTCCTTCGTGTCTGCGTCGTCAAATGCTGCTCCGGCGAGCGCCGGGACCGGCAGCGGGTTCTTGCCATGTGGATGAGTCGGGGCGTAGCGTCCACATCATGGACACGGCATCCGGAATCGACCCCGACGACGGCGCGGGTCGACGCGGCGGATCGCCCACCCCGTCCGCGGGCGGGCGCGGGGTGCCCGGCGCTCAGGCGATCGCCCGGGCCGCGCACCTGCTGCGCCTCGTGACGGCGGCGGGCGCACGCGGCGCGACCGTCGGCGACCTCGCCCGCGACGCCGACCTCACCCGCCCGACCACGCACCGGCTGCTCACGGCCCTTCGCGCCGAGGGCCTCGTCGACCGTGACGAGCACAGCGGGCACTGGCTTCCGGGTCCGGAGCTGTACCTGATGGGGAGCGTCGCGGCATCCCGCTTCGACATCACCGCGACGGCGCGCGACATCGTGCGCTCGCTCGCCGTCCGCACCGAGGAGAGCGCCTTCCTCTCGGTGCGTCGCGGGGACGAGACCGTCTGCCTCGTCCGCGAGGACGGCAGCTTCCCCATTCGTTCGTTCGTGCTCTCGGAGGGCGTGCGGTTCCCGCTGGGCGTCGCGTCGGCCGGCCTGGCGATCCTCGCGTTCCTACCGCCCCAGGACGTGGACGCGTATCTCGAGCGGCATCCGGAACTCGTCGAGAAGTGGGGCGCCTCGCACTCGCCCGCGCGGTTGCGCACGCGGATCGGCGATACGAAGGCGCGCGGCTATGCGGTGAACCCGGGGCTCATCGTGGAGGGCAGCTGGGGCATCGGCGCGGCCGTGTTCACCCGCGACGGCGACCCGCAGTGGGCGCTGAGCCTCACGGGCGTGGAGTTCCGCTTCGGCGGCGAACGGCTGGCGGAGCTCGGGCGCATCCTGCTCTCGCACGCGCACCAGCTGTCGACGCGCCTCGGCTCGCGTTAGATACCCCCGGTATATACCTGCGGTATGCTTTTGGTATGACCCGCGACGACGACCTGCAGAAACTCCTGCTCGCGGTGCACGCCCTCACGCGCATCGCGGCCATCGACACCCAGAACGACGCCCCCGGCGCGCAGTGGCGCACCTTGACGCTGCTGCGCGACCACGGCCCCCAGCGCCTCGGCGACCTGGCCACCCTCAGCCGGGTGACCCAGCCCGGCATGACCCGCCTCGTCCACCAGATGGACGCCGCGGGGCTCGTGGCCCGACAGGCCGACCCCGCCGACTCGCGGGTCAGCGTGATCGCCGCGACCGACGCCGGGATCGAGGCGCTCACCCGCTGGTTCGAGTCGCTGCGCACAGCCCTGGCCCCGCAGGTGGCGGATCTGACGGATGCCGAATGGGACGCCGTGCGCGTCGCCGCCGGCGCCCTGTCGGCCCGCGTGGGCCTGCAGCCCACCCCCGCGCCCGAGACGATCGGAGCCGGTCGATGAGCGGCACCACTCCCAGCGTCTGGAAGCAGCCCGCACAGGTGTGGGCGGTGGCGTTCGCCTGCGTCGTCGCCTTCATGGGTATCGGTCTGGTGGATCCGATCCTGCCGGCCATCGCCGACGCCCTGCAGGCGAGCCCCGTCGAGACCGAGCTGCTCTTCACGAGCTACCTCGTGGTCACGGGACTCGCGATGCTCGTCACCAGCTGGATCTCGAGCCGCATCGGCGCGAAGGCGACCCTGCTGGTCGGCCTCGGACTCATCGTGGTCTTCTCGCTGCTGTGCGCTCTGAGCGGCAGCGTGGATGCCGTGATCGGCTTCCGCGCCGGCTGGGGTCTCGGCAATGCCCTGTTCATCTCGACCGCGTTGGCCACCATCGTCGGAGCCGCATCCGGCGGCAGCTCGGCGGCCATCATCCTGTACGAGGCGGCACTCGGCCTCGGCATCGCCATCGGGCCGCTGCTCGGCGGCATCCTGGGCGAGGCGAGCTGGCGCGGACCGTTCTTCGGTGTGGTCGTGCTCATGGCGATCGCGTTCGTCGCGGTCACCCTGCTGCTGCGCGGACCGACGCCCGAGCGGCGGCCGATCGCGTTCAGCGCGCCGTTCCGTGCTCTCGGTCGTCCCGCGCTGGCGATCCTCGCGGCGACCGCGCTGTTCTACAACATCGGCTTCTTCACCCTGCTCGCCTTCTCACCGTTCCCGCTGGGGTTCGGGGCCATGGGGATCGGCCTGACGTTCTTCGGCTGGGGCCTGGGGCTCGCCGTCACGAGCGTGTGGGTCGCCCCGCTGCTGCTGCGGCACCTGCGCTTGACGACCGTGCTGCTGATCGCCCTGCCGCTCCTGGCCGTCGATCTGCTGGTCGCCGCCTTCGTGGTGTCGTCGGCCACGGCACTGGTGGCGTGCATCGTCGTCGGAGGTCTCGTGCTCGGCGTGGTGAACACCGCGCTGACGGAAGCGGTCATGGAGGCCACCGACCTTCCGCGCTCGGTCGCGTCATCGGCGTACTCCGCCGTGCGGTTCCTCGGCGGGGCCGTGGCTCCCCCGCTGGCCGCGCTGCTCTGGCACGCCTACGGCGCCGGAGTGCCCTACGTCATGGCCGCGGTGTCGGTCGTGATCGCGAGCGCGTGCATCCTGTTCGGACGCCGCCTGCTGGCCCACATCGACGGAGCACACGCGGATGCCGCGGACGAAGGCGCTGCGGTGCTGATCGGCGACGCCGCCTGAGGGGCGGCGTGAAGGGCCTCGGTCTGCGGCGTGAGTCGCGGGGCGGGGCCCTTCGTCGGTGTGAAGGGTCTTCGGGGCGGGGGCGTTCCGGGGGCGTGATCGGGCGGGGGTGCGGGCGTTCGGCGGAGTCGCGAGCGTTCGGCGGGGGACGCGGTTCGACCTTCGAGTGTCCCCGTCGACGACCGTTCCGCCGATGTCGGAGGTTGCCGATACCGTCTGGACATGAGCCTCTCCGCCCCCGTGAACGGCAGCCGCCGGGCCGTCGAATGGTGGCGCGATGTGCCGCCTCCGAGCGCCCGAGATCTGCAGCTCGAAGCCGACACGCTCTGGGCGAGAGAGCTCGGACTCCTCGACGGTGAGGAGAATGCCGGCGGCCTTCCCTCCGGCGAGTTCTCCTGGACCGAGATAGACAGGTCGACCGACATCGTCGACTCTGACGACGACCCCGGCGGCGACGACCCAGCGCCCACCGCGCACGACGGCTTAACCAGCGCATCGCAGGACGGCTCGACCCCCACCGCAGACACTGGCGAGGTCGCGAGCGCGCCGATCCTCGACGGCGAGGCCGACGTCGACGATCTGCTACGCGCGCTCGAGGTCGCAGCGGTGACGCAGCGCCGCGCCACCGCCGAGGGGTACCGACTCATCGCGCTTCTCGTGAGCCGCGCGAGCATCGATCCCGAACCCTGGGTCGGCCCCGACCCCACGCTCGACGGCGTGGGGAGCGACCCGCGACGCCGTGGGGCCGCGGCCATCGCGCGCGACCGGTGCGACCTGGCTCAGCGCGCGGCCGTCGCCGAGATCGCCGTGCGCCTGCGCCTCTCCGAGCAGACGGTTCGCCTCCGCGGCTCGCAGGCAGAGAGCATGCAAGAACGCTGCCCGCGCACCTGGAACGACTTCGCCGAGGGGCGCACGTCGGAGCGGCACGCCGTCGAGACCGCTCGTCTCGCGGACAGCCTGCCCGACAGCCCCGAGACGTGGGCGGCCTTCGACGACGGCGCCTCGGAACGCGCGCGCACCTTGACGCCCGCAAAGTTCGTCGTGGCTGCGCGCGCGCTTCGCGAACGCGTCCACGCCGACTCCCTCGAGCAGCGACACGCGCGAGCCGCTCGCGACCGCGGCGTATGGGTGACGGCGGAACTCGACGGCATGGCGACACTGAGCGCGCTGCTGCCCGCGGATCGTGCCCACGCGGCGATGGCGCGCGTAGACCGGTTCGCCCGACACCTGCGCGCGACCCCCGACGAAGAACGGACACTGGCGCAGCTGCGCGCCGACACGCTGGCCGACCTGCTGGACGGAGCCGACACGGTCGACGGCGCGCGCCCAGGCTCCGCACCGGCCACCGCCCCATCCCCCGGCCTGGCCACCCCACACACCCCCACGGCTCGCGCGCGCCCCGCCCCCTCACGCGGCTCCATCGTCGTGACCGTTCCCGCGCTGACGCTCCTCGGCGGCGGCGACGGACCGGCGACCCTCGACGGGTACGGTCCGATCGACCTCGACACCGCCCGTCGCCTCGCGGGTGGCGCCACGAGCTGGACCCGTCTGCTCACGCACCCGCTCAGCGGGGCCCCGTTGGCGCTCGATCGCACGTCGTATCGCGTGACGGCCGCGCTGCGCCGGTGGTTGGGCGTCACCTCACCGACGTGCGTATTCCCCGGCTGTGCGCGCAGCGCGCGGGACTGCGACATCGACCACCTCACGGCATGGGCCGAGGGAGGCACGACAGACGCCGACAATCTCGAACCCGAGTGCCGACATCATCACCGACTGCGGCACGAGTCGCGCTGGAGTCCCTCGCGCGATCCCGACACCGGCGATGTGCGATGGACCTCCCCGCGCGGCCACGAGGTCGACACAGACCCGCCACCGTTCTGACCGAGCGAAGCGCGACGGAGCCCTACACCCCCGCCACCTCGGCGTGAACCGCCCCGCGCGGCCGCGAAGTCGACACAGACCCGCCACCGTTCTGACCGAGCGAAGCGCGACGGAGCCCTACACCCCCGCCATCTCGGCGTGGACCTCCCCGCGCGGCCACGAGGTCCAGACAGACCCGCCACCGTTCTGACCGCAAAGCGGGAGGGAGCCCTACGCCCCCGTCACCTCGGCATCGCCCTCACGCACCCGCTCCCCCAGCACGTCCCAGAGCTGATCGAACCGCATGTTCCACGGGGTGGCGAAGACACCGTCCTTCCACCGCTCGTGCACGACGTCGAGTGTGACCCACTCGGCATCCAGGACCTCTTCCGGGTCGGGGATCGGAGTCACTTCGCTCGCCACCCGCGCGACCCAGAGGTCGAAGAGGGCGCGCGGCTCCACGACACGGCCCACGAGGACGAGGTCGTCCGGGGCCACGGCGATACCGGTCTCCTCCTCCAGTTCGCGGACCGCCCCGCCGCGGCTCGACTCTCCTCGAAGGGCACTGCCCGCGGGGAACTCCCACGCGAGCGGGTAGTCCTTCCCCGCGGCGCGTCGGCTCATCAGCACCCGACCGCTCGGGGCGACGACGCACACCGAGGCCACGATGTGGAACGAGCCCTCCGGCACCGGTCCGTCCCCCCGGCGGTGCAGCCCACCCGTCGGAGTACCCTGCACATCGGTCACGTCCCACAGTTCGTCGTCGGCCATGGCATCCCCCGTCTGCGCCGCGACGAGCACGCGCGGGCTCCTCCATCTTGCCGCGGGACAACCGACCGGCACCCGGAGAATCGCCCCGAAAATGCGAAAATCCCCCCTCGCCCTGGTGAGGCGAGAGGGGAATTTCGGAGGTGGTGCACCCCCTCGGACTCGAACCGAGAACCCATTGATTAAGAGTCAATTGCTCTGCCGATTGAGCTAGAGGTGCGTCTTCACAGTTCGAAATCGGCGTCTCGAACCGAGGGATTACGTTACCAGGCATGACGCGGCGACACCAAATCGTGCCAGGGGCGCCGGTTATCCTGGTGCGGTGTCCTCCACTGCTGCCCCCTCCGCGACCTCGACGGATCTGACCGACGACCTCGCCCTCGCGCTGCGGCTGGCCGACGCCGCCGACGCGGTCGCCATGGAACGCTTCGACGCGGCCGACCTCCGCATCGACACCAAACCCGACCGCACCCACGTCACCGAAGCCGACCTCGCCACCGAGCGCGCGATCCGCGCGATCCTCGATGCCGAGCGGCCCGACGACGCCATCCTCGGCGAGGAGTTCGGCACCTCGGGCGACACCGCGCGCCGGTGGGTCATCGACCCGATCGACGGCACCCACAACTACATGCGCGGCATCCCGGTGTGGGCGACGCTGATCGCCCTCACCGTCGACGGCGTACCTCAGATCGGCGTCGTCAGTCAGCCGGCGATCGGTCGACGCTGGTGGGCCGCCACCGGGCAGGGCGCGTGGACGACCACCGCCACCGGCGACGAGCGCCGCATCCACGTCTCGGGCGTCGACCAGGTGTCGGCTGCGAGCATCAGCTTCCAGAGCATCGAGCAGTGGGATGACGTCGATCACCTTCCCGCACTGGAGCGTCTCACGCGAGCGGTGTGGCGTGATCGTGCCTACGGTGACGCATTGCCCTACATGTGGCTCGCCGAGGGTCGGCTGGAACTCGTCGCCGAATTCGGAGTCAAGGAGTACGACATCGCCGCCATCGCCCCCATCGTGCGCGAAGCCGGCGGACGTTTCACGGCGTTCGACGGCTCCGACCGTCTCGACGCCGAGTCGTCGTTCGCGACCAACGGCCTGCTGCACGACGCGTTTTTCGCCCTGCTGCACGAGGACGCCTCGTGAGGCGCCGTCCCCTCGCCCTCGCGCTCTCGACGACGACGTTGACCGCCGTCGCCCTCATGGTCCTCGCGGGGTGTTCGGGACCGGCAGCGCCTCGGGAGGTACCGGCGGGAGCAGTTACCTCGACGCCGTCGGCCTCCGCAGCACCCGAGGTCACACCGACCACCGACGCCGTCGCAGAAGACCCGACCTGCCAGAACATCATTCCCCAAGCGACGGCCGACGACTTCGTCAGCCTGGGGTGGAGTGCGCAGTCCGAGCCGTTCCGCATCGGAAGCATCGAGCTCGACGAGGGCATCCAGTGCAAGTGGGGCGATCAGAAGATCACGACCGATCGTGTGCAGATGTTCGGCTGGGCACGCATCGACGATGCCGATGCCACGGCGGCCGAGAAGGAGCTCGTCGCCTCGGGCTGGCGTCGCGAGGTCGGCGACGCGGGCACCTACATCACCGAGGACCCCTCGTGGGCGATCAGCACGGACGGCGACGGGTACGGCATCACCTACCTGTTCGGTGACGGCTGGGTGAAGCTCGCCGACACCCGGCAGAGCCTGGTGCTCGTCGAGGGTCCCCAGTAACGCACCCCCGCCTCGGTACACCGGTCGAGGGCGTCCACTCGGACGGTCACCGGTACGGGTTGACCGCAGCCGCATCGCGCGCGGCCCCGAACCCCTCGTCCCAAGCGTCGCCACGCGCCTCGACCTCGCGCCACAGTGCGTCCGCCTGCACGACGCGGTGCGCGAACGCGACCCAGTCCGCCCACGAGGCGGTGATCCCGGATGCCGAGTCCCCCGACTGCTGCGGAGCGTGCGAACCCGAACCCGGTTCCCCGTCGTCATCGGCAGCGGTGATCCCGGATGCCGGCGCACCCCCGCTCTGCCCGGAACCGGTCCCCGTGCCACGGCGCGCGAGGGCGGTCCAGGTTCCGGCGTTCGGGGTGGGAGCGAGGTGGAACGGACCGACGTCGATCCGTGCGGCGCGGGGGTCTGGCATCCCTCGACGCTACGGTCGGGGTGGCACGCGCGGCAACCGTCCCGCAACCGTCCCGCAACCGACCGACCACCGGGGCGGACCGCCCCGCTTCGCGCGAGCCTCTTCCCCACCCCGTCCTGACGTAGGCTCGAGCCTCGTGGCTATCGGCGCGACCATTCACACGTTCACCGTGCAACTGTCCGACGTGGACCGCGGCGTCTACGAGGAGCTGGCCCTGCGCGTCGCGCGGCATCCCTCCGAGACCGCCCCGTACATGCTGACTCGCGTGCTCGCGTACTGCCTCGAGTACGAAGAGGGCATCACGTTCAGCGAGGGCGTCGCCGCCACCGACGAGCCCGCCGTGATGGTGCGCGACCTGACCGGCTCGATCGTCGCCTGGGTCGAGGTGGGCGCCCCCGATGCCGCCCGCCTGCACACCGGCAGCATGAAGGCCGAGCGCACCGTCGTCTACACGCACCGCGACCCCGAGAAGGTCGCCGCCGCGTGGGCGGGCAAGCGCATCCACCGCGCCGAGGACCTGCTTCTGCACAGCTTCGAGCCCGGCTTCGTCGAGCGCGTCTCCGAAGGCATCGAGCGGCGCAACACGGCCACCCTCACCCGCACCGAGGGGCGTGTCTACCTCGAACTCAACGACGTGTCGGGCGAGAGCGACGTGCACACCCGCACGGCCGCCTGAGCGCCCACACCAAGCGCTCGGTTCGATCCCGAAACCAAGAAAGCCCTCGTCCCCGCCGAAACGGGCGGGAACGAGGGCTTTCTCACGTGACAGTGACTCGTGGAGCTGGGGGGAATCGAACCCCCGTCCAACGCTGGGTCTCCGCGTTTTCTCCGGGCGCAGTCTGTGCAGACGTTCTACTCGGCTCCGACCTTTGTCACAGACACCTAAGTCGACAAGCCCAGCCTGGGAAAGTCCCGTGTGACGTCCAGACGCCATCACACAGCAAGACCCCTAAATGACGCCAGGATCCGTGGCGGGGTCGCACACGGTCTGACGGACTATCGGGCTCGCTTACGCAGCGAGGGCGAAGTCAGTGCGCTTAGCATCGGCACTTATTGTTTTGCAGGGAGCGTTTACGAGATAACCCCACATCCTCGGCCCGCTTTCTCGCGGGTTCGCAGACGCTGTCGAAACCGATCAGCCCCGTGAACTCCGTGTGGAGCGGCCACTGTCACGCTGTTGAATTACCAATCCGGATGCCGAAGCACCGGAGCCTCACAGTCTACAACGCTCCGACACCCGGCGCATTCCGCGTGGCCCGCAGCGGTGGCGAGCTGGTGCCGGGAACTCGACGCGACCCCGCGGCGGTCGGCACGACGCGCGGCCCCGTACCCCGCCCCCTCGATCTCCTCCGCAGAACAGCGATTCCCCTCGCGTAGGCTCACCGCATGAGCGAGGTCGTGGTCACCGTCCGAGGAGAGAGCGAAGCACGCGTGCGCGCCGAAGAGGCCGCCGTCCGGGTGACGGTGTCGACCGACGGGCCGTCCCGCGGACCTGTGATCGAGGGCGCCCAGGTACGAGCCTCGTCGGTGCAGGACGGCCTGGTGGCGCACCTTCGCTCCGGCGAGGTGTCGGAATGGTCGAGTGCTCGGGTGTCGGTCTGGTCGGACCGACCGTGGAACAGCGACGGCGCGCAGCTGCCGCTCGTGCACCACGCCAGCGTCGAGCTGTCGGCGACGTTCACCGACGCCGGGGCCCTGTCGTGGTGGCTCGGCGACGTCACCGAGTCCGACGACGTGCAGGTCATCGCCGTGGAATGGCGCCTCTCCCCCGCCACACGCGTGCGCGTCGAGAGCGACGTGGCCGCCGCCGCGGTACACGTCGCCGTCGAGCGCGCGGGCGCGTACGCAAGCGCTCTGGGCTTGGCCTCCGTGTCACCGGTCGAGATCGCCGACGCCGGCCTGCTCGGGGCACGGCCGGAACCGACGGCACCCCTGTCGGCGCGCTTCGCCGCGGCCTCGGACTCGAGCGGCCCGTCGTTCAGCCTGCAGCCACCCGAGATCGTCGTGAGATCGGTGGTCGAGGGGCGCTTCCGCGCGGAATGACCGCGTCCCGCGGCAACCCAGCGCGCTGACCGCGCACGTAGGTCACCGCAACGAGCGTCACGGCAACGCAGGTCACCGCCACGAATCCGACCTCAGTCGCCCAGCCGGTTCTTCGTGCGCATGGCGCGCTCGGCTTCGCGCTTGTCTTCGCGTTCGCGGATCGTCTGGCGCTTCTCGAACTCGCGCTTGCCCTTGGCCACCGCGATCTCGACCTTCGCGCGACCGTCGAGGAAGTACAACCGCAGCGGGACGAGCGTGTACCCACCGGCCGACACCGCGTGCGAGAGCTTCACGATCTCTTCGCGGTGTAGCAGGAGCTTGCGGGTGCGCTTGGCCGAATGGTTCGTCCAGTGACCCTGCGAGTACTCGGGGATGTGCACGGCGTCGAGATACGCCTGCCCGCCGTCGATGTAGGCGTACCCGTCGGTGAGGTTCGCGCGGCCCTGCCGCAGCGACTTGACCTCGGTTCCGGTCAGCACGAGACCGGCTTCGTAGGTCTTCTCGATGGCGTAGTCGTGGCGCGCCTTCTTGTTCGACGCGATCAGTTTTCCACCCTGCTCACGAGGCATGGTGCCACCTCCTCATGATCATGGGCACACAGAGCCCTCCAGCGTACAGGATGCCGGGGTCACCGGCATCCGGGATCCGACGTCGAACGACGCAGGGGTTTATGCGCGCAGCCAGCGACGGATCGCGAAGCTCGCGCTGAGCGCCGCGAGGATCACGCCGATCACCACGATCACCGGGATCACGAAGGCGACGTCGGACAGCCCCACCCACGACGTGATGAAGCCGATGCGGTCGCGCAGGTACTGGTTGACCCCGACCCCCACGATCGCCCAGACGGCCACGCTCGCCAGAGCCGACCCGATGAGGGCCGCCAACACGCCCTCGACGATGAACGGCGTCTGGATGAAGCGGTTGGAGGCGCCGACCAGGCGCATGATGCCGAGCTCTCGCCGTCGGGCGAACGCCGACAGTCGAATGGTCGTCGCGATCAGCAGTACCGCGGCGATGAGCATGAGACCGGCGATGCCGACGGCGACGTAGGTCGCGACCGTCAGCGCCTGGAACAGCGGCTCGAGGTACTGCATCTGGTCCTTCACCTCTTCGACGCCGGTCTGGCCGCCGAAGGCTTCCGAGATGACGTCGGCCTGATTCTGGTCCACGAGGTTGATGCTGAAGGTCGCATTGAACTGGTCGGCCGTCACCACGTCGGCGATGTCGTCGGACAGCAGGCTCTTCGCGTTCTCGAACACCTCGTCGCTCGTCGAGTAGGTGTAGTCGCGGATGAGCGGGGCGAGCGCCTCGCCGTCGAGCGTCGCCTTGACGGCGTCGATCTGCTCCTGCGTCGCGGCTTGCCCCGGGGTGCAGGTGTCGACGTCGGACACCGCCGCGCACATGAACACCGCCACCTGGGCACGATCGGCCCAGTACGACTGCATCTTGCCGATCTGCATCTGCATGAGCATCGCGGCGCCGACGAAGGTCAGCGACACGAAGGTGACCAGGATGACCGAGATCACCATGGACGCGTTGCGACGCAGGCCGGTGAAGGCCTCCGAGAGGATGAGCCCGAACCTCATGACGTGGGTCCCACTTCGTCGTTGCGGTCTTTCTTCTCGCCCAGTCCCAGCCGGTCGGCGAGGCCCAGGGCGTCGACGTCCGGCGTAGTGACCGGGATGGAGCGCGTGTTCGTGCCCGGTTCGCGCGGGGCGTCGGCGGACGGCGTGGTCACGGCGGGCGTGGCGCCCGGGGCCGCCGCGGGCTCGGCGGACGGGGCCGGAGCCGGCGCGCCCTCGGGGCCGCGCAGGGGCTCGACGGGGCCGGAGATGTGGGTCACTTCGCGCTGCACCTCGAGCACGGCCGTGAGGGCGGCGACCGCGGCCGCACCCTTCTCGACCTCGGGGGCCAGGCGGGGCAGGCTCGACGTGTCGCCGTAGCCGCCGTGGCGCTCGTCGCGCACCATCTCGCCCCCGCTCAGCTCGATCACGCGACGCTGCATCTGGTCGACGAAACCGGCCTCGTGGGTCGCCATGACCACCGTCGTGCCACCGGCGTTGATGCGGGCCAGCAGACGCATGATGTCGATCGACGTGCCGGGGTCGAGGTTTCCGGTCGGCTCGTCGGCGAGCAGCACCTGGGGACGGTTGACCAGCGCGCGGGCGATCGCGACGCGCTGCTGCTCACCGCCCGACAGCTCGTGGGGAAGGCGCTTCTCTTTGCCGTCGAGACCGACGAGCGCGAGCACCTCGGGAACGGCCTGCTGGATGAACCCGCGCGAAGCGCCCGTGACCTGCAGGGTGAAAGCCACGTTCTGATGCACGGTCTTGTTCGGCAGCAGGCGGAAGTCCTGGAAGACCGAGCCGATGTGGCGACGGAAGTAGGGAACCTTGCGGTTCGACAGCGTGCGCAGGTCGCGACCGAGCACCACGACACGACCGTCGCTGGGGGTCTCGGCGCGCAGGATCAACTGCAGGCACGACGATTTGCCGGAACCCGAGGCACCGACGAGGAAGACAAACTCCCCGCGCTGCACCTCGAAGTCGACGGCGTTCAGGGCGGGCTTCGCGGTGCCGCGATACCGCTTGGTGACGTTCTCGAACCGGATCATGGCTCGATGAGCCTAAGCGGGTGCCCCGACGACCTCGACAGGACGCGCCGTGTCCGCAAACCGAGAGAGTCCTATGGATGCCGGGGTGACGGCATCCATAGGACTCTCGGACCGCGGGGGTCGCGGATCAGTCGTCGTCCTTGCGCTTGCGCCACCGGATGCCGGCGGCGATGAGCCCGTCGAGGTCGCCGTCGAAGACGACCGCGGGGTTGCCGACCTCGTACCCGGTGCGGAGGTCTTTCACGAGCTGCTGGCCGTAGAGGAAGTAGGAGCGCATCTGATCGCCCCAGCTCGCGGTGATCGTGCCGGCGAGCTCTTTCTTCTTCGCGGCCTCTTCTTCGCGCTTGAGCAGCAGCAGTCGCGTCTGCAGCACGCGCATGGCGGCCGCACGGTTCTGGATCTGCGACTTCTCGTTCTGCATCGACACGACGAGGCCGGTCGGGAGGTGCGTGATGCGCACGGCGGAGTCGGTCGTGTTGACCGACTGTCCGCCGGGGCCCGACGAACGGAAGACGTCGACGCGGATGTCACCCTCGGGGACCTCGACCTCGACGGCTTCTTCCATCACGGGGATGACCTCGACCGCGGCGAAGCTCGTCTGGCGCTTGTCGGCGCCGCCGAACGGGCTGATGCGCGCCAGGCGATGCGTGCCGGCCTCGACCGACAGGGTGCCGTAGGCGTAGGGGACGTCGACCTCGAAGGTGGCCGACTTGATGCCCGCGCCCTCGGCGAAGGACGTGTCCATGACCTTCACGGGGTACTTGTGACGCTCGCACCAGCGCAGGTACATGCGCAGCAGCATCTCGGCGAAGTCGGTGGCGTCGTCGCCCCCGGCGCCGGAGCGGATCGTGACGACCGCCGAACGCGGGTCGTACTCGCCGTCGAGGAGGGTCTGCACCTCGAGCTGACCGATCACGTCCTTGAGCGAAGCGAGCTCGCGCCGCGCCTCGTCGGCGGATTCGTCGTCGTCCATCTCGATCGCGAGACCGACGAGCACCTCGAGGTCGTCGAGGCGCTGCTCGATCTCGGTCACACGCTTGAGTTCGGACTGGCGGTGGCTGAGACGGCTGGTGATCTTCTGAGCGTTGTCGACGTCGTCCCAGAGGTTGGGCGCGCCGGCCTCTTCGCTGAGGCGAGCGATGTCGGCGGTGAGTGCATCGACGTCGACCACGGCCTGGATATCGGCGAAGGTCGAGCGAAGTGCCTGGATGTCGGCGGTCAGATCGAGTTCGAGCATTTGGATTCAGCCTATCGTGGAGACGGTGACAGCCGACTCGCCCCGGAACGTGCTGGTGCGCTTCGCGCCGATGATCTACGGCCCCACCCTGCTGTTCGCCCTCGGCGAGGGGGCCGTCATCCCCCTCATCCCGGTGATCGCCGACCGCCTGGGGGCCGACGTCGCCGTGGCCGCGCTCGTGGCGGCGGCCCTCGTCGTGGGCCAGCTCTGCGGAAACATCCCCGCCGGATGGGCGGTCGCGCGATTCGGCGAGCGCCTGACGATGGGGGTCGCCGGCATCGTGATCCTGGGCGGTCTGACCGGGGTGGTCTTCGCGAACTCCCTGCTGTTGTTCGCCGCGGCCGTGTTCCTCATCGGATTCTGCGCCGCGGCGTTCGCCCTCGCGCGCCATTCCTTCATGACCACCCGGTTGCCCCTGCACTTCCGCGCTCGCGCGCTGTCGCTGCTGGGCGGGACCTTCCGCCTCGGGATGTTCGTCGGGCCGTTCATCTCGGCGGCGCTGCTGGGGATCTTCGGCGACGAGACGGCATCCATCGTCTTCTTCGCCGTGTGCCAGGTCGCGACGATCCTGCTCGTATTCTTCGGCCCCGATCCCGAGAAGGCCGTGCCGGTGGGCGCCGGCTCCGTGAGCCGACGCAACGAGGGCGACTCCCGCGACCCCGACTCCCGCGAGGCCGACTCCCACGATGCCGAAGACACCGGTGAGCCGGTGACCGGAGCCATTCCCGTCGTCGAGCGGGTGGGGGTGTTCCGCACGATGTGGCGCTTCCGCGGTGTGCTCGCGCGCCTGGGTCTCGCGGCGGCCTCGCTGTCTGCCGTCCGCTCGGCGCGTCAGGTGGTGCTGCCGCTCTGGGGTGTGTCGCTGGGATTGGATGCCGGGACCATCGCCGTGGTCGTCGGAGTCTCGGGCGCCATCGATTTCGCGCTGTTCTACGCCAGCGGCCAGGTCATGGACCGCTTCGGACGCCTGTGGGCGGCGTTGCCCGCGATGGCGCTGATGGGGGCGGGCTTCCTCGCGCTCTCGTTCACCCACGACCTCGGCAGCGCGGAGATGTGGTTCGCCCTGTTCGCCGCGGTGCTCGGCGTCGGCAACGGGCTGTCGAGCGGCATCCTGCTCACCCTCGGGGCCGACATCGCCCCGCCGACGGAGCCGGCCGCGTTCCTCGGTTCGTGGCGCACGCTCACCGACGCCGGGGGCGCGATCGCCCCGCTGCTGGTGTCGGCTCTGACCGCGCTGGTCTCCCTGTCGGTCGGCGTGGGGGCCATGGGATTCATCGCCCTGCTGGGCGCGATCGGGTTCGTGCGGTGGGTGCCGCGGTACGTCCCTCGAAGCCGCCCCTGACGCGCGGAGCACGCCGGAACGGCCGCCGTCCGATACCCGACGACCTCGGGGACGTGTTTCGGGACGGTAAAAAATCCGGCGAACTCTGGCCATCTGATGAATTTCCGATGAGAATCGGTCACGCGATCGCCATTTTCACGGCGACGTGTCATTCCCCCTGGATGAAGCGGGCGATGGTGCCCGCGGAGAGGTTTCCCCATCGTGCCCCGGAACACCCTGCACCCCACTGCCTCACGCGCTCGACGCGCGTCGGCCGTGCTGGCGACGAGCGCTCTCGTCGGCGGCGCCCTGATGATCGCCCCGGCGGCGTTCGCCGCCCCCGCCCCCGGCGAGACCCCCGACGACCTCGGCCTCACCGGCGCCGACGTCATGACCCACCTGACCGAGCTGGCCGACATCACCGGGTCGTTCGCCGATCAGGGCTACCGCACCTGGAACGGTCCGGGCTACGAGGCCGCGGCGCAGTACGCCGAGCAGGTCCTCGAGGGCACCGGGGCGTTCACCGTCTCGCGACAGACCTTCGACGTGCCCTACTCCGAGCTGGGCGAAGCCTCGCTGACCGTCGACGGCACCACCTACACCGGCTCGCACTTCGACAACAGCGAAGGCACCGACGAGCCGTACACCGCGGCTCTGGCGCTGCCCCTCGACGCCGAGGGCACGCACATCGGCTGCGCCGCGACCGACTACGCCACCGTCCCCGCCGGCGCCATCGTGCTGATCCAGCGCGGCGTCTGCACCTTCGAGGAGAAGATCGACTTCGCCTCGGCCGCCGGAGCGGGCAGCGTCTTCGTCTACAACAATGAACGGCCGGCCGAAGAGGGCGTCTCTCCCGACGACCAGCTGACCAACGTCGGCTCGGGTCCCCGCAACGAAGAGGACTCCCCCGCGGCGACCCTTCCCCAGTCCGCCGGCGACACGCTCGCCGCTCTCGTCGAGACCGCTGCCGCCGACGCCCCCGTCGAGGGCACCGCCGTCATCGAGAAGCAGTTCCTCGTCGCACAGACCTTCAACGTCATCGCCGACAGCATCGCCGGCGACCCCGAGGACACCGTCGTCATCGGCGCGCACCTCGACGGCGTGGCCGAAGGTCCGGGCGTGAACGACAACGCCTCGGGCTCGGCCGCCGTGCTCGCCCTGGCCGAGAAGGTCGCGGCATCCGAGGTTCCCAACGACAAGCGCATCCGTCTGGCGCTCTGGGGCGCCGAAGAGATCGGCCTGCTCGGCTCGACCGCCTACGTCGACGACCTCGTGCAGAACGACCCCGCCGAGCTCGACCGCATCTCGGCCTACCTCAACTACGACATGATCGGCTCCGAGAACTTCACGGTGGGCGTCTACGACGCCGATCGCTCGACGTTCCCCGCCGACGACGTGACCATCCCCGACGGTTCGGTCGAGATCGAGAAGATCTACACCGACTACTTCGACTCGATCGAGCAGCCGTGGATCGACTCCGAGTACTCGGGTCGCTCGGACTACCAGGCGTTCATCGACAACGACATCCCCTCGGGAGGACTGTTCTCGGGTGGCGACGACATCAAGACCGACGAGCAGGCCGAGCTCTTCGGCGGCACCCCCGGTGTCTTCATGGACCGCAACTACCACACGGTCGACGACACCCTCGCGAACGTGAACCGCGACTCGATCGACATCTTCTCGCCCGCGATCGGCCACGCGGCCTTCGCCCTGGCGTGGGACGCCGCCGTCGATCCGGAGCCCACTCCCGAGCCCACGCCCGGCGAGCCCTCGCCCGAGCCCACCACCGAGCCGACCCCGGAGCCGACGGGTGAGCCCACCGGCGAGCCGACGGCCACCCCGAGCCCGGTGCCCACGGCGACGACGGGTCCCGGTGCGAACGGCCCCGGCGGCAACCTGCCGCGCACCGGTTCCGACGTCGCGGGGTCGCCGCTGCCCGCCATCGGCATCGGCATGCTCGCCCTCGGAGTCATCGTGGCCGCCGGCACCGCCGTCGTCCGCCGACGTCCGCAGCAGTGACGAAGACCGGGGCCGCGTGAGACGCGCGGCCCCGGAACGACCGTCCCGCCGGGATCCGCACCGTGAGGTGCGTGGTCCCGGCGGGACGTTCTCGTTCGAGGCGGGACGATCCGTCCCGCTGCTCTGAGCTTCGGTTGCGGCTCAGTCCTCGTCGGCCACGCGGATCAGGACCTTGCCGGTGACGCCCGCCTCGACGGCGTCGTGCGCGGCGGCGGTCTCATCGAGGGGGAACCCGCTGAGGGGCAGTCCGGCCTCCTCGCCCACCGGCAGCGCTCCGGCCGCCACCGCGGCCGAGACGTCTTCGGCGGCCGCGGCGAGCGCACGCTCGCCCACCGTGTACAGCAGCAGGCCCTGCCAGCGGACGTTCTTGGCGAAGCTCACGCGAACGGCCGCGGTGAAGGCATCGCCCCCGTTGTCGGCGTAGTACCCGATGGTGCCGTGGTTCGCGATCACCTCGACGTCGAGACCGGCGTTGTCGGCGATCGCGACCTCGACGATGTGCTCTACGCCGTTCGGGGCGAGCTCGCGGATGCCGTCGGCGAGCGCCTCGTTCGGATAGCGCAGAACGTGGTGGGCGCCGGCCGCGCGCGCGAGCGCCTCTTTCGCGTCGCTGCTGACGGTGGCGATGACGGTGGCGCCGGCCCAGACGGCGAGCTGGATGGCCGCGTGTCCGACCGCTCCGGCCCCGCCCTGCACGAGCACGGTGCGCCCGGACAGGGCACCCGGGGCGAGGCGCGACGGGCCGTCTTCGTGCACGGTGAGGGCGCGGTGGGCCGTCATCGCGGGAACGCCGAGGCTGGCGCCGAGCTCGAACGACGCCGCGTCGGCCAGCGGGACGGCGCGCTCGGCGGGGAGCACCGAGTACTCGGCCGCGGTTCCGGTCGGACGCTGGTGCGCGGCGAGGTACACCCACACCCGCTGGCCCACCGAGAGACCCTCGACGCCGTCGCCGACGGCATCCACGATTCCCGCCCCGTCCTGGTTGGGCGTGACCTCGTCGAACGCGAGCGGCCGGTCGGTGTTGGCCCGGGCCTTCCAGTCGGTGGGGTTCACCCCCGATACGACGATGCGCACGCGCACTTCGCCCGCACCGGGTTCGGGAAGCGGGCGCTCCGCGAGCGAGAGAACGGAGGAGTCACCGGGCTGGGAGTACGTGATCGCCTTCATGCGGAAGACAAGCACGCGGTCGACGCCCGCATTCCCCCGGCGTGTCGCCCCCGCGCACCACCCGCGGGTGAGGTCGCGGCAGTTGAGGGCCGCTTCACACGTAGCGCCGCTCACGCGGACCTAGAATGAACCCATTCGCGGGAGTGGTGGAATCGGTAGACACGCAGGATTTAGGTTCCTGTGCCTTCGGGCGTGGGGGTTCAAGTCCCCCCTTCCGCACGATTCTCGCTGCTCCCCGCACCGATACTCCGACCCGACGGGACCGATGTGATCCACACCACCAGCGCGCTGCTCCCGTGGCTCGACCCCGCGACGATCATCACCAACTCGCAGCCCTGGGCGCTGCTGGTCGTGTGCTTCATCATCTTCGCCGAGACCGGTCTGCTCATCGGCTTCCTGCTGCCCGGCGACACCCTGCTGATCATGGCCGGGTTGCTCTCGCACTCCACCCCGCAGGCACCCAACGGCGTGTTCGGACTCAACGCCTGGTGGGTGGCGCTCGCCATCGGTGTGGCCGCCTTCATCGGCGGTGAGGTCGGGTACTACATCGGGCACAAGGCCGGACCCTCGATCTTCGAGCGCAAAGAATCCGGCATCTTCAGCAGGAAGAACGTCGAGCGCACGAACGCGTTCTTCGAGCGGTTCGGCGGTCTCACCGTCATCCTCGCCCGCTTCGTGCCCGTCGTGCGCACGTTCGCCCCCATCGCCGCCGGCGTCGGCCACATGCCGTGGCGCAAGTACACGCTCTACAACCTCATCGGCGCCATCATCTGGGGCATCGGCCTCACCATGCTCGGCTACGTCGTGGGATACATCCCGTTCATCCGCGACATCGTGACGGAGTACATCGACGTCATCCTGCTCGCCGCCGTCGCGGGCACGGTCGTGTTCATCGGCATCCACTACTTCCGCGAACGCGCCGCCGCCAAGCGCGACGCCGCCGCGGGCCACGGAGTCGTGACGCACGCCGAGGCCGAGGCCCTCACGCTCGACCCGAAGACGCTCGAAGACGGCGACCAGCCCGCGCGCTGATCAGGACGCCTTCGAGCTCTTCTTCTTCGCCGGCGCCTTCTTGGCCGGCGCGTCGTCGGCCTTCTCGGTGCGGGCCGCGCGACTGCGCTCGACGCTCGCGCGCAGGGCCTCCATGAGGTCGATGACCTCGCCGCCGTCGTCGTCGCTCTCCTGCTCGCCGAAGGTCGCCGCGGTGTCGATGGCGTCGCCCTGCTCGAGCTTCGCGTCGATCAGGGTGCGCAGCTCGGCCTGGTACTCGTCGGTGAACTCCTCGGGGTCGAAATCCTTCGAGAAGCTCTCGACCAGAGAGGCCGACATCTCGAGCTCCTTCGCCGAGATGCGCACGCTCTCGTCCAGCGCGGGGAACGCCGCCTCACGCACCTCGTCGGCCCAGAGCAGCGTCTGCAGCACGAGCACGTCGTCGCGCACGCGCAGGGCCGCGAGCCGCGTCTTCTGACGCAGCGAGAAGCGCACGATCGCGGTGCGGTCGGTCTGCTCGAGCGTCTTGCGCAACAGCACGTACGCCTTCGGCGACGAGGAGTCGGGCTCGAGGTAGTACGCCTTGTCGAGGGTCAGCAGATCGACCTGATCGCTGGGAACGAACTCGACCACCTCGATCTCGCGACTGCGTTCGCTCGGCAGCGACGCGAGGTCGTCTTTGGTCAGCACGACCGTCTGCTCGCCGTCGTCGTACGCGCGATCGATGTCGGCGTAGGGCACCACCTCGCCGTCGACCTCGCAAATGCGCTGGTACCGGATGCGCCCGCCGTCCTTGTTGTGCACCTGGTGCAGAGAGACGTCGTGGTCTTCGGTGGCCGAGTACACCTTCACGGGCACGTTGACGAGGCCGAAGGTCAGGGCGCCCTTCCAGATCGATCGCATGGGAACAGTGAACACCGAAAGAGGGGCGGATGCCGAGGGGGTTGCCGCGCGAGGGACTCGGCGTCGCGGTCGGTTCCCGCCGCGATCCCGGGCGAAACTCCTGAGAAACTCGCCGCGAAGCGTAGAGCGTGGGCACACCGGCCGGTTCGCGCACGAAACTCAGGAGTTCGGCTCCGCGGTACCCCGGTCATCGCCCCCGCTCTACGCTGGGGCGATGACGGAGCAGACGGTGCGCATCGGCGGACGCCGCCTGCGTCTGTCGAACCTCGACAAGGTGCTGTACCCCGAGACCGGGACCACCAAGGGCGAGGTGATCGACTACTACTCCCGCATCGCCCCGCGCCTGCTCCCCCACGTGCGAGATCGTCCTGTCACGCGCAAGCGCTGGCCCGACGGGGTCGGCACCGACGCCGACCCGGGCGAGCCCTTCTTCGCCAAGGCCCTCGAACCCGGAGCGCCGGCCTGGGTGCGGCGCCTGCCGATCGACCACTCCTCGGGCGCCAAGGACTACCCCCTCGTCGACGATCTGCCCACCGTCGTCTACCTGGCGCAGGTCGCGAGCCTCGAGCTGCACGTGCCCCAGTGGCGGTTCTCTGCCGACGGCGAGAGGCTCCACCCCGACCGATTGGTGCTCGACCTCGACCCCGGACCCGGCGTCGGCCTGGCCGAGTGCGCCGAGGTGGCCCGGTGGGCACGCGTCATCCTGCAGGACATCGGTCTCGACCCCCTGCCGGTGACGAGCGGAAGCAAGGGCATCCACCTCTACGCGCACCTCGACGGCCGCCAATCGAGTGATGCCGCCAGCGCGATCGCGAAAGAACTCGCCCGGGCGATCGAAGCCGACCACCCCGACCTGGTGGTCAGCCAGATGTCGAAGTCCGCGCGCCCCGGCAAGGTCTTCATCGACTGGAGCCAGAACAACGGCTCGAAGACCACGATCGCGCCGTACTCGCTGCGGGGACGATCGCACCCCACCGTCGCCGCCCCGCGCACGTGGGAGGAGCTCGACGACCCGGGCCTACGTCACCTGCTGTTCACCGAGGTGCTGGATCGCCCCGGCGATCCGCTCGCGCCGGTCGAGCGCGACGCGGGACCCCTTCGTGCGTACATCTCCAAGCGCACCGCGGGTGCGACCCCCGAGCCCGTGCCCGATGCCCCGCACGCCGACGCCGCACCCGACGGTCTTCCCCGCTTCGTCATCCAAGAGCACCACGCCACCCGCCTGCACTGGGACGTACGACTCGAACACGATGGGGTGCTGGTCAGCTGGGCCGTCCCGAAGGGAGTCCCCCCGACGACGGCGAAGAACAGCCTCGCGGTCATGACCGAAGACCACCCCATGCAGTACCTCGACTTCGCCGGCGAGATCCCCCGCGGCGAGTACGGCGCCGGCATCATGACGGTGTGGGACACGGGCACCTACGAGCTCGAGAAATGGCGCGACGACGAGGTCATCGCCACCCTCGAGGGCGGGCCCGACGGGCCGCTCGGCCGAGTGCGTCTGGCCCTCATCCGCACCGAGGGCGCGGGCGAGAAGTCGCAGTGGCTGCTGCACCGGATGAAGACGGATGCCGAGGGTCGGCCGCAGAGTGATGGCGACCCGGTGGTGGCCCTCGATCACGGCCGCGCGGATCGGGTCGCGGTGACGGTGACTGCGACGGAGAGCGACGAGGCGCCCGAGCCGGAGCCCGCGCCCGAGCCGGCGCCCGGCACCTCGACGCCGCCGGCTCCCCCGAGTCCCGCGCAGCTGCGCCCCATGCTGTCCACCGCCGCCACCGCCGGGATCGCCCGGGCCGCCGCCGACCGCTGGGGCGAGCCGTGGGTCGAGATGAAGTGGGACGGCATCCGCGGAATCGGCCTCTGGGACGGCGAGCGGCTGCGCCTTCGATCGCGCAACGGCAACGACCTCACCGCCGCCTACCCCGAACTCACGACCGTCGACCTCGGGCTCGGCCCGGAGCCCGCGGTCGTCGACGGCGAGATCGTCGCGCTCGACGCGCAGGGACGCCCGAGCTTCCCCCTGCTGCAAAGACGGATGAACCTCGCGCAGCCCCGCGAGATCGAGCGCGAAGCCCGGCGCACACCGGTGCAGCTGTACCTGTTCGACGTACTTTCGGTGGGCGAGCGCGACGTCGCCGCCCTGCCGCTGACCGAGCGGCGCGGCATCCTGGAGGCACTGGCGCAGGATGCCGGGGCCCCCGTCGTCGTGCCGCCCGTGTTCGACGACGTCGACGCCGCCGTCGCGACGAGCGGCCGGTTCGGGCTCGAGGGCGTCGTGGTCAAGGACCCCGGTTCGGTATACCGCCGCGGCGAGCGTTCGGAACAGTGGCTCAAGGTGAAGCACTCGCGTACGCAGGAGGTCGTGATCGGCGGCGTCCGCCCGGGCAAGGGCAACCGCGCGGGCACGATCGGGTCGCTCCTGGTCGGTGTCCCCGGACCGGACGGCCTGCAGTACGCCGGCCGCGTCGGCTCGGGTTTCGGTGACCAGACCTTGGCCAGACTCGGCGAGATGCTCGCCGCGCTGGGAAGCGACACCGACCCGTTCGTGGGGGTGCCCGCCGCCGATGCCCGCGACGCGCTGTGGGTGCGGCCCGAACTCGTCGCCGAGGTGGAGTTCGCGGAGTTCACCCCCGGCGGCATCCTGCGCCAGGCACGCTGGCGGGGCCTGCGGCCCGACAAGGATCCGGGCGAGGTGGTGCGGGAGGTCTGAGCGCGGGCTGGCTGAGCGGGATGCCCGGGCGTGTCGACGCCCTCGCCCGCCCGGACCGAGCCCGGCGGAATCCCCGGCGCTACGCGTGCCGCGAGTCGTGCTCGACGTGCCCCGCGGGCTCGAGCTGGAAGGTCGAGTGCTCCACGTCGAAGTGCTCGGCGAGGCAGCCCTGCAGCGTCGCGAGGATCGCGGCGGCGCGACCGTCCGACAGCGCCGCGTCGTCGACGATCACGTGCGCGCTGAACACCGGCGCGCCCCGCGTGAGCTGCCAGACGTGCACGTCGTGCACGTCGACCACCCCGTCGGCCTCGCGCAGGTGCTGCCGGATCTCGGCCACGTGCACGCCGACGGGCGCCGACTCGGTGAGCACGACGACGACCTCGCGCAGCAGGCCGATGGCACGCGGCACGATGAGCACCGCGATGAGCAGTGAGGCGATGGCATCCGCCTGCGCGAATCCGGTCGTCACGATCACGATCGCCGCGATGATGACCGCGATCGACCCGACCAGGTCGCCCAGCACCTCGAGATACGCGCCGCGCACGTTGATGCTGCGCTTCTGCGCGCGACCGAGTACCCACATCGACACGGCGTTGGCGATCATGCCGACCGTCGCGACGACGAGCATGAGCCCGCCCTGCACCTCGGCGTCGGCCGGGGCGAGCAGCCGCTGCACGGCCTCGACGCCCACCCAGGCGCACAGCGCGATGAGGATGACGCCGTTCGCGAGCGCGCCGAGCACTTCGGCACGCTGGTATCCGAACGTGCGGCGATCATCGGCCGGGCGGGCGGCGATCGCCGTGGCGATCAGCGCCACCACGAGCGCGGCCGCGTCGGTGAACATGTGCGCCGCGTCGGCCAGCAGGGCGAGCGAGCCCGACAGGATCGCGCCCACGATCTGCACGACCATGACCGATGCGGTCAGGGTGAGAGCGATGGTGAGCAGACGTCTGTTGCCGGCATCGCGGATGCCGCCGGCAGGCGCGTGATCGTGCATGACTTCAGGCTAGGCCGCGCACCGCGGGCGCCGCGTGATATCGCGGTAGTCGGGAATGAGAACCGGTGTCGGTGGGCTCCCCCGCGGGACCCGACTGGGCTGCCCCGGCTCGACCCGGTCGCCCGACCGCGCTGTAGGTCAGCGCCGACGTGCGTTCAGCTGCGCCTGGATCCGCCGATGCGCGTGCAGCGCCGGGTACACGCCGAGGAACACCGCCATCGGAGCCCGGAGTCGCACGTCGCGGATGCCGTGCGCGGCGTACGTGTTCTCGAAACGGTCGATGTAACGCCGGAAGTCCCGAGGGCGGTCGTCGAGGCGCCGCGCGCCGATGCCCGCGACCATCCGCGAGAAGTAGCCGATCCGACGCCCCCCGAGGGCGAGGTGGATGGCGATGTCGAGGTCTTCGTGCATCACATCGGCCTCGTCGTCGCACAGGAACTCCCGCACGTCGTGCCACGCCTCCCGCCGCACGGCCATGTTGCTGCCGAACAGGAACACGAAGTCGCCGGCGAGCTTCACCTGCAGGCGCCGGAAGGCATCGTCGATCTGGTGTCCGACCGCACGCAGAGGCAGGTCGTAGTACTCGACGGGTCCCGACGCGGCATCCACGTCTGTCGACGCGAAGATGTGCGAGACCCGCGCCACCCATTCGGGTTTCAGGGCGGTGTCGGCGTCGATCCGCGCGAGCACGTCGCCGGTGGCGGCATCCATCCCCAGATTGCGGGTGGGCACCAGGCCCTGACGGTCGTCCTGGCGCAGCAGACGGATGCCGGCGTCGGGATGCCGCGCGCGCACGCGCTCGACCACCGCGCGCGTGCCGTCGGTCGAGCGGTTGTCGACGACGAGCACCTCGGCGGCGGGGAGCGTCTGACGCACGATGGCGTTCAGGCACTGCTCGATGACCGCCTCTTCGTTGTAGGCGGGGACGATGATCGACACCGACGGAAGAGGACTCATCGGTCCGCCTCCACGCTCAGAGGGACTCGAGCAGCGGCGCGAGGGCGACGAAGGCGCGGGACCTGTGCGATGACGCGTTCTTCTCGGCCGCGCTCCACTCGCCGACCGTCCGCTCGGCATCGGCGGGCTGGCCGTCGGGCACGAAGATCGGGTCGTACCCGAACCCACCCGGTCCGGCCGGCTGCATCGCCAGGCGGCCCGGCCAGCGTCCCTCGATCGTCTCTTCGGTGCCGTCGGAGCGCACGAGCGCGATCACCGACACGAACTGCGCCGTGCGGTGCGGATCGGCGACGTCGGACAACTGATCGAGCAACAGCTCGAGGTTGGCCGTGGAGTCTTTCTTGTGCCCCGCCCAGTAGGCCGAGAACACCCCCGGCGACCCGCCCAGCACGTCGACGGCGATCCCGGAATCGTCGGCCAGCGCGGGCAGCCCCGTGTAGGCCGCGGCCGCGCGGGCCTTGATCAGCGCGTTCGCCGCGAACGTGACGCCGTCCTCGACCGGTTCGGGACCGTCGTAGGCGACGACGTCGAGATCGGGGCGCACCTCGGCGACGATCGCCTGGAACTCCTCGACCTTATGCGGGTTGTGCGTGGCCAGCACGATGCGCGGCATGGTCAGCCTTCGAGCGTCGCGATCTGGATGCCGCGCAGCTCGGCGCAGCCGTTCACGCCCAGCTCGAGCAGGCGGTCGAGCTCAGCCTTGTCGAACGGAGCTCCCTCGGCGGTGCCCTGCACCTCGACGAACAGACCGCGACCGGTGACGACGACGTTCATGTCGGTCTCGGCGCGCACGTCTTCGACGTAGGCCAGGTCGAGCAGCGGTTCGCCGTCGACGATGCCGACCGATACCGCCGCGACCGAGTCGCGCAGGACCTCGGAGCGCTGCGCGATGAACTTCTTCTCGCGGCCCCAGGCGATGGCATCCGCCAGGGCGACGTACGCGCCCGTGATGGCCGCGGTGCGGGTGCCGCCGTCGGCCTGCAGCACGTCGCAGTCGATGACGATCGTGTTCTCACCCAGAGCCTTGGTGTCGACGACGGCGCGCAGCGCCCGGCCGATCAAACGCGAGATCTCGTGGGTGCGGCCGCCGACCTTGCCCTTGATGCTCTCGCGGTCGTTGCGGCTGTTCGTCGCGCGCGGCAGCATGGCGTACTCGGCCGTGACCCACCCCTTGCCCTTGCCGGTGAGCCAGCGGGGAACGCCGTTGGTGAACGACGCCGTGCACAGCACCTTGGTGCCGCCGAAGGTGACGAGGGCCGAACCCTCGGCGTGTGCCGACCAGCCGCGTTCGATGGTGACGGGGCGGAGCTGATCGGCGGTGCGGCCGTCTTTACGGGTCATGTGTCCTCCTCGGACGAAAGGGATGCCGTGCCTCGGCGCGGCAGGTCGATGGCGCCGGTCTGCACGAGCTGCACCTCGCGCACCTCGCGGCCCATGAGGCGGTGCGCCAGGCGCAGGAAGTCGTCGGCCGACGACCCGGTGGCTTCGTAGCGGTGCGTCGGAACGGCATCCGGGCTCGCCAGGAGGTCGCGTGAGACGAGCTGGCGATAGACGTCTTTCGCCGTCTCGCTGTCGCTCGACACCAGGCTGACCTCGGGACCCATCACGTAGCTGATGGCGCCCTCGAGGAACGGGTAGTGCGTGCAGCCGAGCACGAGCGTGTCGACCCCGGCGTGCCGCAGCGGCGCGAGGTACTGCTCGGCGGTGGCGAGCACCTCGGGCGAGTCGGTGACGCCGGCCTCGACGAACTCGACGAATCGCGGGCACGCCTCGGCGAACACCGTGAGGTTCTCGTTGACCTCGAGCATGTCCTGGTACGCCCGCGAGCCGATCGTCCCGGCCGTGCCGATCACGCCGATGCGACCGTTGCGGGTCGTCGACATGGCGGTGCGCACGGCGGGGCCGATCACCTCGACCACGGGCACGTCATAGCGCTCGCGCGCGTCGCGGAGCATCGCCGCCGACGCGGTGTTGCAGGCGATGACGAGCATCTTCACGCCCTGCTCGACGAGGGTGTCGAGCACCTCGAGCGCGTATTTGCGCACGTCGGCGATGGGCTTCGGGCCGTAGGGAGAGCGGGCGGTGTCGCCGATGTAGAGGATCGACTCGCGCGGCAGCTGCGCCGACACGGCCCGGGCGACGGTGAGACCGCCGACTCCCGAGTCGAAGATCCCGATCGGCGCGTTGTCCATAGGTGCCCAGCCTACCGGGCGGGGCCGACACGGATCGGAGCGGGGCGCGGGGGCCGCACGCCTGCGGCGGGGGCGCGGGGGCGGTGCGGGGCTCGGGGGCCGGGCGGGGCGGGGCGGTGCGGGGCGGGGCGGGGCGTGTGCCAAACTCCTGAGTTTCGGGCGCGCTGCGGCCTCGGAGGGCGCCCAGGGCCGTCAGCGAACGCAAAAGTCAGGAGTTCGGCACGGCCGGCAGCCGCGTCACGCGCGGAGACCGCCCGCGCGCAGGTCGCAGGGCGCCGGCGGCGGCGCGTGCCGAACTCCTGAGAACTTGCGCGCGCCGAAGCCGATCCAGCCCTCAGGGGTGTTCGCGGGAGCAGAACTCAGGAATTTGGCACAGCGCAAGGCCGTACCAATACGCGCACAAACTCCCGAGCTGCCCACGACGCCGGAATAGGCTGGCGCGATGAGCCGCAGCACCGCCCTGCACACCGACCGCTACGAACTGACCATGCTCGACGCGGCCCTCCGCGACGGCACGGCCTCGCGACGCTGCGTGTTCGAGGTGTTCGGGCGGCGCCTCTCGGGCGGACGCCGCTTCGGTGTCGTCGCGGGCACCGGTCGGCTGCTCGAGGCGATCCGCGACTTCCGCTTCGGCGACGACGAACTGCGCTACCTGCGGGACGCGAGAGTGGTGGATGCCACGACCCTCGACTTCCTGGCCGATTACCGCTTCACGGGATCGGTGACCGGCTACCGCGAGGGTGAGCTGTACTTCCCCGGCTCCCCCCTGCTGACCGTGGAGGGAACCTTCGCCGAGGCGGTGCTGCTCGAGACGCTCGCGCTCAGCATCCTGAACTACGACTCCGCCGTCGCCACGGCGGCAGCACGCATGAGTATCGCCGCCGGCGACCGACCGCTCGCCGAGATGGGCTCGCGTCGCGCGAGCGAAGAGGCAGCGGTCGCCGCCGCGCGTGCCGCCTACATCGTCGGATTCTCGGCCACCAGCAATCTCGAGGCGGGGCGCCGCTGGGGCGTGCCGACGATGGGCACCGCCGCCCACGCGTGGACCCTGCTGCACGACAGCGAAGAAGACGCCTTCCGTTCGCAGGTCGACGCGCTGGGCAGCGGGACCACCCTGCTCGTCGACACCTACGACATCGCCGAGGGCGTGCGAACTGCCGTGCGCGTCGCCGGTCCGCAGCTCGGCGGTGTGCGCATCGACTCGGGCGACCTGCCGATCGTCGCGGGCGAGGTGCGGGCGCTGCTCGACGAGCTCGGCGCCACGGGCACGCGCATCACCGTCACGAGCGACCTCGACGAGTACGCGCTCGCCGCGCTCGCGGCCTCTCCGGTCGACTCATACGGCGTCGGCACGTCGGTCGCGACCGGCTCCGGCGTTCCGACCGCGGGTCTGGTGTTCAAGCTCGTCGCGCGCGAATCCGCCGACGGCTCATGGGTGGGTGTCGCGAAGGCATCGGCGCAGAAGGCCTCGCACGGGGGCCGCAAGGCGGCGTTCCGCACCCTCGATGGGGGGACCGCCACCTCGGAGCTCATCATGGTCAGCGACGGGTTCGAGGAACTGTCCACCGCCGCCGAGCATCCCGATGCCCGTCCCCTCCAGGCCACGCTCATGGTCGACGGCGAGGCGGATGCCGCGATCCTCGGCCACGCGGGTGTCGAGGCCGCACGCGCGCACCACGCCCGCGTGCGGCAGGAGTTGCCGGTGCGGGCGCTCGCACTCAGCGGGTCGGAGCCCGCCCTGCCGACGGAGTACCGCGAGGCGGGCTGACCGGAGAACAGAAATCCGTACCTCCGCACGCGACGGGGTCCACCCGTTGCCCGTGGGGACCTCTCGCTTCACGCTGGCGCTGTACGGCTCCGACGGAACCACCTCGGCGACGACGACCGTCGAGGTGGGCTGACGCTCACTTGATGAGCGACTCGTAGATCTCTTTGCACTGCGGGCACACGGGGAACTTCTCGGGATCGCGGCCCGGCGTCCACTTCTTGCCGCACAGTGCCCGCACCGGCTTGCCGGTGAGGGCCGACTCGAGGATCTTGTCTTTCTTGACGTAATGCGAGAAACGCTCGTGGTCACCGGGCTCGATGTTCTCTTCGCGGATGAGCTCTTCGAGCTCTCGATCCAGGGTCGCGAGACCCCCGCTGTCAGGACTGTCGAGAGGCGTGCTCATGGTCAGCCAGTGTAGCCGCGGACCGCGCCGAGGGGACGGTGGACCCCACGTCAGGTCGCTTCGGCGAACTCCATCAAGCGGGTTCCGCGGCGCTCGAACAGGGCCGCCCCGATCGCCACACCCGCGACCAGCACGACGAGACCCGCGCCGACGCCGACCGCCAGCGCGAACATCGCGTCGATGGAGTCGCCCGCCACGGCGCGCCAGGTGAGCCAGATCGCGGGGGCCGCGGCCAGCAGCGCTCCCACCATCACGAGGCCCTGCGCCATGACGCCCCCCGAGCCCGACCGCTGAGGCTGCTGGAATGGGCTGTCGCCAGGCCGCGATACCGCGTAAGGCGCCACGACCGACGAGATGCTCGAGAGGCCGAGCCCCGCCAGGAACAGGGCCGCACACACTCCGACCAGGGCGGGGAAGACGGCCCAGCGGCCGTGGGCCACCACCGCGAGGGGAAGGGTGAGCGCGAGGACCGGCAGGCCGATCAGCAGCACCGGAACGAGACGGCCGATGCGATCCGGCGCACCGCGCACGCCCGAGGCGATGTGCATCCACAACGCGGTGGAGTCGTAGGCGAGGTCGTTGTGCGGGAGCCATCCGAAGAACAAGGCCATGATCGGCACGGGCAGCAGCACCGCGATCTCGAAGGGCACACCCGCGACCAGCAGCGGCACGGTCGACACGACGGCGGCGACGGGCACGATGATGACGTTCACGATGTAGCGGCGGTCGCGCAGCCAGTACGACAGGCTGCGGGCGGCGACCGCTCCCCCGGGCGTGCCGGGGAGGATCGCGAACCATCCCATTCCCCCGCGCTCGCGGGCGGCGACGGGACGACGGGTGGTGGTGAGCAGGCGGTCGACCAGGACGAACCACGTGACGGCCAGCACACCGACCGTGGCGAGGGCGACGATCAGGCTGCCGACGGCGGCCCCCGCCGACGGTGCCAACGCGATCCCCCAGGCGGCGCCGATCGGCGTCCACGCCAGGATCTCGGCTGCCGAGGCGAGCTGAGAGGGAACGGCCCCGCGCCATTCGAGCGAGCCGAGGAACACCCCCACCGGCACGACGACGACGAGCACGGCCACGAGGTACACGCCCATGAGCTCCCGCGATTGCCGCGGGCGCTGCACGAGCGCGCCGAGCGCCATGCTGACGCGGGCGAACAGCACGCAGGTGGCAAGACCGAGCACGACCGAGGCCACGCTCGCGAGCGCCGCGGCCCCGTGGGCGCCCCACGCGACGGCGAGGCTCACCCCGAGCACCAGAACGACGAGAACCGGGACGCTGAGGAACCCGGCGAGCAGGAGTGCGCCGGCGAGCGGCCGCGGCTCAGGCCCGACCACCGCGAACCGTCGGGGGTCGAGCGGGTCGATCGAGGCGGTGACGGGAGGACCGACCGCAAAGCCGAGCGTGACCGCCGACCCCGCGAGCACGGTGACCACGGCGGTGGTCAGCCGATCGGCATCCGCGAGACCCGCGGCACTCACGGCCGCGACCGCCGCCGCAGCGACGAGGAGGACCACACCGATGACGCGCCGGACGACCTCGCGGGGGTCGCCCCGCAGGGCGCCCCACATCATCGCCAGTCTCAGGCGGAGAACGTGTGCAACCACTCCAGGCCCTCCACGTCGCCCAGACCACCCGCGAGCTCGAGGAAGCGCTGTTCCAGCGTCGCCTCGCCGCGTACTTCGTCGACGGTGCCCTCGGCGAGCACCTGGCCCGACACGATGACCGCCACGCGCGAGCAGACGCGTTCGACGAGCTCCATGCCGTGGCTGGAGAGGATGACGGTGCCGCCGTGGTCGACGTACGTGCCCAGGATGTCGAGGATGACCGCGCTCGAGACGGGATCGACGGCCTCGAACGGCTCATCGAGGACGAGCAGTCGCGGCGAGTGGATCATCGCGCCGGCGAGCATGACCTTCTTCGTCATACCGGCGGAGTAGTCCGAGACCGGCCGTGCGAGGGCGTCGACGAGATCGAACGCGCGCGCCAGGTCGGCGATGCGACTCTCGACCAGGGGCGCGGGAAGGCTGCGCAGCGCACCGTAGTACGACAGCAGCTGCCGACCCGTGAGCCGGTCGAAGGTGCGCAGACGGTCGGGCAGCACGCCGATGAGCTTCTTCGCCTCGCGTGAGCGGCGGGCGGCGTCGACACCGTTGATCTGCACGGTGCCGCCGTCGGCGCGCAGCAGGCCGGCGATGATCGACAGCGTGGTCGTCTTGCCCGCCCCGTTCGGCCCGACGAGGCCGTAGAACGAACCCGCCGGCACGGTGAGGTCGATCGCGTCGACGGCCCGCAGCTCGCCGAACGTCTTGGTGACGCCGCGCAGCGTGAGCGCCGGGACGGCGTCGGCGGTGTGCTGGTCGGCACGGTCGGCGTCCGCCGTGGCGGCATCGGCGGTGTCGGCTGACGCGGAGCCGGAGTGCGGGGTGGTGAGGGGTGCGATCTCGGGCTCCGGATCGGCTGCCCGCTCGGGCTCGTCGAGCACGATCTGGGCGTCGTTCTCGGGCGAGGACTCCGTCTCGCCCGCCGGCCCGGCCTCGGACGCGAGGGGGGACTCGCGCGTCGCCCCGGCCTCGGACGCGGGGTCTATCTCGTCCGAAAGGACGACATCGTTCTCGTCAGCGACCCGGACATCGGGACGCGTCGGGTCGGAGGGGGGCTCCGCAGATTCGGGTTCCGTTGCCTCGAGCTCTGTCGGCGCGGGCTCGGTGGTGGCCTCGGGCTCGGTCGCCTCGGGCTCGGTCGTTTCGGGCTGAGCCGACTCGGACTCCCCCGACGCGGACTCCCCCGAGGCGTCGTCGGCCACCGAAGGGGTGAGCGCGTCGGCGGGGCCCGTCTCGCTGTCGGCGAGGGGCGTATCGACCACCACGCCGGGGTGAGCGGCAGAGATCGGCGATGCCTGGTCGGCCGGCGCGTCGATCGCGGTCTCGTCCTCGGCTGTGACGCTCGCGGCGTCGGCACCGGAGCCACCGGGGGCGGCCTCGGAGACGACGGGCTCCTCGACAGCGACGTCGGCGGGGGTGGGATCGGCGGGCACAGCATCGGCGGTCGCGGGATCCGCGAGCACAGCGTCAACGGGCACAGCGTCAGCGGGCACAGCGTCCGCCTGCACAGCGTTCTCCGCCACAGCGTCCGTGGTCGCGGGATCCGCGGGCGCGGCGTCGGGGGAGATCGCGTCTGCGGAGGCGCCGGAATCCGTCGTGCGCACCGGGAGCGGAGGGCGCGGGGGGATCACGAGGTCGGGCGACAGAGCCGCCGCGTCGGGCCCCGTGGCGGTGTCGACGCTCGTCTCGGTCACCGCCGACGCGCGGGGCGTCGCCGGCTTCTTCGCCGTGGGGCGCTTGGCTGCGGGCTTTCTCGCGGCCGTCGTACGCGGGGTGGATGACGTGGATGCGGACGCTGCGGAGGTACGCGGTGCGGCCGGCTTCTTAGCGGGGGTGCGCGGCGCCACGCCCGTGGACGCGGCGCGGCTGGCGGTCGTGCGGGGAGTTCGCGGCTTCGGCGCGGGCTTCGGCGTGTCGACGGCCTCGGACGGGTCCGCGGACGCGTCGATCGCGGCGTCTGCCGCCTCGACCGTCGCCTTCGGACGAGCGGTAGTACGACGGGGAGCGCGGGGTGCGGTGGTACGCGGAGCGCGTGGCGCACGCGGTTTCGCGGCCGGCTGCGGAGACTCGGAGGATTCGGCGCTCGCCGCGGCGGCCTCGGTGTCGGACGAGGAATTTTCGGGGGGCTGCGGCAGCGACGCTGTCATCACCCCAAACTAGCAAGCACCTCCGACATCGCCCGACGTCGGGTCGCGGGACGCAACCCCAGGACGGCATCACGAAACCACAACGACCGGCGCGAATCATGCCACCTCACAGGGCCTTTTCGCTAGCATCGATCGAACACGAAGGCGTGACATTCCGGTGAACCGGACATGACGACTCATCCCCCCAGGAGCCAGCCTTGACTGTTCAGATCGTGATCCTCGCCGCGGGCATGGGCTCGCGCCTCGGCCGCAGCCTGCCGAAACCGCTCACCGTGCTCGCCGACGGCCGCAGCATCATGCAGCAGCAGCACGACAACATCCGCGCCGCCTTCGGCCGCACGGCCCGCATCACCAGCGTCGTCGGCTACCGCGCCGAGACCATCGTCGACACGTTCCCGCACGTCGACTACGTCTACAACGACCGGTACGACCAGACCAACACCTCGAAGAGCCTCCTGCGCGCGCTGTCCAAGAGCGGTCGAGGCGGAGTGCTGTGGATGAACGGCGACGTGGTCTTCGACCCCCGCGTCCTCGGTCGCGCAGTCGAACTCATCGACGCGGACCGTTCCTTCGTGACCGTCGACACGGCCAATGTCAGCGACGAAGAGGTGAAGTACACGGTGGATGCCGAGGGCTTCATCGCCGAGCTGTCGAAGGTCGTCGTCGGCGGCATCGGCGAAGCCGTGGGCATCAACTACGTCTCGGCGCGCGACAAGAAGGCCCTGCAACGTCAGCTGCAGCGCGTCGACGACCAGGACTACTTCGAACGGGGCATCGAGCTCGCGATCGCCGAGGACGGCATGCGCGTCGAACCGCTCGACATCTCCGATCTCTACGCGGTCGAGGTCGACTTCGCCGAAGACCTCGAGCGGGCGAACCTCTTCGTCTGACCGTCGCGGTCAGCCGTCGGGGTCCTCCGGCGGCACTGCGCGGCGAAGGCCTCACCCGACCGTCCTTCGGCAGGGCCCAGGACCTCTCCCCCGCACGCGCCGACACGTCGTCGTCAAGTCGCCCTCGCCCCGGCGCGCGACGAGCAAGGATGGTTCAATGTCCGAGAAGGTGCACCGCATCCACTCCCTCCCCGACGACGCGCCCTGGAAGGGCGGGCTCCCCCCGGCAGGGTCGGAGGAACACCCCCGAACCGTCCGCATGCTCGACCGCGTGCTCGCCGTGCAGCGCCCCGCGGTGCTCGCGCATCTCCGCAGCATCCGGCTGCGGCATCCGGATGCCGCTCCCGACGAGATCCTGCGGATCCTCGAGCGCCGCTACCTCGCCGCCGTCACCACCGGAGGCGCGGCCGTGGGGGCGACCGCGGTGGTCCCCGGTATCGGCACCGGTGTGACCCTCGCGCTGAGCGGGGTCGAGACCGTCGGTTTCCTCGAGGCCACCGCGCTGTACGCGCAGTCGGTCGCCGAGGTGCACGGGCTCGTCGTGCAGGACCCCGATCGAGGTCGGGCGCTGGTTCTCGCGCTACTGCTCGGCAAAGAAGGCGTCGACCTCGTGTCGCAGCTCGCCTCGCAGGCCGCCGGTCGCGGCGGCACCCGCGCGAGCTACTGGGGCGAGATGGTGACCAAGACGCTGCCGCGCGCCGCGGTCGGTCCCCTCGTCGACCGCCTCAAGACGATGTTCGTGCGCCAGTTCGCCACGCGCGGCGGAGCGTCGTGGCTCGGGAAGGCCCTCCCCTTCGGCGTCGGGGCCGTCGTCGGAGGTGCCGGGAACCACCTCCTCGGCCGGCGCGTTCTCGTCAACGCGCGACGGGCCTTCGGGTCTGCCCCGCTCCAGCTCCCCGCCGACCTCGAGCCGAGGCCCGGTGCCGAGACGATGGAACGCGCGACCCTGGGCGGTATCCACCGCGTGGGCGGCGCGATCGCCGAGGTCGTCGGCGGCGCGGGCCGCCGCACCGGCTCGGCGGCCCGAAAGGCCCTGCCTCGTCGGCGCCGCGCGGGTGCGGAGGGTGCACGCGATGACGACACGACGGGCGAGACCGCCGACGACGGCCGCGGCGCGGCATCCTGACCCATCTCACCGACACGGCCTCCGGCGCAAGTCCCGCGCGTCGTTCGCCCCGGCGCGTTAGCCTCGCCGCATGGGCGACCTCCTCGATCTCCTCGCGGTCTGGATGCCGCGTCAGCGCTGGTACGGCACGAAAGGCCGCGATCCGCGGCTGACCATCGTGGCCGACTGGGCACTCGACGCGACCGACACGCGACTGCTTCTCGTGCGCGACGACGCTGCGGCGCCGGCGATCCTCTACCAGGTACCTGTCGTCGTGCGGGCCGAGGGTTCCGTGCTGCCGGGCAGCCTGATCGGCGCGGCCGACGAGGGGCAGGTGTGGGCGGATGCCACCACCGACCCCGCCTTCACCGACCTGCTGTACTCCTGGGTCACTCGCGGCGGAGCAGCGGGAACCCCCGACGACGGCCTCACCGCCTTCGCCCTCGCCTCGCCGGACGGTGAGGCGCCTGCGCCCCGCGCCACCGCCCGCGTGCTAAGCGGCGAACAGTCGAACACCTCGCTCATCTTCCGGCCCGACGATGCCGGCCTTCCCGTGATCTGCAAGCTCTTCCGGCAGGTGCATCCGGGCATCAACCCCGACGTGGAGCTGCAGTCGGCTCTCGCTGCCGCCGGTGCGGCGTTCGTGCCCGCCGCGATCGGCGAGGTGCGCGGATCATGGGTGACGCCCGAGGGCGTTCCCGTCAGCGGGTCGCTCGCCTTCGCGCAGGAGTTCTTCGACGGCGTCGAGGACGCCTGGCGCGTCGCCCTCGACGCCGCGGCGGCCGACGACGACTTCGCTGCGCGCGCCCACGCGCTCGGCGCGAGCGTCGCCGGCATGCACGTCTCCCTCGCGCGGGCGTTCCCCACGCGTGAGCCCGACGCCGAGGACCGCGCGGCCGTGGTCGGTGCGTGGGAGCGACGCCTGTCGATCGCCCTCGCCGAGGTCCCGGCGCTGGAGCCGTACGCCGACCGCATCCGTGCCGTGTACGCCGCGGCCGCCACCGCCCCCTGGCCGGCACTGCAGCGCGTGCACGGCGACCTGCACCTCGGTCAGGTGCTCGACACCCCTCGCAACGGCTGGGTGCTGCTGGACTTCGAGGGCGAGCCGCTGCGTCCCATCGCGGAACGGCTGCAGCCCGACGTCGCCGTGCGCGACGTCGCCGGCATGCTGCGTTCGTTCGACTACGTCTCGGGCGCCGTGGCCGACGACGACGGCGCCGCGGTGCGCGCGTGGGTCATCGCCGCCCAGCAGGCGTTCCTCGACGGCTACGCCGAGACCGCCGGCCCCCAGAGCACGGACGACGAGACGCTGCGTGCCGCGTTCGAACTCGACAAAGCCGTCTACGAGGCGATCTACGAGACGCGCAACCGCCCCGACTGGGTCGGCATCCCCCTCGCCGCGATCGGTCGGCTCGCTCCGCTGGAGTGACGGCTCGGAGCCTCAGTCCGAGGGCGGGGTGTCGTCGCGCGATTCTTCGCGCGCGTGCCAGGTGTCCCAGCGCGTCATGAGCTCGGCCACCGCCGCCTCGAACCGGACGGTGGCCGATCCCGGCGTGGTGTCGCCGAAGTAGTGCCGCACCCAGTGCGCGAGACGCTCACCCGACGCGGGGTCGTCGAGCACGCGCTCGGCGTGTCCGACGATGTCGCCGGATGCCGCGGCATCCAGCCATTCACACGCCGACAGGTAGCCGCCCTCGTCGACGACGGCCGCGGGGTCCACGGGCCGCGTGATGAGCAAGGGCTTGCCCACGGCGAGACGGTCGTAGACCATCGCCGAGATGTCGACCACCGCGAGGTCGGCCGTGGTGAGCTGCCAGCCCATCTCGGCGCCGGTGTCGTGCACGTGGCCCGCGCCGGGGTCGGCGCGGTTCGCGGCCTGAAGTGCCGCCGCGATGCGGGCGTTCGCCGCCCCGTACGCCGGATCGACGATTCCCGACCGCGGGTGCGGGCGGTAGATCACGCGATGACGTCCCGTCGCGAGCAGGGCCGCGACGAGCGACTCCCCGTGGGTGACGACCGAGCCGTACCGCGCCGAGGGCCGGTCGCCCTCCCACGTGGGGGCGTACAGCACCACGGTGCGCTCGTCGGGCGGGAACGGCGGCTCACCACCGTAGTGGTCGGCCTGCGGGCGCCCGATCGAGAACGTGCGGCGGTCGAGGTCGTAGTCCCACAGCTCCCGCGACAGCCGCTCGCGGGCCGCGTTTCCGGCGACGAAGGCGTAGTCGTACGCCGTCACCTGGTTCGTGGTCATGTACATCTTGTCGGACTCGCCGTGGTTGATGAACACGTGCCAGCGCCGCCCGTAGCGGAACATCTGGAAGTTGCGGGTGTTCTGGTTGACGTAGAACACCACGCGGATGTCCTGCTCGCTCAGCACCCGCTCGACGTCGGCGATCGTCGGCGCGTACGCGACCGGCAGAGCATCGTCGCGCAGGAGCGCGTCGGCGCCGCGGATCGCCCGGCTGATGACGACGACCGGCCAGCGTTCCGCCAGGTGCTGCAGGGGCGCGTACCACTGCCGCATCTGGTACATGTTCGCGGCGCCGTCGGCGAAGTACACCGCGACGCGGAACCGCCCCTCGGGCAGTGGACCGCGGGCGTCGAGCGCCGCGCGCAGGTCGCGGCGAGCGCGTCGGGTGGCGAGGGCTTTGCGGAGGAGGCCCACAGCGAGCCGGGTGTCGCGGGCGAGGGGCATCGTTCCAGGGTACCGGCCAGCCTCTCGTGACAGGATCGACGGATGCCCCTTTCGACCCCCGGCGAAAGAGACGCGCCCGTTCCTCCCGACGATGCCGGCGTGAGCTTCGTCATGCCCGTGCTCAACGAGCAGCGGTACCTGCGTCGCGCCGTCGCCTCCACCCTCGCGCAGGACGTCCCCGGACCCGTCGAGCTGGTCGTGGCCCTCGGACCCTCCACCGACGGGACCGACGCCCTCGCTCGAGAACTGGCGGATGCCGACGACCGCATCGTGCTGATCGAGAACCCCGCCGCCGACATCCCCGTGGGGCTGAATCGGGCCATCCGCGCCAGCCGGTACCCCACGATCGTCCGCGTCGACGCCCACTCCGAACTGGCCTCGGGCTACGCGCGGCGAGCGCTGCGGACCCTCGCGCGGGTGCAGGCCGCGAACGTCGGCGGAGTGATGCGCGCCGACGGGCGCTCCCCCTTCCAGCGCGCCGTCGCCCGGGCCTACAACTCCCGCGTCGGCCTGGGCGGGGGTGCGTACCACGGCGGCACCGAGGAGGGCCCCGCCGAGTCGGCGTACCTCGGCGTCATGCGGCGTGCGGTGCTCGACGAGGTCGGATTGTTCGATGAGAGCATCCGCCGCGGCGAGGACTGGGAGCTGAACCTGCGCATCCGGCGCGCCGGGTACCGCGTCTGGTTCGACCCGCGGCTCGAAGCGGTCTACTGGCCGCGCGAGAGCTGGACGCGACTCGTGCGCCAGTTCCGCGCCACGGGGGCATGGCGGGGCGAGCTCGTGCGCCGCTACGGGCGCGGCAACTCCCTGCGGTACTTCGCTCCCCCGGCGCTCGTGGGCGCGGCGGCGGTCTCGGCGGTGACGGCCGGCGTGCAGCTCGGCCGCCGTCGGCGGGGGCGCTCCTGGGTGCTGCATCTGCCGGTCGCCGGGTACGCCCTGCTCATCGCCCTCGTCGCTCTCGGTCGGGGCGGCGGCCGCGGGTGGCGCGACAAGGCGTGGACGGCCGCCGTGCTGCCGTCGATGCACGTCTCGTGGGGGCTCGGGTTCGTGTGGGCGCTCGTGCGCGGTGCGCGCGACACCGTCGACACGTCGCGCCTGGACGGCCGGAACACGCCTCTGCCCTAGCCCTGCCCCGTTCGTCGAGGCGTCCGGTCGCTCTCATGAGGCGCGGGCATCAGCGAGGGCATCAGGCGCGGTCGACGAAGCCCTGGTCGAGGATGCGCGCCACGACGCGTTCGGCGGCGCGCCCGTCGTCACGGGCGGTGAACTCGCGCTGCCAGCGCGCGTACCGCTCGGTGAAGACGTCGGGGTCGACCTCGGCCAGGGCTCGCTCCAACTCGTGCTGCGTGCGCACGACGGGCCCGGGTGCGGCGTCGAGAAGGTCGAAGTAGAACCCGCGCAGCTCGCCCCGGTAGTGCTCGAGGTCGGGCACGAGGAAGTACAGGGGTTTGCCCGTGACGCTGAAGTCGAACATCACCGAGGAGTAGTCGGTGATCAGTGCGTCGGCGACGGCGAGCAGGCGGCTGGTGTCGGGGTACCCGGTGACGTCGATGACCCGCGCACCGTCGGCGTCTCGGCCCGGGTGCAGGGTGCGCGTGTGGCCGCGCACGAGCACCACGGCGTCGGCGGCGCGGGCGAGGGCCGCCGGGTCGACGAAGTCGACCATGGCCTCGCGGTCGTCGCGCCAGGTGGGGGCGTACAGCAGCACCCGTTCGTCGGGGCCGATGCCGAGGCGTCGACGCGTGAGAGCGCCGTCGTCGGTGCGCAGGGCGTCGTTGCGCGGGTAGCCCTCGATCCACACCGGTCGGCGCAGGAACGCGTAGGCGCGGGTGAGCACGCGCGCCGCGTACGGGCTCTGCGCGAGCAGCACGTTCCACCGGCGGCTCTCGCGCAGCACCGCGAGCGCACGACGCGGGTCGAACCCGGGCCGGTGCAGCGCGAGGCGCTTGAGGGGCGTGCCGTGCCAGGTCTGCAGCACGACCTGCCCGCGGCGGCGCACGAACCGGCGCCGCAGCCAGTCGTTGACCACGAGCAGGCGCGACACCCCTCGGGCACGCCACCACTCGGGGCTCCCCTCGACGACGGCGACGGCTCCGGCGGGCACGTCGACGGAGTGGTCGACGACGCTCCAGTAACGGGTCACCCCCGGTGCCACGCGGGCGAGCTCGCGGTCGATCGCGAGCGGGTTGCAGCCGGCGGTGCGGCCGTAGAAGCTCTCGAAGAACACGGCGTTCTCGAGCGGGTCGCGCTCGCGCGCGTATCGGCGCTCGAGAGCGGCCTGGCCCGCGGGCGTGCGGTCGGCGGGGTCACCGGGAGGGCCGATGACGACCGTGCCGTCCGACAACGCCGCGCGGAGCCCCGGAAGGGCGACCTCCGGCAGGGTCGTCGCCGGAGGCGCGGCATCCGGAGCCCCGTCCGCGTCGATGCGCACGCGGTACCGGCCCGACGGCAGGGGCAGCGCCGATCCACCCCACCGCGCGGCCCGCAGGGGGATGACCGCGCGCCAGGTGCGCCCCCGTCCGTGCAGGCGCCCGGTCGATCGGGCCCGCGCCCCGACCAGATCGACGGATGCCGGACGGGCACCCGTTCCGCTGAGCTCCAGCGCGGGAGTGCCGTCGTCGTCGAAGAACCGTGCCTCGGTCATCGCGTCGCCTTTCTCGTCGTCCACCGGCGCGCGCCGCGCAGCACGCCGGTACCGGGTGTCGTGCCGCGGGCATCGAGGCGGTTGCGGATCAGGCGGTGCACGCGCTCGGCGTTCCGTCCGTCCCGGTGCGCATGCACGGTGGCGCTGCGTGCGACGGAGGCGGCCAGCGCCTCGGTCGGGTCATTCACGACGGCCTCGATGGCGGTGACCGCCGCGCTCCACGTGCGGGCGGGAACGTCGCCGGCGACGTCGGCATAGCGCCCGTACAGGCCGCGGCGGGCCGTATACGCCTCGAGGTCGGGGGCGAAGAAGACCACCGGCAGGGGCACGAGGGCGGCGTCGAACGCGAGCGAGGAGTAATCGGTCACCAGCACGTCGAGACCGGGGAGCAGGGGCGTGACGTCGGCGACGAGGTCGCTGCCGAGCGGACGCACCCGATCGGTGGGCCAGGGAGGTCGGTACTCCCCCGCGCCGAGGGGATGCGAGCGCACGAGCAGCATGCCGTCGTGGCGGTCGAGCACGGCGCGGATGGCCGCCCACTCGTCGGCCGTGGGAATCGCCGGATCGGGGTCGCCGTCTCGCCAGGTCGGGGCGTACAGCACGACGGGACGTTCGCCGAGCTGCGTGCCCGTGAGCGTGTGCAGCGCCGCGCGGGCACGGGCACGGCGCTCCGCCGCCTCGCCGGAAGACAGCACGTCGACGCGGGGCTCCCCCGTCACGGGAACCTGGGCGTCGGTCAGCGCGAACGCCGTCTCGAGGCGGCCCCGCACGAGATGCGAAGCGGCCGGCACCAGGCCGATGCGACGAGTGGTGCGCCGGTACAGCAGCCGCAGCACCGGACTCAGCACGCTCGGCAGCACGGGAGCGCGCGTGGTCTCGGCCGAGTCGAGGCCGATGCGCTTCAGCGGAATGCCGTGCCAGAGCTGCACGACGAACGCCCCGCCGACGGCGTAGCGCTGCACGTCGCCGAAGCCGTGCGTCACCACGATCACCCGGGCGCGCGCGGTGCGCCACAGACCGCGTGCGGAGTCGCGCCTGACCCACCGGATGCCGAGATCCCGAGCCGTCCGCGCCTGCCCGTCGTCGGCGACGAGCCACGTCGTCTTCTCACCGTGGTCGGCGGCGACCCGGTGCAGGGTCAGAGCACCGTCGGCGACGCCGACCGCACTGCCGAAGACCCATTCGTCGTGGGACCGGGGCACGAGCAACGTCAGGAGCCGACCCGCGAGATACAGCGGAAGACGGCGGAGTTTCTGCGCGTTCCCCGCACCGAACGAGAAAGACGCCACCCCGCGAGCTTATCGCGGGGTGGCGTCCGTCACCTGGAGAGGAGGACCCGCGCCGGTCGTCCGGCGGCGGGCGACGGGCCGGCGACGGCCCGATCCGAGGTCAGTTCTGCATCGTGCCGAGGGTGACCTCGACGGTCTTCTCCTGACCGTTGCGGTTGTACGTCACCTCGGCCTGGGCGCCCGCGGCGAGCGCGCGCACCTGGGCGGTGAGGTCGATCGAGTTGGTGACGGGCACGCCGTCGAACGCCGTGATGACGTCGCCCTTCGTGAGGCCCGCGGCCTGGGCCGCGCCGCCGCTGGTGGCCTCGGCCACGTACGCGCCGGTCGTGGTCGCTCCCTGGATCGACGCGGCATCCTGGACCGAGGCGCCCAAGAGGCCGTGGGTGGCGGAGCCGTTGTCGATGATCTCCTGCGAGATGCGCTTGGCGATGTCGGAGGGGATCGAGAAGCCGACGCCGATGTTGCCCGACTGCGCACCCGACGACGAGCCGCCCGCGCTGGCGATGGCGACGTTGATGCCGATCAGCTTGCCCTCGTTGTCGACGAGTGCCCCGCCGGAGTTGCCCGGGTTGATGGCGGCGTCGGTCTGGATGACGGCGATCTTGATGGTCTGGGTCGCCTGCTGCGACTGCTGGCCCTGGCCGAAGTCGAAGCGGAACGGGCTCTCGCCTCCGGGCTCGGTGCCCTGGTCCTGCTCGGATCCGTCCTTCGGCGCGGCGGACGACGCGACCTGGATCGACCGGTTCAGCGCGCTGACGATTCCGGTGGTGACCGTGTTGGGCAGGCCCAGCGGGGCGCCGATGGCGGTGGTGGCGTCGCCGACGTTGAGCTTCGACGAGTCGGCCCACTCGATGGGCGTGAGGTTCGTCGCGTTCTCGAGCTTGATGACGGCCAGGTCGTACGTGGGGTCGGTGCCGACCACCGTGGCGGCGTACACGTGACCGTCGGAGGTGGTGACCGAGATCTTGGCGTCGCCGGTGGCCCCGTCGAGGGTGACGACGTGCGTGTTGGTGAGCACGTAGCCGTCGTCGCTCAGGATGACGCCCGAGCCGGTGCCGCCCGACGAGGTGCCGGTGGCGCTGATGGTGACGACGCTGGGGACGACCTTGGATGCCACGGCCGCGGTCTCGTTGACGTCGTCGGTGTCGTTCACGGTCACGGCCGTGGGGCCGGCGACGGTGGAGCTGTCGGATCCGCCCCACATGCTGAGGCCCGCGTAGGTGCCCCCGAGACCGGCGGCGCCGCCGACGAGGGCGGCGGCCACCACGAGGGCGGCGATGCGCGGGACCGAGCTCTTCTTGCGCGGCGTGGCGTGCGCGGCGTTCTCGGGCAGCACGAGGGTGGGGTGCGCGCCCGACGCGGCGGGGCCGAAGGCCTGGCCGGTGGGCGAGGTGGCGCCCGAGGGGGCCGAGGCGTAGCCGTGGGTCGGCTGCGGCGCGGTCGGCTGCGGCGCGGCGCTGCCCGCGACGGGCGGCGGCCAGGCGGCGGCGGCCGCGGCGGGCGAGCGCGTCGGCTTCGGCGGTACGTTCGACGCATCGGCGCGGGGGGCCTCGGGCTGCGAGGGCGTGGGCGCGGCGGCGTCGCCCGCGGGGGTGGTGCTGTCGTCGTGACCGTCAGGACGGTTGTTCGTGGTGTCGCTCATGGGGTGCTCCTTCTTCCAGGCGCTTCTACGATGACCGCGCATCCTGTGGTCTACCTATGACGCGCGTGAGCCCTCTCTATGGGTGTAACAGCAGTCGCCCGCGGGGCATCCCCCGGTTGCGCACGAGGGCGTGACATGCCGCCCCCCTCTCGCACCGCCCGACATCGGCGGCGCGGATGCCGTGGCTCTCGGCATCCGGGTGTCCTCGGTCGCCGGCCCCGACCGGGGCTCCGCTACGGTGAAAGCCACCCGCCCCGTTCCTTCGGAGAGCCCCACCATGCAGCAGATCCCCGGCGCCTGGCAGCGCACCGCCCGCGGAGCGGGCCTCCTCTCGCCGGACGGCGGCGCCGTCCCCACGATCTTCGCCGAGATGAGCGCGCTCGCCGCCTCCACCGGTGCGCTCAACCTCGGACAGGGCTTCCCCGACGAAGACGGGCCCGAGCCCGTGCTCGAGGCGGCTCGCCGCGCCATCGCCGACGGGGTGAACCAGTACGCCCCCGGGCGGGGGTTCCCCGACCTGCTGGCCGCGGTGGCGGAGCACCAGCGGCGCTTCTACGGCATCGAGCTGGATCCGACGCGCGAGGTGCTCGTCACCGTCGGGGCCACCGAGGCGCTCGCCGCCACCCTGCTGGCTCTCGTCGACGGCCCCGACGACGAGGTCGTCGTGTTCGAGCCCTACTACGACTCGTATGCGGCGTGCGTCGCCCTCTCGGGTGCACGCCTCGTGCCGGTGCCGCTGCGCTGGCCCGACTTCCAGCCCGACCTCGAGCAGTTGGCGTCCGCCGTCACCGACCGTACGCGCGTGATCCTCGTCAACGATCCGCACAACCCCACCGGCACGGTCTTCTCACGCGAGGTGCTCGACGAGATCGTGCGTCTCGCGCACCTGCACGACGCGATCATCGTCACCGACGAGGTGTACGAGCACCTCGTGTTCGGCGCACCCCACGTTCCGCTGTCGACCCTTCCCGGCGCCGCTGAGCGCACGCTGTCGATCTCGTCGGCCGGCAAGACGTTCTCGCTGACGGGGTGGAAGACGGGTTGGGTCACCGGTCCCGCCGCCCTCGTGTCGGCCGTGCTCGCGGTGAAGCAGTTCCTCACCTACGTCGGGGCGTCGCCCTTCCAGCCCGCGATCGCGGTGGGCCTGCGCCTGCCCGACGCGTTCTTCGCCTCGGTGGCGGCGGAGATGGCCGCCAAGGCCGCCCTGCTCGGCACGGGCCTGCGCGCCGCGGGGTTCGACGTGTCGACGCCGGGGGGTTCGTACTTCACGGTGGTGGATGCCGCCCCGCTCGGCGCCGTCGACGCCGACGCGTTCTGCCGTGAGCTCCCCGCTCGCGCGGGCGTCGTCGGCATCCCCCTCACCGCCTTCGTGTCGCCGCCGCATCGCGGGCAGTACGCCACCCTCGTGCGCTTCGCCGCCTGCAAGCGCGTCGAGGTCCTCACCGACGCGGCCGAGAGGCTCGCGGGGATGTCGCGCGGCTGACCGGTCGGGCGGTCGCCCGGGCACAGCACGCCGGCGACGACCGTCAGCGCGGCGTCACGCGGAATCGTCGGAGCGCGAGGGCCGGATTCACCCGGCGCACCCGGGCGATGGCATCCGGGTCGATGTGCGCGACGGCGACGTCGGTCGCCGTGCCCACCTGCGCGAGAGCGACGCCCTGGGGGTCGACGATCATCGAGTGCCCCACGCCGAGGGGCGGCGGGTGATCGGCCGCCGCGACGAAGAACGTGTTCTCGATGGCCCGTGCCTGCACGAGGGTGCGCCAGTGGTGCTCCTTGAGCGGCCCCCGCACCCATTCGGCGGGGACGAGTGCCACCTCGACGCCGGCGTCGGCGAGCGTGCGCGCCACCTCGGGGAAGCGCAGGTCGTAGCAGGTCATCAGACCGAATCGCAGGCCGTGCGCGTCGAAGGTCTGCGGCGGCGAGATCTCACCCGGCTCGACCCAGTCCGACTCGCGCTGGCCGAAGGCGTCGTAGAGGTGCAGTTTGCGGTACACCGCGCGGATGCCGTCTGCCCCGACCGCCACGACGGTGTTGCGCACCCGTCGGCCGTCGTCGGCCCGCTCGAGCAGCCCCGCGACGACGATCACGTCGAGCTCGGCGGCCAGGGTGGTCAGCGCCGAGACGAAGGGGCCGTCGAGGTCCTCGGCGTTCTGCGCGAGCGAGTCGTCGAAGGGGTCGACGAAGTAGCTCGAGTACTCGGGGAACACCACCACGCGCGCACCTCGCGACACGGCGGTGCGGGTGGTGGCGTCGATGTCGGCCAGGTTGCCCTCGCGGGAAGCGGCCGGCGCGAACTGCGCGACGGCGACGCCGACGGTGTCGTGGCTCATCGCGGGTTCTCCTCTCGCCGGCGCCCGGTGAACGCCGGCGCCACGACCCACAGTACGAGGATCACCAGGGCGCGCACGACCCCGTCAGCACGACGGCAACAGGCTTCACGACGACGTCGACCACGACCACGACGGTCGGCGTCCGCAATACCCGAATTCCTCGAAGACACCGCTCACCAGGACATTATTTTGCAACACGCCCGGGCCACCCCTGCGGATTTGTGCTCCGGTTCATCTCGGCGTAATGTTTTCTCTTGTGCCGCGGGGTGGAGCAGCTCGGTAGCTCGCTGGGCTCATAACCCAGAGGTCGTAGGTTCAAATCCTGCCCCCGCAACAAGAAGAAGGCCCCGGATCGTCAGATCCGGGGCCTTCTGCCTTTCCCGGCGACGCTTCCCGCCCGGCGCCATTCGCACACCGCGACATCCGCGCGCGCGCCGTCAACCCGGCCCTTCCCTCGCGGCCTCGTTGCTTGACTCGGGGCATGCGCACCACGACCACCACTCCGCTCGACAATGACGGACGCGATGAGAACAACCCGCCGGCGCTCCCCTTCGTGCACATGTGGACGGGGCTCGACGGCCGGAGCCGCCTCGACGAGTCGATGCTGCGCGGCTTCGGACTGCAGAGCGTCGGGGGCGGCGCCGACCCCCAGTGGATGCGCCCCTTCCCCGGCGAGGTGTCGGCGGTGCTCTTCGCGGCCCTCCCGGTCGGATGGGTCGGTCAGTGGCATCCCTCTCCCCACCCGCAGTGGGTGATCCCGCTCCGCGGTCGGTGGTTCCTCGAGACGCAGGACGGCTCCCGCGTCGAGATGGGACCCGGCGACCTGCACTTCGGGCAGGACACCGAGACCACCGAGGTCGACGGCAGCACCGGACACCTCTCGGGCACGGTCGGCGACGAGCCGTGCCTGCAGGTGCTCATCCAGTTCGCCGCCTCGCCCGGCGCTCCCACGCCGAACCCGTTCGGCTGAGCCGTCAACCCGGTCTCGCCGCATCGGGGCACGCGGTTGACTGAGGGCATGCTCCGCTTCTCCCTCGACGGCCAGGTCCTGCAGAACCCGCGGGAGCCGCAGCCCGTCGACATCGCTCCCCCGCGGGTGTGGGACGACCGCCTCGCGTGGGTGTTGCCCGCGTCGTCGCGCCTGCTCTCGCTGTACTCCGACGCGACGTGGGCCGAGGGCCCGGTGTGGTGGCCCGCCGAGCAGTCGCTCGTCTTCAGCGACGTGATCGGTCGCCGCACGCTCGCGTGGCGCGAAGACGGCGCCATCGTGACCGTGCGCGATCGCTCGGAATTCGCCAACGGCAATGCCCTGGACGCCCAGGGGCGCCTCGTACAGGCCGAGCACGGCCGTCGCGCGATCAGCCGCACCGACGCCGAGGGCACGACGGTTCTGGCCGACGCGTTCGAGGGCAGGCCGCTGAACAGCCCGAACGATCTCGTCGTGGCCTCCGACGGGGCGATCTGGTTCACCGATCCCACCTACGGCATCTCCGACCCCCGCGAGGGGTACCCCGCGGAGCCGGCGATCGACCACCAGAGCGTGTACCGCTGGCGAGAGGGCGAGGTCCTGCAGCGCATGATCGACCTCGACCAGCCCAACGGCCTCGCCTTCAGCCGCGACGAACGCACCCTCTACGTCGCCGAGTCACGCGCCGACGGCATCCCCCGCGTCGTCGCATGCAGCTGGGACGGCGAGACGCTCGGCGCCCCGCGCACCTTCGCGACGGTGGATGCCGGCATCCCCGACGGTTTCGTCGTCGACAGCCGAGACTGGCTCTGGATCTCGAGCGAGGCGGGCGTCGTCATCGTCGACGACACCGGTCGGCGCCTCGGCGTCATCCCCACTCCTCACGTGGTGAGCAACTGCACCTTCGACGCCGACGAGAAGCGCCTGTTCATCACGGGCGACAGCGACCTGTGGATGGTGGAGCTCGCGTGAGCGACGTCGAGATGACCCGCATCCCCGCGGGCACCGTTCTGCGGGGCTGCCCGAGCCGAAGCGGAGCTGACGGATTTCTCTCGCCGACGCACGCGATCGGTGGCAGGATCAACGGCCCTCGTTCGGCCTACCTGCCCGGCGTCGCCGCCGTATGATCGCGAGGCCCGCGATGACCGGGCCCACAACGGGCAGCAACAGCGCGACCGCGGACCACGCCACCTTCTCGGCGGTGCGGCGACCTGGATCTCGCCAGAGCACGACGAGAACGACGACGATGAGGACGAGGAGCACGATTCCGACGGCCAGCACGACCACATGTACCGGTGACGACTCGAAGTGCACGTAACCCGACGAGGTTGCGACGGATTCTGCAGGCATATGCGTCATTGCCAGAACCGCCCAGAGGCATTGACGAAGATGGTCGAGGTCTCCTCCCAAGAGACGGGAGAGCCCTTGACCCCCAGAGAGAACTTCCACTTCTGGTAGATGCTTCTTTGGGACGAGCTGCCGTAGTCTCCACAACCGGTGTTCGTGACGTCGTACCCCACCGCCCAGTCGACTTTGCAGATGTGCGAACCCGTGTAACGGCCGTACGTGGCGATCCATACCCGGGATCCGTCGTAGTAGACGCGTCCGTACTGCTCCTCTTGATCCGTACCGTTGTTCTTCCCCTGCTGAAAGGGCGCGGCACGGACGGTACCGGCGACCGCTGCCGCCGAAAGGGCTTCGAACTCCCGAGGCGAAAGAGCGGAGCGCGCCGACGCGACGTCCTTCGAACTCGGATGGGTCTCAGCCCCCACAGCCAAAGTGACCGTGCTCGTGCAGGCCGCAACCTCGCGGCCAGAGCCGCCCCTCGCTTGGACCTTCGCAACGCACTCCGAGCTGGTGACCTTCTGAGACGACACCACCTTCAGCTGCCCCTCCTGAACGGGCGCGGCAGCGGACGCGCTCGTCGCCACCATGAGGGTCGACGAAGCCAGAATCACTGCCGCTACTGCACGGACGACGTATGTCATTCCTTGAGACACATTCACTCCTTCGTGAGAGGTTCGACGATCGCCGTCGGACCGAAGAATCGTAAGGAGCCGATCACACCCCTTTCTCCGGAGCGCTGGTCTGCAAGGCTGGGGCAGCGAGTAAGGGTGATGGCTCACGTCCGTTCGCGTGTGGCGGTTCGGTATCGCGCAGCGCCCGACGGCAAGGACAGAACTTCGCCATACACGTCATCTCCCTACGGATTTGGTTCACCTCCTTCCGTCTCGAGGTCACGATTGGTACCGAGGAAAAAGGCCCGGGGGTTTCACCCCGGCAGCAAGAAGTGGGGCTTTCATGAGCGACGTCGAGATGACCCGCATCCCCGCGGGCACCGTTCTGCGGGGCGACCAGCGGGGCGGTGAGCGGCGTGAGATCACCGTCGCGGACTTCGAGATCGGCGTGTACCCGATCACCGAGGAGCAGCTCGCCGAGCACCTCGGGGTGGCCGCACGGCATCCCCGGCGCCCTGCCGTCGAGGTGAGCTGGTTCCGCGCGATCCGCCTGTGCAACGCGCTGAGCGAGTGGGAGGGACTCGACCCGGTCTACTCGTTCGATGGAGAGGTCGTCGACTGGGATGCCGAGGGCGACGGCTTCCGCCTGCCCACCGAAGACGAGTGGGAGTACGCGTGCCGTGCCGGGGCGACCGGATCGACCTACGGCCATATCCGCGAGATCGGATGGACGGCCGCCGATCGCCTGGGCTCCCCCGTCGACGTGGGCCTGCGTCTGCCCAACCTGCACAGCCTGTTCGACACGCTGGGCAACGTGTCGGAGTGGTGTTGGGACCGCTTCGACCCCGAGGGCGCGAGCGAGACCCGGACGTTCCGCGGCGGCGGCTGGGCCGACAGCGCCGCACAGGTGCGCGCGGCCACGCGGCGCGCCGGTCGTCCTCGCGACGCGTACGACGACGTCGGCGTGCGCGTGGCGCGCGGCGCTCTCAGTCGTCGGTCGTGATGGCCTCGGTGAGCGAACCCAGGAAGTCGTTGATCGTGGAGAGCTGGGCGTCGTCGTACCGCCCGGCGACCGCCCCCATGGCGCCCAGGTGAGCACCGAAGTGCTGGAAGAACTCCCGACGCGACTTCTCGGTCAGAACGACCACACGCGCGCGGCCGTCGGACGGGTGCGGTCGGCGCTCCAGGTGGCCGGACGCGACGAGGCGGTCGATGAGCTTCGTCGTCGACGCGGTCGAGATGCGCAGGTGCGTGGCCACATCGTGCGGACTTACGCTCTGCCCCCGGTATTCGCGGATGGTCAGCATGCGCAGCGTCGCGAGATCGCTCGCGTTCATGTCCATGTCGCCCTTCATGCCGCTGTGCATGCGGTCAAGGGCGTCGCTGAGGGTCTGAACCGCACGTAATGTGTCGGTCACAGCGGGTCGCGTACCAGACGCCGAAGCGGGTTTCCTCACGGTGGACACCCCCTTTCCGGCTGGGTATAGTCGCTGACATCGCTAGCTAAACTAGCAAACAGGAGGCACGATGAGCGAGACCGAATATGTCGTCCTTCTCGATGACTTCGGCAACGAGATCGGCACCGCGCCCAAGGCGAGCGTGCACGACACCGACACCGCATTGCACCTGGCTTTCTCGTGCCACGTCGTCAACGCCGCCGGTGAGGTGCTCGTCACCCGCCGGGCGCTGCACAAGAAGACGTGGCCGGGCGTGTGGACGAACTCCTTCTGCGGGCACCCGGGACCGGCCGAGCCGGTGGTGTCGGCGGTACACCGTCGCGCGGAGTTCGAGGTCGGACTTCCGCTGCGCGACCTCGAACTGGCGCTGCCGCTCTTCCGCTATCGCGCCGTCGACGCCAGCGGCATCGTCGAGCACGAGATCTGCCCCGTCTACATCGCGCGCACCGACGCCGAGCCCCAGCCGAACCCCGACGAGGTCGCCGAGTACCGCTGGGTCGACCCCCTCGAGCTCGCCGCGTCGCTCGAGGCGACTCCCTGGGCATTCAGCCCCTGGCTCGTCCTCCAGGCCCAGCAGCTTCACCTCTTCGACTCCTCTCCCGCCGTGCGGCGCGCCTCATGATCGCTCTGTCGACGACCCCCGTCGCCCGTGAGGGCATCGACGCCGCGATCGAGGCGGCACTGGCCCGCCTCGACAGCCGCGTGGCCGATCTCGGAGACGGAGCCCGGGCGCTGGCATCCGCGATCCGTCGCGCCGCCGAGGGCGGAAAACGCTTCCGTCCCCTGCTCGTCGTCGCCGCCTTCGACACGCTCGACGGCCCCGACATCGCGCGCCCCGCCCTGTTCGAGGTCGCCGCGGCGTTCGAGCTGCTGCACACGGCGTTCGTCGTGCACGACGACGTCATCGACCACGACACCGAGCGCCGCGGCGTCCCCAACGTCGGCGGCGAGTTCCGCCAGCGCGGACTGCGTCGGGGCGCAAATGCCGTGGGCGCGGCCCTACTCGGAGACGCCGCCGCGATCCTCGCCGGCGACCTGCTGCTGCACGAAGCCGGACGCCTGGTCGCCCTCGCCGAGATCCCCGCGCCGATCCGCGCCGAGTTGCTGCGCCTGATCGACGACGCCGTGCTCATCTCGGCGGCCGGCGAGCTGTCCGACGTCGAGAACGCCGTGTCGGGCGGTGAGGTCGACGCCGAGTCCATCCTGCGCACCACCCACGACAAGACCGCCGTGTACTCCTTCTCGGCCCCCCTCGAGGCGGGCGCCGTCATGGCGGGCGCCGACGCGCCGCTCCGACACGCGCTGTCGCGCTTCGGTCAGCGTCTGGGCCTGGGCTACCAGCTCGTCGACGACCTCATCGGTGCGTTCGGCACATCTGCTGACGCGGGCAAGGACGAGGGCGGCGACCTCCGCGAGGCGAAGAAGACCCACCTCATCTCCCTGGCCCGCGAGAGCGAGAACTGGCCCGTCGTCAGCGAGGCCCTGGCGCACGCCCACACCGGCCCGGTGGCGGTGCGCGCCGCGCAGGTGGCGCTGTCGGCATCCGGTGCCCGCGCGCGACTCGAGGATCTCGTGCGCGAGACGCTCGACGAGGCTCGAGGCATCGCCGCCGCCTCCACGCTGCCGCCCGCGTGCCAGTCCATGCTGCTGAACCTCGTCGACGCCGTGCAGGGGCGCATGCCGTGAGCTCCGTCCCCACGGGTCTGGCGCTGTACTCCCAGACCGCCGACGACGCGGCCGCCGCCGTGATCAACAGGTACTCGACGTCGTTCGGCATCGCCGCCCGGCTGCTGGGCGCCCGACCCCGCCCGCACGTGCGCAACATCTACGCCCTCGTGCGCGTCGCCGACGAGATCGTCGACGGTCCCGCCCACGACGCCGGCCTCACGCCCGAGCGGGAGCGCGCTGTGCTCGATGGTCTCGAGACCGAGGTGATGGATGCCATCGCCACCGGCTTCAGCGCCAACCTCGTCGTGCACGCGTTCGCCCGGACCGCGCGGGAATGCGGCATCGGAGCCGACCTCATCGCCCCGTTCTTCGCATCCATGCGCACCGACCTCGACACCGCCGCCCACGACGATCTCTCGCACGACGCGTACGTCTACGGCTCCGCCGAGGTCGTCGGACTGATGTGCCTGCAGGTGTTCCTGAACGCCGGCATGTCGGCGCCCGCCCGCCCCGCGGCCGACCTCGTCGACGGCGCGCGACGCCTCGGCGCCGCCTTCCAAGACGTCAATTTCCTGCGCGACCTCGCCGACGACGCCGACCGACTCGGACGCGACTACCTCGACGGCGCCGCCGACGACGAGCGCCGCATCGCCGTGCTCGACCGCATCGACGCCGACCTGGCGGCCGCCGCCGCCGTCATCCCCACCCTCCCGCCCGACTGCCGCGCGGCGGTGACCACGGCGCACGACCTGTTCGCCGAGCTGTCGCGTCGACTGCGCGCGTCTCCTGCCGGCGCCCCCCGCGTCCGCGTCCCCGACGGTGTCAAAGCCACCCTCGCCGCCCGCGCCCTCCTCGGGCGTCCCCCGAAAGGTTCACGCTCATGAGCGCCCAGCGCATCGTCGTCGTCGGAGGCGGGATCGCCGGACTCGGCACCGCAGCCCTGTTGGCCGACCGGGGTCACCACGTCCAGCTCTTCGAGGCCCGAGACGCCCTCGGCGGCCGAGCGGGGTCGTGGGAGAGTGACGGCTTCCGCTTCGACACGGGCCCCAGCTGGTACCTCATGCCCGAGGTGTTCGACCACTTCTTCCGCCTGCTCGGCACGAGCGCGGCGGAGCAGCTCGACCTCGTGCGCCTCGACCCGGCGTACCGCGTCTACGGCCCTCCCGGGAAGGGCGAGCCCATCGACATCGTCTCGGGACGCGAAGCGGTGCGCGCCCTGTTCGAAGAGCACGAGCCGGGCTCCGGCGACAACATCGACGCCTACCTGGACTCCGCCAAGGACGCCTACGAGCTGTCGACCTCGAAGTTCCTGTACGACCCGTATTCGTCGACGAAGGGCCTGCGCGACCCCGCGCTGGTCAAGCGTCTGCCCACGCTCATCCCGCTGCTCACCCGCACGCTGTGGAAGCGCGTGACGACGGACTTCAAGAACACGCGACTGCAGCAGATCCTCGCCTACCCGGCGGTGTTCCTCGGCGGTTCCCCGTTCGAGGTGCCGAGCCTGTACCACCTCATGAGCCACCTCGACCTCGGCGACGGCGTGCTCTACCCCCGGGGCGGCATGACCGAGATCATCAAGGCCATCGAGCGGCTCGCGCGTGAGCGCGGCGTGCAGATCGAGACCTCGTCGCCAGTGGATGCCATCATCACCGAGTCGGGTGTCGCGCGCGGCGTGCGTCTGGCCGACGGCCGCGTCATCTCGGCGGATGCCGTGGTGTCGGGCGCCGACCTCCACCACACCGAGAACGACCTGCTCGAAGAGAAGGACCGTCAGTACCCCGAGAAGTGGTGGAAGGACAAGGTGCCCAGCCCCGGCGCCCTGCTGCTGCTGCTCGGGGTGAAGGGCGAGCTTCCGCAGCTCACCCACCACACCCTGCTGTTCACCGACGACTGGCACACCAACTTCGACGCGATCTTCGGCGAGAACAAGAAGATCCCCGACCCCGCCTCGATCTACATCTGCCGCCCCAGCGCCTCTGACGACTCCGTGGCACCCGAGGGACACGAGAACCTCTTCGTGCTCGTCCCCGTGCCCGCCGACCCCGTGAGCGGACGCGGAGGCGTCTCGGGAGCCGGCGACGAGCGGATCGAGAAGGCCGCGGACCGTGTCATCGCGCAGATCGCCGAGTGGACCGGCATCCCGGATCTTGCCGAGCGCGTGGTCGTCCGCCGCACGATCGCCCCCGAGGACTTCGCGAACGACCTGCACGCGTGGCACGGCAACTCGCTCGGACTCGCGCACACGCTGAACCAGAGCGCGATCTTCCGACCGAAGAACCGTTCCCGCAAGGTGCGCAACCTGTACTACGCGGGCACCTCGGTGCTTCCGGGGATCGGCCTGCCGATGTGCCTGATCTCGGCGGAGCTCGTGGTCAAGCGCCTGACGGGCGACACCTCCGCCGGTCCCCTCGCAGAGCCCGTGCACACGGCGGTCTGAGGTGCCGGGGATCTACCTGGGCGCGATCCTCTTCTCTTTTGCCGGCATGATCGCGATCGATCTGAAGTTCGGTCTGGCCCTGCGCGTCGCCCCGGTGCGCACCAGTGCCGCGGTATTGCTGTCGACGGCGTTCTTCCTCGTCTGGGACGTCGTCGGCATCGTCACCGGAGTGTTCGTCAAGGGCGAGAGCCCGCTGTTCATCGGGGTCACGCTCGCCCCTCACCTGCCCCTCGAGGAAGTCTTCTTCCTGCTGTTCCTCAGCTACCTGTCGATCGTGATGTTCGCGGTGTTCGAGCGGCGCGCGGCGCGGCGACGGGGGCTCGGCGTCTCGGCGCAGCACCCCGCGGGGGCGCCCGGGGAGCGGCCGTGACGTACCCGCTGATCGTGTTGCCGTTCGTGATCGTCACGGTCCTCGTGACGCTGGCCACGCTCCGGCGTCCGCGTTTCGCCGAGCGCATGGTCTCGTCGGGGCTCACCGCCCTCGTCCTGGTGGGTCTCACCCTCGTGTTCGACAACCTCATGATCGCCGTCGACCTGTTCTCGTACCCCGAGGAGCACCTGAGCGGGCTGCGTCTCGGCCTCGCCCCGATCGAGGACTTCGCGTACCCGCTGTGCGCCGCGTTCCTCGTGCCCGCGGTGTACACCCTGCTGTCGTCGCGGTCTCCGTCGCCGCAGCCCTCACCCTCGCGTTCGTCGCGGAAGGACCCCGCATGACCACCCCCGCCGCCCTTACCCCCGCGCACGTGCTGCGCGAGCTGTTCGTGTCCTCGCGGCCGGTGAGCTGGATCAACACCGCCTTCCCCTTCGCCGCGGCGTACCTGCTCACGACCCGGCAGATCGACGCCCCGCTCATCGTCGGCGCGATCTTCTTCCTCGTGCCGTACAACCTCGCGATGTACGGGGTGAACGACGTCTTCGACTACGAGTCCGACCTGCGCAACCCGCGCAAGGGCGGCACCCACGGCGCCGTGCTCGACAAGCGCATGCACCGCATCACCCTGTGGGCCTCGGCGCTGTCGTGCGTGCCGTTCGTGGTGTACCTCGTCGCCATCGGATCGCCGCTGTCGTGGCTCGTGCTGGCCACCAGCCTGTTCTTCGTCGTGTTCTACTCCGCCCCTCCCCTGCGGCTGAAGGAGCGCCCGTTCGCCGACTCGATGACGAGCAGCATCCACTTCTTCTCGCCCGCCGTGTACGGCCTCGTGCTCGCCGGGGCGACGTGGACCTGGCAGCTCGTCGCCGTGCTTGTCGCCTTCGCGCTGTGGGGCATCGCCTCGCACGCCTTCGGCGCCGTGCAGGACGTCGAAGCCGACCGCGCCGCCGACATCTCGTCGATCGCCACGGCGCGCGGCGCCCGCTGGACCGTGCGCTTCGCACTCGTCGCCTACGCCCTGGCCGGAGTCGCCATGCTGCTCACCGCGTGGCCGGGGCCGCTGGCCGCCGTGCTCGTCATCCCGTACCTCGTCGTCTGCTGGCCGTACCGCAACGTCACCGATGCCGAGAGCGACCGCGCCACCGCCGGATGGAACCGCTTCCTCTGGCTCAACCAGATCGCCGGCTTCGGCACGACGATGCTGCTGATCTGGTGGTGGTTCCTGAGCGCCTGACGCGTCGCGGGCGCCGCGCTCCGCCGCGCGTCCGTCCGCGTGCGCGAACGGGTGCGGGGGTGGCGGCACCCCCACCGTTGAGTGTCCAAGACACGCCGTTACGGGCCGGGGTATTGCGGCGTGTCGTGGACACTCAACAGGGTGGGCGGGGCGGTGAGCGTGGCGCGGGGAGCGGTCAGCGTGGCGTCGCGGTCGGCAGCGCGGCTGTCACCGCGCATGAACGGGCCCGGGATGCCGGCACCCCACCGTTGAGTGTCCGAGACACGCCGTTGCGGGCCGGGGTGATGCGGCGTGTCGTGGACACTCGACGGGGTGGGCAGCGCGTAAAGCGCGGCGCGGGGAGCGTGGCGTCGCAGTCGGCAGCGCGACCGTCACCGGGCACGATCGGCGCGGGATGCCGGCACCCCACCGTCGAGTGTCCAAGACACGCCGTTGCGGGCCGGGGTGATGCGGCGTGTTATGGACACTCAACAGGGTGGTGAGCGCGAGGAGCGGGGCACGGTGAGCGCGGCGCGGTGAGCGCGGCGTCGCTGCCGTCACCGCGCACGGGCGGGCCCCGGATGCCGGCATCCCACCGTCGAGTGTCCAAGACACGCCGCTGCAAGCCGCGGTGATGCGGCGTTTTATGGACACTCAACAGGGTGGTGAGCGCGAGGAGCGGGGCGCGGAGAGCGCGGCACGGTGAGCGCGGCGTCGCTGCCGTCACCGCACATGAACGGGCCCGGGATGCCAGCACCCCACCGTCCAGTGTCCAAGACACGCCGACCCGGGCCGAGGCGACGCGGCGTGTCGTGGACACTCAACGGGGGTGCGCGGCGGGAACGACGACGCCGGCGCCCCGCGTGAGCGGAGCGCCGGCGTCGGTGAGCGGAATCAGCCCGCGGGGGTGGCCTCGGGGGTCGGGGTCGCCGACGGGTCGAGCGACACCGTGCCGCCCTGGCCTTCGCTCTCGAGGTCGAGCAGGCGCTGGACGGCCGCGGTGAGGCGGGCGTCCTGCGTCGCGAAGGCCGCGAGGTCTCCGCTCGTCAACGCCGACTGACGCGCTTCGAGGGCACTGCGTGCCTCGGCCAGCGCGGCCGCGTAGTCACCGGCCGGAACCGTCGGGGTGGTGCCCCCGGTGTTCCCGGTGCCGTCGCCCTGGTCGGTCGGGGTGACCGTCTCGTCGCCGGTGTTGGCTCCGGAGTCACCGCCGAACAGGGTGTCGAGCGCTTCGCTCAGGGTGTTCTCGAACGCGATCTTGTTACCGAACGCCACGAGGACTCGCCGCAGCTGCGGGAGCTTGGTGTCACCCGACGACTGCACGAACACCGGCTGCACGTAGAGCAGACCGCCGCCGACCGGGAGGGTCAGCAGGTTGCCGTTGAGCACCTGCGACTGTCCCTGTTTCAGGATGTTGATCTGCGACGACACGTTGGTGTCGGAGTCGAACGTGTTCTGCACCTGTCCGGGTCCGGGCACCGTGGTCGACGAATCGATCACCAGCATGCGCAATCGGCCGTAGTCGTCGCGCTTCGTCCCCTTCTGATCGCCCGCGTTCGAGTCGACGGCGAGGTAGCCCGTCAACACGTTTCGAGCCTGCCCGCCCTGCGAGGCTGGGATGAAGCTCGTGAACATCGAGTAAGACGGGTCGTCCTGGCTCGGCATCTTCATGGTCAGGTAGTACGGCGGCTGGAAGGCGGCCGGGTCCTGCGGGTCGTTCGGCGTCGTCCACCGGTTGTCCTGCTGGAAGAAGGAGCGCGCGTCGTCGACGTGGTAGACGCCGAGCATCGAGCGCTGCACCTTCATGAGGTCGGTGGGATACCGCACGTGGCTCATGAGATCGGCGGACATGTCGGTCCACGGCTTGATCGTCGTGGGGTAGATGTTCTGCCATGCCTTGAGCAGCGGGTCTTCGTCGTCCCAGGCGTAGAGGCTCACGGAACCGTCGTACGCGTCGACCGTGGCCTTCACCGAGTTGCGGATGTAGTTGATGTCATCCAGCGCGTAGGTGGGGGCCGGGTTGTTCGAGTCCGCGATGGCCTGCGACAGCGACACGCCCGACGAGTAGGGGTAGTTCGCGCTCGTGGTGTAGCCGTCGATGACCCACTTGATGCGTCCGTCGACGACCGTGGGGTACGGGTCGCTGTCGAGGGTCAGGTAGGGCGCGAGCTTCTGCACGCGCTCCTTCGGGTTGCGGTCGTACAGGATCTGCGACTCGGAGTTGACGTAGTCCGAGAACAGGATCTGCTCGGACTGGAACTTCAGCGCGTAGATGAGCCGGTTGAACACGTTGCCGACGCTCGGTCCGCCGTCGCCGGCGAAGGTCGTGCGGGTCTCGCTGCCCCCGTCGGCACCCAGCGGGTAGTCGAGCTCGATCTGCTCACCGCCCTCTTCTCCACCCACGATCGAGTACGCCGGCGACTGCTCGCCGAAGTACACGCGCGGCTCGTACTTGAGGTCGGTGAGGAAACCGGTGCCGGGGATGGCCTGCTCGAGGAAGACCGGGTCGCCGTCGGCGGTGCGCTCGTTGCCCGCCGCCGCCACCATGCCGTAGCCGTGGGTGTAGACGAGGGTCGTGTTCTGCCACGATGCGGCATCGCCCAGCTGACCGATGTTCAGCTCGCGCAGCGACACGACGGTGTCCTGCGTCTGGCCGTCGATCGTGTACCGGTCGACGTCGAGCGGGGTGTTGAACTGGTAGTACGCGCGATACTGCTCGAGCTGACGCACGGTGGGGCCGATGATCGCGGGGTCCATGATGCGCAGCTGCGCGGTGGACTCGGCGTCGTTGCGCAGCTGACCGGCCTGGGCCTGCGTCTCGGCCTGGAAGTCTTCTTTCTCGACACCGTCGATGCCGTACGCGGCCTTCGTCCCATCGAGGTTGCGTTGGTAGTACTGGCTCTCGAGGGCGAGCTCGTTCGGGCGCACCTGGAAGGTGTTCACCGCCCACGGGATCGCGGCACCGACGACGATCGCCGAGACGACCAGCAGCGCGGTGGCGATGAGCGGGTAGCGCCAGCGGCCGATGAAAGCCGTGACGAAGAACGCCGCCGCGACGATGACCGCCGCGATCGCCAGGATCGTCTGTCCGGGGATAACGGCGTTGGCACCGACGTAACCCGGTCCGGTGATGCGCTCCGACGGCTCGACGAGCGTGCGGAAGCGGTCGAGCCAGAGGCTCGCACCCTGCAGCAGCAGGTAGACACCGGCGAGGATCGCGAGCTGGATGCGCGCGGCCTTCGAGATGCGCAGTTCGCGCTGACCGACCCGCACCGAGCCGTAGAGGTACGACACCACGGCGGTGAGCAGCAGGCTGACGAGCACGACGGCCGAGGCGAAGCCGAGCGCGGCCGCGTAGAACGGCATCCCGAATAGGTAGAAGCCGGTGTCGAGGCCGAACTGGGGGTCGGTGACCGAGGTGGCGACCCCGTTGAACCACAGCCAGGTGGTCTCCCACTGGGCGGATGCCGCGAACCCGGCGAAGAAGCCGAAGAAGATCGGGATGCCCCACATCGCCAGGCGGCGCAGCGGCTCGACGACCTCCTGGTAGCGGTCGAGCTGCGAGCTCAGACGCGCGTAGACGGGGCGGAGTCGGTAAGCGAGCTGGATGACGCCCCACACAGGCACCGCCATCGCGAGGAAGCCCACGACGAACATCACGGTGCGCCCGATCCACTGGGTGGTCAGCACCTCCGTGAAGCCGAGCTGGGCGAACCACAGCCAATCGGAGTACAGGTTCGCGAAGACGAAGAAGGCGACGAGGAGAGCTGCGATCACCGCCAGGGTGATCGAGATGATCCGTCGTGAGCGGTTCGGGGGCGTGGCCTGGTTCGGCGCTGAGGTCGTGGTCACTCCCCCATCCTAGGCGCGCCCTTCTCGGGGTACGCCGTGAATGCTACGATCCCGAACCACACGTCGGGAGGGCGTCGAGATCGCCTCCGTCGCGGATCGTCTGGAGCACCGTGAGCGACTCCTGGAGCGTCGAGGTGGAGAACACCCGGATGCCGTCGGGCACGTGGCCGACGACCTCGTTGCAGTTCGCCGCGGGTGCGAGGAACCAGGTGGCCCCGGCATCCCGTGCTCCGTAGAGCTTCTGCCGGATGCCGCCGATGGGTCCCACGTTGCCGTCGGCGTCGATCGTGCCGGTGCCGGCGATGTGTTGTCCGCCCGTGAGGTCGCCCGGGGACATCTTGTCGATGATGCCGAGGGCGAACATCATGCCGGCGCTCGGGCCGCCCACGTCGTTCAGCTGGATCTTGACGTCGACGGGGAGGTCGAACGAGAGCATGAGGCCGACGCCCAGCAGGTACTGCTGCTGACCGTTGACGTCGGTCTGGCGCGGGGTGATCTCGACCGTCCCGGCTGCGCCGTCGCGCTCGTAGCCGATCGTCACCGGCGCACCGGCGGCTGCCTGCACCGCCGCGCGCACGGCGTCGACGTTCGGCGCCGTGACGCCGTCGACCGTGGTGAGGACGTCGTTCTGCTGCAGCAGGCCGGCCGCCGCACCCGAGTCGTCGACGGTTGCGACGGCGATCTGCTGCGGCACGTCGTAGCCCAGCGCCCGCAGCGCCGCGGCCGAGGACTCGACCTGCGAGTCGGTCATGAGGGCGGCGTTCTCGGTGTTGCGCTGCTCGGTCGTCTGCCCGGCGGGGAAGATGCGGTCGATCGGCACCACGGCGCGCGAGCGGTCGAACCAGGCCAGCGCGAGCTCGATCCACGACGGTGTGCGCTCGCGGTTGCCGCTGACCTGCACGGTGAGCAGGTCGAGCTGACCGGTGGAGGTGTCGTCGTCCTCGTCGGGCACGCTGATCAGCGGCACCTCCTCGCCCTCGGCGTTGGTCGAGGTGCCGAGGGTGTCGAACACGGGGCCGGGCTGCTGGATGACGTACGCCGACGGCAGGAAGGTCATCACGAACAGCAGGATCACGGCGATCGCGAGCGACCACAGGCCCGCGACGGTGCTGCGCCGCCACCGCTGCGGCGATGCGGGCACGACGGAGGCGTTGTCGTCGAACAGGGTCACGGTCTCAATCCTTTGCCGGGTCGTTCGCGCGCGGCGTAAGCGGCGAGGAGCCGTGCCGGGGGAAGCGGGGAAGCGTGCGACTAGCGTAGGTCGTGATCCCGATGACCCGGCTGAAAGGCGGCTGAAGTGGCAGACGACGACCGAGGCGCCGACGACCGGAGCCCCGAAGAAGAGTTCCAGGAACTCATGCGTCGCCTCATGTCGGGCGACACCAGCGGCATCGACCCCGAGCAGTTGTCGCGCCTCTCGGGCATGCAGATCGACCCGGCCATGCTGCAGCAGGTGATGAACCAACTGCAGGGCGCTTTCGCCGGCACGCAGGAGGGCGTCGACTGGAGCCTCGCCGAACGCCAGGCCCTGCACATCGCCAACCAGGACGGCCTCGGCGTGTCGACGGGTCAGCGCACCGACATCGACCAGGCGTTCACGCTCGCCGGTCTCTGGCTCGGCGAAGCGACGACCATCTCGGACCTTCCGCGTCCCCCGCGCGTGGTCACCCGCGGCGCCTGGGTGAGCGCGACCCTGCCCCTCTGGCAGGAGCTCGCCGAACCCGTCGCGACCAGCATCGCCGACGCGTTGACCGAGGCCCTCGGCCAGCAAGCGCCCGACGACATGCAAGAGATGATCGCGGGCGCCGGGCGGCTCATGCGCACGGTCGGCGGTTCTCTCTTCGCCACCCAGCTCGGGCACGTCGTCGGTCGCCTGTCGACCGAGGTCGTCGGCGGCGGCGATGTCGGCATCCCGGTCATGCCCGAGGGCGACGCGGCGATCCTGCCGCAGAACTTCGCGGACTTCGGTCTCGATCTCGAGATCCCCGACGACCAGCTCGCGCTGTACCTCGCCACGCGCGAGCTCGCGCACGCCCGCCTCTTCCGGCACGCCCGGTGGCTGCGGCTGCACGTCATCGCGCAGGTGCGCGACTTCGCCCACGGCATCCGCGTCGACACCGACGCCCTCGAAGACCTCGCCTCGCGCTTCGATCCGTCGCAGCCCGAAGAGCTGCGCGGCGCGCTCGAGAGCGGCGCGCTGCTGCCGGCGCGTTCCGAGGAGCAGACGGCGGCGTTGACGCGTCTCGAGAACCTCCTGGCGACGATCGAGGGCTGGGTCGACGTCGTCACCGAAGACGCCACCTCGCGCCTCCCGTCGGCGGCGCGCATCGCCGAGGCCGTGCGTCGACGCCGTGCCGTGGGCGGGCCCGCCGAGCAGGCGCTCGGTTCGCTCGTCGGGCTCGAACTGCGTCCGCGTCGCATGCGCGAGGCCGCCGCGATGTGGCGCTCCGTCACCGACGCCGTGGGCGTCGCCGGACGCGACGCGCTGTGGGACTACCCCGACCTCATGCCGTCGGCCGACGACATCGACGACCCCGCCGCCCTCATCGCCCGTCTGACCGCCGCATCACGGGGCGAAGCGGCTCCCTCGGATGCCATGGACGACGCTCTCGCCCAGCTCATCGCCGAAGAGACCAGCGGCGACGGTCGCGACGGGGCGACGGATGCCGATTCCTCGGCGGACGAGGCCCTCCCCGGCGACGTGCTCCCGGGCGATGTGCTCCCCGGCGACGTGCTCCCCGACGACGCGCGACGCGACGACGACCGGCGCGACGACGACGGCACCCCGGGCGACCAGCGCCCCGTCTGATCGGCTCGGCTCGGGTCGGCCGTCGCGCCGACCCGAGCATCGGTTACCCGTCCCGTCCTCCCCACGCGCGATCCGGCGAGGATGGCTGGGGATAACGGCATCCGGGGTCATCGCCTGCGTCATGCTCGGGCGATGATCAGACTCGACCCCTCCGCTCCCCCGCTCTGGCGCCCCGACGGCAGCGTGCAGTTCGGCGCTCCGGCGATCGCGCGCATCCCCCGCGCCGACGCCTGGGTCGACGCCTGCGTCGCCGCCCTCGAAGAGGGCACGACGACCCCGGCCCTGCGCGCCCTGACACGTGTGCACGGCGGAACCGATCACGATGCCGACGCCCTGCTCGCGCAGGTCTCACCGGCGTTGCGCCGCGCTCGGCGTCACGCGCCGTTCGTGCTCCAGGCCGGCGACGACCTGTCCGCACGGGCGGTGCAGGCGGTGCTCGCGGCGCTCCCGCCCCGCACGCGCCTGATCGCCTGGGCGGGGCGCGTGACCGAGCCCGTCCCGCGGGGGACGCGGGTCGTCGTGCTCGCGTCGCACCGTGTCGATCCCCGCCGCGCGGCGATGTACGTGCGCGACGACGTCGTGCATCTGCCGCTCGTGCTCGACGGTGCGAGCGCCACCGTCGGCCCCGTCATCGCCCCCGGGCGCACCGCGTGCCTCGCATGCCTCGACGCCGTGACCCGCCACCACGACGAGCAATGGCCGACGCTCGCCGCGCAGTTGCTCGCGCGGCCCAGACCCGACGTCGACGCGGCGCTGGCTGCCGAGGCCGGACGCGCGGCGCGCTCGCTGCTCAGCTCGCCGATCGCCGAGACGACGCGGTCGGTGCGGCTGCGCGTCGATTCGTTCCGGCGGGTCTGGCAGCTGCATCGACCGAGTGCAGACTGCCACTGCCGATCTCTCGAAGGAACCTCGACGGCGAGCGTTCCATCCGGCCGCGTCCCCGTGCCCAGCTGACCGAGAGCGTGCGCGCGGCACGGGTGACCCCGACGTAGGCGAGTCGACGTTCTTCGTCGACGGCCTCGAAGGTCTTCGCGTACGAGATCGGCAGCAGGCCCTCGCTCACCCCCACGAGGTAGACGTGATCCCATTCCAGACCCTTGGCCGCGTGCAGCGTCGCCAGCGTCACCGTGCGCGTCGTCGGCTCGTGCTGGTCGCGCGCGCGCGCCTGCAGGTCGTCGGTGAACGCGCGGAGGTCCATGTCGTCCGGGGCCTCTTCGGCCAGGCGCAGCAGCGCCGCCCGTGCCTCCCACGCTTCGCGGAGGGCGCCCCCGGCCTCGGGGGGATCATCGGTGAGCCCCATGCCGCGCAGAACGTCACGGACCGTGGCGTGGAAGCCCGTCTCCAGCGGCGCCACCGATGCCGCGCGCAGGGCCATGAGCGCCTGCCGCACCTCGGGGAGGTCGAAGAACTTGCGCCCGCCCAGGACGGATGCCGCCACTCCCACCGCCGACAGCGCCGACAGCAGCGCCGCCGACTGCGCGTGCGAGCGGTACAGCACGGCGATGTCGTGCGGATCGACGCCGCGCTTCATCGAATCGGCGATGGATCGGGCCACGGCCGTGGCCTCGGCTTCGTCATCGTCGAACCCGCGGACGGTGGGGACGACCGCCTCGTCGTCGCGGGCGGCGACCAGTTCGAGAGCGCCCGCGCGGCCGCGCATGAGGTCGTTCGCGACGGCCAGCACCGGCGCACTGGAGCGATAGTTGCGTTCCAGGCGCACCACGCGCGCGTCGTCGTGGGTCCGCTCGAAGTCGAGCAGGTAGCGGGCATCGGCCCCGGTGAACGAATACACCGTCTGACTGGCATCGCCGACGACGCACAGGTCGCGGCGGTCGCCCAGCCACAGCTCGAGCAGGCGGTTCTGAAGGGGCGAGACGTCCTGATACTCGTCGACGGTGAAGTGCCGGTACTGCTCGCGGACGGCGGCGGCCACCCGCGGCTCCGCCTCGATCATGCCCGCGCAGGTGAGCAGCACGTCTTCGAAGTCCATCTGACGCCGCTCGTCCTTGAGCTTCTCGTACGCCCGCTGCAACGCGACCACCTGATCGACCCCGAGTCGACCGACGCCCTCGGGGCGCTCCGCGGCGTACTGCTCGACCGAGCGCAGGGTCACTTTGCGCCACTCGATCGAGGCGGCCACATCCCGCAGGGTCGCGGTGTCGGGCGCCAGCCCCACCCCGTCGGCGGCGTGCGCGAGCATGCGCACCTTGTTGTCGATGATCGAGGGCGCCTGGTCGCCCGCGAGGGTAGGCCAGAAGAAGTTCACCTGAGCCAACGCCGCGGCGTGGAACGTCCGCGCCGAGACGCCCGTCACCCCGAGCGCCCGCAGCCGCCCCCGCATCTCGCCCGCCGCCTTCGAGGTGAAGGTGACCGCCATGACCCGCTGAGGCGAGTAGGCGCCCGTGTCGACGCCGTGCGCGATACGCCGGGTGATGACGCGGGTCTTGCCTGTCCCCGCGCCCGCGAGGACGCACACCGGTCCGCGCAGCGCGCGCGCCGCCTCCAGCTGGTGCTCGTCGAGTCCGTCGAGGGGGCCGGTCACGCGTCGCCCCGAACCCAGCCGTCGATCAGACGCCGGGCGATGGAGGCGGGTCCGGGCAGCTGCACCGATCCCTCGCCGCGCAGGGCGGCGGCGATCTCGCCGCGGTCGAACCAGCGCACCTCGACGATCTCGTCGCCGTCGGGTCGGGCCTCGTCGACGTCGACGGCCCGGGCCCGGAAGCCCAGCATGAGCGACCGCGGATACGGCCAGGCCTGGGAGCCGCGATACGCGATGTCGCGCAGGCGCACACCCGATTCCTCGGTGACCTCGCGCTCCACCGTCTCTTCGAGCGACTCCCCCGCCTCGCCGAAGCCCGCGAAGCACGAATACCGGTCCCCACCCCAGGCCGCGTTCGCGCCGAGCAGCACGCGGTCGTCGTTCTCGCCGCCGGTGACCAGCACGATCACCGCCGGGTCGGTGCGGGGGAAGTGCTGGCGGCCGCACGAGGGGCAGTGGCGCGACCATCCGGCCTGTCCGAGCAGGGTGCGGGCGCCGCAGGCCGGGCAGAACGGCGCATCGCGCAGCCAGCCGGCCAGAGCCACGGCCGTCGTGAGCACCTCGGCCTCGGCAGCGGGCAGATAGCCTCCCCCGGTGCGCAGCGCCATCCACGCGGCGTCCGGGATGCCGTCGAGCTCGGCGTCGTCGGCGAGTACGGCCAGGAGCACCCCCGCACCGTCGGCCGTCCTGCCCAGGAACGCCCACTCGAGCGCCTCGTCGACTTCGGGCACGCTCACCAGTCGCAGGTGAGCGTCGGCGACGGGCGCCGCATCACGTCGGACGGCCAGCACGCGCGTATCGGCCGCCTCACGCAGGGAGTCGAGCAGATCGACGCGATCCCGCTCGATCGCCGATCGGTCGAAGGCCGAGTCGATCGGGTGGTCGAGCGACGTGTGATCGTGCGGCGAAGACGCGGGAAGCGGCATCGAACACCTCTCTCAAGGGCGTGGCGCGGGCGGGTGGGCGAGGGCCCGACCTACCCTGGGGGCATGGCACGCTCGCCCCTCATTTTAGCCGCGTCGGCGACGGCGGCACTGCCGCGCACCGCCATCACCCGCGTCAGCATCCTGACCGAGAACGCCGGCGGGAGGTTCGACACCGCCCTGGCGCGTACCGACGACGGACGGGAGCTCGTCGTGCGTATGCCGGCCGGCGACGACGACGGCGCCGACCTCGCCGCCGAGGCGCGCGCGCTTCACGCGCTCACCCCTGGTGTGCGTGCCCTGCTGCCCTTCGCGGTCCCCGAGGTCGCCGGCGAGAGCGGATCCGGCGCCCAGCGCGTGCTCGTGGTCGGGCACATCGACGGCTATCGCATCGACCCCGCGCACCTGCCCAAGGGCCCGGGGTACGCACCGGCGATCGGCGCTGCCCTGGCCGCCGTGCACGCCCTGCCCGTGTCGATCGTGCGCACCGACGGCCTGCCCGTGCGCTCCGCCGATCAGACGCGCGACGACGTCCGGCGCCTCCTCGACCGCGCCGATGCCACCGGCCGGGTCAGCGACGGCCTCATGCTGCGCTGGCGCCGCGCTCTCGAGGTCGACGACCTCTGGCGGTTCGAAGCGGCGGTCGTGCTCGGCGGCGCGACGAGCTCGTCGATCCTGCTCACCGACGACGACGACGGCGTGCCGCATGTCGTCGGCCTGCTGGACTGGGCGGGATTGAACGTGGGCGACCCCGCGGTCGACCTGCGCTGGCTCGCCTCGGCCCCGCTGGCCACCGATGACGTCTACGCCGGTTACGCCTCCGGTGCGGAGCGCTCCCCCGACCCCCTGCTGCGCGAACGCGCGCGCCTGTACGCCGAACTGGAGTTCGCGCGCTGGCTCGTGCACGGCCACGACGCGGGGGAAGCCGACGTCGTCGCCGACGCCGTCGCCCTTCTCGACGCCCTCGCCGAGGGTGTGCGCGGAGACCACATCGTCCCCGACTCGCGCAGCGACATCGACGACGCCCTCGCCCTGGTCGAGAGCGTGCCCCCCCTGTCGGCGCCCGGGTCGGTCGACACCTCGATGCAGACCGACGCCTACGACCCCGAGGCGCTCTCGCTCTACCTCTCGGCCGAACGCGATCGGGCCGCGGCGGCCGAGGCCCTCGCCGACGCACTCGCCGCCGACCAGGATCCGGATGCCGAGACGGGGGCCCTCTCGTTCGCCCCGCCCGCCCCCAGCTCCACGGACGAGTTCTCCTCACCCGAGCCCGGCGCGACCGAGCCGATCGATCTCGACGGGTGGACCGAGACGCCCGGCACCGCGCCCGGACTAGCGCACGCGGGAGCCGCCGAGCAGGCGAACGTCTCACCCGCCGCCGCACACGGCGACGGCGCGCTCCCCGGCTGGGCTCGGCACGACGAGCCGGCGCTGCGGAACGGTGACGTAGACACCGACCACGACGACACCGACCACGATGACGAGGAAGACGCTGCGCGCGCCAGCCGTGCGGCCCTCCGCCGCTGGGGGGTTTCGGGCGACGGGGCCTGACGCGCTCGCGCCCGTTTCGCACGGCCTCAGCCGTCGCGTCGGCCCGCGCCTGCTCGGTGTAGGCGACCCGCTCGCAAGGCGCTCACCGTGATTGACCGGCCGGAGTCGAGCTCGCTGTGAGCGAGCCGCTCGCGCACTCGACACGTCCGCGCCGTAATCGATGAACGCGACCGGCCCGCGCCGCACTGTACGCGCGCCCCTCCCGCGCCGCCGCCTCAGCCGCGCAGCACGAGCTCGTCGCCGACGTAGAACAGCGCGACGTCGATGCGGTCGAGGTCGATGCCGTGCTTGGCGTGATACGCCTCACGGTAGAGCTCGAGCTGCAACATGCGCGCGGTGCGCTCGGCCTCGGTGCGCGGCGGACGACCGGTCTTCCAGTCGACGATCTCGTAGCGGTCCCCGCGCCGGTAGACGGCGTCGAGTTTGCAGATGACGACGTGTTCGCGGCCGTCGAGCCGCGTCGTGACGAAGTCGATCTCGGTCTCGACCTCGAGCGGCATCAGCGGCGCCCATTCCGACCGCTCGAAGCACGCGCGCAGGCGCTCGAGTTCGGCCGCGTCGGCGGCCGATGCACCCGCCTCGTCGTCGTCCCACAGCGCGTCGTCGTCGAGGCCGATCCCCGCGCCCACGAGCCCCGATCGCTGTTCGACCCAGGCGTGGAACAGGGTGCCCAGGCGCGTCTGGCGGTAAGGGCGCTCGGGGAGGGGACGGCGGAGCGCCTCGACCGCCTCGCCGTAGTCGGCGACGAAGTCCTTGAAGCGAGAAGCGGGAATGCGCGTGGGCGCGGGCGTATGGGCCGGACGCAGCCGGTCGGCGCGCTCGGCGAGAAGCAACGCGAGGTCGGGATCGGCATCGACCGGTCCCGACGCACGCGCGGCGTTCACCGCGGCCGCGGCGGCCGAGACGGCCGTACGACGCGACCCGAGCGGGTCGAGCGGCCAGTGCAGCAGACGACGTTCCCCGTCGTACGGATCGTCGCCCGGATCACCGATCTCGAGGTCGATGCCGAGCGCTTCGGTCGCCTCGTCGAGGAACACGCTCGGGCGGCGCGGGCGCTTCGTCCCCGACCAGCTCGATCCCGAGAGCATCAGATGGTCGCGGGCACGGGTGAAGGCCACGTAGGCGAGGCGGCGATCCTCGTCGAGTTGCCGCGCCCGGTTGTCGGCGACGAAGGCGTCGATGGCGGCCTTGAGGTCCTGCTGAGTCTCGGCACCCCGCCACCCGAACACCGGAAGCCAGGCGGAATCACCGCGGAACTCCGCGGGAAGGATGCCGAACCCCAGCCATCCCTTCGTGTCGCGTGCCAGCGAGGGGAGCTCGTCGGTGACCAGGCGCACCACCGAGACGGCATCCCACTCGAGCCCTTTCGAGCCGTGGATCGTGAGCAGTTGCACCACGTCGTCTTCGGGCGGCTCGGTGCGCGGGGCGAACTCGTCGGCCTGCTCGGCGTGATCGAGCCACGCGAGCAGGCTCGACACCGACCCCGACTCGTCGGCGGCGAGGAAACCGCGGATCTCGTCGACGAACGCGCGCAACTGCGCCGAGGCGATGCGGGCGGGGCCGCGCGATTCGTTCGCGGCGAGCTCGATGTCGAGACGCAACTCGACCTCGATCAATCGCAGGAGCTCCGGGATCGGTGCGCCAACGCTGCGCCGGAGCGCCGCGAACACGGCACCGGCGTCGCGCAGCCGCGCGCGCCCCTCGGGGGTGATCTCGGCCAGCCAGCCGTGGCCGTCGGTCTGACGCGTGAGGAAGTCGAGCGCGTCGACGAGCGAGGCCCGGTCGGCCCCCGGTGTGGAGCGCAGTCGGTCGACGACCTCGGGGGCGAGGGGCTGCAGGCCGACGTCGTGCGTGGCGAGGCGTCGTGCCAGCTGCGCCAGGGCGCGAAGATCGGCCAGGCCCACGGCCCACCGCGGGCCCGACAGCAATCGGATCAGCGCCGATCCGGCCTCGGGGTCGCTGATGACCCGCAGGGCCGAGACGACATCGACCACCTCGGGGGTGGTGAGGAGCCCGCCGAGGCCCAGGATGCGATGAGGGACCCCGCGTCGGCCGAGTGCGTCTCCGAAGCGCACCATGTGCTTCTTGCTGCGGAAGAGGATCGCTCCCGTCGTGGGGCGTCCCTCGGCCGCGCGGGCGGCGCGGACCCCGACGAACCACGACGCGACGCGATCGGCCTCGGCGTCGAGGTCGTTCTCGAAGACCACGTCGACGACGCCCGCCGGCGCGCCGGGGCGCGGGGCGAGTTCGCCCACCTCGACAGCCGCGCGCGCGGCGAGGGGGGCGAGGACCGCGTTGGCCGCCCGCAGCACCGCCGCGCTGTTGCGCCAACTCGTCAGCAGCGCGAAGTGCCGGCATCCCCCCTCCGGGGCGAAAGCGGCGGGGAATCCGCCGAGGTTGCCCGCACTGGCGCCCCGCCACCCGTAGATGGCCTGGTGGGGATCGCCGACGGCCATGACCCCGGTCCCGCCGAACAGCGTCGCGAGCAGGTCGGTCTGCACGACCGAGGTGTCCTGGCACTCGTCGAGGAGCACGACCCGATACCGCGCGCGGAGTTCGGCGACCACCGCCGGGTGCTCCCGGGCGATGCGCAGCGCGCCCGCCACCTGATCGGCGAAATCCATCACCCCGACGCGGGCCTTCTCGCGGTCGTAGTCCGCGGCGAGGGCGGCGAGCAGTGAGAGCGCCGACACTTTCGCCGCGGCGTCGCCCACCTCTTTGTAGACGATCACGCGGGCCGACGTCGAGGGGCGCTCGACGATGCGCGCGAACTCGTCGGGGAACGCGGCGAGACGCTCGAGGTCGACCAGGTTGTCGACGCCGTCGCGCGCGATGCGCAGTGCGGCGTCGATCAACGTGCGCGGGGATTCCTGTCGCTCCTCGAGTCGCGGATCATCGGAGGCGAACACCACGCGCCGCATGAGCAACCAGGCCGCCGACTCCGAGAGCACCGCCGATTCGGCGTCGCGGCCGATGCGCACGCCGTGCTCGCGCACGATTCCGTCGGCGAAGCTGTTGTAGGTCGAGACGGTCGGCCGGTGCAGCAGCTGGTCGCCGTCGTGGGCGTCGTCGGCGTGCGCACCGACCTCGGCGGCCAGCGCGTCGAGCGCCTCACGACGAGCGGCATCGCCGCGGGCACCGTCGAGGGGGGCCAGGTCGGCGAACACCGAGAGCCGACCGGCCTCGTGCAGGGCCGGGAGGAAGGGCAGCAGTCCGCGCGCCTCGAACTCGGCCAGTCGCTGCAACCGCCGCTGGATGCGCTCGGCGAGCTCGCCCGCGGCCTTGCGGGTGAAGGTGAGTCCGAGGACCTCGTCGCGGCGGACGAGGCCGTTCGCGACGAGCCACACCACGCGTCCGGCCATCGTCTCGGTCTTGCCGCTGCCGGCGCCCGCGACCACCAGCGCCGGGGCGAGCGGGGCTTCGATCACCGACGTCTGTTCCGACGTCGGCGGGAACTGCCCGAGGGCCGCGGCGATGACCGCCGCCGAGACGGTGGCGCTCACGAGGCGCTCACCGCCGACACCGTGTGGATGCGGCACAGCCCGTACGAGAACTCGTCTCGACAGTGCACCTCGTAGGGTGCAGCGAAGCTCGTGCCCCGCATCACGCCGACGGCGCGCTGCACGCGGCTGACGAAGTCGGCGCGCTGCGCGTCGTCGAACGGCTTCTGCAACGGCTCGGCGTACTCTTTCGTCGCCGCGGTCGGGCGCAGCACGAGCAGCTTCGCTCCTCCCGGGGCGAGGCCGGCGACCGGCTCGATGGCACCCGACGAGAACGCCAACTGGTACGCGGCGAGCTGGGGGTTGTCGGCGACCTTCGCGTCGGTCTGCGGTTCGTTCTTGCCCGTCTTGAGGTCGACGATCACCACCTCGCCGCTCGGCGTCAGCTCGACGCGGTCGATGTCGCCGCTGAGCACGGCGCGGTGCTCCGCCGCGTCGTCGAGGGGGATGGGCACCTCGAAGTGCCGCTCGGCGCCGATCAGCCGCCCGCCCGCGTCGTCGAACCGGCGGAGGTAGGTCGCGAGCCGTCGCACGAGTTCCCGGGCGCGCGCGCGTTCCGCCCGTTCGCGCCACACGGCGTCGAAGACCAACTCGCCCCAGCGCTCGTCGACCACGGCCCACAGGTCGCTCTCGGAGATGGATGCCGCGGTCTCGAGCGCCGCGTGGATGATCGTGCCGATGCCCGCCGTCGTGCCGCCTCGGTCACCGCCCAGATCGGCGATGACCCAGTCGAGCTCGCACTCTTCGAGGGCGTGGAGTCGCGACGGCGACACCCGCACGTCTTCACGGGTGAGGTCGCGCAGCGGCGCGGTCGAGGTCGGTGCGGCGACGCCGTACCACTCGTCGGGGGCCGCACCGGCCACCCCCGCTGCCGCGAGGAGGGCGAGCTGGCCGGCGGCGTGCGCGCGATCGGCCGGCGGGACCCGGGGCACGGTGAGCGCACGCCGATGACGAGCGACGAGTCCGCGCAGCGACAGGGGGTGCTCCGGGATCGCCGCGGCGGGCTCGGGAGTGGGGAGCATCTCGAACAGCACGCTCGGACCGGTGTCGTCGTCGTCGACCGCGGTGACCACGAGCCGCGCGTTCGCTCGACTGATCGCGCGCACGAACAGTCGCAGCTCGTCGTGCATCGCGGCGCGGCGGCGGTCGAGCATGCCCGAGACGGGGAGGTCGGGCTGCTGGACCGCGTCGGCGAGACGCCACGTCTCGAGCAGACCGCCGCGCAGCCGGGTGTTGGGCCAGACACCGTCTTGCACGCCGGCCACGATCACGGTGTCGAACGCGGTGCCGGCCGCGGCGGCGGGGGTGAGCACGCGCACCGTCTCGGTCACGGCGGGCTGCTCGATGCGATCTTCGGCGACGTCGCTATCGAGCACCGAACGCAGGAACACCGCGGCTTCTCCGTCGGGCTCGCGTTCGGTGAACCGCTTGGCCGCCTGGAAGAGGGCGACGATCGCGTCGAGATCGCGATCGGCCTGCTCGGCGAGCGGACCGTGCCCCCGCGAGGCCTCGCGCCACACCCGCGCCAGAGCGCTGCGCTCCCAGGCGGTCCAGAGCAGTTCGTGCGCCGTGGCCTTCGCCTGCGTCTGCGCCCGCAGGGCCGCCAGTGTCTCGCCCAGTCGAGCCGCACGTCGCCCCTCGCGGGTGTCGACGGTCTCGAGCTCGAGGGGGAAGCGCACGCCCGAGACCAGCAGCTCGCTCGCGGTGCGGGATCCTCCCGCCGACAGCTCGTCGTGGCGGAGCGCGGTGCGAAGACGCCGGAGTTCGATGGGATCGAGGCCGCCGAAGGTTCCCAGCAGCGCATCGGTCACGGCATCGGCCGCCCACCCGTCGGGGTCGCGCATGCCCAGCTCGACGAGCGCGACCAGGTCGCGCACCGGACGCTGCACCCCGAGCGCCAGACCGGGGCCGCTCGAGCGCGCCGGCACCTCGCGCGCCGCGAGCTCGGCCTCGAGCGTGGCCACTTGCCGCGAGTCGTGCGCGATGACCGCGCACTGCGACCAGGGAACCCCGTCGAGCACGTGCCGTTCGCGCAGCAGACGCGCGATCGCGTCGGCCTCTTCGGCGGGAGAGCGCAGCAGGTAGGTGCGCACGGCTCCGGTGGGTGCCGCGCCGACGGGGGCGCGGCGGTGCGCCACGACGCCGGCCGCGCCGATGCGCGCCGCCACCTGCCGCACGAGGTCGATGTGTTCGGGGGTGCCGCGGTGGGGCTCCCCCAGCGCGGCCGTCGCGCCCAGCTCTCGAGCGAGTCGCGCGAAGTTCTCGGGCGTGGCGCCGCGGAAGGCGCCCGAGCCCACGTCGGGGTCCCCGAAGGCGACGACACCGATCCCGAGGTCGCGGCAGGCGCGCAACAGGTCGATGCCGCCCGCGGTGAGCTCTTGCGCGTCGTCGACGAGGACGCAGCGCAACGACGAGAACCGCCCGAGCAGATCGCGCTCCCGGCGCGCCTCCCCGAGCACGGAAACGGCCTCGCGGGCCAGGTCGGCGGCATCGCGGTGCGCTCCGCGCATCGAGGCGCGCACCGCGCGGTACTCGTCGGCGAACGAGGCGAGCGAGGCCCACACCGGGAGCTCGTGCTCTTCGGCCAGTCGCACGAGGGCGGCGGAGTCGACGCCCAGGTCGGTGCACTCCGCGAGGAACGCGCGCAGATCGCCGCGGAAACCGCGCGTCGCGCGAATGGCCGGGCCGAGCCACTCCGGCCACCGCGAGACGCCCTCGGCCTCGTCGAGCGCATCTCCGTCGAGCAGGTCGCGGATGATCTGGTCCTCATCGCCGCCGGTCAGCAGCTGGGGCGGTTCGGCACCGCGACGCACCTCGGCTCCGCGCACCAGGTGGAACGCGAACGACGCCAGCGAGCGCGCCAGCGCGCCCGAGGTCGCCCGTTCCACCGCGAGGGCGAGCGGGTCGCGCAGCGCCGTCGCCGCCGGCCGCGTGGGGGTGAGCACGAGCAGATCGTCGGGGTCGACACCGGATGCCACGAGCACGCGCACGCGGGACAGCAGCGTCGACGTCTTGCCCGAGCCCGGGGCACCGACCACCACACCGCTGGCCTCGGCCGGCCACTGCACCACCGCGCACTGCGCGTCGTCGAGCCGGTCGAGGGAGATCGCCGCCGGTGATCCACCCGCGAGACCGTCGACGCGGGACACCCCGGAGGCGAGCGCGGCCGCGGCGGAGATCTGCATGGCATCCACGCTAACGGCGACCTCCGACATCACCGGCCGCGCCAGGTCTGCCGCGAGGCGCCTCGCGGGACGACCCTCCCCGAGCGGCGCCCCCGTGCGCCCTGTCACCGTGCCGCTCACGTGAGAGGGCGCCCGCTCCAGAACCAGCGCGTTCGCCATCCGCGAAGCGGGGGCCCGCGCGGGACGCGGTGTCGGAGGGCTGCCCTAGAGTCGGAAGCACGCGCCGGGCCGACCGCGGCCCGCGGGGAAAGGACGCATCGTGGAGATCCGTATCGGCATCACCAACACCGGCCGCGAGCTGAACTTCGAGACGAACGAGAGCTCGGACGCCGTCAAGTCGGCGGTCGCCGCCGCCCTCGACAACTCCGCCAGCCACGTCGTCTTCACCGATGTGAAGGGCAACACGTACCTGGTTCCGACCGCGAACCTCGCGTTCGTCGAGTTCGGCACCGAAGAGGCCCGTCGCGTCGGCTTCGTCGCCTGACAGAGCGCCCCGTGCAGATCCTGCTCGGTCTGATCGTGGGGGCCGTCGTGGGCCTCGCCGCCCACGTCGTGCTCCCGCATCGACAGCTCCGCGGCGCGGCCCTCGCCCCGTTCGCGGGCGCCGCGTCGGCCGCGATCGTCTGGACCGCCCTCACGTGGGCTGGCCTGGGGATCGACTCCCCCGTGCTGTGGCTGGTCGTCGTCCTCGCTCCCGTGGCGACGACGTTCTCGCTGGTGCCGGTGATCTCGCGCGCGCGGCTGAACCGCGACGCGGCGGATCGCGCCGAACTCGGCATCTGAGGGCGGCACGACGCTCGTCGCCCACCCCGGCGGCGCGCAGCGGCACCGCCGCCCACCCGTGACCCGCTTCTTACGCTGCGAGCCCCATGGCATCCATGCGCCTCGCGTGCGCGCCCATCAGACCGCTGAAGACGGGCTCGACCTTCGCCTCTTCGTCGCGATCCAGATGAGCGTTGCGCAGGGCGGCGCGAGCCACCAGCAGCGTGTCGCCCACCAGGCGTCGCCCCCACAGCGCGAGCAGCCAACGCCACTCCTCGTCGCTCTGGATCGTGGCGCCGAGGATCTCGACGATGGCCTGGCGGTCGTCGTCGGCCTGCAGAATGCGGGCGACGCGTCGCCCGGTCTCTCCGTAGCTCGACGACAGGGCCAGGTAGAAGTCGTCGAGCATGCCGGCGGTGATGTGGACGGTCAGCATCGTCTCCTGCGGACGCACACCGTGCGTGTTGCGACGGAAGGCGTCGAGCGACTCGCGGAACGGCAGCATGAGCTGGGTGGGATCGGCGCCGCGCTCGCGGATGAGTCCCACCAGCTCCTGGTGCTTGATGAGCGCCGCCCCGGCCGCGCGCGAGAGGGATTCCTTCTCGGCGAGCTCGGGCGTCGAGGCGATCAGCTCGCTGAGCGTTTCGAAGAAGCCGAGCTGCAGGTACGCGGCCTGCCCGAGGAAGGTCTCGACCTCGGGCGCCAGCTCGGCGAAGTCGACGCGGAGTGCTTCGCCCAGGTCTCCGCGCGAGCGCAGCTGCAGAGTGCGGCCCACGGGGCGCTGACGACGACGGAACCACGCGAACACGCCTACAGCCTAGGCGTCGGGGGCCGTCGAAACACGCCGGGTAGAGTGGAACAGCCCCGGCGATGGATCGGGGCCCCGCGCCTGCGGACGAGTGAGGGCGTGGATTCGACTCCCCAGGCGGTCTCTCGCCGCCGGAACAGGCACGCACATGACCACATTCTCCGATCTCGGTGTCGACCAGGACATCGTGGATGCCCTGGCATCCAAGGGCATCATCGATGCCTTCCCCATCCAGGAGCAGACGATCCCCCTCGGCCTCCCGGGGCAGGACATCATCGGCCAGGCCAAGACCGGTACCGGCAAGACGTTCGGTTTCGGCATCCCCGTCGTCCAGCGACTCGGTCTGAATCCCGAGCCCGGGGTGAAGGCGCTCATCGTCGTGCCCACCCGCGAGCTCGCCGTCCAGGTCTACGAAGACATGGACATGCTCACCTCGAACCGCTCCACCAGCGTCGTCGCCATCTACGGCGGCAAGGCCTACGAGGGTCAGATCGACCAGCTCAAAGCCGGCGCGCAGATCGTCGTCGGCACCCCCGGTCGACTGATCGACCTCGCCAACCAGCGTCTGCTCGACCTGTCGAACGCCACCGAGGTCGTGCTCGACGAGGCCGACAAGATGCTCGACCTGGGATTCCTCGCCGACATCGAGAAGATCTTCTCGAAGGTCCCCCCGATCCGTCACACGCAGCTCTTCTCGGCGACGATGCCCGGGCCGATCGTCGCGCTGGCCCGCCGGTTCATGTCGAACCCGATCCACATGCGCGCCTCCGACCCCGACGAAGGCCTCACGCAGGCGAACATCAAGCACCTGGTCTACCGCGCGCACTCGCTCGACAAGGACGAGATCATCGCGCGGATCCTGCAGTCCGACGGCCGCGAGAAGGCGGTCATCTTCACGCGCACGAAGCGCGCCGCTCAGAAGCTCGTCGACGAGCTCGGCGACCGCGGCTTCAACGCCGCCGCCGTCCACGGCGACATGAGCCAGGAGGCGCGCGAGCGCTCGATGGCCGCGTTCAAGGCCGGCAAGCGCGACGTGCTGATCGCCACCGACGTCGCCGCGCGCGGTATCGACGTCAACGACGTCACGCACGTGATCAACCACACGATCCCCGACGACGAGAAGACCTACCTGCACCGCGCGGGCCGCACCGGTCGCGCGGGCAAGACCGGCATCGCCGTGACGTTCGTCGACTGGGACGACCTGCACAAGTGGGCGCTCATCAACCGCGCGCTCGAGTTCGGCCAGCCCGAGCCGACCGAGACCTACTCGTCGAGCCCGCACTTGTTCACCGACCTCGACATCCCCGAGGGCACGAAGGGGCGTCTCGTGACCGCCCCGAAGGCCGTCGTCCCCAAGGTCGAGAAGAAGACCGAGGGCCAGGATGCCGAGGGCGAGCGCGGTCCGCGCCGTCGCCGTCGCGGACCCTCATCGGGCGAGTCCACCGGGGAGAGCACCCCGCGCGCCGAGGGCGGTGCCGGCACGCACGACGGCGCCGGCAAGGAGCACCACGACGGAAACGCGGCCCCGCGTCGCCGCCGTCGTCGTCGCGGCAGCGGAAGCTCGGGAACCCCGACGGCCCCCGTCGCCTGACCCGCACGTCGACACGGCGCCGATCCCTCCGGGGGTCGGCGCCGTTCGCGTCTCCGGGCGCGCCGGCTGCCGGGAGACGCCCGCATGCGGCACGCGCGAGCGACGTCGCCGAGCAGCGGAACGGCGAGAGCGAGGTGACGAGCGGAGGGGATGCAACGAGCGGAGGACGCGAGAGCGCTCCCTCGTCCTCCGCTCGCCCCACGTCCTCCGCTCGCCCACGTCCTCCGCTCGTCACGCCTCCCCACCGCCGGGATGCCCACCGCGGCCCCGCCGCCGACGACGGTCGCCTACGGGAAGACCGGCGCCGTGCCGTGGCCCAGGGCGAAGATGCGCGCGACCATGTCGTCGGCCGTCGTGTTCTCGCCCGGAACGTTGGGTTTGCCGAGGCCGTGGTAATCGCTCGATCCGGTCACGATGAGATCGTGCCGCTCCGCGAGATCGGCGAGCAGCGCCGTGGGCTCGGGCAGGTTCTCGCGGTGGCCGAGCTCGAAGCCCGCGAGTCCCGCGTCGAGCATCGCCTGCGTCACCCCGTCGGGCAGCAGCGCGCGTCCCGCCGGGTGCGCGACGATGGGCACGCCGCCGGCACCGACCACCAGCTCCACCGCCGTCACCGGATCGGGAGCGTAAAGGGCGACGTAGTAGTCGCCCGCGGGATGCAGGATGCCGGCGAACGCCTCGGTGCGATCGGTCACGATGCCCCGTGCGACCAGGGCGTCGGCGATGTGCGGGCGTCCCACGGTCGCCCCGTCGGCGGTCTGGGCGACGATGTCGCCCCAGGCGATGTCGTAGTCGTGGGAGATGCGTTCGGCCATGATCTGCGCGCGATCGAGGCGCGAGGAGCGGATCCGGTCGGTCATGGCGCGCAGCGCGGTGTCGTCGGGGTCGACCAGGTACGCCAGCAGGTGCACGCTGCGCCACCGGTGGCGGGCCGAGAGCTCCATGCCCGGAACGAACGTCATCCCGAGCGACGTCGCCGCCTCGGCGGCCTCGGCCCAGCCCGACGTCGTGTCGTGGTCGGTGAGGGCGGCCGTTCGCAGGCCGTACCGGTGCGCGGCCGCCATCACCTGGGCGGGCGGTTCGGTGCCGTCGGAGTGCGAGGAGTGCAGGTGCAGATCGCTCGGCCCCTCGAATCGACGATCACGCTGCACCCGTCGAGCGTAGCGCGCGGTCCCAGGCCCAGGGCATGCCCGGTCGGCATCGGTCGATCTCTCAGACGGCTCCCTTAGGGTCGGGTGCGTGCGTCGGTTGTTCGGGTTCCTCGTCGCGCTCGTCGTCGCGGCGGGTGCCGCGGTGCTGACGTGGCCGTCGTTCTTCGGCCTGGAGCGCACCTTCCCGCTGGCGCAGATCATCTCGTTCCGCGCCGCTCTGGCCGCCGTTCTGGTGGCCGCGACGCTGCTCATGCTGCTGTTCGCCCTGATCCGTCCGGTGCGGGTGCTCGCTCTCACCCTGGCGCTGGTCCTCGGCCTCGCGGGCGGGATCAACGTCGCCCTGCTCGCGCAGCGCGGCCTCGGCACCGAGGCGCTGCCTGCGAAGACCGACACGAGCCTGCGCATCATGACGTGGAACACCGCGGGCTCGGCCACCTCGGCCGAATCCATCGCCCAGTTCGCCGTCGGCATGCAGGCCGACGTGGTGACCCTGCCCGAGACGACCATCGACACAGGCGCCCGCGTCGCGGAGCTCATGCGCGACATGGGTCAGCCCATGTGGGCGCACCACGCCGAATACGGCGAGTACGGCATCACCGGGTGGGATGCCACCTCGACGACCGTGCTGATCAGACCGGAGCTGGGCGACTACTCCGTGATCCAGTCCTCGCTCGACGGTTCCAGCAACACCTCGACGGTACCGAGCGCGGTGGCGATGCCGACCTCGGGCGACGGACCCATCATCGTCGCCGCCCACGCCGTGGCACCGCGCGAGGAGTACATGACCGAGTGGCGCAGCGACCTGCAGTGGCTGGCCGATCAATGCGCGAGCGACAACGTCATCCTCGCCGGCGACTTCAACGCGACGCTCGACCACATGACCGGCATGGGCGTCGACGGCGGAACGCTGGGTCGCTGCCACGACGCGGCGTCTGCGAGCGGCAACGGCGGTGTCGGCACCTGGCCGACCGACGCCCCGGCCCTGCTCGGCGCCCCGATCGACCACGTCATGGCGACGCCCGACTGGACCGTGTCGGGCTCGGTCGTCATGCGCACCCTCGACGGGTCGGGCAGCGACCACCGCCCCATCGTCGTTCAGCTCGAGCGCACGGGCGGCTGAGCCGCCCCCGCCCGAGCCCGTCGACGGCTTCGGCACGCTCCCCGCGCACCCCCGGCCGCCGCGCTCTCGAGCCCGCTTCACGCCGTCGCCATGCGAGCCGGGCCTAGCGGTGCGAGACTGGAACGATGGATGCCCCCTCCACCAGCGACACGACCGCGCAGACCGCCGAACCGCAGACCGTCGAGAACCCGACGCCCGAGCAGACGCCCGCCGCACCGAGTAATCGCAAGGCACCGTTCCCCCGCGGCTTCCTCGACACCATCTCGACGGGCTGGGCCGAGCACCCGGTCGAGCTCCCCGAGGCGCGCGAACAGGCCGCGTGGGCCGCGCGGCGACGCGAGCGCGTGTCGCAGGCGTTCCCGGGCCGCCGCGTGGTGATCCCCGCGGGCGGTCTCAAGCAGCGAAGCAACGACACCGACTACCCGTTCCGCGCGCACTCCGCCTTCGCGCACCTCACCGGGTGGGGCAGCGACGCCGAGCCCGACTCGGTGCTCGTCTTCGAGCCGCGCGACGAGGGCCACGAGGCCGTGCTCTACTTCCGCGAGCGTGCCGACCGCACGACCGCGGAGTTCTACTCCGACGCCACCGTCGGCGAGTTCTGGATCGGCCCGCGCCCCGCGCTCGACGGCGTCGCGGCCGACCTCGGCATCGCCACGGCCCACCTGCACGACTTCGCCGTCGGCGACGACGACCGCACGCTCGACGACGACGACGAGGTCACCCGCTTCGTGTCGGAGCTGCGCCTGGTCAAAGACGAGTACGAGCTCGCCCAGCTGGCCCTCGCCGTCGAGGTCACGGGCCGCGGCTTCGACGACATCGTCGCGGAGCTGCCCCGCATCGTCGAGCATCCGCGTGGCGAACGCATCGTCGAGGGCGTGTTCCACCAGCGCGCGCGCTCCGACGGCAACGCGGTCGGGTACGACACGATCGCGGCGTCCGGTCCGCACGCGTGCTACCTGCACTGGACGCGCAACGACGGGGCAGTGAAGCCCGGTGACCTCATCCTCATCGACGCCGGGGCCGAGGTCGACAGCCTCTACACCGCCGACATCACGCGCACGCTTCCCGTCTCGGGCACCTTCACCGACGTGCAGCGCCGCATCTACGAGACCGTGCGCGAAGCGGCCGACGCCTCGTTCGCCGCGGCCGAGGTGGGCGTGCCGTTCCGCCGCCTGCACGAGGCCGCGATGGAGGTCATCGCCGCCCGCGTCGCCGAGTGGGGCCTGCTCCCGGTGACCGCCGACGAGGCGCTGCAGGCCGAGACCGGCGGCCAGCACCGCCGCTACATGGTGCACGGCACGAGCCACCACCTCGGCCTCGACGTGCACGACTGCGCGCAGGCCCGACGCGACATGTACTACGACGGACTGCTCGAGCCGGGGATGGCGTTCACCATCGAGCCGGGGCTCTACTTCCAGATCGACGATCTGACGGTGCCCGAGGAGTACCGCGGCATCGGTGCACGCATCGAGGACGACATCGTGATGACCGCCGACGGTCCCGTCAACCTGTCGGCCGACATCCCCCGCACCGCCGACGAGGTCGAGGAGTGGATCGCGCGGTCGTCGCGATGACCTTCACTCCCCCGTCTTCGTTCACCACGCGGCCGACCCTGCGCGGCACGTTCGGCATGTCGGCGTCGACGCACTGGACCGCGACGGCGACCGCTCAGGCCGTGCTCGAGCGCGGCGGCAACGCGTTCGACGCCGCGGTCGCTGCGGCGTTCGTGCTGCACGTCGTCGAACCGCACCTGAACGGCCCCGGCGGCGACCTGGTCGCACTCGTGCGACAGGCCGGTGCCGCCGAGCCCCTGGTGCTCATGGGCCAGGGTCCGGCCCCGGCTGCGGCCACCATCGAGCACTTCGAGCGGCGAGGTCTCGACCTCGTGCCCGGCGCCGGTGCGCTGGCGGCGACCGTTCCCGGCGCGGTCGACGCGTGGCTGCTGCTGCTGCGCGATCACGGCACGTGGGAACCCGCCGATGTCCTCTCCTTCGCCATCGGCTACGCGCGCGAGGGACACCCCCTGGTCGCGGGGGCCGCCGCCACCATCGGCCGTGTCGCCGACCTCTTCCGCGCGCAGTGGCCTTCGTCGGCAGAGCTCTGGATGCCGGACGGCGAGGTGCCGTCCGCCGACACGCTCATGCGCAACCCGGCGTGGGCCGGGGTCCTCGACGAGCTGATCGCCGCCGGCGACACCGCCGCCGACCGCGCGGGGCGTATCGACGCGGCGCGCGAGCACTGGATGACCGCCGTCCTCCCCCGGGCGGCGGAGTTCGTGCGCACCCCGCACCGGCACTCCGACGGCGCCGATCACCCCGGCGTCCTGGACGCCGCCGACCTGGCGTCGTGGCGCGCGGGTTACGAACCCGCGGTGACGGCGCGCTTCCGCGGGTGGGACGTGTACAAGGCCGGCACCTGGTCGCAGGGTCCCGCCCTGCTGCAGGTGCTGCGCATGCTCGAGACCGCCGAGGACTCCCAGCTCGACCCGGCCACCGCCGAGGGAGCGCACCTGCTGCTCGAGACGCAGAAGCTCGCGTATGCCGACCGTGACGCCTGGTTCGGCGACGCGGACGGCGTGGTCGAGGTGTCGGCGCTCCTCGCCGACGACTACCTCGCCCGCCGCCGGGAGCTCATCGGCGACCGCGCCTCGACCGAGCTGCGCCCGGGAGCGCCCGAGGGGCACGCCCCGACGCTGCCTCCGTTGCGTGCCGACGTGGTCGCCGCCGCCGGGGCGACCGGCGAGCCCACGGTCGACCGGTCGGGTCAGACCCGCGGTGACACCGTGCACATCGACGTGATCGATCGCTGGGGGAACGTCGTCTCGGCCACACCGTCGGGCGGGTGGCTGCAATCGTCGCCGGTCGTCCCCTCGCTCGGTTTCTGCCTGGGCACGCGCCTGCAGATGACGTGGTTGCAGCCCGGGCATCCGGCATCCCTCGTTCCGGGCCGACGCCCGCGCACCACTCTCACCCCCACCCTGCTCAGCCGCGGCGACGAGGTCACGGCGATGGGCTCCCCCGGCGGCGATCAGCAGGACCAGTGGCAGCTGCCGGTGCTGCTGCGCATGCTGGTGGGCGCGTATTCGCCGCAGCAGGCGATCGACGCCCCCACCCTGCACACCACCGCCGTGGCCGATTCGTTCTGGCCCCGCAGCTGGTCGCCCGCGGGCGCGGTGGTCGAGGACCGCCTCGGCGACGAGGTCATCGCCGAGCTCGAACGGCGCGGGCACCGCGTGCGCCGGGCCGGAGACTGGGCGCTCGGGCGCGTCAGCGCCGTCGGGCGGGATGCCGAGGGCCTTCTGTGGGCCGCGGCCAACCCCCGCGGAGCGCAGGGCTACGCCGCGGGGCGCTGACCGACCGCCGGAAGACCGCCTCGCGGATCACCGGCTGCCGTACGGGCAGACGTCAGAGAGCGCGCGCGAAGGCCGCGACGATCGGAGCGAGTCCCGCGCCGATCTGATCGGTCGGCCGCCGCGCGCCCTTCACCTCGAACGAGTGGTTCCCGCCCGCGATCCACTCCACGCGGGCGTTGCGGCACGAGGCGACGGCCGCGTCGAACTGGTCGCGCGGCTGGATGAACGGGTCGTTCTCGCCCTCGACGAACAGCTGCGGCACCGCGATCGCGGGCAGGTGGTCGACGCGGGGTCTGTCGGGGCGCCCGGGCGGATGCAGGGGGTAGCCGAGGTAGGCGAGTCCGGCGGGGGCGATCACGCCCTCGGCGGTGGCGACGGATGCCATGCGCCCGCCGTAGGACTTGCCCACCGCCACGTACGGCCCGGGATATGCGGCGGCCAACCAGGCCTCGACCCCCGCCCAGGTCGCGACGGCGTGCGGGGCGGGTCCCGGCATCCGTCTTCCCGCTTCGACGTAGGGGAAGACGAACCGCAGCACGCTCACTCCCTCGTCGACCAGCGCGGCGGCGAGACCCTCGAGGAACGGGTGGTCCATGCCGGCGCCGGCGCCGTGGGCCAGCGCGATCATGGGTCCGGGACCCGGGGCGGGCGACCAGAGACCCGACACCTCGCTCGCGCCCGTCGGCAGCGCGACGGGGAGGCGAACGGCGGTGACGGTCACCGCTCGGTGGGCGCGTCGCCCTCGGGGCGGGTGGACGAGGGCGACTCGGCCGGCGGCGCCGGGTTCTCGCGCGGCGGCACGGGCGTGATGCGTTCGCCGTACCGGGGCGGCTCGTCGTCGACGGGGGTCGCACCGGGAACCGGCGGGCGCGGAGGCGCAGCCGGGGCGCCGGCGCCGGGAGCGACGCGTTCGCCGTACTGCGGCGGCGCAGTGGGGGCGGCGGTGGGGCGCGACACCGTCGTGCGGGTGGCACCGGCGCCGAGCACTCCGCGGGCCTTCTGGATGCTGGTGGCTTCGACGCAGACGTCGTAGTGGTCGGCGGCGACCTGCATGACCGAGGCGAAGTCGCGGCGGCGGCGCACGATCGAGTACGTGCCCAGGCTCAGGATCATGCCGAGGGCCATGCCCACCAGCAGCACGCCGACGAAGGCCGAGATCTGAACGGTCGGCATGCCGAGCACGAAGATGAACGCGAACAGCAGGCCCAGCATCAGGCCGTTCAACGCGCCCGAGCGGGCGGCGGTCGCGTACCCCAGCTTGCCGGTGATGCGTTCGATGGAGCGCAGGCCCGAACCGACGATCGCGATCTCGCGCGCCGGAACCTCGCCCGCGATGAGCGATGACACGGCCTTCTGCGCTTGCTCGTACGTCGGGAAGGAGGCGACCTTCTCGCCCACGTCGTCGCGTCCCGCGCCCGGTCTCCCCGCGAACATGCTCATTTCACCATCTTGTCACGCAGTCCTGACCGTCCCACCGGGTTTGCGCAGCGGTGGCGGACTACGCTGGTCCAGTGAGCACGCAAAGGGTTTTCGTCGCCCGCTTGGCGGGCTGCACGGTGTTCGACCCCGCGGGAGACCGTCTGGGGAAGGTGCGCGACGTCGTGGTGATCTACCGTGCCGCCGCCGCTCCGCGCGTCGTGGGCCTGGTCGTCGAGATCCCCGGCCGGCGACATGTGTTCGTGTCCATCGGACGCGTCACCTCGATTCAGGCCGGCCAGGTCATCACGACCGGCCTCATCAACGTGCGGCGATTCCAGCAGCGCGGCGGCGAGGTGCGCGTGATGGTCGAGATGCTGGGCCGACGCGTGAGCCTCGTCGACGGCTCGGGCACCGCGGTGATCGAAGACGTCGCGATCGAGCGCAACCGACTCGGCGAGTGGGACGTGGGCCAGCTCTTCCTCCGCCGTCCCCGCACCAGCGCCTCGCCCTTCGCCAAGGGGGCGACGACGTTCGCGAGCTGGACCGAGGTGCGCGAGAACCAGACCCCCGGCGAGGCCCAGTCCGCCGAGCAGCTGGTGGCGACGTATTCCGAGCTGAAGCCCGCCGACCTGGCGAACACGCTGCTCGACCTGCCCGAAGAGCGCTTGATCGAGGTCGCCGAAGAGCTCAGCGACGACCGCCTCGCCGACGCGCTCGAAGAGATGCCCGAAGACGAGCAGGTGCACATCCTCGAGCAGCTCGGCGACGAGCGCGCCGCCGACATCCTCGACGCCATGGAGCCCGACGACGCGGCCGACCTCCTCGGTCAGCTGCCCGAGACGCGACTCGAACAGCTCCTCGACCTCATGGAGCCCGACGAGGCCGAAGACGTGCGCGCGCTGCTGCAGTACGGCCCCGACACCGCCGGCGGCCTCATGACGCCGGAGCCGATCGTGCTCTCGGCCGATGCCACGGTGGCCGAGGCCCTGGCCCTGATCCGTCGGCACGAACTGCACCCCGCCCTCGCGGCATCCGTGTTCATCACCCTCCCGCCGTACGAGACGCCCACGGGTCGGCTGCTGGGCACCGTGCACTTCCAGCGCATGCTGCGGTATCCCCCGCACGAGCGTCTGGGTGCGATCATCGACGACACCCTCGAGCCGGTGCCCTCCGACGCGACGGCCGCCGAGGTCGCCCGCATGCTGGCGAGCTACAACCTCGTCTCGCTCCCCGTCGTCGATCAGGCGCACCGCCTCGTCGGCTGCGTGAGCGTCGACGACGTGCTCGACTACCTGCTGCCCGACGACTGGCGCACCCACGACGGCGACGATCCGCGGCCCAAGGTCACCACCAGACCCACCGCCACCACGAGCATTCCCAAGATCGTCCCGCAGACCCGGAGGAGGCGCTGATGGCTCGGAACAACCGCCAGCCCGCACTGGACGCCCCCCGCGGTCGCGCCCGCGTGCTCGCGCCCCGCGCTCCCCAGCCCTCGCGCGACAGGTTCGGCCGCTTCACCGAGTGGGTGGCCCGAGCGATGGGAACCCCCGCGTTCCTGCTGATGCTGAGCCTGTTCTGCGTGGTGTGGATGGCGTGGAACTCGCTCGCCCCCGACGACCTGCGCTTCGACTCCGCGGCGATCGGCTTCACGGCGCTGACGCTCGTGCTGTCGCTGCAGGCCTCGTACGCCGCTCCGCTCATCCTGCTCGCGCAGAACCGTCAAGACGACCGCGACCGCGTGCAGATCGAGCAGGACCGCCAGCGATCCGAGCGCAATCTCGCCGACACCGAGTACCTCGCCCGCGAGATCGTCGCGCTGCGCATGGCGGTGCGTGACCTCACCGATGAGGTGATCACGAAAGACAGCCTGCGCGCCGAGCTGAAGGCCGCGCTCGAACGCCTCGACGATCACGACGAGCCCTCGCGGGCCACGCCGTGACGACCGAGCTCGCCGACCGTGTGCGGGCCGCCGTCGGCGCCGTCACCGACCCCGAGCTGCGCCGTCCGCTCTCGGAGCTCGACATGGTGCGGGGCATCGAGGTGCACGGCGGCGTCGCCGACGTCGGCATCGCGCTGACGATCGTGGGGTGCCCGGCCGCCGATCGCATCGAACGCGAGGTGCGGGATGCCGCGGCCTCGGTCGCCGGCATCGACGCGGTCGAGGTGCGGGTCGGCGTGATGTCGCCCGACGAGCGTCGCGCGCTCACCGACAAGCTGCGCGGGGGCCGCGCGAAGCGCGAGATGCCCTTCGGCCCCGACTCGCTGACCCGCGTGATCGCGGTCACCAGCGGTAAGGGCGGCGTGGGCAAGTCGACGATCACCGCGAACCTCGCCGTCGCCCTGGCGGCCCGGGGTCTGCGCGTCGGACTCGTCGACGCCGACGTGCACGGCTTCTCGATCCCGGGCCTTCTCGGCCTGGTCGACGCCGACGGGCTGCCGCCCGCGCCCACCCGCCTCGACGACCTGATCCTCCCGCCCGTCGCGTACGGCGTGAAGGTCATCTCGATCGGCATGTTCCTGCGCCGCCCCGGCGAAGAGGCCGCGGGGGCCGTCGCCTGGCGCGGTCCCATGCTGCACCGCACCGTGCAGCAGTTCCTCACCGACGTGTTCTTCGGCGACCTCGACGTGCTGCTGCTCGACATGCCCCCGGGGACCGGCGACGTGGCGATCTCGGTGGGTCAGCTGCTCCCCCACGCCGACGTGCTCGTGGTGACGACCCCCCAGGCGGCCGCGGCCGACGTGGCCGTGCGATCGGGCCTCGTCGCCCGCCAGACCGGTCAGCGCCCGATCGGCGTCATCGAGAACATGGCCGCCCTGACGCTGCCTGACGGTACGGTGCTCGATCTGTTCGGCTCCGGAGGCGGCGAGGCCGTGGCACGCGCTCTGTCGAACGAGACCGATGACGTGCCCCTGCTGGCATCCGTTCCCCTCAGCCCGGCTCTGCGCACCGGCGGCGACGAGGGGCGCCCCGTCGTGCTGTCGCAGCCCGACGACCCCGCCGCGCGGGCGATCGACGCGGCGGCCGCCGCACTCGCGGCGCGCCCTCGGGGCCTGGCGGGCAAGCCGCTGCGTCTCGGCGTCTGACCCGGCGCCCACCGCTGCGGACACAGGGCATGCCGCCCTGTCGACCGCTCGGGCGGCGCGGCCGCGCGGGGACGCGAAGAGGGGCTCAGGTCGCTTCGTCGTCGAACGGGGGGCGCTCGCCCGCGACGAACGGCGGCACCGTCGTCTTCTCGCGCGCCGCGAGAGCGGCCGCACCGGCCGCGCGCATCGTGGCCGTCGGAGTGTCGTCGAGCAGTGCCTCGCGGATGATGCGGCGCGGGTCGTACTGACGCGGATCGAGCTTCTTCCAGTCGACGTCGTCGAACTCGGGGCCCATCTCGTCGCGCATGCGCGAGCGCGCCCCTTGCATCGTCTCTTTGGCGCGCTTGGTGAACTTCGCGAGCGTCTCCGCATAGCGGGGTAGGCGCTCGGGGCCGACGAGGACAGCGGCGATCACGCCGATCAGCATCAGCTTCTCGATCGTGAGCCCGAAGAACATGGGAACAGATTACCGGCCGCGCCTGGGGGTGGAGCGCGCTCGGGCCGTCTAGCCTGATCGAGGAGGTCCACGTGAGCGGTTATCAGGCGAACGAGCGGTTCGTGCAGGAGTCGACGGTCGAGCCCGAGCACATCGCTCGGGCGCGCGCGCACGCCCTCGAACTGGGAGCGGCGCCCATCAGCCCCGCGGTGGGCGCGCAGTCGGCGGTGCTGTCGGCCGCGTCCCGTGCCCTCAACATCGTCGAGGTGGGCACCGGCGGCGGTGTGTCGGGCCTGTGGCTGCTGCACGGTTCTCCCCGCGCCACGATCACCACGATCGACAGCGAGCCCGAGCACCTCGGTGCCGCTCGAGCCGCGTTCATCGACGCCCGTGTGCCTGCGGCCCGCGCCCGGTTCATCACGGGCCGCGCGTCGGACGTGCTGCCGCGCATGAACGAGGCCTCGTACGACATCGTCTTCATCGACGCCGATCCCGAGGGCGTCATCGAGTACGTCGAGCACGGTCTGCGGCTCGTCCGCGCCGGCGGCACGGTGCTGATCCCGCGGGTCCTGTCGCACGGTGCGGTGGCGGATCCGGTGCGCCGCGACGCCGTCACGACCGCGTATCGCTCGCTCATCCAGGAGGTGCAGTCCTCCCCCGCCGTCATCGGCGCGCTGTCAACCTCGGGAGAGGGCCTTCTGCAGCTGACAACGCGCCTCACCGACGCCTGAGCGTCCTCACGAACGAAGAAGGCCGGCCCCCGCGGGGACCGGCCTTCACTCGTGGAGATGCGTCACGCCGTGACGACACCGCCGAGTACGTCGTGGAGTTCCTTCGCCTCGGCGTCGTTCACCGAGACGACGAGTCGCCCGCCGCCCTCGAGCGGCACGCGCACGATGATCAACCGGCCCTCCTTCACGGCCTCCATCGGTCCGTCGCCGGTACGCGGCTTCATGGCTGCCATCGCGGCCCCCTTTTCGTCGTTGGTCTACCTAGGAGTTTACCGGTAAGCCGCGAGTGCCGTCGTCCCGTGCGGCGAAGTACGTCATCCTGCACGGTCACGGAATCTGCCAGAAGGTGTTGGCCAGCCCGTACATGTTGTAGATCCACCACCACTGCCCCAGGAGCGACAGGGCCAGAACGCCGATGCGCCAGGCGCGCGAGGTCGGCACGGCGAACGCCCCCCACAGCGACGAGACGGGCACGAGCAGACGGAAGATGCTCGACTGGGGGAAGAACACCAGCAGCAGGTAGACGAGGTAGCTCGCCGACCACAGGCGCACCTCGATCCCGAGCCGCTTCACCTGGGGCAGCAGCAGCAGCGCGGCCGCGGCGCCGACGATGAGCACGACGAGCGCGACGTATCCGACGACGGGCCCGAGCCCCCACTGCGTGAACCAGAATCCCGCCGCCTGCACCCACCCGTCGATCGGGACGAAGTGCCCCCCGCTATCGCCGAGCCAGTTGCGCCGCCACGCGAGCTCGGTGGCGAGGTAGGCGCCCGGATCGCCGGTGACGATCGTCGCGATGCCCTGCCACGCGAACCCGACGAGGGTCGACAGCGCCCCCAGCGCCACGATGTGCACGACGTCGCGTCTCGGCAGCGGCTCCGTGCGGCGACGGAGGAAGCGATGGATGCCGAGCAGGGCGAGGAACAGCGCGAAGGCGAGGATGCCCGGGCGCGTGAACCCCATCGCCGGGACGAGCAGGTACAGCCAGCCCCATCGTCGCAGTTGCACGCAGCGCAGGGCGAGGAAGAGCAGGAACAGGAACAGCGCCTCGGCGTACCCCACCTGGAACAGCGCGGCCAGCGGGCCGCACGCGAAGAAGACGACGGCCCACATCGCCGCCGAGTCGCCGATGCGCTCGCGCAGCAGCGCGTGCAGCACGACGCACGCGCCGTAGCCCGAAGCGAGCGAGATGGCCACGGCCCCCGCGCCCCACGACCCGAGCAGCGCGCCGAGGCCCGCCGACAGGTAGGCGTACAGCGGCATGAACGCCCACGCGTTCTCGGCGACGTGGCCGCCGGCGGCCAGCGGAAGGTCGGCCGGGTACCCCGACACCGCCGCCAGCCAGTACCACTGGGCGTCCCAGCCCAGCGCGAGCTCGCCCAACGAGGGGGCCACGCCGTAGCGCGACGCCGGTCCCGACAGGGCCGCCGTCACGACGAAGAACCCGGTCGTGATCACGCGCGCGATCACGTAGACGAGGGCGATCCGTGCGGCGACGGGCAGCCGCTCCCATCCGCGGACGGACGGGGATGCCGTGACCTCGGCGGTCACGACCCGCTCAGCCACGCCCGCAGACCCCGCTCGACCGCGTCGATCTGCGCGAGAGGAACGCGCTCCTCGTCGTGGTGGGCCAGGTGCGGGTCGCCGGGGCCGTAGTTGACGGCGGGGATGCCCAGGGCCGAGAACCGTGCGACGTCGGTCCAGCCGTACTTCGGTTTCGGGGTCGCCCCCACGGCCGTGACGAAGTCCTGCGCGAGGGCCGCGTCGAGCCCGGGCCGGGCGCCCTCCGCCACGTCGACGATCTCGATGTCGAATCCGGTGAACACGTCGCGCACGACGCGCTCGGCGCCCTCGGCATCGCGGCTGGGCGCGAAGCGGTAGTTGACCTCGACCTCGCACGCGTCGGGGATGACGTTGCCGGCGACGCCGCCCGAGATGCGCACGGCGTTGAGGCCCTCGCGGTAGACGAGGCCCTCGACCTCGATCTCGCGGGCGCGGTACTCGGCCAGGCGGGCGAGGATGGGGGCCGCCTTGTGGATGGCGTTCTCGCCGATCCACGAACGCGCACTGTGCGCGCGCACGCCATCTGTACGGACGAGCGCGCGGAGCGTGCCGTTGCACCCTCCCTCGACCTCGCCGTTGCTCGGCTCCCCGAGGATGGCGAAGTCCCCGGCGAACAGGTCGAGACGGTTGCGCGAGAGACGGCCGAGACCGTTGAGGGACGAGTCCACCTCTTCGTGGTCGTACCACATCCACGTGATGTCGACGGGGGGTGCGACCAGCTCCGCGGCGAGTTTCAGCTGCACGGCGACGCCGGCCTTCATGTCGACCGTGCCGCGACCCCAGAGGAACGCCTCGCCGTCGATCTCGCGGTCTTCCACCGGAAGGTTGCGGTTGATGGGGACCGTGTCGATGTGCCCCGCGATGACGACGCGTCGGTCGCGCCCCAGCTGGGTGCGCGCCACGACGGTGTCGCCGTCCCGGATGATCTCGAGGTGCCCGTAGGCCGAGACGGCGGCCTCGATGGCATCCGCGAGGGTGGTCTCGTCCCCCGACTCGCTGGCGATGTCGCAGATCGCACGGGTGAGGTCGACGGACGAGGAAGTGAGGTCGAGGGCGGCCATGCCCCGATCCTCCCACAGGCGGCACCCCCGCTAGCCTGGACGTGTGAGCAACGAACGACGCATCAGCGCTGCCGGCCTCTCCACCCGCACCCTCGAGGGGACCGTGCTCGACGCGTGGTTCCCCCGGCCGATCCTGGGCGTACCTGATGGCCTGGATGCCGAGCGGGCCGACCTCGGGAAGACGGCCGGGGCCGACGAGCGCCGGGGTGTCGTCGTCGAGGCCGTCGCCCTCACGATCGACGCCGACGCGGCACCGGCGTCGACCGCCGACGCGTACCTGCGTCTGCACGCACTGTCGCACCTGCTGGTGCGTCCCAACGACATCAACCTCGACGGGATCTTCTCCCACCTGCCGAACGTCGCCTGGACCAGCGCCGGCCCGATGCACCCCGACGACGCGGCGCGGCTCCGTCCCTCGCTCCAGCGCCACGGCATCCAGATCCAGGGGCTCGACAAGTTCCCGCGCCTCACCGACTACGTGCTGCCCGCCGGCGTGCGCATCGCCGACGCCTCGCGGGTGCGGCTGGGTGCCCACCTGTCGCCCGGCACGACCGTGATGCACGAGGGCTTCGTCAACTTCAACGCCGGCACGCTCGGCTCCTCGATGATCGAGGGGCGCGTGTCGCAGGGCGTCGTGATCGGCGACGGCACCGACATCGGCGGCGGCGCCTCGATCATGGGCACGCTCTCGGGAGGGGGGACCCACCGCGTCTCGATCGGCGCGCGCACCCTGCTCGGCGCCAACGCGGGCATCGGCATCTCGCTCGGCGACGACTGCGTCGTCGAGGCCGGACTCTACGTCACCGCCGGCACCAAGGTGCGGGTCGGCGACGAGACGGTCAAGGCCGGCGAGCTGTCGGGTCGCGACGGCATCCTGTTCCGCCGCAACTCCCTCACCGGCGCCGTCGAGGTCTCGGCCCGCGCCGGCGTCGGCGTCACGCTGAACGAGGCCCTGCACGCCTGACGCTGCACGCGCGACGCCGCACCGCATCTCGTTCGGGTCGCCCGCTCCGCGGCATCCGTCCCGCAGCCACGGCCGCGCGGCGTCCGTCCGTCCCCCGCGCCCGCGCGGCGTCCGCATCATGCCCATAAACGCTCTTCGTGCGCCTAAACGCCACGACACCGCGTTTATCCGCACGATCAGCGTTTATGGGCGAGGCGGCGCCGGGGTCTCGACGCGGCACCCTGCCGCACTCACCGGTTGCCTCGGCCACACCCGCACCGACGCGCTTCCGGGCCGCCGAGAGCCGGCACCTCCCCGCCGGCAGACGAAACGCCCCGCCCCTCGCGAGAGGGACGGGGCGTTCGAGGGCCGGTGTCAGCCGATGCCGGGGTAGTCGCGCACCGCGGCACCTGTGTACAGCTGCTGCGGGCGGCCGATCTTCGTCTGCGGGTCGCTGATGGCCTCGCGCCACTGGGCGATCCAGCCGGGGAGGCGTCCGATCGCGAAGAGCACGGTGAACATGCGCGTGGGGAAACCCATCGCCTTGTAGATGACGCCGGTGTAGAAGTCGACGTTGGGGTACAGGCGACGCTCCTTGAAGTAGTCGTCCTCGAGGGCGATCTGCTCGAGCTCCTTCGCGAGGTCGAGCAGGGGGTCGCTCACGCCGAGGGCTTCGAGCACCTCGTCGGCGGCGCCCTTCACCAGCTTGGCGCGCGGGTCGTAGTTCTTGTAGACCCGGTGGCCGAAGCCCATGAGCTTGACGCCCTCTTCTTTGTTCTTCACGCGCTCGACGAAGCGTTCGACGCTCTCGCCCGAATCGCGGATGCGGCCGAGCATCTGCAGCACGGCCTCGTTGGCGCCACCGTGCAGCGGGCCCGACAGGGCCTGGATGCCGGCGGACACCGACGCGAACTGGTTGGCGCCGGTGGAACCCACCAGGCGCACCGTCGAGGTCGACGCGTTCTGCTCGTGGTCCTCGTGCAGCATCAGCAGCAGGTCGAGGGCCTTGGTCATGACGGGGTTGATCTCGTAAGGCTCGCTCATGACGCCGAAGTTCAGCTTGAGGAAGTTGTCGACGAAGCTCATCGAGTTGTCGGGGTACAGGAACGCCTGCCCGATGCTCTTCTTGTGCGCGTAGGCCGCGATCACGGGGAGCTTCGCGAGCATGCGCACGGTGTTGAGTTCGACGTGCTCGGGGTTGTGCGGGTCGGACTCGGCCTCGTAGTAGGTCGAGAGGGCCGCGGTCGCCGCCGACAGCACCGACATGGGGTGCGCGGTCGGCGGAAGCGACGAGAACAGGCTCTTCAGGTCTTCGTGCAGCAACGTGTGACGGCGGATGCGCTCGTCGAACGATGCGAGTTCGGATGCCGAGGGCAGCTCGCCGTAGATGAGCAGCCACGCGACTTCGAGGTAGGTGCTGTTCTGAGCCAGCTGCTCGATCGGGTATCCGCGGTAGCGCAGAATGCCCTGGTCACCGTCGATGTAGGTGATGTCCGACTTCGTCGAGGCGGTGTTGACGAAGCCGTAGTCGAGCGCCGTGTGCCCGGTCTGCTTCGTCAGCGACGCCATGTCGATGCTGGGGATGCCGTCGGTGCCCCGAAGAACCGCGAATTCGGCGGTGGTGCCCCCTACCGTGAGGGTGGCCTTGTCCTGCTGCGTACCCACGTCGCTCACCGCGCCTCCTTGCGATTTCTGGTCGCCCACTTGTCGACCGCGAGGGCGGGAGGCACCCGCGATCTTCCCGAACCGGGGATGCCGCGGGGGCGGCGTCCGGGTCGGCGCACGCCCGGAGGGTTGCCCGAACGCACTGCTTTTACAGCCTAGTAGGCCGGGGCGCCTACAGATGACATCGCCAAAGGATGCCCCCATCGAAGGGAGGGATCCTCCTCATGGGGGCGGTCGATCGTGATCGACGACGTGAGGCGACACTCCGAACGGCGCGCCTGGCGCTCCCGTGGGGAATCGACCCACCGGCGAGGTTCGCACCGACTCGGCTACGGAGCCAGCCGCTCCGCCGCCGCGGCGATCCGCTCGTCGGTCGCCGTGAGCGAGAAGCGCACGTGGTTCGGGAAGTGGGTGCCGTAGAAGTGCCCGGGCCCGACCAGGATGCCCAGGTCGGCCAGCCGACCCACGCTCTCCCACGCGTCGCGGCCCTCGGTCGCCCAGAGGTACAGCCCGCCTTCGCTGCGGTCGATCGTGAAACCCGCGGCCTCGATCGCGGGCTTGAGGATCGCCCGCCGACGCGCGTACCGCTCGCGCTGCTCGACGACGTGCGCATCGTCGCCCAGGGCGACGGTCATCGCCCGCTGCACGGGGGCCGGAGGAATGAGACCGAGATGCTTGCGACCGGTCAGCAGTCGCTCCACCAGGGCCGCGTCACCGGCGAGGAATGCCGCACGGTATCCGGCGAGGTTCGACTGCTTGCTCAGCGAGTACACCGACAGCACACCGGTGAAGTCGTCGCCCACGACAGCCGGGTCGAGCACGCTGGGCACCCGCTCGCGGTCCCACGGCGCGTCCCACCCGAGTTCGGCGTAGCACTCGTCGGACGCGAGGACCGCACCGAGCTCGCGCGCCCGGGTCACGGCATCCGTCAGCTCCGCCGCCGACAGCACGCGACCGTCGGGGTTACCCGGCGAGTTGATCCACACCAGACGCGTGTGGGCAGGCCAATCGGAGGGATCATCGGATGCCACGGCCTCGGCGCCGACGAGACGGGCACCCACCTCGTAGGTCGGGTACGCGGCGCGCGGGTGCACGACGGCATCGCCAGGACCGAGGCCCAGCAGCAGCGGCAACAGCGCCACGAGTTCTTTCGATCCGACCGTCGGAAGGGCGTTCGCGGCCGTCAGGCCCGGGACTCCGCGGCGACGGGCGTACCAGTCGACGATCGCCTCGCGCAGCGCCGGCGTGCCGGCCGTCTGCGGGTACGCGTGCGCGTCGGTCGCGTCGGCGAGGGCCGTGGCGATGACGTCGGGCGTCGGGTCGACGGGCGAACCGATCGACAGGTCGACGATGCCGGCAGAGTGTCGCCGCGCGCGCTCCGCGTACGGGGCGACGGCGTCCCAGGGGTAGTCGGCGAGGTCGGCGACGCCCACGGCTCAGTGGGCCTGCGGGGGAAGCGCGGTGATGACGGGGTGGTCCTTGGCGATCACGCCGACCTTCGCCGCTCCACCGGGCGAGCCGATGTCGTCGAAGAACTCGACGTTGGCCTTGTAGTAATCGGACCACTCTTCGGGCAGGTCGTCTTCGTAGTAGATCGCCTCGACGGGGCAGACGGGCTCGCACGCACCGCAGTCGACGCATTCGTCGGGGTGGATGTACAGCGATCGTTCGCCCTCGTAGATGCAGTCGACGGGGCATTCGTCGATGCAGGCACGGTCCTTCACATCGACGCACGGGAGGGCGATCACGTAAGTCACGACCCCAGTCTAATCGCGCAGGAGCGACCGGCCTCGCCGCGCGGCCGCCGATGACCCCTGAGGCGTCACCGCGCGGTCGTGGCCGGGGCCGCGTTCGCGCCCGTGCCGACCTCGGGCTGCTGCTTCAGGTGCGAGAAGTCGGGCCAGAATGCCACGAAGACCATCAGCGCCGGGCCCACGATCGTCCACACCACGGGGATCCATTCGGTGCCCGGGGTAGGGGCTGAGACGATGGCCGACCCGCCGGGACCCACCTGCGAGAACAGATACGTCGCCGCCGAGATGCCGAACCCGCCGGCCAGCGCGTTGATCCGGTCCCCCGTCAGCACGCGCAACGCGATCAACAGCGCCGCGCTGCCGATCGTGGCCAGGATCAGTCCCAGCGGCACGGGCCCGAGGCGGTACGCCTGCGCGACCGTGCCGGCCGCCCCGTAGAAGGCGCCGACCAGCAGCGCCACGACCCAACCGACGATGCGCAGGATGCCAGAGTTCATCGCGTCAGTTTAGGCGCGACGCCTTTGCGCCGAGAGAACCCCCGGTCACGCCGCCCACCCCCACAGGCGCAGCAGCGCCGCGGTGACCGCGGCCGCCACGACCACGATGAGGAACGGGGCGCGCGCCCACAGCAGCAGCGCCGCGACCGCGACGGCCGGCAGTCGCGCGTCGAGGACGATCTCCGAGCCCGCCGCCACCGTCTGCACGATCACCAGCGCCGACAGCAGTGCCACGGTCAGCAGATCGGCGATGCGCGCCGGGCGGGGTGCCTCGAGCCAGTGCGCGGGAGTGAGGTAGCCGACGCCCTTCAGGGCGACGCAGATCACCGAGGCCAGGAGCACGGCGGTCCACAGGGTCATGGCATCCCCTTCTCTTCGGCGACGACTCCGGGAGCGGACGTGGGGCGGCGCGGATCGAACAGCCCCACCGCGACCGCGACGCCCGCGGCGGCGATGACGGGGATGCCCGGCATGAGCACGGGGGTGAGGGCGGCGGCGACGACCGCCGCACCCGCGGCCACCGCGATCGGCTCGCGCCCCCGCAGCCGGGGCCACAGCAGCGCGAGGAACGCCGCCGCCGCGGCCGCATCGAGGCCGTATGTGCGCGGGTCGCCCAGCACGTCGCCGAGCAGTGCTCCCAGGAGGGTCGAGATGTTCCAGCCGATCCAGATCGCGACGCCGGTGACCCAGAACCCCCACTGGCGTGCGCGCGGCATGGACTGCGCAAGGCCCACGGCCACCGATTCGTCGATCGTGAACTGCGTCGCGCCGGCCTTGCGCCAGAATCCGCCCGCCACGACGGGAGCCATCCGCATCGCGTACGCGGCGTTGCGCACGCCCAGCAGCACCGACGACGCGATCGCGGCGGGAGCGGCGGCCGCGCCGCCGGCGGCGATGACACCGACGAAGGCGAACTGCGACCCACCCGTGAACATCAGCAGGCTCAGCACGCACGTCTGCCAGACGTCGAGTCCGGAGGCCACCGACAGGGCGCCGAACGACACGCCGTAGGCGCTCGTCGCGAGCGCGACGGCGAGCCCCTGGCGAGCGGCAACACCCTCGGGTGTTCGGTAGAACGAACGCATGGTCAAGATCGTGAACGCTTGAGCGGCGTTCGTCAAGTCGAACGATCGTTGAGCATAATGAACGCATGACCGATCTGAGCGACCGCATCGCTGCGACCCTGCGTCGCGAGCGCGAACGACGCGATCTGAGCGTCTCGGAGCTCGCCCGCCGCGCGGGCGTCGCGAAAGCGACGGTCTCGCAGCTCGAGAACGGCGGGGGCAATCCCAGCGTCGAAACGCTCTGGGCGCTCGCCACCGCCCTCGAGGTGCCCTTCGCGGTGCTCGTCGACGAGGGCGTGCGCTCCCCCACGCTCATCCGCGCCGGTGAGGCCACCGCGGCCGTGTCGTCCTCGGCATCCGACTATCTCGCCGTGCTCCTGTCGGCGAGCCCGCCGCACGCCCGCCGCGACATCTACCTGCTCAGCGCCGAACCCGGCACGCCACGCCTGTCGGAGCCCCACCCCCGCGGCACGATCGAGCACGTCGTGCTCGTGACCGGTCGCGGCCTCGTCGGCCCGGTCGACGCCCCCTACGAGCTGTCCCCCGGCGACTACCTCTCGTACCCCGGCGACGCTCCGCACGTGTTCGAGGCGCTGGAGCCGGGCATGAGCGTCGTCTGCGTCGTCGAGTCGCGCTGAGCCCACCGCTCGCGCCGCAGCACCCGTCGAGCCCCCCGCGCCACGCCCACGCCGAGCCCCCAGCGCCACAACCCCGTTGAGTGTCCAGGACACGCCGCCACGGCGCGGGCACGCGCGGCGCGTCTTGGACACTCAACGGGAAACGAGCGCCGCGCGCGCAAAACGGCCCCGCGCCACCGCCCAGCCACTCGCGTCGCACCCACGCCGAGCCGCAAGCGCCGCAACCACGCCGAGCCCCCCAGCGCCACAACCCCGTTGAGTGTCCACGACACGCCGCCCCCGCACCGGCACACACGGCGCGTCTTGGACACTCAACGGGGAATCAACCTCGCGGAAACGCGAACGGGCCCGCGTCAGCGCTCAGGCCGCATCCGCGCCCAGCCCAGCCGAGCACTGCCCGGCCCCGCCCCAGCGCCACAACCGCTCGAGTGTCCAGAACACGCCGCCACCGCCCGAGGCACAGCGGCGTGTCCTGGACACTCAACCGGGGGGACGAACGCCGCAGAAACGCGAAACGGCCCCGCCCAGCCGGAGCTGGTGCGGGGCCGTCGTGGATGCAGACGCTTACGCGTTGGCATCCTGACGCTTCAGGCGCGAGGCGGAGCGTCCGCGCTCGGTCGCGTCGAGCACGACCTTGCGGATACGCACGGCCTCGGGGGTGACCTCGACGCATTCGTCGTCGCGAGCGAACTCGAGGCTCTCCTCGAGCGTCAGCAGGCGCGGGGGCGTCATCGACTCGAACGAGTCGGAGCTGGCCGCACGCATGTTGGTCAGCTTCTTCTCTTTGGTGATGTTGACGTCCATGTCGTCGGCGCGCGAGTTCTCGCCGATGACCATGCCCTCGTAGACCTCCTGCGTCGGCTGCACGAAGAACGACATGCGCTCCTGCAGACCGATCATCGCGAAGGGGGTGACGACGCCCATGCGGTCGGCGACGATCGAGCCGTTCTGACGGGTCGAGATGTGACCGGCCCAGGGCTCGTAGCCGTGCGAGATCGCGTTGGCGATACCGGTGCCGCGCGTGGTGGTGAGGAACTCGGTGCGGAAGCCGATCAGGCCGCGCGAGGGGACGACGAACTCCATGCGCACCCAGCCGGTGCCGTGGTTCGTCATGTTGTCCATGCGACCCTTACGGCCGGCGAGCAGCTGCGTGATCGCGCCGAGGTACTCCTCGGGCGAGTCGATGGTGAGGTGCTCGAACGGCTCGTAGGTCTTGCCGTCGATCTTCTTCGTGACCACCTGCGGCTTGCCGACGGTGAGCTCGAAGCCCTCGCGGCGCATGTTCTCGACGAGGATCGCGAGGGCGAGCTCTCCGCGGCCCTGCACCTCCCACGCGTCGGGGCGTCCGATGTCGACGACCTTCAGCGAGACGTTACCGATCAGCTCGCGGTCGAGGCGGTCCTTGACCATGCGGGCGGTGAGCTTGTGACCCTTCACCTTGCCCATGAGGGGCGAGGTGTTCGTGCCGATGGTCATCGAGATGGCCGGGTCGTCGACCGTGATGGCCTTGAGGGGCCGCACGTCTTCGGGGTCGGCGATGGTCTCGCCGATGGTGATGTCGGGGAAACCGGCGATGGCGACGATGTCGCCGGGGCCGGCGTCGTCGGCCGGGTAGCGCTCCAGCGCGCGGGTCTTCAGCAGCTCGGTGATGCGGGCGTTGCTGGTGGTGCCGTCGGCACGGACCCACGCGACCGTCTGACCCTTCTTCAGGGTGCCGTTGAACACGCGCAGCAGCGCGAGGCGGCCGAGGAAGGGGCTCGAGTCGAGGTTGGTGACCCACGCCTGCAGCGGCGCCTCGTCGTCGTACGACGGGGCCGGAACGTGCTCGAGGATCGCGCCGAAGAGCGGCTCGAGGTCGTCGTTGTCGGGCAGGGAGCCGTCGGCGGGACGGTTCAGCGACGCGGCTCCCGCGCGACCCGAGGCGTACACGACGGGGACGTCGAGCAGGGCGTCGACGTCGAGGTCGGGAACGTCGTCGACCAGGTCGGACGCGAGACCGAGCAGCAGGTCGTGCGCCTCTTCTTCGACCTCGCCGATACGCGCGTCGGGTCGGTCGGTCTTGTTCACCAGCAGGATGACGGGGAGCTTGGCCTCGAGGGCCTTGCGCAGCACGAAGCGGGTCTGGGGCAGCGGGCCCTCGGACGCGTCGACGAGCAGCACGACGCCGTCGACCATCGACAGGCCGCGCTCGACCTCGCCACCGAAGTCGGCGTGGCCCGGGGTGTCGATCACGTTGATCGTGACCGGCACGTCGCTGTGGACGCCGTTGTAGGTGATCGCCGTGTTCTTGGCGAGGATCGTGATGCCCTTTTCGCGCTCGAGGTCGTTCGAGTCCATCGCGCGTTCTTCGATGTGCGCGTGGTCGCCGAACGAGCCGGTCTGGCGGAGCATGGCGTCGACGAGAGTCGTCTTGCCGTGGTCGACGTGCGCGACGATCGCGACGTTGCGGAGGTCAGGACGAAGGGCGTGCGCCATGGAGGGTCTCCAGGAAAATTCGGGGTGGCGCCCGGAATCGGGCTCCCCTAGTCTACCGGGCGCCCGCCGCGCAGCCTGGCAGACAGCAGAAAGGGGCGGGATTCCTCGGAATCCCGCCCCTTTCCGACACCTCAGGAGGCCGGGTTGTCCTTCAGCAGCTCGTGGCGAAGCTCGCGGCGAGCGGCCTGGACCTCGACATCGGGCACCGGGATCGCGGCGATGAGTCGCTGCGTGTACTGCTGCTTCGGTGCGCGCAGGATCTGATCGCGGGTGCCCTGCTCGGCGATCTTGCCGCGGTTGAGCACCACGATGCGATCTGCCATGGCATCCACGACGGCGAGGTCGTGGCTGATGAACAGGCACGCGAAACGGTGCTCCTTCTGCAGCTCGCTGAGAAGTTCGAGCACGCGGGCCTGCACCGACACGTCGAGCGCGCTCGTGGGCTCGTCGGCGACCAGCAGACGCGGCTGCAGCGAGAGGGCGCGCGCGATGCCCACGCGCTGCTTCTGCCCGCCCGACAGCTCGTGCGGGTAACGGTTGCGGTAGCTGCGCGGAAGACGCACCTCGTCGAGCAGCTTCTCGATGCGCGCGTCGAGCTCGGCGCCCTTGGCCTCGCCGGCGAGGAACAGCGGCTCGCCGATGGACTCGCCGATCGGCAGGCGCGGGTTCAGCGACGACGACGGGTCCTGGAACACGATGCCCACGCGGCGGCGCAGCGACTTGATGAGCTTGCGCGAGCCGCTCGAGATGTCGACGCCGTCGACCACCAGACGACCGTCGGCGATGGGCTGCAGACCGATGGCGGCGCGGCCGATGGTCGACTTGCCCGATCCCGACTCTCCGACCAGTCCGACGATCTCGCCCTCGGCGATGCCCAGCGTGACGTCGTCGACGGCGCGGAAGGCGGCGACGCGTCCTTTCTTGCCGTACTCGATCGAGACGTTGTCGAGCTGCAGCACCGGGTGGGCGATCTCGGGGGCGGCGACGGCGAGGGCGATCGTCTCGGTGCGGGCGGGACCACTGGCCACCGCGGTGGCCAATGCCTCGACGACGTCGACCGTGGCTTCGCCCTCGAGGGTCTCGCCCAGGCGCGGGACCGAGGCCAGCAGTTCCTTCGTGTAGGCGTCCTGCGGGTCGCCCAGCACCTTCGCGGCGGGGCCCTGCTCGACGATGTCGCCGGACTTCATCACGACGATCCAGTCCGCGAGGTCGGCCACGACGCCCATGTCGTGCGTGATGAGCAGCACGGCCGAGTCGAGGCGGTCGCGCAGGTCGCGGATGAGATCGAGGATCTCGGCCTGCACGGTCACGTCGAGCGCGGTCGTGGGCTCATCGGCGATGAGCAGCGCCGGCTCCAGGCTGATCGACTGCGCGATCATGGCGCGCTGGCGCTGGCCGCCCGACAGCTGGTGCGGGTACGAGGCGAAGGCTTTGGCCGGGTCGGGGAGCCCGACCATCTCGAGCAGTTCCATCGCGCGGGCCTTGGCCTGCGTGGGAGCGATGGGGGTGTGCGCGCGCAGCGCCTCGATGATCTGCGACCCCACCGTCAGCACGGGGTTCAGGGCCGTCATCGGCTCCTGGAAGATCGCCGCGACCTCGGGACCGCGCAGCTGCCGCATCTGCGATGCCGACAGGCCGGTGACCTCGCGGCCGTTGACCTTGATGCTGCCGGTGACGCGGCTGTTGCGCGGCAGCAGGTCGAGCACGGCCATCGAGCTGACGCTCTTGCCCGAGCCCGACTCGCCGACCACCGCGACGACCTGGCCGCGCGCGATCGAGTAGGTGAGGTGCTTCGCGGCGGGAACCCACACGTCGTCGACCGCGAAGTCGACGCTGACGTCGGTCATCTCGAGGGCGGGGATGGCCGCCTTCTCGGTCGTGCTCATGAGAATGTCCTCTCGGTCCCGCCGAGCGGGAGTGAGTGATCGGGGAATGAAAGAATCGGAGGATGCCACGCCAGACGTTCCGTTCGACGTTCACCCGAGTCCTGTGCGGCATCGTCTGGGCGATCATCGCCGTCGTGGCGATCGGTCTGCTCGTCACGCCCGGGGCGAGCGAGGCGCCCGCCCTCGTGATCGTGGGCGCGCTGGGAGCGGCCGCCCTGGTCACCGGCATCCTGTGGTCGCCGTCGGTGTCCGTCGACGACGACGGCGTGCAGGTCGACAACATCGCCCTGCGCTATTTCGTGCCGTGGGCTGCGCTCATCCACGTCGACACGCGGTACTCGCTGCAGCTGCACACGCCCGGTCGTCGTATCGGCGTCACCGCCGCACCGGCGCCCGGCGCGACCGGATCGCTCCGCGCCGCCCGCGCCCACCGCCGCAGCGACAGCCCGTCGACGCCGCAGACGCGCCCCGGCGAGCTGCCGAACACCGACTCCGGACGCGCCGCCGAGATGGTGCGCACCCGCTGGCACGCGCTGCGCGAAGCCGGACGCATCGAGGCGGGCGTCGCCGAGAACGTCCGTGTGCACGTGGGCGTCCGCACGGGCAACCTCGTGCTGCTCGTGGCCGGCGCGGCCGGTCTCGTCGCGGCGGTCGCCCTGGGCTGACACCCGCGCGAAGGCGAGCGTCATGACGACGGGGTCTCCGGGTGCACCCGCGCCTGCGTGCTCGCGGGAGCGGTGGTCGACGACGCCGAGGTCTCTTTCGTGCGACGCAGCGAGAAGCGCTTCTGACGCGGGTCGAACGCGTCGCGCAGGCCGTCGCCGACGAAGTTGACCAGCACCGCCAGCAGCACGATGAACACCGCGGGCCACCAGAACAGCCACGGGCGCGTCGAGAACGCGGACTGGTTGTCGGAGATGATCAGGCCCAGCGACACGTCGGGCGGGCGCACGCCGAGCTGCAGGTAGCTCAACGCGGTCTCGAGCAGGATCGCCGAGGCGGCGAGGAGCGTCGCCGCCACGATGACCACGCCGATGGCGTTGGGCAAAATGTGCTTGAAGATGATGCGCGCGTCGCTGGCACCCGCCACGCGGGCGGCCTCGACGAACTCGCGCTCGCGCAGCGACAGGAACTCGGCGCGCACCAGGCGGGCGATCGTCGTCCACGACACCATCGCGAGGAAGAACGCCAGCGGGATCACACCGAGACCGCCCGTCGCGCGACCGACGACGGCGCCGATCACGATGATCGGGATGACGATGAACACGTCGGTGATGCGCATGAGGACGGCATCCACCCAGCCGCGGTAGTACCCGGCGAGGGCGCCGATGACGGTGCCGACCGTGGTGCCCACGAAGCTGATGATGATCATCACGAGGATCGAGTTCTGGATGCCGCGCATGGTCATCGCGAAGTAGTCGATGCCGATGCGGTCCTGGCCGAACGGGTGCTCGCCCAGCGAGAAGGGGAAGACCGACAGCGTCGGCGCCCCGCCGTCGTTCTGCGGGTTCAGCGACGTGTAGTCGTATTTCCACCAGCCGGGGATGGGCCCCAGGCCGATCGCCGAGATCGAGAAGATCGCCAGCAGCACGAACAGGATGCCGGAGACGACGGAGATCTTGTTCGACAGGAAGCGACGCAGGACGAGCCGTCCCTGGCTCACCCCGACGGTGTCGCGCTCGTCGGCCGGGACCGGCGCATCGACGTTCGCGGGTTCGGGAAGCATCTGAGTCATCGGGAGACCTCCGGGAATCGGACGGCGGCGATCATGCGACCACTCGCACTCGGGGTCGAGCGCCGCGTAGGCGAGATCGGCCAGGAAGTTGAAGACGATGGCGGTGATCGCGATGACGATGAAGTAGCCCATCACCGGGTTCACGTCCACACGCTGGATGGAGGTCACGAACAGCTGACCCATGCCCGAGATCGCGAAGACCTTCTCGGTGATGACCGCGCCACCCAGGAGGGCTCCGACGTCGGTTGCAACGAGCGTCACGATCGGGATGAGCATGTTGCGCAGGCCGTGGCGCAGGATGACCGTCCGCTCCGGCAGACCCTTGGCGCGGGCCGTGCGGATGAAGTCCTGGTTCATCACCTCGAGCATGCCGGCGCGGGCGTAGCGCGTGTATCCCGCGAACGAGATCAGCAGCAGCGAGATCGTCGGGAGCAGCAGGTGCGTGAAGCTGTCGATGCCCGTGATCCACATGTCGCCGTTGAACCCGGGGGTGACGGCGCCGACCGTCGCGATGGGGCGACCGTTGATGCGCGGGTTGTTGACGTATGCCGGCCACGACTGCATGTAGCGGTCGAGGATCACGAGCGCGAACGACAGGAACGCCACGAGGCCGCCGATGCGCGCGGTCATGCCGCGGTCGGGGGCGCCGAGCAGGTAGCCCGTGGCGAGACCGACGACCACGGCGACCAGGCCGATGATGATGATCGTCGCGGGCGTGGAGATGTCGAACAGTCCCTGCAGCAGGAAGAAGCAGAGGTACGAGATCGCGCCGTTGAGCGCCGCGACGATGAGGGCGCGACGGTTGGTGAGCCCGGCGATGAGGGCCGTGACGATGACGACCACACCGGCGATGATCAGCAGCAGGCCCACGGGACCGAAGCCGGGGTTGCGGAACCAGTCGGTGACGTTGAAGTACACCAGCAGCGCCACGGTCGCCGCGGCGGCGGTGGCGCCGACGATCAGGCGACGACGCGCCTCGCCGCCGATCATGGCCTGCCAGACGACGGCCGACACGACCGCCAGGAGGACGATCACCCAGATCGGGATCGAGGTGGCCGACTCGAGGAAACTGTTGAAGCCGAGGGCCAGGAACTCCTTCAGCAGCACCGCCACGAGGAACGACGGCAGCGAGAAGAGGAAGAAGCTCAGCAGCGTGATGCCGAAGTCGAAGCCGCTGTACTGGCGCAGAGCCGAGACGACACCGACCACGATGCCCAGCACGATCGCCAGCACGAACGACGCCGTCACGAGCTGGAGGGTGGAGCCGACCGCGGTGGGCAGAATGTCGAGGACGGGGGCATTGCTGATCGTCAGACCCAGGTTGCAGGTTCCGGCGAAGGGGATGAGGCAGCCGGCGGCGCCGCCCAGCCAGAGGAAGTAACGCAGCGGCGCGGGCACGTTCAGATCGAGCGCGGCGACGCGGGCGGCGATCAGCTGGTCGCGGTTGGCGGCGGTGCTGTCGCGGAGGTCCTGGAGGGGGTCGCCGGCGTTGGCGGCGAGCACGTACATGATGAACGATGCTGCAAGCAGAACCAGGATCGAGACGGCGATGCGCCTGAGAATGAATCCGACCATCGCGGGAGGTCTTCTTTCGATCGGGTGACGGACGCGGAGACGGCGCCCTGGAAAGGATAGTCGCGGGCGCGGCGCAGAGAGCGCGCCGCGCGCAGACGAAGTGAGGCGCCGGAGCCGAGCGACTCCGGCGCCTCACGAGGGATCAACGGGTCATCAACCCGCGAGCGTCCACTCCTGTGCGTTCCAGACGATGCCGGTCTGGCCGCCGAAGTAGTCGACGCCCGTCACGGAACCGTTGTCAGCGAACAGACCGGGCGACTGGAACAGCGGCAGACCGTAGAAGTCCTTCGCCGTGGCCGTGTCGATCTGCACCTTGAGGTCGGCCAGCTTGGTCGTGTCGACCGTGACCTGGGTCTCGTCGACGAGGGTGTCGACGGCCGAGTTGCTGTAGTTGTTGTAGTTACCGCCGCCGCCGCTCTTGAAGATCTGCGGGAGCGCGGCGTTACCGGCACCGGGCGAGACCCAACCGAAGATCGACGCGTCGTAGCTGCCGCTGCCGAGGAGCTTGCTCCAGTCGGGCGAACCGGCGTCCTCGATCACGAAGCCGGCCTGCTGCGCCGACTGCTGGATGGCGCGGAAGCTGTCGACACGGTTCGGGTTGTTGGTGTTGTAGAGGATGCGAACGGTCGGGGTGGCACCGTTGAGCAGCGCCTTGGCGCCCTCGATGTCGGGCTCGGTGAACGCGTCGTATCCGCTCGAGGAGACGGCGGTGGTGTACTGGTCGCCGTCGGTGGGCAGGAAGATCTGCGAGTTGAGCACGTTGGCGTCGGGGTTGACCGGCTTGATGATCGAGTCGAGGATCTGCTGGCGCGGGATCGTCTTGAGGAAGGCCTCACGGACGTTGGCGTCGGCGAAGACACCGCCGAAGGTCAGGTCGACGTGGTCGTACGCGAGCTGGCTGCCCGAGTGGACCGTGGCGTTCGCGTTCTCGAGCGCGGTCAGCGTGTCGGCGGAGGCCTGCGGCTGGATGGCCTGGACCTCACCGTTCTGGAGCGCCGTGACCTGAGCGTTCGAGTCACCGATGAAGCGGATGATCAGCTGGTCGTACGCGGGGGACATCTCGCCCTTGTAGTTGGGGTTCTTGCCCAGCGTGATGCTCTGCTCGGGCGTGAAGTCGGTCACGATGAACGGACCGCTCGCGACGAGCAGGCTCTGGTCGGTCGGCATGGCGGTGACGTCGTAGCCGGTGTTCCAGAAGTCGGCCGCGGCCTTGAGCGTCGCGTTGGGGGCGACGGGCGCGTCGGGGTTGCCCTCGGGCAGCGACTTGAGCAGGTCGACGAACTCGGACTCCGACACGCCGGCCTTCTCGGCGAGCACGTGGGCCGGCTTGCCGATCGGGTTGACGAGCTCGTAGTCCACGAAGGGCTGCGAGTACACCAGCGTCATCGACATGTTGTCGTCGCTGATCGTGGGGAAGGCGGTGGTGTCGAGACCCGCGGTGCTGCCGGCGAGGCTGAAGTACTGCGTGCCGCCGTTGGTGACCTCGCTGGTCGCGGGGTCGAGCTTGGCGTCATCGAAGTAGCCCGAGTTGATGGCCCAGTTGACGAGCATGTCATCGGCGTTGATGGGCTCGCCATCCGACCAGGTGAGACCCTCGTTGATCGTGTACTTGACCGTGAGGGGGTCCTCGGAGACCGTCTCGTACGTGCCGAAGTCGGTGTTGTCGAGGATCGAGAAGTCCTTGTCGAGACGCTGGAAGCCACCGAGGCCCAGGCCGCCGCTGACACCGGTCAGGTAACCGACCATGCCGTTGGTGTCGAGGTTGGCCTCGGGGGTGTCGCCGTTGAACGAGGTGAACGCGTTCGTCGTGGCGATGGTGACGGTGCCGCCGGTGGACGACGCACCGCCCTCGGGGGTGGCGGTGGTGGTGCAACCGGCAAGGGCCAGAGCCGCGACCGCGACTCCTGCTCCCGCCGTAAGGGCGCGCATGCGCCGAGTCTTTTCAGACACTTTGCCTCCAGTGCAGAGTGGACGGGCACCCCCGACACGCGAGTGGCAGGGGGAAGCCGTGGATACCGAAACGATAGATAAAGGCTTCCGGATGGTCAAAACTCCTGGGCAATTCGTTACAGACCTTTAACTTGAGCGCGGTTGCGTAGAGCATTCTGACAACCCCGTTCTGTGTCATCCCCGGAAGCGGCCGATCATCCCCCGCCGATGCTCCTGCGCGCACCCATCGCTCATCGCCCGCCGGTGTTAGATACACGGTGTGACCCGGCATTCGTTCTCCGACCCGCCCTCCCTCGGCGAGGGCGACACGACGTATCGACGACGACGACTGATGTGGGAGATCGCCCTCGTCCTGCTCGTCACCGTGGGCCAGTCCGCGATCTACTCGGTGGTGTCATTCGTGCGCACCGTGACCCGGGCGCCCATCTCGCAGCAGCAGACGCAGTTGAATCCGTCGCGCAGCGCCGAACCGCTCTGGGACGCCGTCTACCAGTTCCTGGACATCGCTTTCTCGCTGGCTCTGGTCGCGCTCGTCGTCTTCCTCTTGTGGGAGCCGGCGAACAATGCGCTGCACCGGATCGGTCTGGATTTCCGGCGGTTCGGCAGCGACATTCTGCGCGGGGTGCTGCTGCTTTTGCTGATCGGCGTTCCGGGGATCGGGGTGTACGCGATCGGACGCGCGCTCGGCCAGAGCATCGCCGTCGTTCCGGCCCCCCTGGACTCGTCGTGGTGGGTCATCGCTCTGCTGGTGCTCGCGGCCCTTCGGGCGGGGCTCACCGAGGAGGTCATCTTCCTCGGGTACCTCTTCGACCGCCTGCGACGCCTCGGCTGGTCGTGGACGGGGATCATCGTGTCGACGGCGTTGCTGCGCGGCAGCTATCACCTCTACCAGGGGTGGCCCTCGGCGCTGGGCAACGTCGTCATGGGACTCGTGTTCGGCTGGTGCTACAAGCGCTGGGGCCGCGTCATGCCGCTCGTCGTGGCGCACACGATCATCGACATCGTGGCCTTCGTGGGCTACCCGCTGGCAGCGGCGTGGTGGCCCGCGATCTTCGCCCCGCCGACCCCCGCGGTCACGCCCACACCGTCGCCGACCGTCACCCCGTGACGCCCCGCGGGCGGCACGAATCGCGCTGAATCGGCGACGGTCGGACCGCCACGCCCGACCTCGCGATCAGGGCTGCGGCGGCGTCCAGGTCCAGAATGCGGGCGGCAGGCCGTTCGGTTGCGACGTGTAGGCCACTCCCCCGACGCCGGCGGCGGTCACGACCGCGCCCGTGCGCTCGAGCAGGGGCACACCGGCGTACGCGGTGAACAGCGACTGATCGATCTTCTTCGCCGCGGCGAGCACGTCGACCGGGTCGGTGTCGTTCGTGAGTCCGGCGAACAGGCGCGCGGTGTCGGGCCCGTCGACCCCCTCGGCGATCCGATCGCGGGCCGAGCGATACAGGCTCTCGTCCTCTCCGACCCAGGCGAGGGTGGCATCCGGAGTCTCGGTCTCGGTCGCGACGCGCACGGCGATGCCCGCGGTCGCCCCCATCGTCACCATGCGCGCGAAGACCTGCGCCGAGATCTCGTCGGTGGCGTCGTACCCCACCCGCAGCACCGCGGCGCGGTCGTCGAGCGCCTCGCGCGCACCGTCGACGTCGCTCCCCGTTCCCGGCGCACCGTTGCCCGAGGTGAGGTCGCGATAGAGCTGACCGGCCGCGGGCGACGACAGGAACGACTGCAGCGGCTGCGCGTCGGGCCGCACGGTGCCCAGCGCGTCCTTCACGATCACCGAGCGGTCAAGCGAACGCGAGGTGGCCTCTCGCAGGGCGGGGGCGGTGCCGTTGGCGAACCGCAGCTGCAGGGTCTCGGTGGTGGGCCCGGTGACCACCTGCAGACCGGCGTCGGTGAGCGTCTTCAGCCCGTCCTCGTCGAGGTCGCCGATGTTCGCCACGTCGACCATTCCCGCCTCGATCGCCGAGAGCTGCGCCGCACGATCCGCGAAGAAACGGACCGTGAGGCCCTCGAGCCCGGGGAAGTGCGCGCCCTGGTAGCTGTCGCGCCGGGCCAGGGTGAGGGTGTCCGTCGTGGCCGAAGCGACGGTCCAGGGGCCGGCGGCGACGACGGATGCCGGATCGGGAGCCGTTCCCGCGGGCACGTCGAAGCCCGTGTTCCAGGCCTGCGCGGCGGCCGCCAGCACGGGGTTGGGGGCGACGGGCGCCGTCGGGTCGCCCTCGGGGACCGTGAGGATGGCGGTGAGCAGGTCCTTCACGCTGACCCCTGCGCGCTGCGCGACGACGTGGACCGGCCGATCGAGCAGCCACTGGCGGTTCCAGTCGGCGAACGGCTCGTCATAGGTGAGGGTCAGGGTGTCGGCGGCACGGTCGATGCTCGGGCGCGCCGTGCGCGCGTTGGGGTCGGCGGGGGCTGCGGTGTCGAAGTACCGCGTGCCCGAGACGATCTGCCCGGTGGCGTCGTACGTGGCGTCGTCGAAGAAGTGCGACGACACCGCCCAGCCGAACAGCAGGTCGTCGAGGGTGACGGGCGTGCCGTCCGACCACGTGCGGTCGGTGAACAGCTCGTAGCTGACCTTCAGGGGGTCGCCCTCGACGCGGGTGATGCGTCCGAGGCCGTCGTTCGGAACGACCTGCAGGTCGCCGTCGAGCGAACCGAGTTGTTCGTCGAGCAGCTCGGACACCGCACGGTTGGCCGCCGTGTCGCCGGTGCGACTCTCGGCGTTGAAGCTCGTGAGGCTGCCGACCACGCCGACCGTGAGGCTGGTGCGTGCCTCCGGCTCGGGCGCGGGAGCCGCGTCGGGCGCAGCGCACCCGGCGAGCACGATGGCGCAGGCGGCGAGCAGGGCGATCGACCGCCCCCGTCCGCGTCGTCGTCGAGTCGGTCGTGAGTGGTCAGTCAGCCCGTGGTGCACACCCGAACTGTACTAAACGCCTCCTGTGCGAACCCCCCGTCCGGGCCGTGGGCGAACGATCCGGCGGCGATCCCGGAACCCGGCCGGGATCGCCGCCGCACTCACGCGGCGCTCAGGCGAACGCCTCCGGCGGAGGGCACGAGCACACGAGGTTGCGATCGCCGTACGCCTGGTCGATGCGGCGTACCGGGGGCCAGTACTTGCCGCGGATGAGAGAACGCACGGGGTACACCGCGGTCTCGCGCGAGTACGCGTGCTCCCACTCGCCCACGACCACCGTCTCGGCGGTGTGCGGCGCGTTCACGAGCGGGTTGTCGTCGGCGGGCCACTCCCCCGCGGCGACGGCGTCGGCCTCGTGCTTGATCGCGATCATGGCATCCACGAACCGGTCGAGCTCGGCGAGGTCCTCACTCTCGGTCGGTTCCACCATGAGGGTGCCGGCGACCGGGAACGACATCGTCGGGGCGTGGAAGCCGTAGTCGATCAGACGCTTGGCCACGTCGTCGACGGTGACCCCGGTCTGCTCCTTGAGGGGACGCAGGTCGAGGATGCACTCGTGCGCGACCAGACCGCCCTCGCCCGCGTACAGCACCGGGTAGTGCTCGCGCAGGCGCACGGCGATGTAGTTGGCCGACACTACGGCCGCGGCCGTGGCCTGGCGAAGCCCCTCGGCCCCCATCATGCGCACGTACGCCCACGAGATGGGCAGGATCCCCGCCGACCCGTGCGGCGCGGCCGACACGGGTCCCCCGTCGAACACGCCGCCGGCGTGGTCGGCGCGCTGCGAGAACGGATGCGAGGGCAGGAACGGCGCGAGGTGCGCCTTCGCGGCGACCGGGCCGACGCCCGGGCCCCCACCGCCGTGCGGGATCGCGAACGTCTTGTGAAGGTTCAGGTGCGACACGTCGCCGCCCAGGTCGCCGAAGCGGGCGAAGCCGAGCAGCGCGTTGAGGTTCGCCCCGTCGACGTACACCTGTCCACCGGCGTCGTGCACGGCCTGGGTGATCTCGAGCACGTCGTGCTCGTACACGCCGTGGGTCGAGGGGTACGTGATCATCAGCGCCGAGAGCGACTCGGCGTGCTGGGCGATCTTGGCCCGCAGATCGTCGAGGTCGACGTTCCCGGCCTCGTCGCAGGCGACGACGACGACCTTCATGCCCGCCAGGATCGCCGAGGCCGCGTTCGTGCCGTGCGCCGACGAGGGGATGAGGCACACCGTGCGCTCGGTGTCGCCGTTCGCGAGGTGGTAGCCGCGGATGGCGAGGAGTCCCGCGAGCTCGCCCTGCGAGCCGGCGTTCGGCTGCAGCGAGACGGCGTCGTAGCCGGTGACCTCGGCGAGCCAGCGCTCGAGCTGCTCGATCATCTCGAGGTAGCCGTGCACGTCGGCCTCGGGGGCGAACGGGTGCACGCGCGAGAACTCCGGCCACGACACCGCGGCCATCTCGGTCGCCGCGTTCAGCTTCATCGTGCACGACCCCAGCGGGATCATGCCGCGATCGAGCGCGTAGTCGCGATCGGCGAGGCTCTTGAGGTACCGCATCATGGCCGTCTCGCTGCGGTGAGTATGGAAGACGGGGTGCGTGAGGTACTCGTCGTCGCGGTGCAGCGCCTCGTCCACGCCGCGGAGCGCCACGCCCTCGGGCAGGTCGTCGCTCGCGAGGCCGAACGCGTCGAGGACGGCCGCGAGGTCGGCATCCGTCGTCGTCTCGTCCACCGAGACCCCCACGGTCGCATCGTCGACCCACAGCAGCTGATAGCCGCGCTCGCGCGCCCGGTCGACCACGTCTTGGGCGCGCCCCGGCACGTGCACGCGCACGGTGTCGAAGAACGCATCGCTCGCCAGCGTCAGGTCGTACGAACGCAGGGCGGATGCCAGGATGTCGGCCTTCCGCGCGACGCGCGTCGCGATCCCCCGCAGCCCCTGCGGGCCGTGGTACACCGCGTACATCGCCGCCATCACGGCCAGCAGCACCTGGGCGGTGCAGATGTTCGAGGTCGCCTTCTCGCGACGGATGTGCTGTTCGCGCGTCTGCAGCGACAGGCGGTACGCGGGGGCTCCCACGGCATCCTGCGACACGCCCACGAGGCGCCCGGGGAGCTGGCGTTCGAGGCCCGCCCGCACGGCCATGTAGCCCGCGTGCGGCCCGCCGAAGCCGAGCGGAACACCGAAGCGCTGGGTCGTCCCGACCGCGACGTCGGCGCCGAGGGCGCCGGGCGAGCGCAGCAGGGTCAGGGCGAGCAGGTCGGCGGCGGCCACGACCAGGCCCCCGGCGGCGTGCACCGTCTCGGCGACGGCCGAGAAGTCCCACACGCGCCCCGTGGCGCCGGGGTACTGCACGAACGCACCGAACGCCTCGGGCAGCTCCCCCGCGAACGAGGTCTCCTCGATGCGGATGCCGACGGCCGCGGCGCGGTGGTGCAGCAGCGCCTTGGTCTGCGGCAGGGCATCGACGTCGACGAGGAAGACGTCGGTCTTCGCCTTCGATGCCCGACGTGCGACGAGCATGCCCTCGACGACCGCGGTCGACTCGTCGAGCATCGAGGCGTTCGCCGTGGCAAGGCCCGTCAGGTCGGTCACCATCGTCTGGAAATTGATGAGAGCTTCGAGCCGACCCTGCGAGATCTCGGGCTGGTAGGGCGTGTACGCGGTGTACCACGAGGGGTTCTCGAGCACGTTGCGGGCGATCACCGAGGGGGTGAAGGTGTCGTAGTACCCCAGCCCGATCAGCGGGCGCGCCGAGCGGTTCGCGGAGGCGAGCTCCCGCAGCTCCGCCAGCGCCTCGGCCTCGGTGGCCGCGGTCGGGATCGAGCTGGTCGCGCGCTGCTGCACGTGGATGGATGCCGGGACGGCGGTCTCGACGAGCGCCTCGACGCTGTCGTACCCGACGACCTCGAGCATGTGGGCTTGGGCGTCGGCGTCGATGCCGATGTGGCGATCGACGAAGACGGCGGGCGCGGCGGTATCGGTCCGCGCGGGAAGGAGGGTGCTCATGCGGTGAGTTCCTCGTACGCGGCGCGGTCGAGGAGGCCCTCGGGCAGATCGCCCTCGACGCGGATCTTGATGAGCCACCCGCCGGCGAACGGCTCGGCGTTGACGAGCGAGGGGTCGTCGACGACCGCGTCGTTCACCTCGACGACGGTGCCGGTGAGAGGGGCGTAGAGCTCGCCGACCGACTTGGTCGACTCGATCTCGCCGCAGACGTCGCCCGCGGCGACCGCGGAGTCGGCGCCGGGCAGCTCGACGAAGACGACGTCGCCGAGCTTGTCGGCGGCGAAGTCGGTGATGCCGACGGTCGCGATGTCCCCCTCGAGGGAGATCCACTCGTGCTCGGACGTGTAGCTGAGGGCGGTGAGGTCGGTCATGCGTTTCTCCGATAGAAGGGAAGGGCGGTGACGATGGCGGGGATGCGGGTTCCGCGCACGTCGATGGTCAGTTCGGTTCCGGGCTCGCTCGCCGACGGCGTGACGAAAGCCATGGCCACGGGGTGGCCGAGGGTGGGGCTCAGGGCACCGCTGGTGATCTCGCCGACGGTGTCATCGCCGCGGAGCACGGAGTAACCGGCGCGGCCCGCGCGACGGCCCTCCGACACGAGCCCGACGAGCACGGGGGCGTCGGCGGGGCTCGACGCCACGCCGTCCTTGCCGACGAACGCCTCTTTGTCGACGGCGACGACGCGGCCGAGGCCGGCCTGCGCGGGAACGATGTCGCGCGAGAGCTCGTGGCCGTACAGCGGCATCCCCGCCTCGAGGCGCAGCGTGTCGCGCGCGGCGAGGCCGCAGGGGACCAGTCCGCGATCGGCGCCCGCGGCGAGCGCGGCGTCCCAGAGGGCGCCGGCCTGGGCGGTGGGGATGAGCAGCTCGTAGCCGTCCTCGCCGGTGTACCCGGTGCGGGCCACGAACAGTGAGGCGCCCTGGAAGGTGCCGTCGGTCCAGGCGTAGTAGCCCAACTCGTCCAGGGCGGTGCCGGTGATCTCGACCCCCGGGGTGGAGCTCAGGATGCCGAGGGCCTCGGGGCCCTGGAGGGCGATGAGCGCGAGCTGATCGGTGACGTCTTCGACCCGCGGGATCGCCCCACCGGACGTCACGGCGTAATCGGTGCCCTCGAGGGGGCCGTCGAGGAACGCCTGCGCCGACGACCACGTGGCGCGGGCACCGTCGAACGCCGCGGCCACGGCATCCCGATTTCCGGCGTTGGCGATCACCAGGAAGTAGTCCTCACCGGTGCGGTAGACGATGACGTCGTCCACGATTCCGCCGTCGTCGGCCAGAACGAGGGAGTACTTGGCCTTGCCGATGCGCATCGTGGAGATGCGGCCGGCGAGCACGAAGTCGAGGAAGTCCGCGGCGCGGCCGCCCTGCACCCAGAACTCGGCCATGTGCGAGATGTCGAACAGGCCCGCGGCCGTGCGCACCGCGTGATGCTCGGCGAGGTCGGAGGTGTAGCGCACGGGCATGTTCCAGCCGCCGAAGTCGGTGAACGAGGCGCCGAGGGCCTCGTGCCGATCGTGCAGCGGCGACGAGCGTGGAGGTGCGGGGGTGTCGGTCATGAGTTCTGCCGTTCGCGATGACGGACAGACGCCGGTCGGCGCCTGGAGAACTCCCCCTCTGTCATGGGCCTGAGAGTTTCGCCACGGCATCCGTTCGATGAACAGGATGGCGGGCTTTCACCGTCGGCGGATCCGGCGCGGTGCACCCGGATCACTTTCCAGAGTGGCCCGATCGACGCGGTACGCGTACCTGAGAGATTGGCGGGGAGGCTTGCTCCTTCGGTGCCCGGCTGCGTTCGCCGGAGCTCTCCCGCATCGATCATGGGGCCGGTGTGGACTTGTGGGGTCAGCCTAGCGGAGGCCCGCTGCGCTCTGTCCAGCCCCGCGGTTCACGACACCGGATGCCGCGGCCTCGATCGCCCACGTCGCCCTCACCGCCGCGGGCCCCGGACTCCCCTCACCCGGTGTACAGGGGCGTGGTGCTGGTGCGCCAGACGTCGATGTCGTCGCTGACCCTCCAGGCGACGGTGAGGGGCTGCACGTCGGCCGAGGGCACGACACTGTCGAGGGCGATGTCCCACCGGCGCTGCGACTCGGAGGCCGCAGCGGAGGCGGTGACCTCCGTCGTGCCGATGTAGGCGACGATCTGATCCGGATCACCCACGAGGCTGGCACCGTCCTCGGCGCCGTCTCCCCGATCGGCGAAGACGATCGCGGCGGGTGCCGTGGGGTCCACGGGCGTCACGTCGCGGATGTCTTCGGGCCCGGAGGCGGGATTCACCCACTCGTACGGGCTCTGTCCGGTGAGGGGAACGCCGGCATCGTCGATGCGGGGGCCTTCCGGCGTGTCCCGCACGATCCACGCATCGGCGTGGCGGTCGGCGACGGCCGTGACGAGGACCACGCCGTCGACCGGCCCCGGCCCCGCGGTGATCACGCCGTCCGTTCCGAGATATCCGGTGGCGTCGTCGACGCGGACGAACCCGCCGACGGCCGTGTCGGCGAACCGTTCGGCGGGCCCCGCGATCGACTGCGCCCCCTCGGACAGCAGCGTGTAGGCGTCGGCGAAACGCTCCTCCTGGAACGCCGTCAGGTAGTCCTCGACGAGGCTCACGGCCTCCGATTCGCTCACCCCGTCGGCGGAGGGCGAAGCCGGGGCCGAAGACGTGACGGACGGGCGGCTCGGAGATGCGGGCGGGGTCGAGGCGGAGGGTTCGGAGCTGCTCTGTCCGACGCACCCCGCGAGGAGCAGGACGACCGTCGAGGCGGCGAGGGCGGTGGACACCGTGCGAAGCGTTGTCTTCTGGCTCATCCCCCCACGGTAGGAAACGGCGGCGGACGCCGGCTGCCCGGTTGTCCGCGAGCACCGGATGTGGAAGGGTCCGCCCCCGGCGCGGGGCCCTCGCCCCGGCGCCCCGTTCAGCGGCGCGTGCAGCTTCCCGAGGCGACGGGCGCCGACAGGGCGTCCATCTGCGCCATCACCGGGAGCAGCTCGGCGGGGGTCATCGCGTAACCGACGTTGTCGTCGGTGTCGCTGCGGGCGAAGACGATGCCCGCGATCTCACCCGTCGTCGTCAGCAGGGGTCCCCCCGAGTTCCCCGGCCGGACCACCGCGGCCAGCGCGTAGATGTCGCGCGGCACCGAGGAGGTGTCGTAGATGTCGGGAACGGGGACGGTGCCCGACGACAGCACCTGGGCGCTGCCCGAGGTGAACGGTCCCCCGCCCGGGTATCCCTGCACCACGGCGGAAGCCCCCACCTCGAGGGTCGGGGAGATCGGCAGGGGCGCGGCGTCGAGACCGTCGACCGAGACCACGGCGATGTCGTCGGTCGGGTCGAAGTAGACCACCCGCCCCTCGCGCGCCGGGCGGCCGGGCAGCTCGACGAGGGGCGTGTCGACGCCGGCGACGACGTGCGCGTTGGTGACGATGCGGTCGGCCGCCACGACGAAGCCCGAGCCGCTCGAGGTGATGCCGCAGGCGTAGGCGGTGCCCGAGATCCGCGCGACCGACTGCGCGGCCTGCGTCAGCGCGGGGTCGTCGAGGGCGACCGCCGGGGCGCTCGGCACGGGTCCGATCTGGATGAGCTCGCCGAGGCGGGGGATCCCCTCGGCGAAGACCGTTCCGCGCAACTCGGCGAGCGCGCCGCGCACGGGGGCGGGGGTGAGGTCGTCGATCGTGCGGATGACGGCCGACGAGCCCAGCGCTGCCGACACGACGGGAACCCCGACCGGGGTGAGCGATCCGGCGACGAACGACACGGCGAGCGCGGCCGCGGCGACGTTGACGACTCCGCCGAGCAGACGCTCGGGGACGCGGAGCTTGATGCGGTCGGCGCCCCGACGGAAGAAGCCGCCCAGGGCGCTGCCGAGACCCGAGCCGATGAGCAGCAACAGGATGCCGGCGCCGATCATCGCGGGGCCCCGCCAGGCCGGCTCGGTGATCCACTGGCCGACGAACGGCGTCACCCAGTACGCGGCGACGGCGCCGACCGCGAGGCCGGCGAAGAAGCCGATCGTGGCGAGGAAACCTCGCGAGAGGCCCGTGATGAGCGCGATCGCCAGAAGGGCGATCAGAACGATGTCGATGATCGGCATCCGACCTCCCCAATCCGACTCTCACGCTAAGCCGCGCGTCTGGGAGAACCCTTTCGACGCGGCCGCTGCGGGCGGGCGCGGTTCCGGGGCGAAGAACCCGCGCCCGCTCCTCCATCCCGCGGTCGCCGCGGTTCGGGGCGCGATTGGCGCATCGGGGCGGATATCGCCCGCCCCAGTGCGCCAATCGTGCCCCGAACCGCCCACGCGGCCATGACCCGCCGCCCCGTCACCGCGGACGGCGGGCACCGATTCGCCCTTCGGGTCGGGATGACACTAAGATCGATCCCGGAGATATGGTCACCATGACACGAACCCCTGAGCCCGAGTCCCGCGACGCCGACGTGCGCGTCGCGGTGTCGACCGTGATCTTCAGCGTGCGCCGCGGCGCCGACGACGAACCCGTCCTGTCGCTCCCCCTGGTGCGCCGCACCCGCGACCCCTTCGACGGGCGGTGGGCCCTGCCGGGCGGTTGGCTCGACGCGACCGAAGAGCTCGACACGGCGGCATCCCGGACCCTCGCCGAGACCACCGGGCTGACCCCCAGCTACCTGGAGCAGCTGTACGCGTTCGGCGCCGTCGACCGCTCCCCCACCCGCGTGGTGTCGATCGTGTACTGGGCGCTGCTGCGCTCCGACGAGGTCGACGCGCAGGTCGCCGCCCACGCCCGCCAGGGCGACGCCCCCGAGAACGTCGAGTGGTTCGACGCGACCGCCCTGCCCGCTCTCGCATTCGACCACGACCACATCGTCGAGTACACGCTGTGGCGCCTGCGCAACAAGGTCGGCTACAGCCGCATCGCGCACGGGCTGCTCCCCGACGAGTTCACGCTCGCCGACCTCCGCGAGGTCAACGAGACCATCCTCGGCAAACGCCTCGACCCGGCGAACTTCCGCCGCCAGGTCGACACGTCCGACACCCTCATTCCCACCGAGCGCTTCCGCACCGGAAGCCACCGCCCCGCCCGCCTGTACCGCTACAACCGCGACGTGGAGCTGGCCGACCGCGGCCCCCTCCCGTCCCGTCACTGATCGGAACGCCCATGTCCGCCACGCCCCTCACCCTGCAGCCGCGTCCCGCGATCGACCCGAGCGTCGACCACGCGATCCAGGCCATCGTCTCCGGCGCCTCCATCGACGCCACCTGCACCACCGACCTCGCGGTCGGTCCCTGGGACTTCGACACCCGCCCGGGCTACGGTCCGGGCTCGTCGATGGGAGACGTCATCCCCACCGGCGCTCCCCGCCAGGGCGAACTGCCGCAGGCGTACCGCGACGCCTCCGACGACGAGCTCGACGCCCGCATCCGCGCGGCGAAAGCGACGCTCGGCGACCGGGTCGTCGTGCTCGGGCACTTCTACCAGCGCGAAGAGGTCGTGCGCCACGCCGACTACGTGGGCGACTCGTTCCAGCTGGCGAACGCCGCGAAGGACCGGCCCGAGGCCGAGGCCATCGTGTTCTGCGGCGTGCACTTCATGGCAGAGACCGCCGACCTGCTCTCGCGGCCCGAGCAGGCCGTGATCCTGCCGAACCTCGCCGCCGGGTGCTCCATGGCCGACATGGCCGACATCGATCAGGTCGAGGAGTGCTGGGAGCAGCTCGCCGACGTGCTGGGCGATCTCGACACCCCGGATGCGGAGGGCCTCGTGCCGGTGATCCCGGTGACGTACATGAACTCCAGCGCCGCCATCAAGGGCTTCGTCGGGCGCCACGGCGGCATCGTCTGCACCTCCTCCAACGCCCGGACGGTGCTGGAGTGGGCGTTCGCGCGCGGGCGCCGCGTACTGTTCTTCCCCGACCAGCACCTGGGCCGCAACACCGCCAAGGCGATGGGCGTGCCCCTCGAGCAGATGCCCATGTGGAACCCTCGCAAGCCCCTCGGCGGGTCGTCGGACGCGCAGATCGTCGACAGCCGCGTCATCCTGTGGCACGGCTTCTGCTCGGTGCACCGACGCTTCACCGTCGAGCAGATCGAGCGCGCCCGCGTGGAGCACCCCGGAGTGCGCGTGATCGTGCACCCCGAGTGCCCGATGGACGTCGTCGACGCGGCCGACGAGGCGGGGTCGACCGACCTCATCCGCAAGGCCATCGCCGCGGCCACAGAACCCACCACCTTCGCGATCGGCACCGAGATCAACCTCGTGCAGCGCCTGGCCGCGCAGTATCCGCAGCACGAGATCTTCTGCCTGGACCCGGTCGTCTGCCCCTGCTCGACGATGTACCGCATCCACCCCGGCTACCTCGCGTGGGTGCTCGAGTCGCTCGTCGCGGGCGAGGTCGTCAACCGCATCACCGTGCCGACCGAGGTCGCGGCCCCGGCCACCGTCGCCCTCGAGCGCATGCTCGCGGCCAAGCCCAGCGGCGCCGTGAAATGACCACGGTCGTCGTCGTCGGCAGCGGCATCGCCGGCCTGACGGCAGCGCTCCACGCGGCCGAGAACGGATGCGCGGTGACCGTCGTGACCAAGGGCGCGGTGGCCGACACGAACACGCGCTGGGCCCAGGGCGGCATCGCCGCGGTGACCTCTCCCCTCGATGACGTCGCCTCGCACGCGGCCGACACGCTCACCGCCGGCGTGGGGATGAACGATCCCTCCGCGGTCGACGTGCTGGTGGGCGAGGGGCCGACGCGCATCGTCGAGCTCGTCGCGCGCGGTGTCGCGTTCGACCGGGGCATCGACGGCGACTTCGCCCGCGGTCTCGAGGCCGCCCACGCCCGTCCCCGCGTGCTGCACGCCGGCGGCGACGCCACCGGAGCCGCGATCCAGGCGGCGCTCGGGGCCGCCGTGCGCACGGCGGGCGTCGTGGTGCGCGAGCACGCGCTGCTGCGCGACCTGATCCTCGACGACGGTCGCGTCACGGGCGTGGAGCTCGCCGACGGCGAGCGCCTCACCGCCGACGCGGTGATCCTCGCGACCGGCGGCGCGGGCCAGCTCTACGCCCACACGACCAACCCCCTCGGCGCGACCGGTGACGGCATCGCCGCCGCCATCCGGGCCGGCGCCGCCGTCGCCGACCTCGAGTTCGTGCAGTTCCACCCCACCGCGCTCGCGGTGGGCGCGCCGTTCCTCGTCTCCGAGGCCGTGCGCGGCGAGGGGGCCGTGCTCGTCGACGAGGCGGGTCGGCGCTTCGCTTTCGACGCGCACCCCGACGGCGAGCTCGCTCCGCGCGACGTGGTCGCCCGCGCGAACGCCCGAGCCATGGCCGCGCAGGACGGCCGACCCGTGCGGCTGGATGCCACCGCCCTCGGCGCCGCGCGTCTCGCCGAGCGCTTCCCCACGATCGACGCCGCCGTGCGCGAACGCGGGCTCGACTGGGCGCGCGACCCGATCGCCGTGACTCCCGCGGCGCACTACCTCATGGGCGGTGTGGTGACCGACCTCGACGGACGCAGCAGCGTGCCGGGCCTGTACGCGGTGGGTGAGACGGCGCGCACCGGAGTGCACGGCGCGAACCGCCTGGCATCCAATTCCCTGCTCGAGGGGGCCGTGTTCGGCGCCCGCGCCGGAGACGCCGTCGCGCGTGACGAGGCGTGGCCCGAGGCCTCCCCCGCGCTGCCGCTGCAGACGTCCGCCCCCACCGAGGCCCCGCCGTTCTCACGTGAAGCCCTGCAGAAGCTCCTGTGGGCCGAGGCCGGACTCGTGCGCGACGGCGCCGGCCTCGCTCGCGCCGCCGGCGTGCTCGCCGCGTGGAGCGCCGAGACCGCGTCCCGGTCGATCGAGGACGCCAACCTGCTGCTGGTGGCCACGCACGTCGTCGCTGCCGCCCGTGCCCGCTCGGGCTCGATCGGAGCGCACTTCCGCTCCGACGCCCCGGATGCCGGGACCCCGGCCGCCGCAACACCGGGCACGGTGACACCGGGCACAGTGACACCGGGCACAGTGACACCGGGCACAGTGACACCGGGCACGGCCACGCGGGGCGCCCGCACGCGGGATGCCTCGCCGCCGCGACCCGACGTCTCGCCTTCCGCCCCGGCATCCCGTCCCCGTCCCCAGGAGGTCTCCGCATGCTGACCCGCACCGCCATCGACCGCGTGGTCTCGGCCGCGCTCGACGAAGACGCCCCGTGGGGCGACCTCACCAGCGAAACGCTGATCCCCGAGCACGCCACCGCGCGGGCCGAGCTGGTCGCCCGGGCGCCCGGCGTCTTCAGCGGCGGTGCGGTGTTCACGGCCGCGTTCACGCTGACCGACCCCTCGGTCGTCGTCGAGATGCGCGTGGCCGACGGCGCCGCCTTCGCGCCCGGCGACACGCTCGCCGTCGTCACGGGCCCCGCGCGGGCGGTGCTGACGGCCGAGCGGATCGGCCTCAACTTCGTGCAGCGCATGGCGGGCATCGCCACCCTCACCCGTCGCTACGTCGACGAGGTCGCGCACACCGGCGCGCGCATCGTGGACACCCGCAAGACCACCCCGGGCCTGCGCGCGATCGAGCGCCAGGCCGTGCGTGACGGCGGAGGCCACAACCACCGTTTCTCGCTGTCCGACGCGGTGATGGCGAAAGACAACCACCTCGCCGTGCTCACCGCCAGCGGGATGTCGGTGACGCAGGCCCTCGAGAGCGCGATCGCACGACTCCCCCACACGACCCACGTCGAGGTCGAGGTCGACCGCCTCGACCAGATCGACGCCGTGCTCGCCGCCGGGGTCGGCACGATCATGCTCGACAACTTCTCGCTCGACGACCTCCGCGTCGGCGTCGCCCGCATCGCCGGAGCCGCCCAGGTCGAGGCGTCGGGAGGGGTGAGCCTCGACACCGTGCGGGCCATCGCCGAGACCGGCGTCGACGTCATCTCGGTCGGCGCCCTCACCCACTCCGCGCCCTCGCTCGACCTCGGGCTGGACATCCGCATCGAGACGGCGTGACCCTCTACCTCGACAACGCCGCCACCACCCCCGTGCGCCCCGAGGTGCTCGAGGCCATGGCGCCCTACCTCACGCGGTTCTTCGGCAACCCGTCGAGCCAGCACGAGATCGGCGAGGCCGCGGCATCCGCCCTCGACGACGCCCGCTCGCGGGTCGCCCGGGTGCTCGGCCTGCGCGCCGGAGACGTGATGTTCACCTCGGGAGGCACCGAGTCCAACAACGCGGCCCTCAAAGGTCTCGTGCTGGGCTCGGAGCGCCGGCACCTCGTCACCACCGCGATCGAACACGAGTCGGTGCTCGCCTCGGCCGACTACCTCGCCCGTTTCCACGGCACCGAGATCACGTACGCCCCCGTCGACGCCGTCGGCACGCTGACCCCCGACGCCCTCGCCGACGTGCTGCGCGATGAGACCGCGCTGGTGAGCGTGGGCTACGCGAACAACGAGGTGGGCACGATCCAGGATGCCGCCGCCCTCGCCGCCGTCGCCCACGCCCGGGGGGTCCCCCTGCACCTCGACGCCGTCCAGGCCGCCGGGTGGCTGCCGCTGGCGGGGCTCGGGGCCGATGCGATCACCGTCGCCGGGCACAAGATCGGCGCGCCGAAAGGCACCGGGATCCTCGCCGTGCGCGGCCGGCTCCCTTTCGAGCCGCTCCTGCACGGCGGCGGTCAGGAGCGCGGTCGCCGCTCCGGCACTCCCGACGTCGCGGGGGCCGTCGCGATCGCCACCGCCTTGACCCTGGCCGAGGACGAGCGCGAAGCCGAGGCGCGGCGCGTCTCGGCGCTCCGCGACGCCTTCGTCGCCCGTGTGCTCGCGCTCGTTCCGGGCGCGCGCCTCACCGGCCACCCCGAGCGACGGCTGCCCGGCACCGCGAGCTTCGTGTTCCCCGGCACGAACGGTGAGACGGTGCTGCTCGAGCTCGAACGGCGCGGGGTCGTGTCGTCGAGCGGATCGGCGTGCGCCGCCGGAAGCGACGAGGCGTCGCACGTGCTACTCGCGCTCGGCATCGCGCACGACGAGGCCCGCACCGCCGTGCGCTTCACCCTGCCGCGAGGGCTCACCGGATCTCTCGACCCCGTAGCGAATGCCGTCGTCGCCGCGGTCGCCGCCGTAGGATCACGCGGGTGAGTTCCACCGCCGTCACCGTCATCATCCCCGGCTTCGACGTGGCGGACTTCGCCGAAGAGGCGCTCGACTCCGTCCGCGGCCAGACGCACTCGAACTGGACCGCCGTCCTCGTCGACGACGCCTCCACCGACGACACGACCCGCATCTTCGCCGACGCCGCGGCCGCCGACGCCCGCTTCCGCGTCGTGCGCCACGAGGAGCAGCGCGGCCTCGGCGCCGCCCGCAACACCGGCCTCGCCGAGGTCGACACCCCCTACACGGCCTTCCTCGACGCCGACGACCGCTATCGCCCCGACGCCCTGGCACGCCTCGCCGACACCCTCGACCGCACCGGCAGCGACTTCGTCGTGGGTGCGTACGTGCGCCTGCGCCCGGATGCCGACGGCCCCGGCTACACGGCCGGCGACGTGCAGCCGTGGGTCGCCGCCGCCACCGACCCGGCGCGGCAGCGCACCACGCTGACGGAGCACCCGGCGGCATCCGGGAACATCGTCGCCTGGTCGAAGCTGAGCCGCACCGCCTTCTGGCGCGCGCACGACCTGCGCTTCCCCGAGGGCCGCTACTACGAAGACCAGGTGCTCGCGCAGCGCATGTACACGCTCGCGTCGGCGTTCGACGTGGTGCCCGACGTCGTCGTCGACTGGCGGGAACGCCGCGATGGCGGATCGATCACTCAACGCCTGGCCGAGGTGGACGTGCTGCGCGACTACCTCGACGCCCTGGGCGAGGGCATCGCGCTGCTGCGCGCCGCCGGCGCCGACGCGGCCGTCCGCGAGCGTGGAGCGCTCATCCGCACGCTCGATCTTCCGCCCCTGTTGCGGATCGCCGAGGCGCACCCCGACCCGGCGTACCGCATCGCGCTCGAGGCGTTCCTCGAGACGCTGCCGGACTGAGGGCACGCCGCCGGGCGACTCCGCCCGTCGAGCCGTCGGGCGTCCCTTCACTCATCGCTGCGGCCGATCCCGACCCACGACGACGATCGTTCACTCCGGCGGTTCATCCGCCCGGCGGGAGGGCAGTGCCGCGCGGGCGAGGCCCGCCGCGTCGAGCTGCTCGTCGGCGAGGACGAACGAGGCGGCGAGCTGCTCGGCGGCGAGGCTGGAGTACAGCCCTCCCGCGGCGAGCAGTTCGGAGTGGGTACCCGACTCCACGATGCGACCCGCGTCGACGACGTGGATCTGATCGGCACTGATGACCGTCGACAGGCGGTGCGCGATCGACAGCGTCGTGCGCCCGTGCGACGCGGTCTCGAGGGCCTCTTGAACGATGCGCTCCGACACGGTGTCGAGAGCACTCGTGGCCTCGTCGAGCAGCAGCACGGGAGGGTCTTTGAGCAGCACGCGCGCGATCGCGATGCGCTGCTTCTCGCCGCCCGAGAGGCGGTATCCGCGCTCACCGACGACGGTGTCGTATCCGGCTTCGAAGCCGGCGATGACGTGGTGGATGTTCGCGGCGCGACAGGCGGCCTCGATCTCGTCGTCGGAGGCCTCGGGGCGGGCGTAGCGCAGGTTCTCGCGCACCGTCGCGTGGAACAGGTACGTCTCTTGCGACACGATGCCGATCTCGTCGACGATCGAGGCCCGATCGAGGTCGCGCACGTCGGCTCCCGAGAACAGCAACGCACCGCCCGACGCCTCGTACATGCGCGGCGTCAGGTACAGGATCGTCGTCTTGCCCGCCCCCGAGGGGCCCACGAACGCCACGTGCTGCCCGGGTTCGACGGTGAACGAGACCCCGTCGAGCGTGGGCCGCGCGTTCGCGGGTGCGTCGGGGTAGCGGAACTCCACGTCGCGGAACTCGACCCGCCCTACCGGGCCTGGCGCGGCCGAGACCGGTAGGGCGTCGGGGACGTCGACGATGGCCGGCTGCAGGTCGAGGTACTCGAAGATGCGGGCGAACAGCGCCGACGAGGTCTGCACGTCGAGCGCCACGCGCATGAGCCCCATCAGCGGCATGAGCAGCCGCGCCTGCACGGTCGTGAAGGCCACGATGGTGCCGGCGGTGATGGCACCCGCCCCACCGGCGATGAGATACCCCGCGACGAGGTAGATCACGGCGGGGACGCTCGACATGATGACCTGCACCACCGCGAAGAAGCCCTGGCCGCTCATCGCGCGCCGCACCTGCAGGTGCACCTGGTTGTCGTTCTCGGCGTCGAAGCGTGCCGACTCGGTGCGCTGGCGGTTGAACGACTTCGACAGCAGGATGCCGGACACGCTCAACGTCTCTTGAGTGATCGCCGAGAGCTCCGACAGGGACTCCTGCGTCTCGCCCGCGATGCGCGCACGCACCTGCCCCACCCGGCGCTGCACGAAGATGAGGAACGGCATGAGCGCGACGGCGATGAGGGTCAGTCGCCAATCGATGAGGATCATCGCCACGAGCGAGGCGATCACCGTCACCGCGTTGCCGAGGATGCTGGTGACCGTGTTGGTCAGCACGCCCGACACGCCGCCGACGTCGTTCTGCAGACGCGACTGGATGACGCCCGTCTTCGTGCGGGTGAAGAACCCGAGCTCCATCGATTGCAGGTGATCGAACAGGCGCGTGCGCAGATCGCCCGTCACGCGGTTGCCCACGGTCGCCGTGAACCACGTCTGCCCCACGTTCAGCCCCGCCGACACCAGGAACAGCACCATCATGATGCTGACCAGCACGGCGAGCAGCTGCAGATCGGGGCGCGACCCGTCGATCGGGAAGAGCGCGTCGTCGAAGATGCGCTGCACCAGCAGCGGCGGGATGACCGCGATCGCCGCCCCCACCACCACGAGCACCGCCGTCATGACGATGCGACCGCGATAGGGCCGGAACAGGTCGACGACCCGTCGTCCGAGGTTCGCGACGCGCGGTGCCTGGGAGTTGCGTCGGCGCTGTTCGGCGGCGTCCACGCCGCGGAACATGCTTCCGCCTACTCCACCCGGGGTCATGCGGGCCAGCCTACGTCCGACCGCCGACACCGGCTCCCGCCCGTGCACCGCGGAGGGCGGCCGCGAGACCCCGACCCGCGCTTCCCCGACATCGTCCCGGCGAATTTCTCTCGACGTCGGAATATCCCGCCGACCGCTGCCGTTCGGTCTGAGGCACGTCGCCTCTCCGGCGCCACGAAGCCCCCCGCACGAAAAGGACCTCGTCATGGCTGCCACCGGCACCCCCGTCGCTTCCCCGCCCGCCACCGCCTCGGGCGTGACCACCGAGCAGAGCCGCGTCATCTGGCTGCTGCTCACCGCCGCGTTCGTCGCGATCCTCAACGAGACGACGATGAACGTCGCGATCCCGTTCCTCATTCGCGACCTGGGCATCACGGCCGTCGCCGCGCAGTGGCTGACCACCGCGTTCATGCTGACGATGGCCGTCGTCATCCCGATCACGGGCTTCCTGCTGCAGCGCTTCACCACGCGTCAGGTCTTCATCGCGGCGATGTCGCTGTTCTCGACCGGCACGCTCGTGGCCTTCCTCGCCCCCGGGTTCGAGGTCCTCGTGGTCGCCCGCGTCATCCAGGCCTCGGGGACCGCCATCATGATGCCGCTGCTGATGACCACGATCATGACGATCGTGCCGCCGCAGCAGCGCGGACGCATGATGGGGCGCGTCAGCATCGTCATGGCGCTCGCCCCCGCGATCGGTCCGACCATGTCGGGGCTCGTGCTGCAGTCGCTCGGGTGGCACTGGATCTTCGGCATCGTGCTGCCCATCGCCCTGGTCGCCCTCTTCGTGGGCGCCCGCTGGATCCACAACCTCGGCGAGACCCGCAACGCCCCCATCGACATCCCGTCGGTGGTGCTCTCGGCGCTCGGCTTCGGCGGCCTCGTTTTCGGCCTCAGCCAGATCGGCGGCGGCCACGGTTCCGACCCGGATGCCGCGTCGACCTCGCTCGTGACCCTCATCGCCTCGCTCGCGGTGGGTGTGATCGGACTGGGCCTCTTCGTCTGGCGTCAGACACGGCTCCAGCGCAGCGACAGCGCCCTGCTCGACCTGCGCGTGTTCCGCTCCCGCAACTTCACCCTCTCGGTGGCGCAGCTCGGCGTGATGTCGATGGCGTTCTTCGGCGCGATCACGCTGCTGCCCCTCTACCTGCAGACGGTGCTCGAGAAGACGCCCCTCGAGACGGGCCTGGCCGTGCTGCCCGGCTCTCTCGCGATGGGCCTCGCGGGTCCCGTGATCGGGCGCATCTACGACCGCTTCGGCACGCAGGTGCTGCTCGTGCCGGGCGCCGTGATCACCAGCGGCTCGCTGTGGTTCTACACGACCGTCGGCACCGACACCCCGTTCGCGCTGCTCATCGCGGTGCAGACCGTGATGATGATCGGTCTCGCGCTGTCGTTCACGCCGCTGTTCACGGCATCCCTCGGTTCGCTCGAGCCCCGGTTCTACTCGTACGGCTCCGCCGTCGTGGGAACCGTGCAGCAGGTCGCCGGCGCCGCCGGTATCGCTCTGCTGGTCACGCTGATGTCGTCGGTCTCGGCCGCGGCGGGCGGGGGCCTCGAGGCCGGAGCTGCGGGAACGCGGGCCGCGTTCCTCGTCGCCGCGATCATCTCGGTGCCCCTGATCGTGGGAGCGTTCCTCATTCGCAAGCCCGCCGATCAGCCCGAGGGCGCGGCGCCGATCGCGCACTGAGGGGCGCAACGCTGATCGCGCCCCGGCGGTGATGACGCGCGGGGAGGCACAACGACGACAGCGCCGGGATGCGCGTCCCGGGGCGCAGGTCCCGGGGCGCAGGTCAGATCACGGTGCGCCGGACGACATGACCACGACGGGCCGGGTGCGCCGGGGGTACAGGCTCAGAGCGAGCAGGAACCGCCGCCGCAGCACTGCGACGCCGCGGGGCGAGACTCGTCCTTCTCTTCGACGGGAGCGTTCAGAAGCGTGATCAGCGGCTTCGATGCAGAAGTCGTCTCAGACGTGGTGTCAGCGGACATGCGCTCCATGCTACGCCCGCGCAGGACTCCGGCGGGCCGCCGACGGAACCGGGCGATCGACGCACGTCACCGCTAACGCCGGGGCGCGGCATCCGCAACCCCCGCCCCCGTCCGCGCGGCGGTTTCTAGCGTGGAAGGCGTTCCTAATCGAGAAAGAGAGAGTCGCACCATGACCGATCTCACCGGCAAGCGCATCGCCTTCCTGCTCACCGACGGATTCGAAGACAGCGAGCTCACGAGCCCGTGGGAGGCCGTCACCTCCGCGGGCGCCGAAGCCGTGCTCGTCTCGCCCGCCGACGGCAGCATCACCGGCGAGAAGGGGCACCAGCAGCCCGTCGACCTCGCCGTGGGCTCGGCCTCGGCAGCCGACTTCGATGCCCTCGTGCTGCCCGGCGGCGTGCAGAACGCCGACGACATCCGCATCGTCCAGGATGCCGTGTCCTTCACGCGCGATTTCTTCGACCAGCACAAGCCGGTCGCCGTCATCTGCCACGGGGGCTGGATCCTCACCGAGGCCGACGTGCTGAAGGGCCGCACCCTCACCAGCTACCCGACCTTGAAGACCGACCTGCGAAACGCCGGAGCCACGTGGGTCGACGAGGAAGTGCACGTCGACCAGGGGCTCGTCTCGAGCCGCAACCCCGACGACCTGCCCGCGTTCAACGCCAAGCTCGTCGAAGAGATCGCCGAGGGGAAGCACCCCGGCCAGACGGCCTGAGCGTCTCCGTCGGCAACGGCCCCGGGCTTCGGCTCGGGGCCGTCGTCGTTTCGGCCGAGCGGGCGTTGGTGGGGCGATGGTCCGACTGGTTTCCCACGGACACCCCTCGGTCCCGCGCCCGCCCGACGCGACCCCCGCACGAGACGAGCGGCCGATCAGCCCGGCAGCACCTGGCACGACGGGCAGTACTGCCCGCCGCCCTTCGTACCGGGGATGTCCTCGATCACACCGCCGCAGTCGGGGCAGGGCTCGCCCGTGCGCCCGTGCACCGCCATGGCCGCCACCTTGGCGGCCTTCTGCTGGGCGATGGGGACGCCCCGCCGCGCCAGCACCGCGGCGGTCAGCGTGTCGTGCAGCGCCGCGTGCAACCGCGAGACGTCGTCGCTCGAGAGGCTCGACGCGTGCGCGACGGGCGACAGTCGGGCGGCGAAGAGGATCTCGTCGGAGTACGCGTTGCCGATGCCGGCGAGCGACTCCTGCTCCTGCAGCAGCGCTTTGAGCTGTTTGCGCCGTCCGCCGAGAGCGTGCGCCAGCGCCTCGCGTGAGAACGCGGGGTCGATGGCATCGGGTCCGAGCTTCGCGACCGACGGAACCTCGTTCGCCGCATCGACGACGTGCAACTGCACCGAAAGCCAGTCCCCCGCGTCGGTGATCCCCAGGATGCCGTCGTCGAGCACGAGGCGCGCGATCACCGCCGCCGGTGCGACGGCATCCACCGAACCGGAGCCGGGCTCGACGTCGGACTCGGCGCCCGCGTCCGTCCACGTCGCCCACCCGGCCCGACCGAAGCCCACGCCGAGGTGCACGCCGTCGAAGTCGAGGTCGAGGTGCTTGCCGTGCCGGGTCACCCCGGTCACGGTGCGCCCCACGAGCTCGTCGAGCGGCCGCGGCCGTGTCTTGAGCGCACGCCCCTCGACGAGCTCGACGTCGCGCACCACGTGCCCGCCGAGGCGCTCACGCAGGAACAGCGTGAGCGCCTCGACTTCGGGGGCTTCGGGCATGGAACGACCCCGCGCTCAGGCCCCGGGCTCGGGGGCCGTGGGCGTCGTCGCCGGGGCCGGAGCAGCCGCAGCGGTGGTCGGGTGCTGCGCGTTCGCGAACGCGTCGGCCATCGCACGGCCCTGGATGATCTGCGTCAGGTCGATGCCGGTCGCCGCGCGCACGGCCTCGAACGACGAGCGCAGGCCCGTCGCCGATTCCGCGGCGAGGTGTCCGCTGGCACCCTCTCCGCCGAGCACCGTGATGGAGCCGACGCGGTCGAACCCCTTCGCGAACTCGGTCATCATCGGCACGAGCGCCTCGAGGGCACGCTGCGCGAGCAGAGCCTCCTGGTTGTGCGCCAGGGCCTCGGCCTCGGCGCGGATCGCCTCGGCGCGGGCCTCGCCGGCCAGGCGCACCGACTGCGCGTCGGCCTCGGCGCGCACGCGCACGGCCGCGGCCTCTTGCTCGGCGATCTGCGCGCGGGCCTGCGCGGCCTTGATCTGCGCGTACGAGTCGGCGTCGGCGTTCTTCTGACGCTGGTACAGGTCGGCGTCGGCGACGCGGTTGACCTCGGACTCCAGGCGCGCCTCGGTGTTCTGCGCCTCCTGCTCGAGCACGGCCTGGCGGCGTTCGGCGCGCGCGAGGGCCTCGGCCTGCTCGGCCTCGGCGTTGGCACGGCCGACCTCGGCCTTGGCCGCGGCGCTGTTCTTGTCGAGCGCGGTCTGCTCGATCAGGTTGGCCTCGTCGGTGGCGATCTGGCGCGCGCGGATCTCGCGCACGGCGTTGATGCGGGCGACCTCGGCCTCGCGCTTGACGCGCTCGACCTCGGTGGCACCCAGCGCCGAGATGTAACCGTTCAGGTCGGTGATGCCCTGGATCTGGAACGAGTCGAGGATGAGCCCCTGCGACGAGAGGTCCTGCTTGATGCCCTCGGCGATCTGGTCCGACAGCCGCTGGCGGTCCCGCATGAGCTCTTCGACGGTCAGGGTCGCGACCACTCCGCGCAGCGCACCCTCGAGCTGCTCGGTGGTGAACTGCTCGATCGCCTTGTCCTGCGAGGCGAAGCGCTCGGCCGCACGACGCACGGATTCGGGGTCGGAGCCGATCTTCACCAGCGCGACACCGCTGACGTTCACGGTGACGCCCGTCGACGACTGCGCCGTGGGCTCCATCTTGATCTGGCGGGCACGGAGCGAGATCATCTCGCCGCGCTGGGTGAGCGGGTTGACGATCGCGCCACCGCCGGTGATGACGGTGATCCGCGACGAGTTGCCGTCAGAGCTCTTCTGGCGCTTACCGACGATGACCAGGGCTTCGTCGGCCTTGGCGACGCGGTACCAGCCGCGGATGATGAGCGAGAGGACCAGGAGGACGACGACCGCCACCACCACGACGATGGCGACGATGACTCCGACGGCTCCCAATGCGGCGAGTTCCATGCTTCTCCTTCGACAGGCGCCGAAAGACCGACGCGGGGGAATTGTCTCCAACCTATCCGGGAGGCCGCAGGCGGTGTCCACCCCTTCTGCGCACGAATCCCGTCGCCGGCCGGGTGGGGAGGAGCGTACCGTTGAGGGTGAGGCGGCCCGAACCGCCGAAAGAAGGGTCCCCCATGAAGATCGTTTCGTCGCAGGACTGGCGGGATGCCATCCGCTTCGACGCCCCTGTCCTCGTCGCCGACGTCGTCCCCGGCGACGCCACCCGCTGCGTCGCCTGTGGAACCGACGGCCGCCTGTACGAGCGCACCGAGCTGTGGGCCGTCAAGCACCGCCACCCTAAGCACCACGACGGATTCGTCCGCTTCTACTGCGAGGAGCACACGCCGGCCGCTGCTCCTCCGCCCCCGGCGCCCGTCGAGCTGAAGCGCACCCGCGCGGCCGCTCCTCGTGCCGAGCGCCGCACGCCCAGCTCCAAGCCCACGCCGATCACCGACCGGCCCGTGCGCACGATGTGCCCCGACTGCTTCGTCGAGGTGTCGGTCGGCGGCGACTGCGGAATGTGCGGAGCCCAGGTCGTCTGACGCTCGCAAAAAACGAACCGCCCCGCCACTTCCGCGACGGGGCGGTCGTGCGTCAGAGCGCCGAGATCGTCCAGCTCGCCTCGTGCGACGCTCCCGGGGCGAGGGCGACCACCCCGGTGTCGAAGTCGTAGGCGTCGTCGTTGAACGCGTCGGGCGCGCAGGTCATCGGCTCGACGGCGAGTCCCGCGCGGTGCCCTGGCGTTCCAGGGCCGGCGGGCAGGTCGGCGGTGTGGATCTGCACCCAGGCGCACGCGGCGTCCCAGCTCATGGCCACTCCCGTGCCCGACGGATCGGTGAGGGTCACCGTCGCCCGTGAACCGGCATCCCGCACCAGGTCGGTGTAGGCGTGGTCGATCTCGACCGCGCCGAGCACGCGGGGCGCGCGGAAGTCGAAGCGTTCGGCATCGACGGTGACGGATGCCAGCGCCACGGGTGCGAGTCGGTCCGGCGTCACCTCGAGCACGGTGTCGGCCGGCAGTCCCAGGGTCCAGGCGTCCAGCGGCGCGGAGCCGGCGACGAGGTAGGGGTGGGGACCGGTCCCCCACGGCGCCGGAGTGTCGGCGAGGTTCGTGGCACGCACGGTCTGGGTCAGGCCGTCGGCGCCGAGGCGGTAGGTGGTCGAGACGACGAGCCACCACGGGTACCCGGCCTGCGCCGGCACGGCCGCCGTCAGCGTGACGGCGTCGGCGGTGGCATCCGAGACGTTCCAGCTGACCCACGACAACAGGCCGTGCAGGGCGTGACCGCGATCGGGTTCGGTGAGGGCGAGCTGGTGCTCGGCTCCTCCGAAGCGATGAATTCCGTCGACGATCCGGTTCGGCCACGGGGCGAGAGTCGTCCCGCGATAGGCGGGACGCAACTCGTCGGCGTCGAACGGCACGACGAGATCGCGCCCCTCGTGGGTGAGGGAGCGCAGCGAGGCGCCGACGCTGGCGATCGCGGCCTCATAGCCGTGGGCGCGCAGGACGACGGGGGTGCCCGAGACGACGGTGGGGGTCTCGGTGGGAGCGACATCGGTCATCCCGCCATTATCCCGGCCCGCCGCGTCGGCTCCCGCACCGCAAAACGACGAATGCCCCGATCCGCACGGGACCGGGGCATTCGGGGAGGGCGACTTACTTGAAGGCGTCCTTGACGTTTTCGCCGGCCTTCTTGACGTTGGCCTTGCTCTGATCGGCCTGACCCTCGGCTTCGAGGCGCTCGTTGTCGGTCGCCTTACCGAAAGCTTCCTTGGCCTTGCCGGTGATGTCCTCTGCGGCGTTCTTGATCTTGTCGTCGAGTCCCATGTCGGCTCCTCCCATTAGGTATGCGGGTAATTCCCGTTGCCATCACGGTAGATCTCTGTCCTTTCGGGCTCGGGGGGCTTGAAATTCGGCGCGACCTGAGCAAGGCGTCGGGGTTAGGTTCGAACCGTGCGCCCGGGCCTTCACATCACGCCATTGATCCGAGTCGCGTCGTGAGCGCGTCGTCCGACCCGGGAACGCTCGACGACCTCGTCGACCTTCTCGACGAGTCGCCCGGCGCGCAGCGCGGGAGTGGACGGGGCGGTCGCATCGCCCTGGTCACCTTCCTCGTCGTGGTTCTGATGGTGCTCGCCGGCGGCGGCGGATACGTGTGGTGGGCGTCCTCCGCCGCCCTCCCCGCACCGACCGTCACCTCGGAGGCATCCGCCGTCGCACCCGGCGCGCCCGCGGCGATCGCCCTTCCCTCCGAGGGGGCCATGCTCGTGAGCGTGGCGGGCGGAGAGGACTACCTCGGGCCCGATGCCGCCGGCGCCTTCGCCTCGTCGGGCGGCAATGATCCGCGCCCCCTCGCGAGCGTCACGAAGCTCATCACGGCGATGGTCGTTCTCGATGCGCACCCGCTCGACGGGCCGAACGACCCCGGACCAACCATCTCGTTCACCGAGGCCGACACCGATCTCTACGACCAGTTCTACGTGCAGGGCGTCACGATCGCCCGCATGCCCGACGGCACGTCGATGTCGCAGCGCGACGCGATGGCGACGATGCTGCTGCCGTCCGCGAGCAACTACGCCGTGGCCCTGGCCCGCTGGGGCTTTGGCTCGGAGGGCGCTTTCGTGCAGGCGGCCCGGTCGTGGCTGAGCGCGAAAGGGCTGAACGACACCCGGATCGTGGATGCCACGGGCGTCGACGAACGCAACAGCAGCACGCCCGGTGACCTCGTCGCCCTCGGCCGCCTCGCCGCCGCCGATCCGGTGATCGCGACCCTCACCGCCACCCGCTCGATCAGCGTCGTCGGTCCGGGAACGGTCACGAACACCAACGACCTGCTCGGAACGCTCGGCATCACCGGGCTGAAGACCGGCAACCTCGGCGACGGCCTGTTCAACCTGCTGTTCACGTCGACCCTCGACGTGGGCGTCAGTGGACCGTTGAAGATCACGGGAGTGCGCATGGGCGGGGCGACGCACGACAGCACCGACGCCGACGTGCGCGCGCTGCTGCAGAGCATCGAAGACGGGTTCCACGATGTCTCCGTCGGCCGATTGGGCGATGAGGTCGGCACGATCACCACGCCGTGGGGGTCCACGGCCACCATCGTGCTCGCGAAGAACGCCGCATTGCGAACCTGGTCGGACACCCCCGTCGCCGCCTCGCTCGTCACCGTCGCTCCGCGCAGCTACGCCGACGGCGAGGTCGTCGGCACCGTCACCTGGACCGCCGGCCCGAACACGGCGAGCGCCGACGTGAAGATCTCCGGCACCATCGAGGAGCCCACTCTCTGGTGGCGGCTGACCCACCCGGGCGACCTGGGCTGAGGGGCCGGGGTTTCCGGCATCCGGGGTCCGCGGCCGCGGCCGTCCCCGTCTGAGGTCTCGCCCTGAGGGAGTCGAGTCCGGCTGCTCTTGGTGTGACCGCGGTGTCGAGGGTGGCGGCCCTGACGAACCCCGAGGCACAGCGCGGCGCGTCTAGGAGGTGTGCGACCCCCGGAGCGCGTCCTCGATGACACGGGCATCGACATCGAGGGAGTTGGCCGCGATCGAACGGCGGCGTCGCTTGCCTCCGTCGTGCCGGGTGAACTCGACGCGCGCCGCCTGCAGACCGGACGCACGGAAGACCTCGACGCTCGTCCACTCTCGCGGCCACTCCTCCGCACGAAGGCGAGGCGCCAGCGCCGACGGCCGCTCGATGGCCGGAAACAACACGGAGGTGGGGGTGATCGTGACGGCGACCTCGGGCAGGCGCGGACGCCGCTGCAGCTGCCGTGCTCCCAGCACGATCAGCACGAGGGGAATGACGAGGAGCGCGCCCCCGACGACGACGAAGGCCGCATCGATACCGGCACTCGCCGCCGCGACGAGCGGCACCAGCACCAGCGCCCCGAGCAACGTCCCGAGAACGAGCATCAGGATGCCCCGCATGCGCACGAGCGTGCGGAGGGTCTGCTCTACGACTGTTCTGTGGGCCTCGTCGTACCGCACGACCACCGTCGCGTCGGGGGTCATCGATCCTCCTCAGCGGAGTCGTGGTTCCTGTCGCTGGAATCGTGCGAGGACGTCACGTCGATTCGTTCGCGAACGAAGGCCTCAGTTGTTGAAGCGGAACTCCACCACGTCGCCGTCCTGCATCACATAATCCTTGCCCTCGAGGCGCGCCTTGCCCTTCGCGCGGGCCTCGGCGACCGAGCCGAGCTCGACGAGGTCGGCGAACGAGATGACCTCGGCCTTGATGAAGCCCTTCTCGAAGTCGGTGTGGATGACACCCGCCGCCTGCGGCGCCTTCGCGCCCTGCGGGATCGTCCAGGCACGGGCCTCTTTCGGACCCGCGGTGAGGTAGGTCTGCAGTCCGAGGGTGTCGAAGCCGATACGCGCGAGCTGGTCGAGACCCGACTCGTCCTGGCCGGTGGAGGCCAGCAGCTCCGCGGCGTCTTCGGGGTCGAGGTCGATCAGCTCGGACTCGATCTTGGCGTCGAGGAACACGGCCTTCGCCGGGGCGACCAGGGCGGCCAGCTCGTCCTTGCGCGCCGGGTCGGTGAGCACGGCCTCGTCGACGTTGAAGACGAAGATGAAGGGCTTCGCCGTCAGCAGTCCCAGTTCGCGAATGGGGCTGAGGTCGATCTTGGATGCCGAGAGCAGCACCCCGCGCTGAAGCGCGTCTTCGGCCGCCTTGGCCGCGTCGAGCACCGAGGGGTCGAGCTTCTTGCCCTTGACCTCTTTCTCGTAGCGCGTGATGGCCTTCTCGAGGGTCTGGAGGTCGGCGAGCGCGAGCTCGGCGTTGATGGTCTCCATGTCACCGGCGGGGTTCACCTCACCGTCGACGTGGACCACGTCGTCGTCGGCGAATCCGCGGACGACCTGGGCGATGGCATCCGCTTCTCGGATGTTCGCGAGGAACTGGTTGCCGAGCCCTTCGCCCTCGCTCGCGCCGCGCACGATGCCGGCGATGTCGACGAACGACACCGCGGCGGGCACGAGGCGCTCGCTGCCGAAGACGTCGGCGAGCTGCTGCAGTCGCACATCGGGAAGGTTGACGACCCCGACGTTGGGCTCGATGGTCGCGAACGGGTAGTTCGCGGCGAGCACCGAGTTCTTGGTCAGAGCGTTGAAGAGGGTCGACTTTCCGACGTTGGGAAGGCCGACGATTCCGATGGTAAGAGCCACGGGAGTCCAGATTACCCGGCTGCGACGGATCACACGGCGCCGCACTGCTCCACGTGGGCGCGCGCCGCTCGTCCGAACGCCCGACGCTTACGCCGGGCATGCGCGCGGCGCGAGCGATCAGGGTCGCCGCGCGCGGAACGCGTGGGTGACGTACGGCAGCGCGACTGAGCCGCCGGCGGCGAGTTCGGGAACGGATGCCACCACCTGGTCGACCGCGGCGTCGATACGCGCGCGCTTCTCGGGGTCGGCGGTGATGATGTCGCTGCGCGAGAGAACGAGGTCGCGCAGCTGCGGAAGGGTGATCGTGCGCTCCCAGCGCCACTCGTGATGCTCGAGCTCGCCGAACGGCGCGGCGACCCGGGGTCCGGTCGTCGCGAGCAGGACCTCGGCGTTCGACCCGCCCATGGCGGAGGTCAACCGACGCACCCAGTCGACGCTCTCGTCGCGGATGTTCCAGACGAGGCCCAGCACTCCCCCGCGGCGCAGCACGCGGCCGATCTCGCGGGACCCTTCGTCGGGGTCGACCCAGTGCCAGGCCTGCCCCATGACCACGGCGTCGAGGGCCCCGTCGGGAAGCGGCAGCGCCTCGGCCGTTCCGGCGAACGTGGGCACCCCGCCGACGTTGTGCCGCAGGGTCGCGAGCATGTCGGCATCCGGATCGACCGCCACCACGTCGGCACCGTGCTCCACGATCGTCCGGGTGAATTTGCCCGTTCCGGCGCCCACGTCGGCGACGCGCAATGCACGACCCGGTTCGCGCGCGGGCTCGAGCATCCACGCCACGGCGTCGGACGGGTACGCGGGACGCCCGGATTCGTAGGCGGAGGCCGCCTGTCCGAACGACGTCGACTTCTCGCGATCGGTCATGCCCCGACCCTACGCCGACCCTCCGACACCACCACGGGCGTCGCCGTCGCGACCGGTCCCGGCGACACGCGGGCTTCCCGGCGCGCCTCCCGCCGTCGACGTCGACCGGCGGTGAAGGTGGTTCCGTGGCTTTGGATTTCACCGCGATCGACTTCGAGACGGCGAACTCCAGCGGCGCCTCCGCGTGCGCCGTGGGGCTCGCCCGGGTGCGCAACGGACGGGTCGTCGCGACCGCGGCGTGGCTGATCAAGCCCCCGAGCGGGCACGACCACTTCGCGCCGATCAACGTGGGCATCCACGGCATCCAGGCCGCCGACGTCGCACACGCCCCCGACTGGAGTGCTCAGCTCGCCCGGCTCACCGCCTTCGCCGGGGCCGACGTGCTCGTGGCCCACAACGCCGGGTTCGACATGTCGGTGCTGCGCCGTGCCTGCGCCGCCACCGGCGACGAGTGCCCGCCGTACCGCTACCTGTGCAGCGTGCAGATGTCGCGCAAGACCTACACGCTCGACTCGTACCGTCTTCCGCTGGTGGCCGCCGAGGCGGGCTGCTCGCCGTTCGCGCACCACGACGCCCTGGCCGACGCGGTCGCGTGCGCCGAGATCACGATCGACTGCGCCCGCCGCGCGGGGGCCGACGACGTGCAGGCCTTGGCCTCGCACCTGGGCGTGCGCATCTCGCGCGTCCCCGTCGAGTCCGCCGAACGCGCCGTCGCCTGACCTCCCGGCCCGTCTCTCGGGCGATGTCGGAGGTCTGGTGCATGCTGACCCCATGGATGCCATCGCCCTCGTTCTCGTGATCCTCGCGCTCGCCCTCGGCGTAGCCGGCGGGTGGGTTGTCGCCTCGGCGCGCGCAGCGGCGCGGGGTGCGGTCGAGCAGCAGGCGCTCGGCGCCCGCGTGGCGGCGGCCGAGACCGCCCGCTCCGGTCTGCAGGCGCAGCTCGATCACCAGGTCGCGTTGTACCGCGAGCTCGTCGGTCAGTCCCGCTCCGACCAGGCGGCGCGCGAAGAGCGGGAGCGGCGCGAGCAGACGGTGCTGCGGGCACTCGATCCCGTGCGCGAGACCCTCGACGCGATGCAGCGCAAGGTCGACGGCCTCGAGCGCGACCGCGTCGAGCAGTACTCCGCGCTCGGTGAGCAGCTGAGGCTCTCGCGCGAGGCCGACGAAGCCCTGCGCGCGACCACCGAATCCCTGGCCTCGGCGATGCGCTCGGGAACGACCCGCGGGGTGTGGGGCGAGACCCAGCTGCGGCGCGTGGTCGAGGCCGCGGGCCTCACGCGGTACGTCGACTTCGATCTTCAGGCGTCGATGTCCAGCGACGCCGGCGCCGGTCGCCCCGACATGGTGGTGCGCCTCCCCGGGGGAAAGGCGCTGGCGGTCGACGCCAAGGTCCCCCTCGAGGCGTACCTGCAGGCCAGCGCCATCGCGGTGACCGCCCAGGGCGACGAGGGCGCGCGCCGGGCGAGCCTGCTGTCGCGCCATGCCAAGGCGGTGCGGGCGCACGTCGACGCGCTCGCGAAGAAGACCTACTGGGCAGGTCTCGCCTCGAGCCCCGAGTTCGTCATCTGCTTCCTTCCGAGCGAATCGCTGCTCGCCTCGGCCCTCGACGAAGACCCGGCCCTGCTCGACTATGCGTTCACCCGGCGCGTGGCGCTCGCGTCCCCCGTCAACCTGTGGGCGGTGCTCAAGACCGTCGCGTTCACGTGGACCCAGCAAGACGTCTCCGACGAGGCGCGCACCCTCTTCACACTCGGCACCGAGCTGTACGAGCGGGTCGGCGTTCTGGCCGGGCACGCCAACGACCTTCGTCGAGCGATCGAGAAGACCGTCGACAGTTACAACAGGTTCGCGGGCTCGCTCGAGTCACGCGTCCTGGTGACGGCCCGCAAGTTCCCGGGTATCGACGAGACCAAGCTCGACGCCGTCGCCGCACCCGCCGCGCTCGACGCGACCCCGCGCCGGTGGACGGCGCCCGAGATGATCGAGCTCGACGGCATCACGACGACGACCGACGGCGCAGCCGATCCGCACGAAGCGGAGTCCCTCGGGTCACCGACCGGCGTCGCGGTTTCGGCCGATCTGGGGGGCGTGCGCGAACGCGCCGGACTGTCCGACGAGAATCTTCACGGCTGAGACCCGCCGGGCCTCGAGCTCAGGAGCCGCCCGGAACCCAGCTGAGCAGGCTGATCACCGCAGCCGAGACGCCCACGAAGGCGCCGACCATCCACCAGGCGCTGATCTCGTGCCCCTCGTCGCGGCGAACGCGAAGCAGGACATCGGGGCGACGTGCGGGGTCCACCGCGCTGGCCACCACCGCGTGCGCACCTGTCTGAGGTGCGGTCGAATTCGTCGGAGCTGCTGCCATGGACGATCCCCCTTCGGGTCTCGGAAGTCACAGCGTCACCGTTGACACTGCTGACGATTCTGCCAGACAGCCTCTCCGACACCGGTCACGCTTGCGTCACGACACGCCCGGCTGTAGGTGCGCATCGGCTGAGCGCGGCGTGCCGGGGCGGCCTGCACGGCGCGTCAGGGTGAGACTGCACGCCCCGAGGCCGCGGCTCCTCCCCGACGGGGTCAGAGCCACTTCGACGTGAGGTGCTCCGACGTGATGCGGCGCAGAGTTCCCGACGCGCCGCGCAGCACGACACTCTCGGTGTAGAGGAAGTCGCCTTCGCGGCGAACGCCCGCGACGAGCTGACCATCGGTCACGCCGGTGGCGACGAAGATCGTGTTCTTGCCCTTCACCAGACCATCGGCCTCGTAGACCTCGCCGTCGACCTGCAGTCCGGCGTCGCGGCCCTTCTGCTTCTCGTCGTCGTTGCCCGGGGTCAGAATGCCCTGGATGTGACCGCCGAGCGCCTTGATCGCGCACGCCGTCACGATGCCCTCGGGGCTGCCGCCGATGCCGACGCACATGTCGGTGCGGGCGTTGTGGCGGGCCGCGTTGATGCCTCCGGCGACGTCGCCGTCGCTCATCAGGCGGGTACCGGCTCCGGCTTCGCGGATCTCGGCGATGAGCTTCTCGTGGCGGGGACGGTTCAGCACCGACACGACGATCTCGTCGACGGGCTTGCCGAGCGCCTTGGCCAGCAGACGGATGTTCTCGCCGATCGGAAGGCGGATGTCGACGACACCGACGCCCGCGGGACCGGTCACGAGCTTGTCCATGTAGAACACGGTCGAGGCGTCGAGCATCGTGCCGTGATCCGAGACCGCGATGACCGACAGGGCGTTCTGGCGACCGGCGGCGGTCAGCGAGGTGCCGTCGATCGGGTCCACGGCCACGTCGCAGCGGGGGCCGCGGCCGCTGCCGACGCGCTCCCCGTTGTAGAGCATGGGGGCGTTGTCCTTCTCGCCCTCACCGATGACGATCGTGCCGTCGAAGTCGACGGTGCTGAAGAAGGCGCGCATCGCGTCGACCGCGGCGCCGTCGGCGGCCTCTTTGTCGCCGCGACCGATGAAGGGAACGGCGCGGATGGATGCCGCTTCCGTCGCCCTCACCAACTCGAGAGCCAGGTTTCGGTCGGGATGCAACGGGCTCATGTCGGCAGTCAGGCTCACCATGTGGCCACTGTATCCACCGGGAGCGCGACAATCCCGGGATTTGACCGACGCCAAGGCGAAGGAATCGCTCTTCTTAACGAATGGGCAGAAGTGCACCGTTCCTACCGAGGTCGCACCGTCACGATCCGGCGCCTTCGCTAGGCTGACGGTGTCCCGACAACACCAAGGAGCACCTCCATGCCCGTCGCTTCCCCTGAGCAGTACGCCGACATGCTCGACCGCGCCAAGGCCGGCAGCTTCGCGTACCCCGCGATCAACGTCTCGAGCTCGCAGACCATCAACTCGGTGCTCCAGGGCCTGACCGAGGCCGGCTCCGACGGCATCATCCAGGTCACCACCGGTGGTGCCGACTACTTCGCCGGTCACACGGTCAAGGCCCGCGCCACCGGCGCCCTCGCCTTCGCCCGCTACGTCACCGAGGTGGCGAAGAACTACCCCATCACGGTGGCCCTGCACACCGACCACTGCCCGAAGGACGCCCTTCCCGGCTTCGTCCTGCCGCTGCTCGAAGCCTCCGAAGAAGAGGTCAAGGCCGGTCGCAACCCCATCTTCCAGTCGCACATGTGGGACGGCTCGGCCGTTCCCCTCGACGAGAACATCGACATCGCGGCCGAGCTCCTCCCCCGCATGAAGGCCATCAACGCCATCCTCGAGATCGAGGTCGGCGTCGTCGGCGGCGAAGAAGACGGCGTGCAGCACGAGGGCTCGAACGACGCGCTCTACACCACCGTGGCCGACGTCACGAAGGCCGTCGAGCGTCTCGGCCTCGGCGAGAACGGCCGGTACATCTCGGCCCTCACCTTCGGCAACGTGCACGGCGTGTACAAGCCCGGCGGCGTCAAGCTCCGTCCCGAGCTGCTCGGCGAGATCCAGGAGGGCATTGCCGCCAAGTTCGGCACCGGCCCCAAGCCCCTCGACCTCGTCTTCCACGGCGGCAGCGGCTCGACCGATGAAGAGATCGCCCTCGCGGTGGCCAACGGCGTCGTGAAGATGAACATCGACACCGACACCCAGTACGCCTTCACGCGCTCGATCGCGGGCTACATGTTCTCGAACTACGAGGGCGTGCTCAAGCTCGACGGCGAGGTCGGAAACAAGAAGCAGTACGACCCCCGCGCCTGGGGCAAGGTCGCCGAGTCGGCCATGGCCGTCCGCGTGGTCGAGGCCACGAAGCAGCTCGGCTCGTACGGCCAGTCGAAGAGCTGACCCACCCGCATCACCGCGAACGCCCCGGCCTCGGCCGGGGCGTTCGTCGTTTCCGGATGCCACGGCCCGAGCCTGACCCGCAACGCTCGCCCGCCGTGCACAACGGCAGCTCAGCCCGGCGACATGCTGATCTCACGCCGCCGCGAACGGCGTGGCATCGAAACGCCCCGCCGTTGTGCGCGCACCCCGCCTCGGGCGACCGGATGCCGAGACCCCGCGTCTCAGCCCCGGTACACCTCGAGCACCGTCGGCGCGCCCTCGGGCGAGGACACGATCTCGATCGCATCGCCCGCGCGCACCTCCCCCGCGCGTCGCACCCGCAGGTACGCGCCGAGGCGCCCCTCGTCGGAGAACCGCTTCACCCATCCGCGCGCCGCGGCGCCTCCGACCCAGCGCGCGAACGTCGCGCAGGGGGTGCGCGGCATCGTCACCTCGACCTCGACGGTGTCGCCGATGCGCCACACCTCGCCGATACGGGCGCCGTTGACGTCGAGCCCCTCGACGCGCAGGTTCTCGCCGAACCAGCCGGCGGGCAGCTCACGGTCGAGTTGCCCCTCCCAGAACTCGGCGTCGTCCTGCGCGTAGGCGTACACCGCCTTGTCGGGGCCGCCGTGGTGCTTGCGGCTCGCCTGCACGTCGGCGCGGACGCCGAGCTTGCCGACACGCACCGCCCCGTCGAGCGGGCGCTTGTCGATCGCGGTGACGCCGATCGACCCGGCATCCGGGTGCAGGCGGTGAACGGCGCAGACGGCGACGAGACGAGGCATGCGACGATGCTACGGCCGTCCCGATCGCCGCGCCGACCCGCCGAGGTGGCGCCGCGCGTCAGGGCGTCGCGAAGTCGCGCCGCATGATCACGCGGTCGCCCTCGACGGTGCGGATCTCGACCGAGCCGATGCTCGAAGCCGCCAGATCGGTGCCCGCACTCAACTCGGTCGTCGCCCCGGGGCCGGCCCGCCAGGTCGACAGCACGCTCGTCGCACCTGTCTCGTCGGTGATCGCGAGCGCGTAGGGCCAGCCACCCGGAGGCGCGTCGAGGACCTGCCCGGTGTACTCGCACACCAGGTCGATGCGGGTGCCCCACGGCACCGACGTGAGCTTGACCGAGGCTTCGATGGGCGCCCCCGCGACGTCGTCGAGGGCGTAGACCGCGCCCGACGATGAGCTGACGGCGTTCGTCACCGCGATTCCCGCCGGCACGGCGACCGCGATGAGGGCGATCGACGCCGCGAGCGTCCAGGCCGTGGCCCGCCGCGCGCGTCGACGCCGCGCCGCCTCGACCACCCGGCCCCGCAGCGACGGGTCCGGGGCCGCGATCGGCACCGGCCCCGTCGTCGCACCGACCGCGCGGGCGCGATCGGCGGACACACGTGAGAGCAGTCCGGCGGTGGGCGCGAGGTCGGCGATCGCGGCACGGCACTCGGCGCAATCGGACAGGTGCGCTTCGAACTCGGCTCGGTCCGGAGCGTTCAACGCCCCGAGCACGTAGGCGCCGTCCCACATCGACAGACGTTCATGATCGACGCTCATCGGGTCACCCCTCTTTCCTGCAGCGCGAGCCTCAGCGCTCGCACCGCGTAATGCAGTCGCGACTTCACCGTTCCGGCCGGGATGCCGAGTTCTTCGGCGGCCTGCGCGACGCTACGACCCCCGTAATAGGCGCTCACGATGACCGCACGGTGGTCGGGGGTGAGGGTCGCGAGAGCCTCCTCGACGAGGAGCGCATCGAACATGGCATCCGTGTCGTCGTCGCGCACCGTCTCGGGCAGTTCGTCGACCGGCAGCTCGTGCCGGCGCCGCGCGCTGCGCGCTTCGTCGATGACGAGGTTGCGCGCCACGGTGTACATCCACGAACGAAGGGTCGCGGGCTCGTCGTTCATCACGCGCGGCGTCCGCCACGCGCGCAGCAGCGTCTCTTGCACGACGTCGTCCGCGCCGGCGTGATCACCCGTGAGGCTCACCACGTACCGCCACACGGGCACGGCGTGGGCGTCGTACAACGCCGTCAGCTGCGCGTGTTCATCTCGCACCACGCCGGTCCCCTCTCTTCGTTCACGGGGAACACGGGATACCGGGCCCGACGGTTCAGTTCGGAACGCTGCCGATGATCGCCGTCATGAACTGCTGGTCACCGACCAGGGCCAGCGTCACGCAGAGGCCGGCCAGCAACGCCGTGACCACGAAGCCCGCGAGCGGGATCCAGAACGCGACGCGCCCGCGCCGCAGGCGACGCCAGGTGAGCACCGCGGTGAGCAGCCAGCCGATGCCGTAGACGAAGGCGGCCGCCGCACCCCAGAGGTATCCGGCCGACAGGTTGGTGTAGCTCGCGTCGACCCCGAGGATCTTGGCGGCGGTCTCGGCGTACGTGGGGAAATCGAGCAACTGCACGATCGTCGACACCGTCGACACCAGTCCGTACGCGAGCAGACCGCCCGTGAGGATGCGGTCCCAGAGCGGGCCGCGCAGGCCCACGCGCCCGGCGCCGGCCGGCGGGGTCGCCTTCTCGGCCACCGGCGCGACGGGTTCGGGCTGCGGTGCGACCCCGGCCTCGAGCGCCTCGGTCACCTCGGGACGCTGGATGCGCGCGCGCTGTTCCTCCGGCGTCGCGTACTCGCCGTACTGCGGGCGGGGGCGCGCGTCGTCGCCCGGGGCGGTCGACCGTTCTGCGCCGTCGCTCACGCGCTGCTCCGGCCGCCGAGCGCGCGGCTGTCGCGCTTGCCGCTGGCATCCTGTCGCAGTTCCTTGGGGAGCGAGAAGATCAAGTCCTCTTCGGCGGTGCGCACCTCTTCGACATCGCGGTAGCCGGCGCGGGCGAGCTCTTCGAGCACCTCGCTCACGAGCACCTCGGGCACCGAAGCGCCGCTGGTGACGCCGACGGTCTCGACACCGTCGAGCCACTCCTGCTTCACCTCGTCGATGTAGTCGACGCGATAGGCGGCCTTGGCGCCGTACTCGAGGGCGACCTCGACCAGACGCACGCTGTTCGAGGAGTTGGCCGATCCCACGACGATGACCAGGTCGGCGCCGACGGCGACCTTCTTGATCGCGACCTGACGGTTCTGGGTGGCGTAGCAGATGTCGTCCGAGGGCGGGTCCTGCAGCTGCGGGAAGCGCTCGCGCAGGCGCCGCACGGTCTCCATCGTCTCGTCGACCGACAGCGTGGTCTGCGAGAGCCAGACGACCTTCGACGGGTCGCGCACCTCGATGGCATCGGCGTGCTCGGGAGAGTTGACCACCGTCACGTGCTCGGGGGCCTCGCCCGCGGTGCCCTCGACCTCTTCGTGGCCTTCGTGGCCGATCAGCAGGATCTCGAAGTCGTCGCGCGCGAAGCGCACGGCCTCGCGGTGCACCTTGGTCACGAGGGGGCAGGTCGCATCGATCGCCTGCAGACCCCGATCGGATGCCGCCGACACGACGGCGGGCGACACCCCGTGCGCGCTGAAGACGACGTGCGACCCCGGGGGAACCTCGTCGACCTCTTCGACGAAGATCGCCCCCTTCTTCTCGAGCTCGGTGACCACGTGGATGTTGTGCACGATCTGCTTGCGCACGTACACGGGCGCGCCATAGCGCTCCAGGGCCTTCTCGACGGCGATGACCGCGCGGTCGACGCCCGCGCAATAACCGCGCGGCGCCGCCAGCAGCACCTTCTTCTTTCCCTGTACGGGGATATCCTGGAGCCGCCCGCGTCGACCCGGGATACGGGGAACGGGCAGTTGGACGACAGGTGTGCTCACCCCTCGATTCTATCGGGGCGCCCCTGGATGCCGGCCGAACCGGCCACCTCGACCCTTCCGGAGACCATGACCTCGTTCCAGCCCGAGACCATCGCGGGGCAGGCGCCGCCCGCCGACTCCGTGCACCCCCGCGAGTCGAGCACCGATGCGCCCACCTCGGTGTCGCGGCTGAACGACACCATCCGCGGCTTCATCGAACGATGGGGTTCGGTCTGGGTCGAGGGCGAGATCACCTCGTTCAACCGGCGCGGCGGCAACGTGTTCGGCCGTCTGAAAGATCTCGGCACCGAATCGACCGTGGCGTTCCGCATCTGGTCGAGCACGCTCAACCGCCTCCCCGCAGACCTCAAGGTGGGCGACCGCGTCGTCGCGTGCGTGAAGGCCGACTACTTCCCCCGCACGGGCGACTTCTCGTTCGCCGTGTCGGCGATGCGGCACGTGGGGCTCGGCGAACAGCTCGAGCGCCTCGAGCGCCTGCGCGTGCAGTTGCGGTCCGAGGGTCTGTTCGACCCGGTGCGCAAGAAGAAGCTCCCGTTCCTCCCCCACTGCATCGGGCTCATCACGGGTGAGAACTCGGATGCCGAGAAAGACGTGCACCGCAACGCCGAGCTGCGCTGGCCACGAGTGAACTTCCGCACGAAGTACGCCGCCGTGCAGGGCGAGCGCTGCGTGCCCGAGACGCTCGCCGCGCTCAAGGCGCTCGACGCCGACCCCGAGGTCGACGTCATCGTCATCGCCCGCGGCGGGGGCGATCCGCAGACGCTGCTGGGCTTCAGCGACGAACGACTCGTGCGGGCCGTGGCCTCGGCATCCACCCCCATCGTCAGCGCCATCGGGCACGAGAACGACCGCCCCCTGCTCGACGACGTCGCCGATGTGCGCGCATCGACCCCCACCGACGCCGCCAAGCGCGTCGTGCCCGACGTGGCCGAGCAGCGGGCGATCGTGGCGCAGCTGCGGGCCCGGCTCACCGGCCGACTGACCCAGCGCGTGCTGCACGACATCGCGCAGCTCGAGCAGATCCGCTCGCGCCCGGCGCTGCGCACTCCGCACTCCATGCTCACCTCCCGTGCGCAGGAGCTGTGGATGCTGTCGAATCGGGGCCGCGACATCGTCGACCGTCGGCTCGAGAGCGAACGTCGCCGCACGCGCGAGCTCAGCGCGGGCCTGCGCGCGCTCTCCCCGCTCGCCACCCTCGCCCGCGGATACGCGATCGTGCAGAGCGACGGCGGCTCCGTCGTGCGCGACGCCCGCGACGCCCCCGCCGGCGCCGCCCTGAAGATCACGGTCGAACAGGGCACGCTCGCCGCGCGATCCGAGGGCGCCCTGCCCGACGACCGACCGCTCGACGCCGAGGCACCGGGCGACGGCACGACCGCGCGTCCCGCCTAGAATGGATGCCATGACCGCGACGACCCCGGGCTCCGCCTCCGACGTCGCCACCCTCTCGTTCGAGCAGGCCCGCGACGAACTCGTGCGCGTGGTCGCCGAGCTCGAGCAGGGTGCCCCCACGCTCGAGGAGTCGCTGGCGCTCTGGGAACGCGGCGAGAAGCTCTACGCGCGCTGCGAAGAATGGCTCCTGGGCGCGAAGCGCCGGCTCGATGCCGCTCGCGGTGACGCAGGGGACGACTGATGGCCCGCGTCGTCGCCCATCTCGGCCGCCCCGAGACCCCGCAAGAGGCGGCCGACCGCAAGGCCGAGTCGTCGCGCCGGTATCGCTCCAGCAAGACCTTCCGCAACCTCATCGCCGCGCTGCTCGTGACCGTGGCCGTGGTGCTCGTCGTCGTGGCCGCCGTGCCGCGTGGCGAACCCGCCCCCCGTCCCGAGCCCGACGTGGTCGCCCTCACGGCTGATCTCGAAAGCGATCGCGGGCGTCCGGTGCTCACCCCCTCGCTCGGCGAGGGGTGGCGCGTCAACCAGGCCACCATCGAGGGCAGCGGCGGCACGCAGGCGTGGACCATGGTCTACGTGCGCTCCGGGGAGTCCGGCTTCCTCCGGATCGCGCAGGGCTTCGACGCCGACGAGGCCTGGGCCGGACAGCTGCTCGACGGAACCCGGGCCACCGACACCACGACCATCGACGGCATCGAGTGGAACGTCTACCGCCCGGCGAACCCCGCGGGCACCGGCAACATCGAATACGCGCTGGCCACCGCCGCCGGCCCCGACTACGTGCTCGTGTACGGCGACGCCGCCCCCGAGACCGCGGCCCTGGCGGCCGCCTCCGTGACATCCCAGATCGAGCAGTTGAGAGAGGTCCCGTGAGCGAGCGCATGACCCCCCACCAGGTGTGGGAGCAGATGGTCGAGGGAAACCGTCGTTTCATCTCCGGCGCACCCGCCCACCCCCGGCAGGACGTCGAGCGTCGCGCCGAACTGGCCTCCGCGCAACACCCTTCGGCGGCACTGTTCGGCTGCTCCGACTCGCGCCTCGCCGCCGAGATCATCTTCGACGAGGGCCTCGGCGACCTGTTCGTCGTGCGCAACGCCGGCCAGGTCATCTCCGATTCCGTGATCGGCAGCCTCGAATACGCCGTGGGCGTGCTCGAGGTCCCCCTCATCGTGGTCCTCGCCCACGACGCGTGCGGCGCCGTCGGTGCGGCCATCGAGAGCACCGGGGTCGATGCGCCCACCCTGCCCGCGTACATCTGGCGCCAGATCGCCCCGATCGTCCCCGCGGTGCGCCGCGTCCAGCGCGCCGGCGCCGTCGAGGGCCGAGTCCCCGACGCCGTCGATCCCGAGCTGGTCGGCCGCGAACACCTGCGCTACACCGTCGGCGAGCTGCTGCGGGCGTCCGAGCTGATCAGCGAAGCCGTCGCCGAGGGCCGCTGCGCCGTGGTGGGCGCGAACTACCGACTCGACGAAGGGGAAGCCTTCCCCGTCGTCATCGTGGGCGACATCGACGACTCGCGCGTCGAAGCGCCCGCGTGATGAGCCCCAACTGAAGCAGAACGACCGACCTGGAGGAACGACGACGTGACCGACATCGAGTACCGCATCGAACACGACACCATGGGTGAAGTGCGCGTGCCGAAGGACGCCCTGTACGCCGCGCAGACGCAGCGCGCCGTCGAGAACTTCCCCATCTCGGGCTCGGGCCTCGAGTCGACGCAGATCGCGGCCCTCGCCCGCATCAAGAAAGCCGCCGCCCTGGCCAACAAGGAGCTGGGCACGCTGGATGCCGGTATCGCCGACGCCATCGCGCAGGCCGCCGACGAGGTCGTCACCGGTCAGCACGACGCGCACTTCCCCGTCGACACGTACCAGACCGGCAGCGGCACCTCGTCGAACATGAACATGAACGAGGTGCTCGCGACGCTCGCGACCCGCATCCTCGGCTCGACCGTGCACCCCAACGACCACGTCAACGCGTCGCAGTCGTCGAACGACGTCTTCCCGACCTCGGTGCACATCGCCGTCACCCAGGCGCTCATCACCGACCTCATCCCCGCCCTCGACCACCTCTCGGTGGCGCTCGAGGCCAAGGCCGACGCGTGGAAGGGCATCGTGAAGTCGGGGCGCACCCACCTCATGGATGCCACCCCCGTCACCCTCGGTCAGGAGTTCGGCGGCTACGCCCGCCAGATGCGCCTGGGCATCGAGCGCGTGCAGGCCGTTCTCCCCCGCGTCGGCGAGGTCCCGCTCGGCGGCACCGCCGTCGGCACCGGCATCAACACCCCGCTCGGCTTCCCGCAGAAGGTCATCGAGCTGCTCGCGGCCGAGACCGAGCTGCCCATCACCGAGGCGAAGGATCACTTCGAGGCCCAGGCCAACCGCGACGGTCTCGTCGAGGCATCCGGAGCCCTCCGCACGATCGCCGTGTCGCTGACGAAGATAAACAACGACATCCGCTGGATGGGATCGGGGCCGAACACCGGCCTCGGCGAGCTGCACATCCCCGACCTGCAGCCCGGATCGTCGATCATGCCCGGCAAGGTCAACCCGGTCGTCCCCGAGGCCACCCTCATGGTGTGCGCCCGCGTCATCGGTAACGACGCCACGGTCGCCTGGGCCGGTGCGTCGGGCTCGTTCGAGCTCAACGTCGCCATCCCCGTCATGGGCACGGCGCTGCTGGAGTCGATCCGCCTGCTCGCCAACGCCATGCGGGTGCTCGCCGACAAGACGATCGACGGCCTCGAGGCCAACGTCGCGCGCGCCGAGGCGTTCGCCGGCATGTCCCCCTCGATCGTCACCCCGCTGAACAAGGTCATCGGCTACGAGGCCGCCGCCAAGATCGCGAAGCACTCGGTCGCCAAGGGCATCACCGTGCGCGAGGCCGTCATCGATCTCGGCTACGTCGAGCGCGGCGAGATCACCGAAGAGGTGCTCGACGCCAAGCTCGACCTGCTGTCGATGACGCACCCGGGCTGAGCCGCACGACGACGACGCCGAGGCGCGCCATAATCGGAGGATGAGCCCCACGACGAGACCGATCTCGACGCGGGTGCGAATCCTCGGCGCGATCCTCGGCGTCGTCCTGCTCGGCATGATGATCGCCGGCGGCATCACCTTCGCCGCTCAGCGCGAGCGTGTGCTGGCGAACGCGCAGAAGCAGCTCGACGGTTTCGCCTCGTCGGTGGCGTCGAGCTCCGACGATCCGGTCGACCTGGTCGCGGGAACGATCCCCGGCCGCACCGACGGCACGCTCGCGCTCGACGGCGACCAGGTGCTCGCCGCGACCCCCTCGCCCCCCGGTCTGGCCATCGCCGACGATCCGGTGCTCTTGTCCTCGCTGACCGCCCGTCTCGCCGACCAGCAGCTGAGCGGGCAGGCCGACAGTTCCCACGGTCCCGTGCTGTACGTCGCCGTCGCGGATCGCGGAGCGACCGCCGTGCAGGTCATCTCGATCGACCAGCGCATGGAGCTGGTGGCGCTGTCGACGACCACCTACGCCCTCTCGGCGGTGGGAGTCCTGCTGCTCGTGGGAGTCGCGGGGTGGTTCGTGACGGGCCGCCTCTTCTCGCCCCTCAAGCGCCTCCGCGACACCACCGACGCCATCACGATCGACGACCTCGGCACGCGGTTGCGCGCACACGGGTACGACGAGATCTCCGACCTCACGACGTCGGTGAACGGCATGCTCGACCGCCTCGCGATGTCGGTCGACGCGCAGCGACACCTGCTCGACGACGTGCGGCACGAGCTGAAGACGCCCATCACCATCGTCCGCGGACACCTCGAGATGATGGACCCGTCCGATCCTCAGGACGCCTCCGACACCCGTGATCTCGGGATCGCCGAACTCGACCGCCTGGCGCGCCTGGTCGACGACATCGACGCCCTGGCCGATGCCGAGACGGCCACCCTCTCGGCATCCCTCATCGACGTGGGGGGTCTCACCGACCGGGTGGCCGAACTCGTCGGGGCCATTCCCCATCACACCTGGAGCATCGAGGCACGGGCATCGGGCCGTGTCCACGGTGATGCCGACCGTCTCGTGCAGGCGTGGTTGCAGCTGGCCGACAACGCGGCGAAATACACCCCCGCCGGCTCCGCCATCGAGATCGGCAGCAGCGCCGACGACACGACGGCGCGGCTGTGGGTGCGCGATCACGGGCCGGGCATTCCGCCCGCCGCCCGTCACCGCGTCTTCCGGCGCTTCGATCGGATCTCCCCCGGGCGCGGGATCGAGGGCTCGGGTCTCGGCCTCGCCATCGTCGACGCCATCGTGCGCGCGCACGACGGACACTGCTCGGTGGGCGACACCCCGGGCGGCGGCGCCACGATGACCCTCCACCTCCCCCTCGTGCGCGGACGCTCCGCCGCCGAGCTTCCCACCCCGGTTCGCGCCGGAGACGTGGTCCTGCAAAGAGAGGCAACCGGATGACGCGCATCCTCATCGCCGAGGACGAAGAACGCATCTCGGCTTTCGTGGCCAAGGGCCTCGAATCGGCGGGGTATCAGACGGTCACCGTCGGCGACGGCGCCGAGGCGCTCGACACGGCGCTGTCCGGTGAGGTCGACCTGGTGCTCCTCGACGTCGGCCTTCCCTCGATCGACGGCTTCGAGGTGCTCCGCAGCCTGAGGGGGCAGGGTTCGTCGGTGCCCATCATCATGCTGACGGCCCGTACCGGCACGCGCGATACCGTCGAGGGCCTCGACGCCGGAGCCAACGACTACGTCGCGAAGCCGTTCAAGTTCGACGAGCTGCTCGCGCGCATCCGATCGCGCCTGCGCGAACCCGTCCCGACGGGCACGATGACCGTGGCCCACGGCGACGTGACGCTCGACGTGCTCGCCCGCCGTGCGACCGTCGGCAGCCGCGCGATCGATCTCAGCGCCCGCGAGTTCGCCCTCGCCGAGGAGCTCATGCGCCACGCGGGCCAGGTGCTCAGCCGCGAGCAGTTGCTGAGCCGGGTGTGGAACATGGACTTCGATCCCGCGTCGAACGTCGTCGACGTGTACGTGCGCTACCTGCGCGCCAAGCTCGGCGCCGCGCACATCGTCACGGTCCGAGGCGCCGGGTACCGCTGGGAGTGACGCGCACGGGGTGAGGTGCGGTGCCACCGCCCCGGGGCCGGCCGAGCCCGGCGGCGACCGTGCGCGGAAACTCGAAACCCCCGGTGGTGTACCGGGGGTTTCGAGGAGATCACGTTCACTACCGGCCGACGTACCCGAACGACGGCGGCAGGGGTGGAACGGATCTCGGGTTTCCTCAGGGGGAACCGCCGAGGCGGTGACGAGGTTTCCCTCGCCTCTGTGTCCAGCCTGAAGGGTCAAAGTGAGAGCGCGGGGAGGTGGACATGAGAAAGCTCTCATGTGGACCCGCAAGCACGAGAAGAGGGTCGGGACACCGTGGCATCCCGACCCCTCCTCGACCGCGGATCAGGACAGTTCGCCGGCCTCCAGCAGCTCGGTGACCAGGGCGGCGATGGCGGAGCGCTCCGAACGGGTGAGCGTGACGTGGCCGAAGAGCGCGTGCCCCTTGAGCGTCTCGATGACCGAGGCGACCCCGTCGTGCCGACCCACCCGCAGGTTGTCGCGCTGCCCCACATCATGGGTGAGCACCACCCGCGAGTTCTGGCCGATGCGGCTCAGCACCGTCAGCAGCACGTTGCGTTCGAGCGACTGGGCTTCGTCGACGATGACGAAAGCGTCGTGCAGCGACCGACCGCGGATGTGCGTGAGCGGCAGCACCTCGAGCATGCCCCGCGCCAGCACCTCCTCCAGCACGTTGCCCGAGACGACCGAACCCAGGGTGTCGAAGACCGCCTGACCCCAGGGGCCCATCTTCTCGGCCTGGTCGCCGGGCAGGTAGCCGAGCTCCTGACCACCCACGGCGAACAGCGGCCGGAACACGATGATCTTCTTCTGCTGCTGACGCTCCAGCACGGCCTCCAGCGCCGCGCACAGGGCCAGCGCCGACTTTCCGGTACCGGCACGTCCGCCGAGCGACACGATGCCGACCTCGGGGTCGAGCAGCAGGTCGAGCGCGATGCGCTGCTCGGCCGAGCGACCGTGCAGCCCGAAGGCGTCGCGGTCGCCGCGCACCAGCCGGAACTCGCCGTTCCCGGTCACGCGCCCGAGGGCCGATCCCCGCTCGGAGTGGATGATGAGACCGGTGTTGACCGGCAGCCCCACCACCGACTCGCTGACGGCGACCTCGCTCTCGTACAGGTCGGTCATCTCATCGCCCGACACGTCGAGCGAGGTGATGCCCGTCCACCCCGAGTCCATCGCCTGCTCGGCGAGGTACTCCTCGGTGTTCAGGCCCAGCGATGCCGCCTTCACGCGCATCGGCAGGTCCTTCGACACGACGGTCACCTCGGCGCCGTCCTGGGCGATGTTCATCGCCACGGCGAGGATGCGACTGTCGTTGCCGCCCATCCGCATGCCCGAGGGCAGCACCTGGGGGTCGGTGTTGTTCAGCTCGACACGTAGGGTGCCGTCGGTGCCCACGGGGACGGGGAAATCGAGGCGGCCGTGCTCGACGCGCAGTTCGTCGAGGTGGCGGAGGGCCTGGCGGGCGAAGTAGCCGATCTCGGGGTCGTGACGTTTGCCCTCGAGTTCGGTGATCACCACGACGGGGATCACCACCGAGTGCTCCGCGAAGCGGAAGAAGGCCCGCGGGTCGCTGAGAAGAACGGAGGTATCCAGGACATACGTGCGCAGGGCCTGGTCGGATCCGGTTTCGGATCCGGTGTTCTCGACGACGCGACGCTGGTCGTATGGTGCTCGTGCAGTCACAACCCACTCCCGACCCGGGTGAATCACCCGGTTGCCTCGAGTCGACCTGTGGGTCACGAGTCGCGATCCGAAGGTCGACCCGACCGGGCTCCGTGCCCGATGTGATCACCGTACGTCTCCGCGACACCGACGCGGGTCGTTAACACGCCACGAATGTGACGACTTCGTGAACAGCACGTTTTGGCGCCCGACGGGGTGGAGATCACTCGCGTCGAAGGTCGCCCCTCGGCGCCCGAGCGGGTCGTCCTGCTACTGCCCGTAGCGTCGGTCGCGCGCCGAGAAGTCGCGGATGGCCCGCAAGAAGTCGACCTCGCGCAGATCCGGCCCCAGCGCCTCGACGAAGTAGAACTCGGAGTGCGCCGACTGCCACAGCAGGAAGTCGCTCAGCCGCTGCTCCCCCGACGTGCGGATGACGAGGTCGGGATCGGCCTGACCGCCCGTGTACAGGTGCTCGCCGATCTGCTCGGGGGTGAGGCTCGCGGCCAGCTCCTCCATCGAGCCGCCCGAGGCGTCGTGCTTGCTGATGATGGAGCGCACGGCATCCACGATCTCGCTGCGCCCGCCGTACCCGACCGCGAGGTTCACGTGCAGACCCTCGTGACCGCGCGTGCGCTCGGTGGCCTCGTGCAGCACCTCGGCGAGCTCGGCCGGGAGCCCTTCGGCGCGACCGACGTGCTTGACGCGCCAATCGGGCTCGTGCGACAGCTCGCCGGCGAGCTGGGCGATGATCTCGAGCAGGTCTTGCAGCTCTTTGCTGTCGCGCTTGACGAGGTTGTCGTTGGACAGCAGGTAGAGCGAGACCACCTCGATACCGAGGTCGTCGCACCACCGCAGGAACTCGTGCATCTTCGCGGCACCCGCGCGATGCCCGTGAGCGGCGCTGTCGTACCCGAGCTGACGTGCCCAGCGGCGGTTGCCGTCGATCATCATGGCGACGTGGTGCGGCACGGTGGCCGGCATGCGGCGACGCAGGCGCGAGATGTACAGACGGTAGAGGGGCCCTCGCCCCTCGTTCCTCCACACGCGCGCCACCTTCCTACGCTACCGCGTCCCGGCCCGTTCACCGTGAACGTTCAGGTGCCCCTCGCTGGGGAAAGGGTGAGCCCTGCCCCCATGTACGCACCCTGGCATGGGGGCGGACGTAGGGTCGAAGACGTGACGCGCACGACCCCCTCAGACGGACCCGACATGCCCCAGCTCCCCCTCCTCGATGCCGGGGCGGTGGGCGCGCAGGCCGAGGTCAAACCCACCTGGCGCGGCTGGATCCACGCCGGAACGTTCCCCGTCGCGATCATCGCGGGCATCGTGCTGATCGTTGTGGCCCAGGGAACCCCGGGCAAGTGGGCGGCGGCCGTGTTCACGGCCACCTCGATGCTGCTGTTCGGCAACTCCGCCCTGTACCACCGCTTCCACTGGAAGCCCAAGACGCTCGCGGTGCTCAAGCGCATCGACCACGCGAACATCCTGCTGCTGATCGCGGGCACGTACACGCCCCTGGCGGTCCTGGCCCTGCCGACGCCCAAGACGGTGCTGCTGCTCTCGATCGTCTGGGGCGGTGCGATCCTCGGCATCCTGTTCCGCGTGTTCTGGATCAACGCCCCGCGCTGGCTCTACGTCGCGCTCTACCTCGCCCTCGGGTGGGCGGCGGTGATGTACCTCGGCGACCTGCTCGCGGCGAACGTCGCGATGATGGTGCTGGTCGTGGTCGGCGGACTGCTCTACACCGGCGGCGCCGTGATCTACGCGATCAAGAAGCCCAATCCGTGGCCCGGGCACTTCGGGTTCCACGAGATCTTCCACGTGTGCACCGTGCTGGCGTTCCTCTGCCACTGGACGGCGTGCCTGCTGATCGCCCTCGCCCCGGCATACCACGGCGGATGATCCCGGATGCCGGGACCTCCGGCAGGAGTCAGATGCGCGGGGCGGTGGGGTCGGCGTCGTCGGCCGACGCCTCGCGTGCCCGCGCTTCTTCGGCGTCGAGCTCCGCGTTGACCTCTTCGCGGTACCGACCGCGGCGGATGCGACGCAGCATGTCCCAGACGAGCAGGAACACGGCGACGCCGATGAACGCGATGGCGGCGAAGCCGAGCGGACCCGGCGTGACGATCGCGGGGTCGGGAGTGACGGCCGGGGTGGGCGTTGTCGCGAGAGCGACGAGCACGGGGAGCATGGAGTCCTTCGGTCCGGGCGGAAGCGCGTAGCCTGGATGTCCAGCCTAAAGCCCGGAGAGACCATGACGACGCAGGCCCAACTCGACGACCGCTACGGACGCACGCGTTCGCCGCGGCGGCGCATCGTGGGGTGGTCGATCGTGGCCGTGCTCGCCCTCGGCGCGATCGGGTACCTCGGCTGGACGACGGTGGCCGGCAGCCTCGGTTCGGTCACCGCGACCGACACCGGGTTCACGGTCGAGAACGAGCGCTCGGTCTCGACGACGTTCCAGATCACCGCCCCGGTCGGCGAGCCCGTCGCCTGCGCTCTCGAGGCGCGCGACGAGGAGCACGGGACGGTGGGATGGCGGGTCGTGCAGTACCCGGCATCCGAGGAACATTCCCGCGCGTTCACCGAGCAGATCCCGACGCTCGCGCTGGCGACGACAGGTTTTGTCAACGCCTGCTGGGTGCCGTAAACTCGCGGGATCACGACGCGCCCCGGCTCGATGCCGGGGCGTTCGACATATCCCCCGCCGACGGCTTCCGATCCCGCGCCGTCTGCGTTTCGACGAAGGAGTAACCGTGTCCAACGACGCTCAGGTGACGTTCCTCACGCAAGACGCCTACGACCGCCTGCACAACGAGCTCGAGCGCCTCTCGACCACGGGCCGTGAAGAGATCGCCAAGCGTATTGAGTCGGCGCGCGAAGAGGGCGACCTCAAAGAGAACGGCGGCTACCACGCCGCGAAAGACGAGCAGGGCAAGCAAGAGGCGCGCATCCGCACCCTTCAGCAGCTGCTCAAGGACGCCAAGGTCGGCGAAGCGCCCGAGAGCCACGGCGTCGTCGAGTCGGGCACCGTCGTGACCGCCATCGTCGCCGGCGGCGAAGAGGTCTTCCTCCTCGGCAACCGCGAGATCGCCGTCGACTCCGAGCTCGACGTCTACAGCGAGGCCTCGCCGCTGGGCGCGGCGATCCTGGGGCTCAAAGAGGGCGACAAGGGTTCGTACACGGCGCCGAACGGCAAAGAGATCAAGGTCGAGATCGTCAAGGTCGAGACCTACTCGGGCCAGTAAGCCCCACCGTCCGCGAGCCGCTCTCCCCTTCGGGGTGGGCGGCTCGCGGCGTTCGCGGCGGGTGTCGCGCTCAGTGCCTCAGTTGGGAACGACCGTGGCCACGAATCCAGCGTCTTCGAGCGTGCGGATGACGAGGGCCCGGTGCTCTTCGCCGCGGGTCTCGACGCTCAGCTGCAGCACGACCTCGCTGATCTGCATGCCCTGACCGTGACGCGTGTGGAGCACCTCGATGACATTGGCGCCCGCCTGGGCGAGGAGTTCCGAGACGCGGGCGAGCTGGCCCGGACGGTCGGGAAGCGGAATTCGTAGCGACATGTAGCGACCGGATGCCGCGAGGCCGTGCGCCACGACGCGCTGCAGCAGCAGGGGGTCGATGTTGCCACCCGACAGGATCGCCACCGTGGGGCCGGTCGCCGTGACCTTTCCGGCCAGGATGGCGGCGACACCGACGGCACCCGCGGGCTCCACGACCTGCTTGGCGCGCTCGAGCAGCACGAGCAGGGCCCGGGCGATGTCGTCTTCGGTGACCGTGACGACCTCGTCGACGAACTGTCGGACGAGCTCGAACGGGAGATCGCCGGGCCGCGCCACGGCGATGCCGTCGGCGATGGTCGGCGTGGTCTCGATCTGCATCGGGTACCCGGCGGCCAGCGACGACGGGTACGCCGCGGAGTTCTCGGCCTGCACGCCGATGACGCGCACGGTGCGCCCCTCGGCGGCAGCGCGCGTCTTCACCGCCGTGGCGACTCCCGCGGCGAAGCCCCCGCCGCCGATGCCGACGATCACCGTCTCGAGGTCGGGCATGTCTTCGACCAGCTCGAGCCCGAGCGTTCCCTGGCCCACGACGATGTCACGGTGGTCGAACGGGTGGATCAGCACCGCGCCGGTGCGCTCGGCGAACTCGGCGGCAAGACGCAGCGGGGTCTCGACGGTGGCGCCCTCGAGGATGACCTCGGCGCCGTACCCGCGCGTGGCCAGGAGCTTCGGCAGCGGCACCCCCAGCGGCATGAAGATCGTCGCCGCGATGCCGAGCTGCTGCGCGGCGAGGGCGACCCCCTGCGCGTGGTTCCCGGCGGAGGCGGCGACCACGCCCCGGGCACGCTCCTCGGCGGTCAGGCGCGAGAGACGGTATGTCGCGCCGCGGATCTTGAACGAGCCGGTGCGCTGAAGGTTCTCGAGCTTGAGGTTGACCGGCACGCCGAGCAGTTCGGTGAGGTGCAGCGATTCGTCGAGGGGCGTCCGCGTGATGATGCCGCGCAGAGCCTGCGCGGCATCTTCGAACTCGGCCAGGGTGGGAGTGTCGTTCATGTCTTCCTTCCGCGCTCGCGCGGGACTGTCTGCCAGATGAGATCTCGGGATGCCAGGGCCTCGCCGTCGTGCTGCCATGCCTTCGAGCTGAGGTACACGGCGACGACGTTGACGAAAGCGGCGAGGGGCACGGCGAACAGCGCGCCGGCGATCCCGCCGATCATCGCGCCCCCGGCGACGACGAGGACGACGGCGAGCGGATGCACCTTGACGGCCGAGCCCATGAGGATCGGCTGAAGGATGTGACTCTCGACCTGCTGCACACCCAGCACCACGATCAGCATGAACAGCGCGATGAGCGGTCCGTTGTAGACCAGCGCGATGAACACCGCGAGAGCGCCGGTGGCGACGGCTCCCACGAACGGGATGAACGCGCCGAGGAACACCAGCACGCCGATCGGGATCGACAGCGGAACGCCGAGCAGGAAGGCACCGAGACCGATGCCGATCGCATCGATGGTGGCGACCAGCAACTGCGTACGGGCGTAGCTCTTCACGGTACGCCAGCCGGCCCGGCCGGCGCCGTCGACCGCGGGGCGGGCGACGCGCGGGAAGAGCCGCGTGGTCCAGCGCCAGATCCCGCCGCCGTCGGCGAGCAGGCACAGGAGGATGAAGAAGGTGAGCAGCAGTCCGGTGCCCACGTGCCCGAGCGTCGTTCCGATGGCGAGGGCCCCGGTCCACAACACCTCGGCCTGCTGCTGGAGGAACGTGCCCGCGCGGTTCAGGCCGTCGTCGATCTGCTGCGCACTGAGGTGCAGCGGGCCGTCGATGAGGTACTGCCGGAACTGCCCGACCGCGGCGACCGTGCGCTCGCGTACCGACCCGAATTCTCGGGCGATCTGCCAGACCGCGAGCCAGACCAGGCCCGAGATGATCGCGATGGTGGCGAGCACCGTGACGACGATGGCGAGCCATTTGGGCCACCGGTGTCGCAGCAGGAACGAGAAGCCGGGCCACACCAGCGCGGTGACGAGGATCGCCACCAGCAGCGGGATGACGAGCAGCTTCAACTGGATGACGATGAAGATGACGACGCCGAGGGCCGCGGCGATGATGAGCAGCCGCCACGCGTAGGCCGTGGCCTGGCGCAACGCCGGCGGAACCGGGGGCTGCAGATCGCTCGAGACGGTGCGCCGCTTCAGGGCGTCGAGGAAGGATCCGCGGGGTTCGGGATCGGTTCCGGTCATTCCGTCAGCCTACCGCCGCTCTCCCCAGCGATCGCTGCGATGTCGGCGGTGGTGGATACGGTGAGGAGCATGACCACGACGCTTCGTCGCGCCGACGCGCGCCGTATCGCCCTTGCCGCGCAGGGCTTCGCCCGCGCCCGTCCCGAGATGGTGGGCACGCGCCAGATCACCGGGGCGCTGCATCGCATGCGCATCCTTCAGATCGACTCGGTCAACGTCTTCGCGCGCTCCCACTACATGCCGCTGTTCGCCCGCCTCGGCGCCTACGACACCGGGCTGCTCGACAAGCTCGCGTTCTCGCGGCGGCCGACCTGGGTCGAGTCGTGGGCGCACGTGGCGTCGCTCGTCTCGGTCGACGATTGGCCGCTGCTGCAGTTCCGTCGCGACGCGATGCGCGCCAAGTACGGCGACGACGAGTGGGCGCGGGCGAATCGGCCCCTGCTCGACTGGCTGCGCGACGAACTGGCCGCGCGCGGGCCGCTCCGACCGGCCGACATCGACCACGACGCCCGAAGCGGCTCGCGGGGGTCGTGGTGGGGGTGGGACGACGTGAAGAACGGGCTGGAGCGACTGTGGCTGAGCGGCGACGTCGCCATCGCCGGACGCCGGGGGTTCGAGAGACGCTACGGGCTGGCATCCGATGTGCTGCCGGCGGCGGCGCTCCAGACATCGGTCCCCCGCGTCGCGGCCATCGCCGAGCTCGTGCGCCGCGCCGCCGTCGCGTACGGCGTCGCCACCGCGGCCGACCTGGCCGATTACTGGCGCATCCGCGACCGCCCCGTGGTCCTCGCCGCGATCCGCGATCTGGTCGACACCGGCGAGCTGCTTCCCGTCGAGGTCGAGGGCTGGCTCGTGGCGGGTCGCCCCGCGAAAGCCTGGCTGCATCGCGACGCCGCCCGCCCTCGCAAGCTCGACGTCGCGGCCATTCTCACCCCGTTCGATCCGATGGTGTGGTTCCGTGACCGTGCCGAGCGACTCTTCGACTTCGATTACCGGATCGAGATCTACACGCCCGCGCCGCAGCGGCGGTTCGGGTACTACTCGCTGCCGGTCGTGGTGGGCGACGACGTGGTGGGCCGCCTCGACCTCAAAGCCGATCGCGCGAACAGCACTCTCCGCGTGCAGTCGGCCTGGTGGGAGCAGGGGGCGCCGCCCGATGCCGCCGACCGAGTCGCCGAAGAGCTGCGAACCGCGGCGCGGTGGCAGGGCCTGGAGCGCGTGACGGTCTCGCGCTGGGGCGACGCGGTGGACGCCATCGCGGGGGCGTTGCGCGCCGAGCGGCACGACCACCCCGACGACCGCGCCAACGTAAACGCGCCCCCTCCGGTGAGAGGGGGCGCGTGAGGTCAGAACTGCACGCGTGGGGGTTCCGCGATCGCCGCACCGTCGACGACCTCGAAGAACTCGCGCTCGCGGAAACCGAGCTGACGCGCGAAGAGGTTGTTGGGGAAGACCTTGATCTTCGTGTTCAGCTCCCGCACACCCCCGTTGTAGAACCGGCGCGAGGCCTGGATCTTGTCTTCGGTGTCGACGATCGAGTGCTGCAGCTGCAGGAAGTTCTGGCTCGCCTGGAGCTGCGGGTACGCCTCGGCAACGGCGAACAGCGACTTGAGCGCCTGCTGCATGTGCCCCTCGGCGACACCGGCCTCGGCCGGGCTCTGGGCCGACAGCGTCTCGGCGCGGGCGCGGGTGACGTTCTCGAACACGGCTTTCTCGTGGGCCGCGTAGCCCTTCACCGTCTCGATGAGGTTGGGCAGCAGGTCGGCGCGACGCTTGAGCTGCACGGTGATGTCACTCCAGGCCTCGTCGACACGCACGTTCAACGCGACCAGGGCGTTGTAGGTGGCCCACAGGTAGATCCCGGCGATCGCCAGAATGCCGACGATCACGATGACCGGTACAAGCCACTCCCACATAAGTCCCCACCCTCAGTTCGCGAGATTGCCCTTCAGTGTAACTGCGGGGCGCCGGCCGGAACGGGCGGGTGGCGGGGACTCCCAGAGAACGTGCATAGTACGCGGAGCGTCCGTGGAGCGCGAGGATACGGCGTACCCCCGGTGGGACTCGAACCCACACTGAAGCGATTTTAAGTCGCCTGCCTCTGCCATTGGGCTACGGGGGCCCGACCTCCACCGTATCGCTCGACGGCGCGGCATCCGGGGCCGTGTACGACGAGACCCCCGTACCCGGCGGGGTACGAGGGTCTCGATCAGCGGAAGGTCACTTCGCCGCGACGGGCTCGGCCTTCTTCTCGGCCGGAGCTGCCGGCGCCGGAGCGTCGGCCGCGGGCGCCGCCGGACGCGGGCGCGCGGCGAACTCCTCGAACGCGGCGCGGGGCTGCTGGACGGCCTCGAGGTTGACGACCTCGCGACCGTGCAGGAAGTTCTGCACCCAGTCGCCGACGACGCGGAACTTGCGCTCCCACGTCGGCATGGCCAGACCGTGGTAACCGCGGTGGGCGAACCAGGCGATCAGGCCGGTCAGCGCGATGTTGCCCGACTGGAATGCGCCGTTGTAGAGCCCCAGGCCGGCGACGGCGCCGAGGTTCTTGTGGTTGTACTCCTTGGGCTCCTCGCCGCGCAGCACCGCGACGAGGTTCTTCGCCATGAGCTTGCCCTGGCGCACCGCGTGCTGGGCGTTGGGAACGCAGAAGCCGCCCACGCCGCCACCCGACAGGTCGGGGACAGCCGAGACGTCTCCGGCGGCCCAGGCACCCTGGACGATCTCTTCTTCGGTGCCGACGCGCAGGTCGGGGCGCGTGCGGATGCGACCACGCTCTTCGACGGGCAGGTCGCTGCCACGGACGACCGTGGGGTTGGCCATGACACCGGCGGTCCAGATGATGAGGTCGGTCGGCAGGTTCTCGCCGGTCGACAGCTCGATGACGCCGTCGACGGCGCCCTTGACCTGCGTGTCGAGGTGCACGAAGGCACCCTTCTTCGCGAGGTCGGCGAGCACCCACTCGCTCGTCTTCTGCGACACCTCGGGCATGATGCGGCCCATCGCCTCGATGAGGTGGAAGTGCGTGTCCTCGAACGCGAGCGTGGGGTACTGCTTGAGCAGCGACGACGCGTACGCGCGGAGCTCCGCGAAGACCTCGATGCCGGCGAAGCCACCACCGACGACGACGACGGTCAGCAGGCGGTCCCGCTCGGGACCGGCGGGCAGCACCGACGCCTTGTCGAAGTTCGACGTGAGGCGGTCGCGGATGGCCACGGCCTCTTCGATGGTCTTGAGCCCGATGGCGTTGTCGGCGATGCCCGGGATCGGGAACGTGCGCGACACGGCGCCGGCGGTCACGACGATGTGGTCGTAGCTCTGCTCGAACGTCTCGTCACCGGCGATCGGAGAGATCGTCGCCGACTTGGTGGCGTGCGAGATCCCGGTGATCTTGCCCGCGATGACGGTGGTGCGCTTGAGGTGGCGGCGCAGGCTCACCACGACGTGGCGCGGCTCGATCTCGCCGGCGGCGACCTCGGGGAGGAACGGCTGGTACGTCATGTACGGCAGCGGGTCGACGAGCGTGACTTCGGCCTCGTTACGGCCGAGGAGCTTCTCGAGCTTCCACGCGGTGTAGAAACCTGCGTAGCCCCCACCGACGATGAGGATTCTGGGCACGGTAGTGGTCACGATGTGAGGGACTCCTCGTTTGTGGTGCGGCTCGGCTCGCGGGAGATGCGCGCCTGTCTTATTCGCCGGGCAGCAGCAGTGACACCGAGCGCAATCATTATAGCGGCCAGTGTGCCCGCGCCGAGCGGCAGCGATCCGTACAGAACGCTATCGCGCGACGGCAGCAGAGGCGAACCCGCCTCGGGCGCCGATGTCACCGGCGGCAGCGGTGGAATCTCGACCGCCGTGGCGGTCGGGGTCGGCGCGGGTTCCGCGTCGGCCCGACGGTAGAGCCGGATCCACTCCGACAGGCTCCCGAGCGGGTTCTCCGAGACGGTGTCGACCCGCGCCGAGATGGCTGCCGCCGCGTTGACGAGTCCGTAACCGTAGAGCTTGTCGGGCACGGTCGTGGCGCCGGCGGCGGGCTTCGCGGTGCTGATCAGACGGTTGAGGACGTTATCGGCATCCAGGTCGGGGTGGGCCGCGCGAACGAGGGCGGCGATGCCGGCGACGATGGGAGCGGCCCCGCTCGTACCGTTCCATTGCACGAGCGTGCCGTCGGCCGACACCCCGCGCAGGCGCTCACTCGGCGCCGACAGCCCGATCGTGATGCCCTGCGTCGACGCGCTGCTGCTCGCGGTGCCGTTCGGGTCGACGCCGCCCACGGCGAGGACGCCCGGGATCGTGGCGGGCGCCCCGACGCGGTCGGTACCACTCCCCCGGTTGCCCGCGGCGACGACCACCACGACGTCGTTGTCGAAGGCGTACTCGAACGCGTCGTCCCAGCTGCGGTCCCAGTCGAGGGTGTTGGTGGTCAGCGACAGGTTGATGACGGTCGCACCGTTGTCGACCGCCCACCTCATGGCCTCGGCGATCTGCTCGGTGAACGGTTTGGTCGTCGAGGCGCCGAAACCGACCGAGATCGACAGCAGCTCCGCTTCGGGTGCCACCCCGATCATGCCGCGGCCGTTACCGGTCCCCCGCGAAGCCGCGAGCGAGGCGACCCAGCTGCCGTGGTTGGCGTCGACGGCGCCGACCGGGGTGCGCCCGTCCGACGAACCGACACCCGACACGTCGGTGCCCCCCGCGATCGCACCGTTGAACTCGACGGGGCCGCGCCCGATCCCGGTGTCGATGATCGCGATCTTCTGCCCCGCGCCGCGCGTGGTGTTCCACGCCTCGCGCACGCCGTACTGGTCGAGCCAGTACTCCGACGCGCGGACCGAGTCGGTGGGGTCCTCGGGCACGGGCGGAGCCGGTGTGGCGTTCGCGGGGGCCGAGGGAGCCGTGCCGGTCAGCACGGGCGGAGCGGTCGCCGCGCCGGTCAGCACCATCGCGACGACGATGGATGCCACCCCCGCGACGACGCGTTTCATCCGCCGGTCCCGGGGCTCTCGCACTCGCAGCGCTCGGGCGAGAAGGTGCCGCGCTCCAGTGCACGGTCGCCGATGGGGTTCACACCCGGCCCGGCGGCCAGGGAGTGACCGGCGAGGGCGTGCAGACACTTCACCCGGGTGGGCATGCCACCCGCCGAGATCCCCGCGATCTCCTCGGGCTCGCCGTACGCCGCGCGATCGCGCAGATAGGCCTCGTGCGCGGCGAGGTACTCGGCGCGCAGGTCTTCGTCGGCGGCGAGCTCGTCGGTGAACTCCACCATGACGTGACCGGCCTCGAGCACCGACATCGCCGCCGTGGCCGCGGGGTGCGTGAGGTAGTAGAACGTCGGAAACGGGCTGCCGTCATCGAGTCGGGGCGACGTGGCCACGACGGTCGGGTTGCCGCAGACGCACCGCGCGGCGATGCCGATGACCCCGCGGGGCACGCGACCCAGCTGCGCCTGCAGCACGGCGAGGTCGGCGTCGGACGCGGGGGGAAGGTGCGTGGTAGTCATCGCTCCCAGGGTACCGGTCCGGTCTCGGCGTTCCGCGAGATCGGCGTCGGCGGTCGGAGTCCGAGCGCGACGGGAGCCCCGCGGGTCGCGCGACGGGCGCGCCCGTCGCTGTCGCCGCTCACGGGGCGGGCGTCGCCTCGGGTGCGGGGGTGGGGTCGGGCACGCCGATCTCGACCGTGGTCGGCACGGCCACCTGCGCGGCACCCGAGTCGGCGACCGAGCGCACGAGCTGCGCCATCCAGTCGGTGCGGGTCTGACCCACGTCCTCGCTGACGTCCTGCTGCTCTTGGGGGGTGGCCGAGACGGGCAGGTCGTTGTCGATGAGGTACACGACCTCGCCGGGGAACGTGTAATACAACCGCTCGCGCGCCTGGGTGGTGATGTAGGCGGGGTCGGACCAGCGCTCTCGCTGCGACTCCAGTTCGGCGACGTCGTCGCGGCTGACGGCGACCGCGTTCTCCAGCGCCTGGATCTGCTGACGCTGATCCATGTAGGTGCCCACGGTCGGCACGAGCACGAAGGTGCCGAGCACGACGAGCCCCAGCATGATGACGACGAAGCCCGACACACGCACCTTGCCGAGCCACTCGCGCACGTCGACGCGACGCGGGGTCGACGGCGCCGAGCGCGATGCACGGGGTGACGGGGCGGCCTTCGCCGACTTCTTCGTGCCGGTCTTCTTCGCGGGCGTGGTGCCGGATGCCACGGGCCGGCGGGGAGGCAATGTCGGTCGGTCCACGGCATCCCCTCTCGTTCTCGCCCGCGCGGTTACGGGCGACGGGCGGAGCCGAGTCTACGTCGCCGACCTGCGGGGTCCCAGGGACGCGCCGAGCCTCCGGCGAGGGCACGGAAACGCGAAAGGAGAGGAAGCCGTAGGGCTCCCTCTCCTTTCGTCGGACGATCAGCCCTTGAAGCGGGGGAACGCCGAGCGGCCCGCGAACACCGCGGCGTCGCCGAGGTCTTCTTCGATGCGGAGCAGCTGGTTGTACTTCGCGACGCGCTCGCTGCGCGCCGGGGCACCGGTCTTGATCTGGCCGGCGTTCACGGCGACGGCGAGGTCGGCGATCGTGGTGTCCTCGGTCTCACCCGAGCGGTGCGACAGCATCGAGGTGTAGCCCGAACGGGTGGCCAGGTTGATGGCATCCAGGGTCTCGCTCAGCGTGCCGATCTGGTTGACCTTCACGAGCAGCGAGTTGGCGATACCGAGGTCGATGCCCTTCTGCAGACGCTGGGGGTTGGTGACGAACAGGTCGTCGCCGACGAGCTGCACCTTCGAGCCGATGGCGTCGGTGAGCTTCTTCCAGCCGTCCCAGTCGTCTTCGGCGAGCGCGTCTTCGATCGTGACGATCGGGAAGTTCGCGACGAGGTCGGCGAAGTAGTCGACGAGCGTGTCGACGCTCCACTCCTTGCCCTCGACGGTGTAGACGCCGTCCTTGAAGAACTCGGTGGCGGCGACGTCGAGGCCGACGGCGATGTCCTGACCGGGGGTGAAGCCGGCCTTCTCGATCGCGCGGATGAGGAAGTCGAGGCCCTCGCGGTTGCTGGGCAGGTCGGGGGCGAAGCCGCCCTCGTCGCCGAGACCGGTGTTGTAACCCGCGGACTTCAGCTCGCCCTTGAGGACGTGGTAGACCTCGGTGCCCCAGCGGAGCGATTCGCTGTAGGTCTCGGCGCCGATGGGCGCGAGGAAGAACTCCTGGAAGTCGATGCCGTTGTCGGCGTGCTCGCCACCGTTGATGACGTTGAACAGCGGAACGGGAAGCAGGTGCGCGTTGGGGCCGCCGAGGTAGCGGAACAGGGGCAGGTCGGCGCTGTCGGCGGCGGCCTTGGCGACGGCGAGCGAGACGCCGAGGATGGCGTTGGCGCCGGTGCGCGACTTGTTCTCGGTACCGTCGGTCTCGATGAGGATCTCGTCGATGATGCGCTGCTCGCTGGCTTCGACGCCCTCGATGGCGGGGCCCAGCTCGTCGACGACAGCAGCGACGGCCTTGAGCACGCCCTTGCCGCTGTAGCGGCTCTTGTCGCCGTCACGCAGCTCGTAGGCCTCGAAGGCGCCGGTGGATGCGCCGGAGGGAACAGCCGCGCGCTGAACGATGCCGTCGTCGAGGAGCACCTCCACCTCGACGGTCGGGTTTCCGCGCGAATCCAGAATCTCGCGCGCGTTGACAGCCTCGATAAGTGCCACGAAGGACTCCTCGTTGGTTCTTGAGTGAAAGAGGGCGGAGCGTCATCGGTCCGTGGTCGAGTCTAGTGACCGCCCCCGACGCTCGTGGGCCAGAGCGTCATTCCGCGTCGGACTCTGCCTCGCCACGCTCGCAGCCGCGCACGTCAGGACGCGGCGCCGGCCTCTCCGGCATCCACGACGATCGCGAGGGCCACACCGTCCCAGCCCTTGCGGTCGAGGGTCTGCAGGGCGGTGGCGTCGAAGCGGGGGTCGCTTCCGAGCATCAGGATGCCGCGGCGCGCGCCCTGCACCTTCGAGTCGGTGGCGTCGGCATCGGCGACGTCTCCCCCGCGCACGACGTTGTCGAGCACGACGACCGTGCCCGGACGCCCGAGCCGTGCGGCCCAGTCGAGATACAGCGTGTTGGATTCCTTGTCGGCGTCGATGAAGACGAAGTCGAAGGCCTCCTCGCCCTCGAGGGAGGGGAGCACGTCGGCGCCCCGCCCCACGCGCACGTCGACACGGTCGCCCACGCCGGCGCGCCGCAGGTTGGCCCGTGCGAGCTCGGCGTTGGCCGATTCGGCCTCGATCGACACGACCCGCCCTCCCTCGCCGACGGCGCGGGCGAACCAGATCGTCGAGTATCCGCCGAGGGTGCCGATCTCGAGCACGCGGCGAGCGCCGGCCATACGCGTGAGCAGGTGCAGGAACTTGGCGTTGACGGGGGCGACCTCGATCGAGGGGAGGCCCGCCGCGTGCTGCGCCGAGAGCGCGGCATCCAGGATCGGGTCGGAGCCGACGAGCGTGCGGGTCAGGAAGGCGTCGACGTCGTCGTGGGTGGGCACGGTCCCAGCCTGGCGGGGCGGCGGTCGTGGGTCAACGCGCGTCAGCGTTCGCCGCGCAGGTGCGCGCGGGTCATCTCGTCGTACTCCTCGTCGGAGAGCTCGTCGAAGCCCTGGGCCTCGACGCGGTCGGTGCGCATCCAGCGGACGAGCAGGATGACGAGGATCGGCACGTCGGCGAACTCGGCGATGAACCAGATCATGTCGCCGGCGAGATGCTGATCGTGCAGCGTCGACGGCCACCACGACATCGTCTGCACGGCATCCGGGATCAGGTCGACGACCGAGTCGTTGAGGCGCAGCAGCAGCCCGGGGACGGAGTCGATCAGCAGCTCGACGAAAGCCAGCAGGAACTCGATCGCGATGAAGGTGCCCGAGTGCACGGCCCCCAGCGCCATCATCGGCAGCACCATCGCGAGCCCGACGAGCGGCACGACCACCCCCAGCGACGCCTCGACGACGGGGTTCACACGCAGGATGCCGGCGAGCGGGGTCAAGAAGAGGCAGAACACCGCGGCGATGACGACGGTGGCCACCATTGCGTTGCCGAAGATCCGCGTGACGCGGGAGGCGAGGACGCGCTCGATCACGGCGCCCGCGCCCAGTCGGGCGGCCAGGTCGAGCGGGCGTCCGGCGGCGATCCCGGCCGGGACGGCGAAGATCAGCAGCGCGATGCGGGTCGAGAACGCCCAGCGGAGCTCGGCCGAGAAGACCGCGAGGAATCCGAGCTCGATCGCGGCGTACGGCAGGAGCCCGAGTGCGAAGAACCCGATCGTCCGGCGCAGGGGCCACTCCTCGCCCCGACGACGCAGACGCGCGACACCGACGAGGTAGGCCGCGGATGCCACGAACAGCACGCCGAGCGTGAGGGGGTCGGCGCGCCAGGTGGTCAGGAGGATGTGCAGAGGAGGCGTGGGGGAACGGTACGACCGCGAGCTATGGGTTGGCCGGGACGTCGGCGGGAGGCAGCGGCGACACCGAGCGCGACGGCTCCGCGTCGCCCCGGAGGGCGCCGAGCACCGCCGGCAGCAGGGCCTCGGCCGTGCGCCGGTAACCCAGGGCGCTGGGATGGAAGCGGTCGATGCTGAACATCTCGTCGGGGCGTTCGGCGAAGACCGGTCCCACCGCCCGGGCCAGGCCCACCACTCGCGCGCCGGCACGCTCGGCGGCGCGGGCCTGCGCCGCCGCCAGCTGGCGCGAGGAGCGCGACGCGAGGGTGCGCAGCGGCTGCGGCACCGCGCGCAGCGTGCCGAGGTCGGGGCAGGTTCCCACGACCACGGCCGTCCCCCGGGCCGTCAAGGCGCCGACGGCCTGCTCGAGCTGCGCCGCGGCGCGCACGGGGGGAACGCGGTGCGTGACGTCGTTGCCGCCCACCACGACGACGGCGACGTCGGCGCGGTAGTCCGGCGGAAGGGCGGCGATCTGCGCCGCGAGCGCCGAGGTCTCCGATCCCACGACCGCGGCGGTGCGCAGGCGCACGGGTCGCGCGGCCGCGCGGGCGATGCCCTTGGCGAGCCGTGCCCCCAGGGTGTCGCGCCGGTGTCCGGCGCCCAGACCCGCAGCGATCGAGTCCCCCAGCACCAGAAGCTCGACCGGTCGACCGTCGTGCTTCTTCCGGCGCCAGACGCGGTCGGCATCCAGAGCCTGTTCCCCGAGCGGCTTGCCGATGCGGCGCCGGGCGATCGCCGCCTGACGCGAGATGAGGGTACGCAGGGCCACCGCCGTGGCCCCCAGCACCGCGACCGACGACGCGGCGGCGAGGGCCACCGGCCGTCGAACCGGCCGTCGAACCCTCGCGCGACGCATGTCCCGATCACACCTCGACGACGTGAACACCGGGTGACCGAGGCGTGGCCGCCGAACGACGGCGGTCGCGCAGCGACTCTCAGCCGAGCGGCTTGATCTCCAGCGACGCGCTCGTCGTTCCGGCGTTCACCGTCGCGAACGACGTGTATCCGTCGGCGCTCGCCCGTTCGAGCAGAGCCTTGAGGTTCTTCGTGCGCTGCTCGAGACGTACACGCGCGCCGTCGGCCACGAGCTCCGCCTTCACCCGCAGCAGGTCCTCGAGGGCGACGTCGCGATCGTGCACGAGCACCACGGCTCGCTCGCCGGTGTCCTCGGCATCCTGCAACATGTCGACGATGCGCTCGAAGCCGATCGAGAACCCGACGGCCGGAACGTCCTGACCGAGGAAACGCCCGATCATGCCGTCGTAACGACCGCCCCCGCCCAGCGAGTAGTCGACGCTCGGGTGGGCCAGCTCGAAGATCGTGCCGGTGTAGTACCCCATGCCTCGAACGAGGAACGGGTCGAAGACCAGCGGCGCGTCGGCGCCGCGTGCGGCGGCCACCGTCTCGCCGAGCGCCACGAGGTGCGCGATGACCTCGTCGGGGATGCCGTCGGGCAGGGCGGCGCGGATGCCGTCGTCGTCGAAGCGCACGCCGTCGGGGCGAGGACGTTCGAGGTAGGCCGCGACGGCGTCGGCCGCCTCGGGCGTCGCTCCGCGGTCACGCAGCTCGGCGACGACACCCGAGGCGCCGATCTTGTCGAGCTTGTCGATCGTGATCAGGACCCCGGGCCGCTCGTCGGGGGCGAAACCGAACACGTCGAGCATCGCGTCGAGGACGCGACGGTCGTTGACACGGATCGTTCCGCCCTCGAGCCCCAGCGCGTCGAGCACGTCGAGGCTCGCCGTCATCAGCTCGGCCTCGGCGCGGGCCGACGCGTCGCCGATGATGTCGATGTCGCACTGCAGGAACTGGCGGTACCGGCCCTTCTGGGGGCGCTCCGCCCGCCAGACCGGCGCCATCTGGATCGCGCGGAACACCGTCGGCAGCTGGGCACGGTTCGTGGCGTAGAACCGGGCGAGCGGAACGGTGAGGTCGTAGCGCAGGCCGAGGTCGGCGAGAGCGGCCGGGTCGTCGGCGGCGGCGCGGATGCCCTCGGCATCCATTCCCCGCTTCAGGATGCTGAACGACAGCTTCTCGTTGTCGCCGCCGATCCCGGCGTGCAGCCGCGAGTACTCCTCCATCACGGGCGTCTCGATCTCGTCGAAGCCGTGGGCGCGGTAGCGCTCGCGGATGACGGCGAGCACGCGCTCGCGACGGGCTTTGTCAGCGGGGAGGAAGTCGCGCATGCCGCGCGGCGGGTTCACGGATGCCACCCGTCCATTGTCTCAGCCCCCGCCGGTGCGCTCGCGCCGTCGCCGTCGAGAACACCCGCAACGACGTGTGCGGTCGTGACGCGGGGGCGGGGCTCAGGAGGCGCCCGGCGCGGCCTCGGCCGCCGTGACCTCGGCGCGCAGGGTGCGCAGACGCTCGCGCAGGGCGCGCTCGGCGTCCCAGCCCCGGTCGCGGCCCTGCTGCACCAGCGCCAACAACGCGTCGCCCAGCTCCGTCTCGGTCGCGGGATCGGCGAGCCGGTGCGACGGCGCGTGCACGCCCACCTGCGCGGCCTTGCCGACCAACTTCTGCGCGAGCGCGAGCGCGGGCATGTGGTCGCTGACCCCGTCGAGGACACTCGTGCGCTCGCTCTTCTCGGCCGCCTTCGCCGCGTTCCAGTGCACGAGCACCTCTTCGGGAGTGGATGCCACGGCCCCGGCGAAGACGTGCGGATGCCGACGCACCATCTTTTCGGTGAGTCCGCGAGCGACGTCGTCGATGTCGAAGGGCTCTTCGGGGTCGCCCGACGCGATCTCGGCGTGGAACAGCACCTGCCACAGCAGATCGCCCAGCTCCTCGCGCAGGTCGGCGCGGGTGCCCGACTCGACGGCGTCGATCACCTCGGCGCTCTCTTCGACGAGGTAGGGCACGAGGGCCGCGTGGTCGATCGTCTTCGTCCACGCGCAGCGCTGGCGCACAGCCCGCATGGTCTCGGCCGCTTGCCTCAGCGCGTCGTCGCTCACGAGCCCTCCCTCCGCGGCGCCGTCGGCGCCCTCGCCCCGAGTATCCCTCGCCGGGGCGGTGAGCGAGCCGGGGCCGGGCCGAACTCCTGAGTTTTCGGGATGCCGGATCGACGGGCGTGCAGGATCGCGGCGTCGGAGACACATGGCGAGCGGAAACTCAGGAGTTCGGCGCGCGTCGTCGGACCGCCTAGCGGGATCCACCCCCGGACACCTGCGCGCGCGGTCGGGGGTCCGACCGGTAATCCTGCGGCGCATCGGCATCCCACCCGGACGAACTCCGGCATCCTGCCCGGACAGTACGGGCCCGCACCGGTGGGAGCGAGGCTCCGGCGTGCACCACCGCGCCCCGGTGTCACTCGCGCGTCACCGGACGCCGATAATCTGGGGCTGTGCGTGAACTGACCCCGACCGAGGCCATCGACCTCGTGGGCCGCTTCGAAGCCGGCCAAGAGCTCCCCGAACAGATGCGCGCCGACGTGCGCCTGCTCGGCTCGCTGCTCGGCCGCGTCCTTCAGGAGAGCGGCTCCCCCGGCCTGTACGACGATGTCGAGCGGCTGCGCTCGGCGACGATCCAGGCCTACACCGACGAGACGCCCGAAGCGTTCGAGCGGGCCGCGGCGATCGCCGACGGCTTCTCGATCGCGCGGGCCGACGAGGTGGCCCGTGCCTTCACGGCCTACTTCCACCTCGTCAACCTCGTCGAGGAGCACCAGCGCGTGCGCGTGCTGCGCGAGCGAGGAGACAACCCGTCGCGCTCCGGCACGCCCGACACCATCGCGACGGCATACGAGCGGCTGTCGAGCGAAGTGGGCGAAGAGACCGCGCTCGCGCGCCTCCAAGCGCTGCGCTTCCACCCGGTCTTCACGGCTCACCCCACCGAAGCCCGCCGCCGCGCGATCTCCACGAGCATCCGTCGCCTGTCGGAGCTGCTCGCCGAGCACGACGCCGCCTCCGACGGTGGCACCGAGAGCCGTCGAACCGAGCGCCGCATGCTCGAAGAGATCGACACGCTGTGGCGCACCGCTCCCCTCCGGCGCGAGAAGCCGTCGCCCGTCGACGAGGTGCGCTCGGTCATGTCGGTGTTCGACGAGACGCTCTACACCGCCGTGCCGCGCGTGTACCGCCGCATCGACGACATCCTGCAGGGCGAGCACGCCGGTTCCCGCGCCCCGATCGTGAAGCCGTTCGTGCGCGTCGGCTCGTGGGTGGGTGGCGACCGCGACGGAAACCCCTTCGTCACGGCATCCGTCACCCGCAAGGCCGCCGCAATCGCGAGCGAGCACGTGCTGCTGGGCCTCGAACGCACCACGCAGCGCGTGGGTCGCGGACTGACCCTCGATGCCGAGTCCACGCCGCCGAGCGATGTCCTCGTCACCCTGTGGCACCGTCTGCGCGCCGCCGACGAAGACGCCGCGGCCGAGATCGCCGAGCGCTCCCCCGACGAACCCCACCGCCGCATCATGCTGTTGCTCGCACGCAAGATCGCCGCGACCCGTTCCCGCAACGCCGACCTCGCGTACCGCGACCCCGAGCACCTTCTCGCCGATCTGCGGACGGTGCAGGATTCACTCGTCGCCGCGGGAGCCGCACGTCAGGCCTACGGCGCCCTGCAGCGCCTGGTGTGGCAGGTCGAGACCTACGGCTTCCACCTCACCGAGCTCGAGGTGCGACAGCACTCGGCCGTGCACCGGAAGGTGCTCGAAGAGCTCCGCGCGGGCGGTGGCCGCAGCGAGCAGACCGACGAGGTGCTCGAGGTCTTCCGTTCCATCGCCTACGTGCAGGAGCGCTTCGGGCCCCGCGCCGCCGGTCGGTACATCGTGTCGTTCACGCAGTCGGCCGAAGACCTGGCCAACGTGCACGAACTGGCCGCGTTCGCGATGGGCCCGGGTGAGGACGTGCCCGTTCTCGACGTCATCCCTCTCTTCGAGACCTTCGCCGACCTGCAGGCCGCCCCCGGCATCCTCGCCGAGATCGTGTCGCATCCGTCGTTCGTCAGTCGACTGGATGCCACGGGCCGGCGCCTCGAGGTCATGCTGGGTTACTCCGACTCCTCCAAAGACGTCGGACCGGTCGCGGCGAACCTCGCGCTGTACGAGGCGCAGGCGAAGATCTCGACGTGGGCCGAGACCGAGGGCATCGAGCTGACGCTCTTCCACGGTCGCGGTGGTGCGCTCGGACGAGGCGGCGGACCCGCCAACTCCGCGATCCTCGCGCAGCCCCCGCACTCCGTCGACGGCCGGTTCAAGCTCACCGAGCAGGGCGAGGTCATCTTCGCCCGCTACGGCGATGCCGACATCGCCATGCGCCATATCGATCAGGTCGCGGCGGCCGTGCTCACGGCCTCCTCCCCCTCGATCGAGCGCCGCAACCGTGGGGCCGCTGAGGCGTTCGCCGATGTCGCGAGCACGATGGACGTCGCCTCGCGGGAGCGTTTCTTCGCCCTCGTGAAGGCTCCCGGCTTCGCACCGTGGTTCGCCACGGTCACGCCGATGGAAGAGCTCGGTCACCTGGCATTGGGCTCTCGCCCCGCGCGACGCGGCCTCTCGGTGGAGTCGCTCGAAGACCTCCGGGCCATTCCCTGGGTGTTCTCGTGGACGCAGGCGCGCATCAACCTCGCCGGATGGTTCGGCCTGGGCACGGCGCTCGACGCCGTCGGCGATGAGCCGCGCCTGCGCGACGCGTACGAGCAGTGGCCGCTGTTCCGCACCATGATCGACAACGTCGCGATGAGCCTCGCGAAGGCCGACGAGCGCATCGCCCGCCGCTACCTGGCACTCGGCGACCGTGACGACCTCGCGGGGCTCGTGATGGACGAGATGCTGCTCACCCGGTCGTGGGTCGAACGCATCACCGGCGGCGACCTGCTGGGCAACAAACCCGTGCTGCAGCGCGCGGTCAAGATGCGCAGCCCCTACGTCGACGCGCTCTCGCTGCTGCAGTTGCGGGCGCTCCGCGCCCTGCGCGACGCGGCGAACACCTCCGAGACACCGGATGCCGAACAGCAGCGCCTGCTGCTGCTGTCGGTGAGCGGTGTGGCCGCGGGACTCCAGAACACCGGGTGATCGACCCCTCGCCACCGCGAAGCGCCGGCTCCCTTGCGAGGGGGTCGGCGCTTCGCACGTCACGGCGAGTTGTCGTCTTGCCGCTCACCGGCCATCCCTCGCGCAGACCAACCGCGCGCGGTGGCCTCAGTCGACGGCTCGATCGGACGCGTGTCGCGACAGGCTGCGACCGTACCGCTCGGTGAGCTGCACCATCAGGTCCGGTGTCTCACGATCGAGCCCGAAGACGTAGCCGGGGAAGTCGAGTTCCTTCTGCGCCGCCCAGATCTCGTCGTGCCGATCCGGCGAGAGCAGACGGAGCGGGTCGCCCACCGCGACCCACCCGATCGGCACGACCGTCTCGGGCGGCAACACGGTGCGCAGGTGCACGACGGCGTTGATCCGCACTTCACTGCGATCACCGATCTCGGCCCCGTTGAAGATCCGCGTGCCGGTGGCCAGGAACACCTCGTCGCCGATATCGGCTCCGGCGACGCTCGCCATCGGACCGACCAGGGTGTGCGCGCCGATGTGAACGGGGTGCGTGGCGCTCGCGCGAATGAGGGCGTTCTCCATCACGATCGTGTTCTCGCCCAGCACGATGCGGCTCCCCTCGGACGTGAGGACGGCACCATGCAGCACCTGGCATCCCGCGCCGATCACGACATCACCGCTGATGACCGCGGTCGAAGCGACCACGGCGTCGGGGTGGATACGAGGCTCCGCGCCCAGGTGAGAGAAACGCATGGATCGATCCTTCCAGTCGGTGCCGTCAGCGTAGCCCCGGCCTGACGCCGCGTCAGCCTTATCGACCCCGCGCGGCGAACAGCCAGGACAGGGACGGCGCCTCTCAGCAAGCCGTCGCGACCGTCGTCGGGGTACAACGAAGCGCCGGGTGGTGTCCCCCGCAACAGGGAACGCCACCCGGCGCTGACACACGAACACAAAATGTGCCCGTAAATGCGGAATGGCCACCCAACATTGGGTGGCCATTCCGACTAAAAGAAGTCCGGCGGTGTCCTACTCTCCCACAGGGTCCCCCCTGCAGTACCATCGGCGCTGAGAGGCTTAGCTTCCGGGTTCGGAATGTAACCGGGCGTTTCCCTCTCGCTATGGCCGCCGAAACACTATTGATGTTTCAAAAACCAACAACGACATCATCATTGTTGAGTTCCCGACCGTACATCGAGAACCACTCAGTGGACGCAAGCACCAAAAACGGTGTGTTATCAAGTCATCGGCTTATTAGTACCGGTCAGCTTCACGTATTGCTACGCTTCCACATCCGGCCTATCAACCCAGTAGTCTGGCTGGGAGCCTCTCGCCCCGAAGGGCATGGAAGTCTCATCTTGAGGCCGGCTTCCCGCTTAGATGCTTTCAGCGGTTATCCATCCCGAACGTAGCTAATCAGCGGTGCTCCTGGCGGAACAACTGACACACCAGAGGTTCGTCCAACCCGGTCCTCTCGTACTAGGGTCAGATCCTCTCAAACTTCCTACGCGCGCAGCGGATAGGGACCGAACTGTCTCACGACGTTCTAAACCCAGCTCGCGTACCGCTTTAATGGGCGAACAGCCCAACCCTTGGGACCTACTCCAGCCCCAGGATGCGACGAGCCGACATCGAGGTGCCAAACCATGCCGTCGATATGGACTCTTGGGCAAGATCAGCCTGTTATCCCCGAGGTACCTTTTATCCGTTGAGCGACAGCGCTTCCACAAGCCACTGCCGGATCACTAGTCCCGACTTTCGTCCCTGCTCGACCTGTCAGTCTCACAGTCAAGCTCCCTTGTGCACTTACACTCGCCACCTGATTGCCAACCAGGTTGAGGGAACCTTTGGGCGCCTCCGTTACATTTTGGGAGGCAACCGCCCCAGTTAAACTACCCACCAGGCACTGTCCCTGAACCGGATCACGGTCCTAAGTTAGATATCCAGAGTGACCAGAGTGGTATTTCAACAATGACTCCACACTCACTGGCGTGAATGCTTCACAGTCTCCCACCTATCCTACACAAGCCACACCGAACACCAATACCAAGCTGTAGTAAAGGTCACGGGGTCTTTCCGTCCTGCTGCGCGTAACGAGCATCTTTACTCGTAATGCAATTTCGCCGAGTTCGCGGTTGAGACAGTTGGGAAGTCGTTACGCCATTCGTGCAGGTCGGAACTTACCCGACAAGGAATTTCGCTACCTTAGGATGGTTATAGTTACCACCGCCGTTTACTGGGGCTTAAATTCTCAGCTTCGCCTTACGGCTAACCGGTCCTCTTAACCTTCCAGCACCGGGCAGGCGTCAGTCCGTATACATCGTCTTGCGACTTGGCACGGACCTGTGTTTTTAGTAAACAGTCGCTACCCACTAGTCTCTGCGGCCACCACACCCTTTCGGAGCAAGTCCTAATAAGTGGATGGCCCCCCTTCTCCCGAAGTTACGGGGGCATTTTGCCGAGTTCCTTAACCACGATTCTCTCGATCTCCTTGGTATTCTCTACCTGACCACCTGAGTCGGTTTGGGGTACGGGCGGCTTGAACCTCGCGTCGATGCTTTTCTTGGCAGCATAGGATCACCCACTTTTTATCCGCATCGTGTCTCAGCCTCAATGAGTGACGGATTTGCCTATCACTCGGCCTACGCACTTGCACCAGGACTACCATCGCCTGGCTTGGGCTACCTTCCTGCGTCACACCTGTTAATACGCTAGCCGCACCAGCATGGGGTCGAGCGTTCACACAGACGTCCATCACCCCGAAGGGATCCAAACAATTCTGAGCTAGGACTCTTAGCACCACTGGATTAACTTGGGCGGTTCTTCGCCGGTACGGGAATATCAACCCGTTGTCCATCGACTACGCCTGTCGGCCTCGCCTTAGGTCCCGACTTACCCAGGGAAGATTAGCTTGACCCTGGAACCCTTGGTCTTTCGGAGGACGTGTTTCTCACACGTCTTTCGCTACTCATGCCTGCATTCTCACTCGTGTGGCGTCCACGGCTGGGTCACCCCGCCGCTTCACTCGCCACACGACGCTCTCCTACCCATCAACACGGCTGGACCACGAAGGCCTACCAAAAATGCTAATGCCACAACTTCGGTGGCGTGCTTGAGCCCCGTTACATTGTCGGCGCGGAATCACTTGACCAGTGAGCTATTACGCACTCTTTCAAGGGTGGCTGCTTCTAAGCCAACCTCCTGGTTGTCAAAGCAACTCCACATCCTTTCCCACTTAGCACGCGCTTAGGGACCTTAGTTGGTGGTCTGGGTTGTTTCCCTCTCGACTATGAAGCTTATCCCCCACAGTCTCACTGCTGCGCTCTCACTTACCGGCATTCGGAGTTTGGCTGACGTCAGTAACCTTGTAGGGCCCATCGGCCATCCAGTAGCTCTACCTCCGGCAAGAAACACGCAACGCTGCACCTAAATGCATTTCGGAGAGAACCAGCTATCACGAAGTTTGATTGGCCTTTCACCCCTATCCACAGCTCATCCCCTCAGTTTTCAACCTAAGTGGGTTCGGTCCTCCACGACGTCTTACCGTCGCTTCAACCTGGCCATGGATAGATCACTTCGCTTCGGGTCTAGAACACGCGACTCAAACGCCCTATTCAGACTCGCTTTCGCTACGGCTACCCCACACGGGTTAACCTCGCCACGTATCACTAACTCGCAGGCTCATTCTTCAAAAGGCACGCTGTCACCCCTACTAAGGAGGCTCCAACGGTTTGTAAGCAAACGGTTTCAGGTACTATTTCACTCCCCTCCCGGGGTACTTTTCACCTTTCCCTCACGGTACTTGTCCGCTATCGGTCATCTGGGAGTATTTAGGCTTATCAGGTGGTCCTGACAGATTCACACGGGATTTCTCGGGCCCCGTGCTACTTGGGATACTTCTCACGCCAAGAACAGGCATTTCGACTACGGGGTTCGCACCCTCTATGACCGGCCATTCAAAACCGTTCGTCTATACCTACTTGTAACGTCGACTGCTCGGCAGAACAATCAGAAAAGTCCCGCAACCCCCAACGTGCAACACCTGCCGGCTATCACACACGCTAGGTTTAGCCTCTTCCGGTTTCGCTCGCCACTACTTACGGAATCGCTTTTGCTTTCTCTTCCTGTGGGTACTGAGATGTTTCACTTCCCCACGTTCCCTCTACCCGCCCTATATATTCAGGCGGGAGTCACCAGGTCGGCACGCCGCCCAGCGGGGTTTCCCCATTCGGACACCCTCGGATCAAAACTCGCTTATCAGTTCCCCGAGGCTTATCGCAGATTGCTACGTCCTTCTTCGGCTCCAGATGCCAAGGCATTCACCGTTTGCTCTTAAAGACTTGAAATCACATGAGTTGAATCGTCAAAAAATTGACTAATGATCTTTAAGATCATCTTCACGACACCATCCCGAAGGACAATGTCGAAGATGCTCGCGTCCACTGTGTAGTTCTCAAAGTACGGGCGGTACCCCACCCCAACCACCGGAACACCGGCGCCGAGACGAGGCCCACAAGGAAACAGCCACCAACCACCCCAGCCCGAAGACTGACGCAATCAGCGCCCGGTCCCTCAGGACCCAACAGCGTGCATGTGCAAAAAACTCCGACCCAGATCATTCCAATAGCAAGCTACGTACTAGACCCGGAAACATCGTCCCTCACACCTCATCAAATGTTCCACCCATGAGCTACCGGCAGACACATTCGGTCTGATCCGGCGCCTGGACACCACACGCTCCAAAGAACACGTGATGCCAGATGCTCCTTAGAAAGGAGGTGATCCAGCCGCACCTTCCGGTACGGCTACCTTGTTACGACTTAGTCCTAATTACCGATCCCACCTTCGACGGCTCCCTCCACAAGGGTTGGGCCACCGGCTTCAGGTGTTACCGACTTTCATGACTTGACGGGCGGTGTGTACAAGACCCGGGAACGTATTCACCGCAGCGTTGCTGATCTGCGATTACTAGCGACTCCGACTTCATGAGGTCGAGTTGCAGACCTCAATCCGAACTGGGACCGGCTTTTTGGGATTCGCTCCACCTCACGGTATTGCAGCCCTTTGTACCGGCCATTGTAGCATGCGTGAAGCCCAAGACATAAGGGGCATGATGATTTGACGTCATCCCCACCTTCCTCCGAGTTGACCCCGGCAGTATCCCATGAGTTCCCACCATTACGTGCTGGCAACATAGAACGAGGGTTGCGCTCGTTGCGGGACTTAACCCAACATCTCACGACACGAGCTGACGACAACCATGCACCACCTGTTTACGAGTGTCCAAAGAGTTGACCATTTCTGGCCCGTTCTCGTATATGTCAAGCCTTGGTAAGGTTCTTCGCGTTGCATCGAATTAATCCGCATGCTCCGCCGCTTGTGCGGGTCCCCGTCAATTCCTTTGAGTTTTAGCCTTGCGGCCGTACTCCCCAGGCGGGGAACTTAATGCGTTAGCTGCGTCACGGAAACCGTGGAATGGTCCCCACAACTAGTTCCCAACGTTTACGGGGTGGACTACCAGGGTATCTAAGCCTGTTTGCTCCCCACCCTTTCGCTCCTCAGCGTCAGTTACGGCCCAGAGATCTGCCTTCGCCATCGGTGTTCCTCCTGATATCTGCGCATTCCACCGCTACACCAGGAATTCCAATCTCCCCTACCGCACTCTAGTCTGCCCGTACCCACTGCAGACCCGAGGTTGAGCCTCGGGATTTCACAGCAGACGCGACAAACCGCCTACGAGCTCTTTACGCCCAATAATTCCGGATAACGCTTGCGCCCTACGTATTACCGCGGCTGCTGGCACGTAGTTAGCCGGCGCTTTTTCTGCAGGTACCGTCACTTTCGCTTCTTCCCTGCTAAAAGAGGTTTACAACCCGAAGGCCGTCATCCCTCACGCGGCGTTGCTGCATCAGGCTTCCGCCCATTGTGCAATATTCCCCACTGCTGCCTCCCGTAGGAGTCTGGGCCGTGTCTCAGTCCCAGTGTGGCCGGTCACCCTCTCAGGCCGGCTACCCGTCGACGCCTTGGTGAGCCATTACCTCACCAACAAGCTGATAGGCCGCGAGCCCATCCCAGACCGAAAAATCTTTCCAAACACGACCATGCGATCACGTCTCATATCCAGTATTAGACGCCGTTTCCAGCGCTTATCCCAGAGTCCAGGGCAGGTTGCTCACGTGTTACTCACCCGTTCGCCACTGATCCACCAAGCAAGCTTGGCTTCACCGTTCGACTTGCATGTGTTAAGCACGCCGCCAGCGTTCATCCTGAGCCAGGATCAAACTCTCCGTAAAAGAAAAATGCCCACCCAACCGGAATAAGGTCAAGGCAAGCGAGTTCAATCTGACCAAACAGGAAGTCAAAACTGACTATCCAGATGCCAACCCCCAAAAAGAGGATTGGACTTTGATCCAAAGGAATTCTCGCGATCCGAAGACCAACGAGGATAAAATTGGCATTTGACAAGTGCACGCTGTTGAGTTCTCAAGGAACGGACGCACCCACAGAAACAATCTCTCGACCTACCCGTGAGGCAATTCACGCCTACGACCCACGACCCCTTGTCTCTCACCGTGGGACCTGTAGAAGATCAACGTCGTGAGAAGCGGGCCGAAGGCCAGACCAGAACGTTACACCATTCGGTGAGTGTTCTGGGTGGTTCACCACTTGAGAGGATGCGGGGCCTTTCGGCCGAGCCGCTCTCCCCTGTGGGGCGAACAAGTAAAAGATTACGTGCGGGACACCGACTCGGCGAATCCAGCCACATCCCGGGCGTGTCACGGCGCCGGATCACCGGAATGACGCGGGATTCGCCGCTCCCCCGGAGACCCGCCCCGTCACGGGTGCGGGTCTCATCCGATCAGACCGACGCGGGCTCGGAGGCCTTGTCGACCGGCAGCGGCCAGAGGGCGTCGAGCAGCTGACGCACCCACGCGAGGAGGTTCGCATCATCGGCATCCTGCGGAAGCGGAACCACCATGGCGTCTCCCCCCGCGACGAGCTTCGCCTTGGGGTACAGGCGCTGAAGGCGCACCCGCATGGAGTCGGCGAGGTTCGCCGGTGCGACCCGCAGGTTCGACCCCATCGCGACCACGTCGGCGAGACCCGCTTGCGCGGCCCGCCGGCGAAGTCGAGCGACGGCGATGAGCCCCTCGACCTCGGCCGGTGGCTCGCCATACCGGTCGCGGAGCTCCTCGACCACCAGGTCGATGGCGTCGTTCTTGGCCGTGGCGGATGCCGCCGCCGACAGCTTCTGGTACGCCTCGAGGCGCAACCGCTCACTGTCGATGTAGAACTCCGGCAGACGCGCGTCGATCGGCAGCTCGAGACGGAGCTCGGTGGGGCCGTCGACGTCTTCGCCGCGGAACGTCGACACGGCCTCGCCGATCATGCGCAGGTACAGATCGAAGCCGACGCCGGCGATGTGCCCGGCCTGCTCGGCACCGAGCAGGTTTCCCGCGCCGCGCAGCTCGAGGTCTTTCAAGGCGACCTGCATGCCGCTGCCCAGGTCGTTGTTGACGGCAATGGTCTCGAGACGGTCGGCCGCCGTCTCGGAGAGCGGCTTCATCTCGTCGTACAGGAAGTACGCGTAAGCCCGGTCGCGCCCACGGCCCACGCGTCCGCGCAGCTGGTGCAACTGCGAGAGTCCGTACTTGTCGGCCCGGTCGATGATGATCGTGTTGGCGTTCGAGATGTCGAGGCCGGTCTCGATGATCGTCGTCGAGACGAGCACGTCGGCCCGGCGCTCCCAGAAGTCGTCGACGACCTGCTCGAGGGCGTGCTCCCCCATCTGCCCGTGCGCGACCACGACGCGCGCCTCGGGGACGAGTTCGGAGAGATGAGCGGCGACCCGCTGGATGGACGACACGCGGTTGTGCACGTAGAAGATCTGTCCCTCGCGCAGGAGTTCGCGGCGGATGGCAGCCGCCACCTGCTTGTCGTTACGGGGACCCACGTACGACAGGATCGGATGCCGGTCCTCGGGCGGAGTCGCCAGCGTCGACATCTCGCGAATGCCGGTGACCGCCATCTCGAGTGTGCGCGGAATGGGCGTGGCACTCATGGCCAGGATGTCGACGTTCGTCTTGAGCTTCTTGAGAGAGTCCTTGTGCTCGACGCCGAACCGCTGCTCCTCGTCGATGATCATGAGACCGAGGTCTTTGAAGTGCACCTTCTCGGTGAGGATGCGGTGCGTTCCGATGACCATGTCGACGGTGCCGTCGGTGATCCCCGCCAGCGTCGCCTTCGCCTCTTTGTCGCTCTGGAAGCGCGACAACGGCCTAACCGTGACCGGGAAGCCCGCGAAGCGCTCCGCGAAGGTCTCGAGGTGCTGTTTGACCAGCAGCGTCGTCGGCACGAGCATGGCGACCTGCTTGCCGTCCTGGATCGCTTTGAAGGCGGCGCGCACGGCGACCTCGGTCTTACCGAAACCCACGTCGCCCGACAGCAGGCGATCCATGGGGATCGGCTTCTCCATGTCGGCCTTGATCTCGTCGATCGTCTGCAGCTGGTCGAGGGTCTCGGCGAACGGGAAGGCCTCTTCGAGCTCGCGTTGCCAGGGGGTGTCGGGTCCGAAGGCGTACCCCTTCGACGCCATGCGCGCCGAATACAGCTTCACCAGTTCGACCGCGATGTCACGGACCGCCTTGCGTGCCCGCCCCTTCGCCGCGGCCCAGTCGCCTCCGCCCATCTTCGACAGCGTGGGCGCCTCGCCGCCGACGTACTTCGACAGCAGGTCGAGCTGGTCGGTGGGGACGAAGAGCTTGTCGCCCGGGTACCCGCGCTTGGCCGGGGCGTACTCCAGGACGAGGTACTCCTTGGTCGTCTTGACCGCGTTGCGCCCGCCGCTCGACACCTCGCGCTGCGTGAGTTCGAGGAACTTGCCGATGCCGTGGGTCGCGTGCACCACCACGTCGCCCGGCTTCAGCTGCAGCGGGTCGACGACGTTGCGGCGGCGCGACGCCAGCTTCTTCGGGCCGCGGTTGTCGCCGCTGACCGAACGACCGTAGAACTCGGTCTCGGTGATGACGGCGAACTTCGCCTCGGGCAGGTGGAATCCGCGTTCCAGCGGTGCGCACACGACGTGCGCGACCCCCGGCTCGGGGGGCGTGCGCACCTCGTCGACGCGTCGCGCCGCGATGCCGCGCTCGGCCAGCACGTCGCGCGCTCGATCGACCATGCCGGGGCCCGACGCGGTGACCACCACGGACCACCCGTCGGCCAAGAGCTGTCCGACGTGCGACGTCGCGCCGTCGACATTGCCCTGGTACGAGGGGACGGGATCGGCCTTCACCCGGTACGCGGACTCCTCACCGACCACGAGGCCCTCGTCTTCGGCATCCGCTGCGCCCGAGTCGAACGCACTCAGCTGCCACCACACGCCGCCACGTCCGCTCGAGATCTCGTGCAGGTCGTGCAGGGTCACGAAGTCGCCCGAGTCGAGGTCGACGGGGGTGTCGGCGCCGGCGGTCGCCGCCGACCACGCGGCCTCGAGGAATTCGCGGTTGGTGTCGCCGAGCGTCGTGGCACGCGCCGTCGAGCGCTCGGGGTCGACCAGCGCCACCGCACTGCCGCCCGGGAGGTAGTGGACGAGGGTGACGAGGTCGTCGACCAGCACCGGGATGAGGGACTCCATGCCCTCTGCGGGGATGCCCTCGGCCATCTTCTCGAGCAGCTGACGCAGGCCCGGGTAGCCGTCGCGCAGGTCGGCGGCACGGGAGCGCACCTCGGCGGTGAGCAGGAGTTCGCGGCTGGGGTTGAGCGACACGGATGCCACGTCTCCCGGCAGAGAGCGCTGGTCGGCGACCGAGAAGGCCCGGATCTGATCGACCTCGTCGCCGAAGAACTCGACGCGGAAGGGGTGGTCGGCCACGGTGGGGAACACGTCGAGGATGCCGCCGCGCACGGCGAACTCGCCGCGCCGCGAGACCATGTCGACGCGGTGGTAGGCCAGCTCTACCAGGCGCATGATGACGGACTCGAGCTCGTGGCCGCGTCCGCCCACGACGAGTTCGATCGGCTCGACGTCGCCGAGGCCGGGGGCCAGCGGCTGCAGGGCGCTGCGCACCGAGGCCGTGACGACGAGGGGTGCCCGCCGATCCCACGCCGCGATCCGCCGCAGCACATCGAGGCGGCGTCCGACCGTCTCGGGGCTCGGGCTGAGCCGCTCGTGCGGCAGCGTCTCCCACGCGGGGAAATGGAGCACCTGCGCACCCGGAAGGACGGCGTCCAGAGCCGGACCGAGCGACTCGGCGCGTCGGCCGGTCGGGGTGATCACGAGGACGGCACCCGGCTCACCCGCCGCCCGGCGTCGTTCGACGAGGCCCGCGATGACGGGGGCGTCGAGTCCGTCGACGAGGGAGAGAGACAAGTCGGCGGAGGCCGCAGAAGCGGCCTCACGGTACGACTCAGCCTGCTCGAGGGCGCGCACGATCCCGGGAACTGTCACTCGCAGAAGTCTACGCGGGGGTACCGACATCGGGCCCGGCTGGACAGTCGCGGTCGCCCGTGATCGACACCCGGATCCGGCTCACCGTCCGCTCGGGCGTTCTCGTAGAGTGGCCGCATGTCCTCTCCGAGCGCCCCGAACGGCCCGGTCTTCGCCGCACCGCACGTCGCGCCCCCGGCCGGCACGCTGCTGACTCCCCCGCCCGTCGCGCGTCGAGGACGCCCCCTGGGAACCTGGGCGCTGCTGCTGTCGCTCATCGCCACGGTGCTGGCATCCGCCGTCGGAGGGTTCCTCGCCTTCCGCATCGCCCGGGGCGTCGGCCCCGACCTCCTGAACTCGACGACGGTCGACTGGCGGGTGTTCTCGCCCGTACGCGACCTGGTCCTCGCCGCGGAGGTCACGTTCTGGACGGCCACCGTCATCGGCCTCATCGCCTTCGTGCTGGGCGTGGTGGCCACGGCCCGCGACGCGGGTCGCGGCGCCGGCATCGGGGCGATCGTGGTGTCGGTGCTCGGCCCCCTTCTGTTCGCGGCGTTCATCGTGATCGCCGTCGTCGGTGGAGTCGCGACAATGCCGGCGGGCGGGGGCTCGGTCGTCTGAGCCCGCGCTACCGTGCTCCGGCGCGGCGCGTCCAGCCCGGTCGGTCACCCCGCCGTCGTTCCTACACTGGAGCGACGGGCGGATCCGGCCCGTCTCCGACCTGAGGAGGACACCGTGAGCAGCGTCACCCCACCGCCCCCCGAGCCCTACGACCCGCCCGTCGCGCGCGCCGGCGCCGCGGAGCCCGCGTACGGCGCACCCGCCGCACCGGCCTACGCTCCCCCGCCGTCGTCCCGAGGGGCGAAGGGTTCGCGGACCCTGGGCCTCATCGCGTTCCTCGCGTCGATGGTCGGCGTGGTCGTCGGCATCGTCTGCGCCCTCATCGCGGGCCTGCAGAGCGGTTCCCTGGCGCAGTACGCCGACGCCAGCGGCGAGATCGACCCGAACACCCTCCCGCCCGGTACCGAACAGACCGCCATCCTGATCGCCGTCCTCAGCGTGACGGCCTTCGCGGTCTACGGCATCTTCGGCCTCTGGGGCTTCATCCAGGGCATCGTCGCGGCGGTCAAGAACCGCGGACGCGGCTGGGGAATCGCCGCCGTGGTCATCGCCGTGCTCGGCGGCATCGCCGTCATCGTCGCCTTCGTGGGCGGGGTCGGCCTGGGAGTGGCGCCCAGCATGTGACACCGACACATCGACGGCCCCGGTCTCTCGAGACCGGGGCCGTCGTCGTTCGAACCCGCGCGGGTCGCGGTGTCAGCTGCGCGGGGCGTGGAAGCGCTGCTGCGCGGCCACCAGGCCCTCGTCGACGAGCATCTCCACCGCGTCCGCCGCGTCGGACACGAGGATGGGGAGCGTCTGACGCTCGGTCGCGCTGAAGGGATCGAGCACCCAGTCCGCGGGATCCTGCCGCCCCACCGGCCGGCCGATGCCCACGCGCACCCGGGGGAACTCGGGCGTCGCCAGTGCCTTCGCGATGTCGCGCACGCCGTTGTGGCCGCCGTGACCCCCGCCGGTCTTCAGCTTGATCGTGTCGTAGGGGATGTCGAGCTCGTCGTGCACGACGACCACGCGCTCGGGCTCGGTGCCGTAGAACCGGGCGAGACCGGCCACCGGGCCGCCCGAGACGTTCATGAAGCTGTTCGGCTTGGCCAGCACGAGCTTCGCCGCGCCCGGCCGCAGCCAGGTCTCGACGACGCGCGCGTTCGCCTTGTGCGCGCGGAAAGCCTCGCGGCGGCGGGATGCCAGCTCATCCATGACCATCTGACCGATGTTGTGCCGGGTCGCCTCGTACCGCGGGCCGGGGTTGCCGAGACCGACGATCAGCCAGGTGTCTGCCATGGCATCCATCCTTCCGGGTCCGCGCTCGGACCCCGCACAGAGAAAACGAGGGGGCGCGAAAACGCGCCCCCTCGTGGTCGGCAGGCCGTGACGCGGCCCGCCGGAGATCAGTTCTGGTCGCCCTCGGCCTCTTCGGACTGCTCCTCGGCGACCTCTGCGTCGGCTTCGGCGATCTCTTCGTCGGCCGCGAGCGTGTCGAGGGGGACCGAGACGCCGATGATCAGCGTGTCGGGCTCGGTCACCAGAACCGCGCCGGCGGGGAGCGTCAGGTCGGCGGCGGTGATCTGCGTACCGTCCTCGGCGCCCTCGACCGAGACCTCGATGTTCTGAGGGATGTGAGTGGCCTCGACTTCGAGCGACACCGTGGTGTTCTCGAGGTTGGCGACCGTGCCGGAGAAGGGCTCGCCGACGACCGTGACGGGCACGTCGACCTGGACCTTCTCGCCCTTGTTGATCACGATCAGGTCGATGTGCTCGATGATCTGACGCACGGGGTCCTTCTGCACGTCCTTGACGAGGACGAGCTGGCCCTTGCCGGCGATGTCGAGGTCGAGCAGCGCGTTGGCGCGACGGATGAGCAGCGCGACCTGGTGGCCGGGCAGCGCGACGTGCTGGGGCTCGGTGCCGTGACCGTAGATGACGGCCGGGATCTTGCCCGCGGCGCGGAGGCGACGGGCGAAGCCCTTGCCGAAGTTCTCGCGGAGTTCCGCGACGACCTTGTTGTCTTCCGACATGATGTTCTCCTCGCGGGTACGTGTCCCGCAGCTTGTGAGCGGACCGGGTCCGCGCGTGTGTGGTCTGGATTCGACTCGAACGCGATCGCGTGAGGAAAGCCGGAAGCCTGCATCACCGCGTCGATCACGGATGCCGCGTGCACCTGACGGTGCGCGGCATTCCCTCGCCGAAGTTCCCCGGAAGTCTACCAGCGCGCGACCGTCGGCACGACCCGCCCGGAGGTGGGCCTCCTCGACGCCCACTCGGGGCTCGACGAGCTCCCGCGGCCACCGCCCCGATCACCCTCACCGATGCGTGCGGCACCGCCGGGTGCGGAGCCCCAGAGGCGCACGGCGTCGGTTCGGTGGGCGCGACGGTAGAGTCGAGAGGCCAATCGACCCGGAGGATCATCATGGACAGCGGCTTCTTCTCTCACGTCGTGCTCTGGGTCATCGGCGGCATCGCCGCGGTCGGCCTGGTCGGCACGGTCGGCGCCCTCTTCACCCTGGGCCGCTCGGCGGCGTACAAGAAGCACTGACGCCGTTCAGTCCTTTCGCGCCGCGCCCCGCATGGCGTCGTCGGCTTCGCGGACGATCCACCGCATCGCGTCGGCGGCCTCGTCGGCCCGACCGGCGGTCACGGCGAACGCCACGTCCTGATGCCAGCGCACCGCGTGCGGGTTGGCGTCGTGCGGCATGAGTTCGTGCAGCGTGCGCCCGACGAGCACGGATTCGACGACCGTGCCCAGCGCGGCGAACATCGCGTTGCCCGACGCCGAGAGCAGCGTCCGGTGGAACCGCACGTCGGCCGCGAGGTACTCCCCGCCGTCGGCGTGGTTCTCGGTACGCGCCATCTCCATGACGGCGGAGACGAGCTCCCGACGCTGCGCGTCGTCGGCGTGGACCGCCGCCCCGTGGGCCGCGAGCGGCTCGATGGCCGCGCGGAGCTCGCCGAGTTCGCGCAGTTGCGCGTCGCGGCCGGGTCCGGCGAGACGCCAGGCGATGATCTCGGGGGCGTAGACGTTCCAGTCCGTCGCCGGCAACACCTCGACACCGGTTTTGCGTCGCACCCGCACCAGCCCCAGCGACTGCAGCACGCGCACCGCCTCGCGTCCGGCTCCGCGTGACGACCCCTCCGCGAGTTCGCCCGTGACCAGGCGGGACCCCGCGGCGATCTCGCCGTGCACGATCGCCGAACCAACACGGTCCACGAGTGCGTCGTGCAGGGTCGGCACGGGCGGACGGTCCATCGTCATCCCCCGATGATGACAGACGTCATCCGGACCGACCGACATATTTGTCGTGCAGAATTCGTCATCCTGTGCTTTTATGTACGACAAATAGACCCGCGGCATCGCTGCCGCCCGCCGGACCAAGGACGCTCATGGCCATCACATCCCTCTCCCCCGCGCTCGTGCTCGCCGCCGCCGACAGCGGTCCCGCCGCGCCCGCCGGGCAGCTCATCACCGCCGCCCTCGTGGGCGTCGCGCTCATCGTGGTGCTGATCACGTGGGGCAAGCTGCACCCCTTCCTCGCCCTGACCATCGGCGCCTTGACCACCGGTGTCGTGGCCGGCATGGCGATCCCCACCACCGTGACGAGCTTCACCGGAGGCTTCGGATCCACCATGGGCGGGGTGGGCATCCTCGTCGCCCTCGGCGCCATCTACGGCAAGCTCCTGGCCGACTCCGGAGGAGCGGACCGCATCGTCGACACCCTCGTCGCCCGCGCCACCCCGCGCAGCCTGCCGTGGGTCATGGGGCTCATCGGCGCGATCATCGGACTGCCGATGTTCTTCGAGGTCGGCCTCGTGCTGCTGGTGCCCGTGATCATCCTCGTGGCCCGCCGCTCGGGCGTCGCCCTGATGAAGATCGCGATCCCCACCCTCGCCGGCTTGTCGGCGATGCACGGTCTGGTGCCCCCGCACCCCGGCCCCCTCGCCGCCATCGACGCGCTCGGCGCCAACCTCGGCCTCACCCTGTTCTTCGGCGTCATCGTGGCCATCCCGGCCGTCATCATCGCCGGCCCCCTGTTCGCGCCCCTCGCCGCCCGCTGGGCCCCGGTGCCCGTTCCCGAGCTCTTCCTCTCGGCCGAGGAGAAGGGCGACGAGCCCGCGCGGCGTCCCTCGTTCGCCGCCACCCTCGGCAGCATCCTGCTGCCCGTCTTCCTCATGCTGCTGAAGGCCGTCGCCGACATCGTCGCGCCGGGCTCGACCGACGCGTGGAAGGTCGTCCTCGACTTCCTGGGCCTGCCGATCATCGCGCTGCTGCTCGCCGTGCTCGTCGGCTTCGTCGTCCTCGGCCGCGGCGCCGGCTTCGATCGCGCCCGCCTCACGACCGTCGTCGGCTCCTCTCTCGGTCCGATCGCCGGCATCCTCCTCATCGTCGGCGCCGGTGGAGGCTTCAAGCAGGTCCTCGTCGACACGGGTATCGGCAAGGTGATCGCCGACCTCGTCGCCGGTTCCAGCGTGTCGGTCCTGCTTCTCGCCTGGCTCGTCGCCGTGGTCATCCGCGTGGCGACCGGCTCGGCGACGGTGGCGACCATCACCGCCGCCGGCATCCTCCAGCCGCTCACCGAAACCCTCGACGCCCCCATGACCGCGCTGCTCGTGCTGGCGATCGGTGCGGGATCGGTGTTCCTCAGCCACGTCAACGACGCCGGATTCTGGCTCATCAAGGAGTACTTCGGTCTCGACATCCCGATGACCCTGAAAACATGGACCGTGCTGGAGTGCGTGATCTCGGTCACGGGCCTGGCCGGCGTCCTCGTGATCAGCGTGTTCGTCTGAGTCGAGCGAAGGGAACCCCGACATGACCTCCACACCGACCTCTGCCGCACACGTCGACCCCGAACGGGCCGCCGCGTCGTCGGCATCCGCTCCCCCCGTCCTCGTGTTCATGGGACCCGCCGGAACCGGCAAGTCCACGGTCGCCGGCATGCTCGCCGGTCGCCTCGGCTGGGACTTCCAAGAGGGCGACGACCTGCACCCGCAGGAGAACGTCGCCAAGATGGCGGCCGGTCACGCGTTGAACGACGACGACCGCTGGCCCTGGCTCGACCGGGTCGCCGGCTGGATCGACGGGCAGATCGCCGCCGGACGCCCCGGCGTCATCACGTGCTCGGCGCTCAAGCGCAGCTACCGCGACGTGCTGCGGCGCGAGCAGGTGTCGTTCGTGCTGCTGATGGGCGACCCGAAGCTCGTGCTCGAACGTCTCCTGCGCCGCCAGGGCCACTACATGCCGCCGTCGCTGCTGACGTCGCAGTTCGAGACCCTCGAGATCCCGGATGCCGACGAGCAGGCGATCCGCATCGACCTCGACATGACGCCCCAGGAGCAGGTCGACGAAGCCATCGCCCTGCTCCGCCTCGCCACCCCCTGAGAGACACGCGGGTCGAGCCGATACAGTGGCAGCGGCAGCCCGCGTGCGCTCGCCCACCCCTTTCTCGCACCCGAATACGGAGCAACGAATGACGTCGACCCCCTCCCCGACCGGACCTTCGACCGACCAGGATCAGGCCCCTCACGAAGCCGCCCAGGTGCACGAGGGTGCGCCCGGCATCGAAGAGGTGGACCGCCCCACCGTCGAGGCCGACTCCCGCCCCCAGGGCGAGGGCGACGGCCGCGCCAACATCGGCGTCGTGGGCCTGGCCGTGATGGGCTCGAACCTCGCGCGCAACCTCGCCAGCCGCGAGGGCAACACGGTCGCGGTGTTCAACCGCAGCGCCGACAAGACCGAGCACCTCGTCGAGGCGCACCCCGAGGCCGAATTCGTCCCCTCATTCTCGTACGCCGACTTCGCGGCGTCGCTGTCGGTGCCGCGCACGGCGATCATCATGGTCAAGGCCGGCCGCCCCACCGACTTCGTCATCGACGAGCTGGTGAAGGTGTTCGAGCCGGGCGACATCATCGTCGACGGGGGCAACGCCCTGTTCACCGACACGATCCGCCGTGAGAAGGCCGTGCGCGACACGGGCATCAACTACGTCGGAATGGGCGTCTCGGGCGGAGAAGAGGGCGCGCTGCTCGGCCCCTCGATCATGCCCGGCGGCTCCGACGAGGCCTGGGCCACCCTCGGCCCCATCCTGAAGTCCATCGCCGCGGTCGCCGAGGGCGAGCCGTGCGTGGCGCACGTCGGCCACGACGGCGCGGGCCACTTCGTGAAGATGGTGCACAACGGCATCGAGTACGCCGACATGCAGCTCATCGCCGAGGCGTACGACCTCATCCGTCGCGCCACCGGCAAGAGCCCGGCCGAAATCGCCGACGTGTTCGCCGAGTGGAACCGCGGGGAGCTCGAGTCGTACCTCATCGAGATCACCGCCGAGGTGCTGCGCCAGACCGACGCAGACACCGGCAAGCCCCTGGTCGACGTGATCCTCGACCAGGCCGGCGCCAAGGGCACCGGCGCCTGGACGGTGCAGACCGCCCTCGACCTGGGCGTCCCCGTCTCGGGCATCGCCGAGGCCACCTTCGCCCGGTCGCTGTCGAGCCACCCCGAGCAGCGCGAGGTCTCGCGCGAGCTCCCCGGCCCCTCGGGCACGGACGTGCTCGCGGGCGCCGACGCCGACGCGTTCATCGAGCAGGTGCGCCTGGCGCTGTACGCCTCGAAGATCGTGGCGTACAGCCAGGGCTTCGACGAGATCCGCGCCGGTGCCGCCCAGTACGACTGGAACATCGACCTGGGCGCCGTGTCGAAGCTGTGGCGCGGCGGCTGCATCATCCGCGCGCAGTTCCTCAACCGCATCGCCGAGGCCTACGACGCCGCCCCCGAGCTGCCCGTGCTGCTGACCGCTCCGTACTTCGTCGAGGCCCTGGGCCGCGCGCAGGACGCGTGGCGCCACATCGTCTCGCTGTCGGCCGACAGCGGCATCCCGGCCCCCGCGTTCAGCTCGTCGCTGGCGTACTACGACGGCCTGCGCGCTGAGCGTCTGCCCGCCGCCCTCATCCAGGGCCAGCGCGACTTCTTCGGGGCGCACACGTACCGCCGCATCGACAAGGAGGGCACGTTCCACACCCTCTGGTCGGGCGACCGCACCGAGATCGAAGCCGAGGACACCCACTGATCAGGGCCCTCTCGAAGCGGCGGCGAGCACTGCTCGTCGCCGCTTCGGCGTTGTACGCGTTCGGTCTCTGGTGGATGACGCTGCGCCCCTCGATCTACGACGCCAGTGTGGGCGGCATCCTCACCGCCGTCCTGCGCGTGCTGGCGGCGTGGCCGCCCACCGCGTGGGTCACGTTCGATGTGGTGGAGTCCGCCTCGAACGTGGCGATGTTCGTCCCCCTGGGACTGCTCGTGCTCGGCTGGGGCGGGCGGTGGTGGCACGGCATCCTGATCGCTCTGCTGCTGAGCATCGCGATCGAGACCACCCAGCTGGCGTTCCTTCCCACGCGCGTCGCCGATGCGCGCGACGTCGTCGCGAACACCCTCGGGGCCGGTCTCGGCGTGGTCGCGCTGGTCCTTCTCAGGCGCCTGCTGCCCGGCTCTCAGGATTCCCATAACCCACGCCATAGAAAGCTCATAGATACGCGAGCACAATGAGTTCCATGACCGCGACCGCCCCCGCCCCCGCCTTCACCCGCCCCGACGGGAGCGCCCTGCGGGTGCTCGTCGTCGACGACGAGCAGATGCTCACCGATCTGCTCTCGATGGCCCTGCGCATGGAGGGCTGGGAGGTGCGCACCGCCGGGTCGGGCTTCGACGCCCTGTCGGCCGCCCGCGATTTCGAACCGGATGCCATGGTGCTCGACATCATGATGCCCGACCTCGACGGCATGGCGGTGTTGCAGCGACTGCGTCACTCGGGCAACGACGTGCCCGTGCTCTTCCTCACCGCGAAGGACGCGGTGGCCGACCGCGTCGCCGGTCTCACCGCGGGCGGCGACGACTACGTCACCAAGCCGTTCAGCCTCGAAGAGGTCGTGGCGCGGCTCCGCGGCCTCATGCGGCGCGCGGGCACCGCACTCACCCGCGACTCCGAGCCCATCCTGCGCGTCGGCGACCTGTCGCTCAACGAAGACAGCCACGAGGTCGTGCGCGGGGGCCACGAGATCGAGCTGACGGCGACCGAGTTCGAGCTGTTGCGCTTCCTCATGCGCAACCAGCGGCGCGTGGTGTCGAAGGCGCAGATCCTCGACCGCGTCTGGAACTACGACTTCGGCGGACGCTCCAGCGTCGTCGAGCTGTACATCTCGTACCTGCGCAAGAAGATCGACGCCGGCCACGAGCCGCTCATCCACACGGTGCGCGGCGTCGGCTACATGATCAAAGCCCCCCAGTGAGCATTCCCCCGCGGCCGGCGCCGCCCGCCGCGACCGCGGGTGAGAGGTTCACGCGCCTCCGTCGACCCTGGACCCTGCAGGCGCGCCTGATGACGGCGGTCATCGGCATGGTGGCCTTCATCCTCGTGATGATCGGCATCTCGACCAGCGCGATCCTCAGCCAGATCCTCTTCTACAACCTCGACGCCTCGGTCACCGACGCCGCCTCGTCGGTGCAGTCGCAGATCGGATTCCAGAGCACGGCCGAAGAGGTGCTCGAGGCGGGCCCCCGCGACCCGGGCACCCTGCTCGTGATGAACTCGCGCAACGCCCTCACCGGCGCCGTGGTCAGCGACGGCGGCGCGCGGGCCCTGACCACCGACGACCTCGGGCAGATCGCCGACAGCCTGCGCTCCACCGACCCCGCCGCGCAGACGGTGAACCTGCCGAACCTCGGCGAGTACCTCGTGCGCTCCTACAGCTCGCCCGGCGGCGTCGCGTTCCTCGTCGGTCTCCCCCTGTCCAACGTCACGGGCTACATCGGGGCCATCCTCACCACCGTCGCCCTCGTGACCGCCGGCGGCCTGCTGCTGCTCGCCGTCGTCATCGCCATCGTCATCCGTCTGGGGCTCAAGCCCCTGCGCGCCGTCGCCGAGACCGCCACCCGCGTCGCCTCGTTGCGCATGGACCAGGGCGACGTGTCGATCACCGAGCGCGTCCCCGCCGACCAGGTCGACGAGCACACCGAGATCGGTCAGGTCGGCCTCGCCCTCAACTCCCTCCTCGACACCGTCGACGCCTCGCTGACGGCTCGCCAGCGCAATGAGGAGCTCATGCGCCGCTTCGTGGCGGATGCCAGTCACGAACTGCGCACGCCCCTCGCATCCATCCGCGGGTTCTCGGAGTTGTCGCTGCGAGCCATGCGCCAAGCGCACGACGACGAGAGCCGCCAACGCATCGAGCTGGCCGTCGAGACCACCGAGCAGTCGCTCGAACGCATCCAGGCGCAGTCGCTGCGCATGACGACGCTCGTCGAAGACCTGCTGCTGCTGGCGCGCCTCGACGAGGGCCAGGAGCTCGTCTACGGGTCGGTCGACCTCACCCGCCTCGCGGTGGAGGCCGTCGGCGACGCGCGTCCCGCCGGACCCGACCACGCCTGGACCATCGACGTGCCCGACCAACCGGTCGAGCTCGCCGGCGACTCCTCGCGTCTGCATCAGGTCGTCGCGAACCTCCTCGCCAACGCCCGCACGCACACGCCGGCGGGCACCGTGGTGGCCGTCTCGGTCGCCCACGAGGGCGACGAAGCCGTGCTGCGCGTGCACGACGACGGCCCCGGGATCGATCCCTCGGTCGCTGCGCAGTTGTTCGAGCGCTTCGCCCGCGGCGATCGCTCCCGCGACCGCAAGACCGGCGGAACGGGTCTGGGGCTCTCGATCGCCCGCGCGATCGTCGAGGCGCACAACGGCACGATCGGCGTGCGGAGCACGCCCGGCGACACGACCTTCGAGGTGCGCCTGCCCGCGAAGCCCGCCGACCCCGTGTGAGCCGACGCGCTCAGTCGGCGCGGCGCTCGAAACGCGCGGGGCCGGTCTGGCGGGCGGCGCGCACGCGCCCGGCCATCTCGGCGTCGAGGAGGGCGTCGACCTCGTCGAGGGCGAACCAACCGACCTCGGTCATCTCGCCGTCGACCGGCACCGGCTCGCCCGAGCGCCACGTGCAGGCGAAGACCAGGTCGAGGTAGTCGCTCTGATCGCCGTTGTCGTACGTCACGCGCGGGATCTGGTGAACCCAGACCAGTCGGTCGACGTCGATGCGCACGCCGGCCTCTTCTTCGGCCTCGCGCGCCGCGGCGTCGGCCGGCTCCTCGCCCGGGTCGACGATGCCGGTGATCGGGGTGAGCCGGCCCGAGTCGCTGCGGCGACCGAGCAAGACGTCGTCGCCGCGGACGATCACCGCGGTGACGCCGACGAGCGGTAGGGGCATGGTGCCGACGTGGCGGCGCAGCTCGAGGACGAAGTCGGGAGTGGGCACGCGTTCACTGTAGACCGAGCCCGGCGGACGGCCGGGTCGATCCCCCGCCGCCCGCCGCCGCATACACCATCTCGGCCGCTCAGTACCCCGCGAACGCGTCGGTCGTGAGCGACTTCGCCTTCCCCAGGGCGGGTGCGAGAGCCGCGATCAATCGCGGCGGGCCCGACACGTAGGCCGCACGCTGCGCGAGGTCGGGAACGGCGCGCAGGAGCCCCTCGGCATCCACCCGATCGGGTCCCGCCCAGACCCACCCGGCCGGCAGATCGACCGGCTCGTCGGGCGAGAACACCACGACCGGGATGCCACTGGCGACGATGTCGTCGCGGAACGCGAGCTCGTCCGACCCCGACACGACATAGGCGAGCACCGCGTCGCGACGCTGACCCGTGGCGGCGAGGTGCCGCAACTGCGACACGAACGGGGTCACGCCGATGCCGGCCGCCACCATCAGCACGGGCGCCGTGGGGCGCGCGGGGAGCACGAAGTCGCCCCACACGCCGGTCACCGCGAGCGTTCCGCCGGGCTCGACCGCGGCGAGGGCCTTCTTGTACGACGACTGCGAACCGTCCTTGAAGGCGATGCGCACCTCGGGCAGGTCTTCGGGGGCCGAGGCGATCGAGAACTCGCGGCGCGTTCCGCGGCCGTCGGGGCGACGGTGGGGCACATCGAGCTCGAGGTACTGCCCGGGCGAGAACGAGAAGGGTCGCGCCGCGTGGAACGTCAGTTCGCGCACGGTGGGAGTGAGGTCCCGCCGCCGCTCCACACGCAGCCGCACCGCGGCGCGCAGGCAGAACAGGAACGCCACGAGGTTTCCGATCAGCAGGGCGCGCTCCTGACCGAGCGTGATCGCGCCGACCGCCAGCGGCCAGCCGGCCAGCACGCCGACCACGACCGCGACGACGTATTGCTGCGCGCGGCGCGGGGGCAGCGTCAGGGGCTCCGAGAGCATGAAGGCCCCCAGGAACAGGAACGGCGACGAGAACGCGACCTGCAACAGCACGGCCGGCACATCGACGGGGAATCCCGCCGACTGGAACTGCACCGTCGTGCGCACGAAAGCGACCGTCATGGCCACGAGCCAGAAGGTTACGACCACGGGGAGCTTGTCGGTGCGCACCAGCAGCAGCACGCCCAGCACGAGAACGGGGGCCGCCATCCACGGCGAGCCGACCCACCAGGCGGAGGAGCCCAGATCGGGCGCCCAGATGCTGACGATGGTCAGCACGGCGGCTCCCGTGGCGGCCGGGTTGAAGATGTGGCGACCGCGCCAGGCGAGCAGGTACTTCGATGCGGATGCCACGACACCCGCGAGCACGAGACCGGCGAGGCCGACCGGCTCCAGCGTCGGCCGCAGCACGAACAGCAGGATCGCGGCGGTGATCAGCGAGGACTCGAGCCGGCGCGGCATCCGGAGCAGGCTCTGCGCCGCGAGATCGGTGAGGGCGCACGCGAGCGCGAGTACCACCGCGCTGACGACGATCTCGAGCGGCTGCGGACCGACCTGGCCGGCGAACGACAGCACGAGCGCGATCAGCGCCAGAAGGCCCAGTGAGAACATCACGAGCCGGTACATCGAGACCCGGCCGATCAAGCCGAGCACGCGGGTGGAACCCGCGGTGAGGGTGGTGGTCACGAGAAGACCTCTCCGTCGAATCCGGGCGACCACTCCACGCGGCCGTCGGTACGCATGCGCACCCAGTGCGCCTTCCAGGTGGCGGCGAGCTCGGGCCCGCCGTCGAAGAACAGTGCCGTCGCGAGGGCGTCGGCCCGCATCGCGGTGTCGGCGAGCGCCCAGGTCGCCGCGAACGCGCGCACCGGTGCTCCCGTGCGGGCGTCGAGGACGTGATGGAGCCCGTCTCCCCACGCGCGTCGGTTGATCGCCGAGGCGCACAGCGCGCCGTCGACCACGGTGGCCACGCCGATCGCGCGCGTCGAATCGTAGGGGTGCTCGAGGGCGACGCGGATCGGGGCCCCGCTCGCGGCCAGGTCTCCCGACCCGTCGACCACGACGTCGCCGTCGACGTGACGGCGCACCGTGTCGTGCACGAGGTCGACCAGCCGCCCCTTGCCGAGGGCGCCGACGTCGATCGTCGCGGGTGCGCGCAGGGCGAGCTGATCGCTCCCCCACGTCAGGGTGTCGCGCCACGACGGTGCGGGCTGCGGCTCACCCCGGGGGGCGAGCGTGAGTCGCGCGTCGTAGCCCAGACGGGCCAGCGAGTCGCCGACCAGCGGGTTGACCGCCCCGCCCGTCGCGGCGTCGAGCTCGTCGTACATCGAGAGCATGGCGTGCGCGTCGTCGGGGGCGGGCACGGATGCCGCCCGGCCCTCGGCGAGGGCCGACACCAGCGAGTCGTCGCGGAATCGCGACCACTCCCGGTCGAAACGCTCGACGACGGCCGACACCGCGTCGCGGGCGATCGAGGGCAGGGGGTGTGCCGTCTCGATCGCCCACGACGTGCCGATCGCGTCGAAGACCCAGGTCGAGCCCGTCGCGGTCGGAGTGGACACGAGGGTCAGGCCTTCGCCTCGGTCTTGATGGTGTCGACGGCCTTCATGAATCCGCCGCTGGTCAGCGACGAACCGGCCACCTTGCTCACCGAGATCTCGTCGAGCTTCTTGCCGACGACCTCGTCCTTGATCCCGCCGATGAACTCGCCCTGGTAGCGCTGCGATTCGGCCGCCTGCGGGTCGCCCGTCACCGTGACGTCGGTGACGGTGTCACCGGCCAGGACGAGGGTGACGTCGATGGTCTCGACGCTCTCGGGGGTGGCGTACTGACCGGTGGCCTCGTACGTGCCGTCCGTGTAGGTCCCCGCGGCCGTCGAGCCGCCAGCGGCAGCGCTCGCGGTGGCGTTGGGGGCAGCGCTCGCGGCGCTGGTCTCGGCGGGGGCCGCGGCGTCGGTGGTGGTGGTACCGCCGGAGCATCCGGCGAGGGTGACGATTCCGGCGACGCCCAGCAGGGCGGTGCCGATGCGGACGGGACGGGGTACGGCTGTGGTGCGGATCATGAGGGTCCTCCTTCGGTCGTGCCTCGCGGCGCGTTCGTTCTCACGGTAGGGACACGACCTTGGTGGCGTTCCGGTTCACACCTTTGTGCGGGCTGTGAACGAGGACGCGAAAACCCCCGCCTCGAACCGCAGGCGGGGGTTGTCGAACGGTCGCTTACGCGTCGCCGCCGAACATGCTCGTGACCGAGCCGTCCTCGAAGACCTCGTGGATCGCGCGGGCCAGCAGCGGCGCGATCGGCAGCACCGTGAGCCGGTCGAAGCGGCGCTCGGGCGGCAGCGGGACGGTGTCGGTGACGACGACCTCGTCGATCGCGGCATCCTGCAGTCGCTCGGTGGCCGGGTCACTGAAGATCGCGTGGGTGGCGGCGACGATGACCTTGCGGGCACCAGCGGCCTTGAGCGCCTGCGCGGCCTTCTGGATCGTGCCGCCGGTGTCGATCATGTCGTCGACCAGCAGGCAGGTGCGGCCGTTCACGTCACCGACGATCTCGTGCACCGAGACCTGGTTGGCGACCTTCGGGTCACGGCGCTTGTGGATGATCGCGAGCGGCGCGCCCAGGCTGTCGGACCAGGTGTCGGCCACGCGCACGCGGCCCATGTCGGGCGAGACGACCGTGAGGGTCTCGCGGTCTTCGCCGGTGAGCGTGTGCTGGAAGTGCTCGAGCAGCACGGGCTTGGCGAAGAGGTGGTCGACGGGGCCGTCGAAGAAGCCCTGGATCTGCGCTGCGTGCAGGTCGACGCTCATGATGCGGTCGGCGCCGGCCGTCTTCAACAGGTCGGCGACGAGACGGGCACTGATCGGCTCACGGCCGCGGCCCTTCTTGTCTTGCCGCGAGTACGGGAAGTACGGAGCGACGACCGTGATGCGCTTGGCCGAGGCGCGCTTGAGCGCGTCGAGCATGATGAGCAGCTCCATGAGCCACTCGTTGACCGGCGGCCCGAAGGACTGGATGACGAACACGTCGCACCCGCGGATCGACACCTCGAAGCGGGTGTAGATCTCGCCCGAGGCGAAGGTGCGGTGCTCGGTGGGGGCCAGTTCGGTGCCCAGGTGATGGGTGACCTGTGCGGCGAGGTCGAGGTGCGAGCGTCCGGACGCGACGACCAGCCGCTTCTTCGTCTTGGCGACGAGGCCGGGGGCGATGCCGTTGTCGCGGTCGAGATCTACACGATTCTTCTTACGAGCCATCGGCCGCTTCCTGTTCAGCCCGGGCCCGCGCGGCCACGTCGGCCGCCGCAGTGCCCGGTCGGTTCTTCTCGACCCACCCCTCGATGTTGCGCTGGGGTGCCACGCTGAGCGCCAACGCACCGGCGGGGACGTCCTTGCGGATGACGGCGCCGGCGCCCGTCTTGGCGCCGTCTCCAATCGTAACCGGCGCGACGAAGACGTTGTGCGAGCCGCTGTGCACCTCGTCGCCGATCACGGTGCGGTGCTTGGTGAGATCGTCGTAGTTCGCGGTGATCGCTCCCGCGCCGAGGTTGACGCCGCGACCGATGTCGGTGTCGCCGATGTACGACAGGTGGGGCACCTTGCTGCCCTCGCCGATGGAGGAGTTCTTCACCTCGACGAACGTGCCGACCTTGCCGTTCACGCCGACGCGCGCGTTGGCGCGCAGGTAGGCGAAGGGGCCGACGGTGGCTCCCGCTTCGACGACCGCGAGCGTTCCATCGGTGCGCGTGATGGTGGCGTCCTCGCCCACCTCGCAGTCGACGAGGGTGGTGTCGGGTCCGATCGTGGCGCCCGAGGCGATCACGGTGGCACCGCGCACGTGCGTGTTGGGCAGGATCGTGACGTCGGGGGCCAGCGTCGCGGTGACGTCGATCCAGGTCGTGGCCGGGTCGACGACGGTGACGCCCTCGAGCTGCCACCGGCGCACGGTGCGGGCGTTGAGGGTGCGCCCCGCCTCCGACAGCTGCACACGGTCGTTGACGCCGAGGGCCGCGGAGGCATCGGGGGTGACGGATGCCGCGACCCCGAGCTGCGCGTCGCGGAGGAGCCCGATCACGTCGGTGAGGTACTTCTCGCCCTGGGCGTTCGCGGTCCCCACGAGCGCCAACTGCGCGCGCAGGGGCGCTGCCTGGAAGACGTAGACGCCCACGTTGATCTCGGTGACCGCGGCCTCGTCGGCCGTGGCGTCTTTCTGCTCGACGATGCGGCGGACGCCGTCGGCGTCGTCGCGGATGATGCGGCCGTAGCCGAACGGCTGGTCGACGCGAGCGCTCAGGAGGGTGACCGCCGACCCTCCCGTGCGGTGAGTGGCGAGCAGCTCGGTGAGCGTTCCGGTCTCGAGCAGCGGCACGTCGGCGCTCAGCACGAGCACGTCGCCCTCGAACCCGCCGAGCGTCTCCAGCGCGGCCTCGACCGCGCGGCCGGTGCCGGGGACCTCGTCTTGATCGACGACGACGACACCCGGGGCGAGCTCGGCGACGGTGTCGGCGACCAGCTGCCGCTCGTGTCGCACGACCACGACGATGCGCGCCGGGTCGAGGGACGCCGCGGTGTCGAGCACGTGACCGACGAGCGGACGACCACCGACGGGGTGCAGCACCTTGGGGGTGCGCGACCGCATGCGGGTGCCTTGACCCGCGGCGAGGACGACGACGGCGAGCTCGGTCGGTGATGTCATGCTCCGCCGCCAGGATTCGAACCTGGACCTAACAGCTCCAAAGGCTGTCGTGCTGCCGTTACACCACAGCGGACCGTGCCCGCGGGCACCGGTCAAGTCTGCCAGACGACGCCGTCTCGCACGGGCGGCGCGACGCGACCGCGACGGGCTCTCGACATAATGAGACGGTGAGCCGGGACAGCGACGAGGTCGACCGCATCGTCGATGCGTGGATGCATCAGCGCCCCGACCTCGATTTCTCCCCCCTCGAGGTGCTCTCGCGCGTCGCCCGCTTGTCGCGTCACCTCGACATCGCACGCAAAGAGGCGTTCCGGCGCAGCGACATCGAGTCGTGGGAGTGGGACGTGCTGTCGGCGTTGCGCCGTGCCGGCGAGCCGTATCAACTGAGCCCCAAGCAACTGCTGCAGCAGACCCTGGTCTCGAGCGGCACCATGACCAATCGCATCGACCGACTCGTCGCCCGCCGTTTCGTGCGCCGCGAGGCCGATCCGCAAGACGGACGGAGCATCCTGGTGACCCTGACCGAAGACGGACGCGTACGCGTGGATGCCGCGATCACCCGGCTCGTCGATGCCGAGGCCCTGCTGCTCGAGGGACTCTCGCGCGGCGACCGCGATCGCCTCGCGACGCTGCTGCGCAAGCTCAGCCTGGGGTTCGACGCATGAGCGCCCCGGCCGAGGCGCCGTCGGCGTGGACGCGCGTGAAGGCGTGGTTCGACGTGCGTTTTCGCTCCCCCGCCGCCATCTACGGCTTGATCGTGTTCGCCGCCTTCGTCACCATCGCTGATGACCACGCCGAATCGGTGTGGGAGGTGCTGCTCACGTCGACGGGTTCGCTGTTCGTGTTCTTCATCGCCCACGTCTTCGCGCACACGCTCACCGAGCACGCCACGCACGGCCTGCGTCACGCCACGCGCGAGGGCATGCGTCACGGCGCGGGCATGCTCTACGCGTCGGTGCCGGCGATGCTCGTGCTCGTGTGGGCCGGCGCCACCGGCGTCTCGGTCAGCGACGCGGCCGAGCTCTGCGGGTGGACCACGTTCCTCGTGCTCGCGCTCCTCGGGTACAGCGCCTACCGGCGCCGAGGCGCGGGTCTGCTCGGCCGCCTGCTCGGGGGTTTCGCCACGGCGTGCCTCGGCATCTTCATCGTGCTGCTCGAGCTCGTCATCCACTGAGTCCCGCGCCGCCGCGCGCGGCGGGACCGGTGGCCGGAGTCAGCCGATGGTTTCGGTGAGCTCGAACCACGTCATCTCGAGCTCGTCGCGCTCGCTCTCGAGCTGCGAGATGCGCTGCATCTCCGTACCGAGGCCCACGTAGTCGCCCTGGTCGTGGTCGGCCAGAGCAGCCTTCGCCTTGTCGATCTGCTGCTGCAGCTTCTCGATGCGTCGTTCGGTGGCCGAGGCCTCCTTCTGCGCGGCGCGCAGCTCGGCGCCCTGCAGCCCCGGAGCCGCCGCCACGGTGCCGGATGCCGCGGACCGCGAGGGCTCGGCATCCTGGAGCGCGCGCAGCCGCAGGTATTCGTCCACGCCCCCGGGAAGGTGGCGGAGCTTGGCGTCGAGGATCGCGAACTGCTGATCGGTGACCCGCTCGAGGAAGTAGCGGTCGTGCGAGACCACGATGAGCGTGCCCGACCAGGAGTCGAGCAGGTCTTCCATGGCGGCGAGCATGTCGGTGTCGAGGTCGTTGGTGGGCTCGTCGAGGATCAGCACGTTCGGCTGGTCGAGGATGACGAGCAGGAGCTGCAGGCGCCGCTTCTGACCACCCGAGAGGTCTTTCACGGGCGTCGAGAGCTGGGCGCTCGAGAAGCCGAGGCGCTCGAGGAGTTCTCCGGGGGTGAGCTCCTTCGCCTTCGAGCCCGTACCGAACGAGTACGTCGTGCGCAGATTCGCGATCACCACGCGGACGGGGTCGTTCATGTGCTGATCGAGCTCGTCGAGGCGCTGGGTGAGGGTGGCGACCTTGACGGTCTTGCCGCGCTTCACGCGTCCGCTCGTGGGTTCGAGCGAGCCGGTCACCAGGTTCAGCAGCGTCGACTTGCCGGCGCCGTTGACGCCCAGGATGCCGGTGCGCTCCCCCGGTGCGATGCGCCACTCGATGTCTTTCAGTACGGTGTGGTCGCCGTACGTCACGCCGACATCGAGAAGATCGACGACGTCTTTGCCGAGGCGCGCGACGGCGAGGGACTGCAGCGCGACGCGGTCGCGGATCTCGGGCACATCGGCGATGAGCTCGTTGGCCGCGTCGATGCGGAACTTCGGCTTCGACGTGCGCGCGGGGGCACCACGGCGCAGCCACGCGAGCTCTTTGCGCGCGAGGTTCTGCCGACGCTGTTCGATCGTCGCGGCCTGGCGGTCGCGCTCGACGCGCTGCAGGATGTAGGCCGCGTACCCGCCCTCGAAGGGCTCGACCAGGCGATCGTGCACCTCCCAGGTGGCGGTGCAGATCTCGTCGAGGAACCACCGGTCGTGCGTCACGACGAGCAGGCCGCCGGCCGAGGGCGCCCACCGCCGCCGGAGGTGCCCGGCCAGCCAGGTGATGGCCTCGACGTCGAGGTGGTTCGTCGGCTCGTCGAGGAAGAGCACGTCCCAGTCGCCCGACAGCAGCTGGGCCAGTGCCACGCGACGGCGCTGCCCGCCCGAGAGGTCGCCGAGGCGCGCGTCCCACGGCAGGTCGCCCAGGAGTCCGGCGATGACGTCGCGCGTGCGCGCATCGCCCGCCCACTCGTGCTCGGCGCGATCGCCGACGACCGCGTGGCCGATGGTCTCGTCGTCGTCGAGGGTGTCCTGCTGATCGAGCACACCGACGGTCACACCGCCGCGCACCGTCACGCGGCCGCCGTCGGGCTCACGGATGCCGGCGAGCATGCCGAGCAGGCTCGACTTGCCGTCGCCGTTGCGACCGACGATGCCGATGCGGTCGCCCTCGTTGACGCCGAGCGAGACGGAGTCGAAGACGACCTTGGTCGGGTATTCCAGGTGCAGGGCTTCGCCCCCGAGCAGATGTGCCATATCCGTCCCAGGCTACGCGGTGCGCGGGCTCGCGCGCGCTGCGCAGGGAACGACGAAGGCCGCCCCCGAGCGGGGACGGCCTCCGATGTTCGGGGTCAGCGGCCTCAGCTGAGACCGGCCTGCGAGAGCCAGTCCGCGGCGGCGGTGCTGGCCGACGCCTGCTCGCTGCCCTCGACGCGGTCGCGCAGATCGATGAGATCGTCGGTCGTGAGCTTGGCCGAGATGGCGTCGAGCGCGTCCTTCAGCTCCGGCGTGTCGATCGACGTGCTGAGCAGGGGAAGAACGTTCTGCGCGGCGATGAGGTTCTCGGGGTCCTCGAGCACGAGCAGGTTCTCGGCCTTCAGTGCCGGCGACGTCGTGTAGATGTCGGCGACCTGCACCGTGTTGTCGACGAGGGCGCGGACGGTGTCGGGGCCACCGAAGTCCTCGTAGGGCACGAAGGTCACGTTGCTGACGCCGTACACCGACGCGAGGCCCGGGAGGCCGTACCCCAGCTCCGCGAACTGAGGGTTGGCGCCCAGGCTGAAGGGCTGGACCTTGGCGAGGTCGCCGATCGAGGTGAGGCCGTTCGCCTGCGCGTACGACTGGGTCACGACGTAGGCGTCCTTGTCCTCCGCGGCGGCGGAGGCGTAGACGGTCAGGTCGTCCTTGGACACGGCATCCGTCAGCGCGGCGTCGACGTCTTCGGTCGTGCGCTGCGTGAAAGCGGTGTCGTAGTACGCCAGCAGGTTGCCGTTGTACTCGGGGATCAGGTTGATCGATCCGTCCTGCAGAGCGGGGATCGTCTGCTGACGCGGTCCGATGTTGAACTTCGTCTGCACGTCGAAGCCCTTGGCCTTCAGAGCCTGGGCGTAGATCTCGCCGAGGATCTCGCTCTCGGGGAACGCGAACGAGCCGACGACGATGGTGCTGGAGTCCCCTCCGGCATTACCGGTTTCGGGAGCGGTGGGATCCGCCTGCGAACACCCTGCCAGGGCCACGACGGCCCCGACCGCGATGACGCCGAAGGCGACCCGGCCTTTACTGAAAATGCTCATGCTGTGACATTCCTCTCTTGGGTTGGTGTTTCCACCACCGTCTCGGGACGGGACGCCCGTCGACGGAATCTGTTGCCGCGACCCCCGGAGACTGCTCCGGGGCCGCGGGTGAGTCGTTGCACGATCGCGAACAGCGCATCCACCACGAGCGCGAAGGCCGTCACCAGGATGGCTCCGCCGAGGATGCGGTCGTAATCGTTGAGGCCGATGCCGCTGCTGATGATGCGGCCGAGCCCGCCGAGACCGGCGTACGACGCGATGACCGCTGTGGCGATCACCTGCAGCGTGCCCGCACGGAGCCCGCCGATGATCAGCGGCAGGGCCAGCGGAATCTCGACGCGCGTGAGGATCTGCATCTCGGTCATGCCGATCGAGCGCGCCGCGTCGATGGCCGGTCGCGACACCGACTCGAGACCGGCGTACGCACCCGCGAGGATCGAGGGGATCGCCAGGAGCACGAGGGCGATGGTCGTTCCCCAGAAGATGCCGGAGTTCCCCTTCACCAGGGCGCCCAGCACCATCGTGAGGAAGAACAGCACGCCCAGGGTCGGCAGCGCGCGCATGGCGCCCGTGAAGCCGATGACGAACTGTCGGCCGCGACCGGTGTGCCCGATGTAGAACCCGAGCGGAAGGGCGATCGCCGCGGCGATGACCACCGCGACAACCGTGTACAGCAGGTGCTCGAGGAGCCGGTCCTGGATGGGCAGGGGCGACACTCCGCCGGGCTGCCAGTTCTGCGGCGCGAAGATCCACGCGATCGCGTCGAGGAAGAGATTCATGCGCGGCCCCCCGGAGACACTTCGTCGGCCGCTGCGGTGGGCGCAGTGCCCCCGGCAGCGATGGGGGCGGCCACGACGGTGCGCTTGCCGCGCCGCTGGGCGGCACGGTCCACCCTCGCCCAGGGCATGAGGATCCTGCCCGCGGCGACGAGGATGAGATCGAACAGCAACGCGATGAGCAGGGTGGCGACGATCCCGACACCGACCTCCTCGAGGTTGTTGCGCTGCTTGCCGTTGGTGAACAGGTAGCCGAGGTTCTCGGAGCCGATGAGCACGCCCACCGAGACCAGGGCGATCGTCGAGACCGATACGACGCGCAGTCCCGCCAGCATGACCGGGCCCGCCAGGGGGAACTCCACCTGCCAGAACCGCCGCCAGGCCGAGAAGCCCATCGCGGTCGCCGCCTGCTTCGTCTCGGCCGAGACCGAGAAGAACGCGTCGGAGGTGGCGCGCACCATGATCGCGACGGCGTAGATGGTCAGCGCCACGATGAGGTTGGTGTCGCTCAGAACGCGCGTTCCGAGGATCGCGGGCAAAATGACGAACAGCGGCAGCGACGGGATCGTGTACAGCAGGCTCATGGCCGTGATCACCGTGCCGCGGGCGAAGCGGCCCGTGAGGGTAAGCCGTCCGAGCGGGATCGCGATGAGGAACCCGAGCACGATCGGGATGATGCTCAACCGGATGTGGTTGAGGGTCAGATCGACGACCAGGGGGAAGTTGCCCCAGAGCCACGTCACGACAACGGCTCGTCTCTGAGCGCACCCTGGGTGCGTCCCGAGGCATCCACCACGACGGTGCCGTTCTCCGTCTGCTTGAGGTGGAGCGCCCGCTTGCCCTTGACCGCGCCGATGAAGCTCGCGACGAAGTCGGATGCCGGATTCTCGACGATCTCGCTCGGGCTTCCGACCTGCGCGATCTTCGCGCCCTTCTCGAGGATCACGACCTGGTCGCCGAGCAGGAAGGCTTCGTCGATGTCGTGGGTGACGAAGACGATCGTCTTGCCGATCTCGCTCTGCAGGCGCAGCAGCTCCTGCTGCAGTTCGTCGCGGACGATCGGGTCGACCGCGCCGAAGGGCTCGTCCATCAGCAGGATGTTGGGGTCGGCGGCGAGCCCGCGGGCGACGCCCACGCGCTGCTGCTGACCGCCGGAGAGCTGACTCGGGTAGCGGTCGGCCATCGCGGTGTCGAGCCCGACGGTCTTCATCAGCTCGAGCGCGCGCGCACGGGCCGCCTTGCGGTTCTGACCCTGCAGCACCGGAACGGTCGCGATGTTGTCGGCGACCGTGAAGTGCGGCAGCAGGCCGGAGTTCTGCATGACGTAGCCGATGCTGCGGCGCAACTGCACCGCGGGCTTGCTGCCGATGTCGTCGCCGTCGATCGCGATCTCGCCCGACGAGGGCTCGACCATGCGGTTGATCATGCGCAGCAGCGTCGTCTTGCCGCACCCCGACGATCCGACGAACACGGTCGTCTTGCGCGAGGGGATCACCAGACTGAACTCGTCGACGGCACGCGTGCCGTCGGGGAAGACCTTGGAAACGGTCGAGAATTCGATCATCTGCGTGCCCGACTCAGTCGGAGACCACGACCTTGCGGTCGAACGCGACGTAGCCGGCGAAATCCTTGCCGACGCGGTCGACGGCGCCGGGGCGCAGGTCGGGGTACGACCACGCTCCGTCGGTGAGCTCGGCTCCGTCGAGCGAGATGGTCCAGTACTGGGCCGCACCCTTCCACGGGCAGGTGTAGGCCGTGGGGCTCTGCTGGAGTGCGCCCTCGCGCACCGCGGCCGGCGGGAAGTACCAGTTGCCTTCGATGGACGCCAGGTCGTCACGGTCGGCCTCGGCGATGACGACGCCGTCGAGTACTGCCTTCATGGGGTCCCCCTTCGTGGCACCCCGCGGGTACGGCACCCAGCGGTGGCGATCCACCTCGGTCGAGGCTACCCAGGCACAAATCCCGCCGAGGTCAGATTGCTCCGTGTGACGCGCTCGGGTATGGTGCCCGCCCGTCAGGCGACGCGGGCTCCGGCGACCGGACCGTGCACGTGGAGGGCGACGAGGCCGGCCGCACTCAGGGTGATCTGAAGATCGAGGGCGGAGGCTTCGTCGGCGGCGAGAAAGGCCAGCGTCGGGCCCGACCCCGACACGATCCCCGCGAGGGCCCCGGAGCTCTCGCCCCGTTGCAGCACGCGCGCCAGGTCTGGACGCAGGTGCAGAGCGGGCGCCTGAAGGTCGTTGCGCAGGGTGGCGGCGAGCATGCGGGCGTCGCCCTGACGCAGGGCGTGCAGCACGTCGGGGTCGACCGCGGGATCGCGGGGTGCGGGCCCGATGTCGACGGCGTTGCGCTCGCGATGCGCGTCGAGTTCGCCGTAGACGACGGGCGTCGACATTCCGACCTCGTTGGGCACGAGCACCCAGTCGAATCGACCGCGCGCGAGAGCGGGACTCAGTTCGTCGCCACGCCCGGTTCCCACCGCCGTGCCACCCAGCAGGGCGAAGGGGACGTCGGCCCCGAGGCGGGCGCCCAGGCGCGCGAGTTCACTCGACGGCATCCCGAGTCCCCAGAGCGCATCGCAGGCCACCAGTGCCGCCGCGGCGTCTGCCGACCCGCCGCCCATTCCTCCGGCGACGGGGACGGCCTTTCGCACCGCGAGGTGCACGCCCCGATCGATCCCCGCCGTCTGGGCGAGCAGGCGCGCCGCCCGCACCGCCAGGTTGCGTCCGTCGGTGGGCACGCCGTCGACGTCGACCGGTCCGCGCGCGGCGACCTCGAGCGTGATGTCATCGGCCGGTGTCGCGACGATCTCCTCGTACAGCGACACGGCTTGGAAAGCCGTCGCGAGCTCGTGATATCCGTCGTCGTGAACGTCGCCGACCTCGAGGAAGACGTTGATCTTCCCGGGCGCGCGGACGCGGACGGATTCGGGCGACGCGGGGGTCATCGCCCCGCCCGCAGACCCGTGCGCCCGGCCGCGTCGCCGTGTGCGAAACTGGAACGTCGGCCCGCTTCCCGCCGTCGCTCACGCGAGGTCACGGGAAGGTCCGGGCCGGAACGCGCGATTCGAGTCACTCTTCGACAGTAGCGCGCCCCCCGTGTCGATCGGCGCCGTCGCCGAAACGCGACCGAAACGCCGGAACCATACGGTGTCCCAATCCCGTCCACCCCTTCCGAGGAGGCAGTATGCGCCCGATGGTCCCCCTGTCGATCGACGCCGATCCCTGGCGCGCCCTGCTGTCCCGGTCCGATATCCGGATGCACGACGGCATCCTGCACGTCATCGACGACACCGCCCCTCCCGCGGTCGCGGAACGCGACGATCTGCTCACCGCGGCCGCCGCCATCGAGGCCGCGGGCGTGCGGGTGATGCTCGTTCGCGATGCCAACCGTCGCCCCAAGCTCGTCGTCGACACCGCCGACGCGATCGCCGCGATCGCTGCCCTGTGCGATCCCGATCTCGGTCCGGTGTATCTGAAGGCACGCGGCGAAGACCCCGTTCCGGCGCACAGCGTCGTGCCCGCACCCGGGACCGTCCAGGCCTACGCCGTCTTCCGCCCCCGCACCTCGTCGGAGGGCTCGTACCGCTACGGCGCGGCACTGGCTCCCCGCTTGGAGCTGTGGCGTTTCGGCAAGACGACGATCGAAGCGCCCCGCCCGAGCGCCCTGACCCGACGTCGCTTCGCCGCCGCCGATCTCGACCTGGTCGAGGTCGAGCGGTACGGCCGCACGTGGACGACGGTGTCGGGCATGTTCGATCCGCACCCCAACGAGTTCACCGCCGACGTCGACATGGTCTTCTCGTGGGTCGACGGCTCGTCGAGCGAGTTCCAGCGTCAGCGCGCCGCGCGGATGCAGGGCTACGTGGTGGGCGACGGCGACGACAACGCCGCCCGCTACCGCCAGGTCGACGAGCTTCGGTATGCGCTTCGGAGTGTGCACATGTACGCCCCGTGGGTGCGTCGCATCTTCATCGCGACCGACTCCCCCACGCCCGAGTGGCTCGCCGACCACCCCAAGGTCACCATCGTGCGCAGCGAGGAGTTCTTCGCCGATCCCTCGGTGCTCCCCACGCACAACTCCCACGCCGTCGAAGCCCAGCTGCACCGCATCCCCGGGCTCGCCGAGCACTTCCTTTACAGCAACGACGACATGTTCTTCGGTCGTCCGGTCACTCCCGAGCTGTTCTTCAGCGGCGGGGGCGTGAGCCGGTTCGTCGAGAGCGGCGTCCGCATCGGCAGCGGCCCGTCGCACGTCGACCGCTCCGGACACGACAACGCCCTGCGGGTGAACCGCGCCCTGCTGAAGGAGCACTTCAACCGCGTCATCACGCTCGACCTCGAGCACTGCGCGACGCCACTGCGCCGCTCGGTGGCCTTCGAGCTGGAGCAGGAGTTCGCCGAGGACTACGCGCGCACCGCCGCCAGCCGGTTCCGTTCGGCGACAGACATCTCGGTGACCAACAGCCTGTACCACCACTACGCCCTGGCGACGGGTCGCGCGGTCATCACCACGCAGCCGCGGACACGGTACGTGCAGACCACGCAGCTCGACTCGCTGCGCACGATGGAGCGCCTGGTCTCGCGACGCGACACCGACATGTTCTGCCTCAACGACGGCAGCGTGCCCGAAATCCCCGAAGAGGTGCGCGTTCCCGCCCTGCGCGCCTGCCTCGAGAGGTACTTCCCGGTCGCCGCTCCGTGGGAGAAGCCGTCGGTCAGCGCAGGATCGGCAGCGGCGTCGTCGGCGGCGACACCCGTCCGCTGAGTTCCCGCGCGCTCGGGACCAGGATCCCGGCGTCGTGCAAGCGTCGCTGCGACTCGGCGGCGTCGACGTACTGCAGGGCTTCGGTGGCTGCCAGCGGCACGACCGAGTGCACGATCGTCTCGTCGTAGATGTGCACGGTGTTGAAGCCTTGCGCGGCGTCCTGCGGCCGGGTTCCCCCGGCGGGCACCATGAGGTCCTGCGTGTAGCAGGTGGCCGAGGCGACCGACACCGGGATGCCGGCGAAGGTGGCGAACGTGGAGTAGTGCAGGTGACCGGCGAGGATCGCCCGCACGTCGGTGCCGCGCAGCACGTCGGCGAGGCTCCGCTGATCGCGGAGTTCGACCGAGGCGGCGAGGTCGAGCACGCTCGGCACGGGCGGGTGGTGCATCGCCAGCACGGTGCCCAGCGGGGCCGGTGTCGCCAAGACGTCGGCGAGCCAGGCCAGCTGCGCGGCGCTGACCTCGCCGTGGTGCGCGCCGGGAACCGAGGTGTCGAGCGTGACGATGCGCAGTCCGTCGAACTCGTCGACGCGGTCGACGGGCGCCGCGGGGTCGGCGCCGTCGTCGGGCAGCAGGTGCGAGCGGAAGGTGGCGCGGTCGTCGTGGTTGCCCATCACCCAGACGACGCGGGCGTCGAGGCGCTCGGCGAGGGGGTCGACGAGCGCGCGGACGCGGTCGTACGCGTCGGCCTCACCGAAGTCGGCGAGGTCGCCCGTGAAGACGAGCGCCTGCGGCCGGATGCCGGACGCCTCGATCGACGCGACGGCTCGGGCGAGATACGCCTCGGCGTCGACCCTGTCGTAGAGCCGGCTTCCTCCCGCACGCAGGTGGGTGTCGCTCAGGTGCAGGAGCACTCGCTCAGCGCGGGGATACTCGGCGTAACGCATCTCGTTCCTCTCGGGCCGTCGGGTACGACCTCGTCACCGGCGTGATGCTCCCGGTTGGCTCGAAATGTTACCGGCATGTTTCGCGAACGCGTGATGAACACGGTGCGAATTCGCCCAGATGCCTCTCGATTTCGGTCGTGAGAAGAGCGGCACGACCGCGCCCCCTCGGGCGGATCGGCGTCCACCCGGCCGACCGTGCCCCGCGCCGAGCGCCGCCGCCCGACGCGGAACCGCCACGCCTCAGAGGGCGGCGATGCGGGCGTAATCCTCGACCGTGAGCTGCTCGCCCCGCAGCGTGGGGTCGACGCCGGCTCTCTCGAGCTGGGCCGATGCCTCGGCCGCGGTTCCGCCCAGCACGGCCGACAGCGCCTGGCGCAGCATCTTGCGACGCTGCTGGAAGGCGGCATCCACGATCTGGAACGTGCGGCGCCGGTGCTCCTCGGAGCCGCGTACGTCGGCGTCGCGCTCGAACGCGACCAGCACGCTGTCGACGTTCGGCACCGGCCAGAACACCTGGCGCGACACGGTGCCGGCGAGCCGCCACCGGCCGTACCAGGCCGCCTTGACGCTCGGAGCTCCGTACACCTTCGACCCGGGCGGGGCGGCGAGCCGCTCCCCCACCTCGGCCTGCACCATGACGACGCCGCTGCGCAGGTAGGGGAACGTCTCGAGGAAGTGCAGCAGCACCGGCACCGAGACGTTGTAGGGCAGGTTCGCCACCAGGATCTCGGGCTCCCCCGGCAGCGACTGCACGCGCAGGGCGTCGGCGTCGATGACCGTCAACCGGTCGGCGGGCACGTCGTGCGCTGCGGCGGTGGAGGGAAGACGCTCGGCGAGGCGGTGGTCGATCTCGACGGCCACGACCGAGGCACCGGTCTCGAGGATCGCGAGGGTGAGCGAACCGAGCCCGGGACCGATCTCGACGACACGGTCGGATGCCGAGACCCCGGCGACGTGGACGATCTTGCGCACGGTGTTGGCGTCGACGACGAAGTTCTGCCCGAGCTTCTTGGTGGGGGTGACGCCGAGGTCGGCGGCGAGCCGGCGGATCTCGGCGGCACCGAGCAGGGAAACGGGCATTGTTCCACTGTAGTCAGCCTCGCTGCGCGCTCCGGGTGACAGGAGTAGCGTGTGCGGGTGAGTCAGACCCAGTCGATCCCCGCGAATTCTTTCACCCTGCGCAGCCCCTTCGGTCGACGAGCCGTGGTGCTCTCGATCGCGGCGGCCGTCGGCGGCTTCCTCTTCGGATTCGACTCCTCCGTCATCAACGGCGCCGTGCAGTCCATCGAGACCGAGTACACGAAGGCTCCGACCCTCACCGGCTTCGTCGTCGCGATCGCGTTGATCGGCTGCGCGGTGGGCGCGATCGCCGCCGGCGCCCTCTCCGACCGCTTCGGTCGTCTGAAGGTCATGATGATCGGCGCCGTGCTGTTCTTCGCGTCGTCCATCGGGTCGGCGCTGACGTTCAGCGTGCTCGACCTCACCATCTGGCGCGTGATCGGCGGGCTCGGCATCGGGATCGCCTCGGTGGTGGCTCCGGCCTACATCGCCGAGGTGGCCCCGCGTCAGATCCGCGGCAGCCTGGCGTCGTTGCAGCAGCTGGCGATCACGCTCGGCATCTTCGCCGCCCTGCTCAGCAACGCCGTCCTGGTCGGCATCGCCGGTGGCACCGCCGACAACCAGCTCTGGTGGGGGCTCGAGGCCTGGCGTTGGATGTTCCTCATCGGTGTGGTGCCGGCAGCGGTCTACGGTCTGCTGGCCTTCACGATGCCCGAGTCGCCGCGCTTCCTGCTCGCGCGCGGGCGCACCGACGAGGCGCGGGCCGTCTTCGCCCGCCTCGTTCCCCCGGCCGACCTCGAGAAGACCCTCACCGAGCTCACCAACGGCCTCGAGGCCGACCGCCGCAACAAGAGCGCGTCGCTCGCGGGCAAGGCCCTCGGACTGCAGCCGATCGTCTGGATCGGCATCATCCTGTCGGTGTTCCAGCAGTTCGTCGGCATCAACGTGATCTTCTACTACTCCACGAGCCTGTGGCGGGCGGTCGGCTTCGACGAGAGCAACTCGCTGCTCATCGGCGTGATCACCTCGGTGACGAACGTGCTCGTGACCCTGATCGCCATCTGGCTCGTCGACCGCGTCGGCCGCAAGCCCCTGCTGCTGGTGGGCTCGGCGCTGATGGCGCTCTCGCTCGGCACGATGGCCCTCGCGTTCTCGTTCGCCACGGGCTCGGGGCAGGACGTCTCGCTCCCGGGCGCCTGGGGTCCGGTCGCGCTCGTCGCCGCCAACCTCTTCGTCGTCGGGTTCGGCGCGTCGTGGGGACCGCTCGTGTGGGTGCTGCTCGGCGAGATCTTCCCCAGCCGCATCCGCGGCAAGGCCCTCGGCGTCGCCGCCGGCGCGCAGTGGCTGGCCAACTTCCTCGTGTCGTGGACCTTCCCGCAGCTCGCCGACTGGTCGCTCACGATCACGTACGGCGCCTACGCGTTCTTCGCGGCGCTGTCGTTCGTCTTCGTGCTGTGGAAGATCCCCGAGACCAAGGGCATGGAACTCGAGCAGACCGAAACGTTGTTCGTGCGCAAGCCGAAGACGCAGAAGAGCTGACAGGATCCCTCCATGACGAACAACTCGAAGTCCCACGAAGAGATCCGCGAGGAGCGCGAAGCGGCGCAGAAGGAGAAGGACCGCCTCGAGCGCGCCGAAGAGGCGCGACTCGACGACGAGAAGCGCTGAACCCGGCGCCGGCCTAGAACTCCCCGTAGACCTCGAGCGTGTTCGCGGCGACCTGCACGGCGAGTTCGTCGGCATCGATTCGCAGCTCGGCCGCCAGGAACCGCAGCGTCACGGGGATGAGGTACGGCGCGTTCGGGCGGCCGCGGTACGGTGCCGGGGTGAGGAACGGGGCGTCGGTCTCGACGAGGATGCGCTGGCGCGGCGTGACGGCCAGCGCGTCGCGCAGGTTCTGCGCGTTCTTGAACGTGACGTTGCCCGCGAACGACAGGTAGTACCCGCGGTCGGCCGCGATGCGCGCCATGTCGGCGTCGCCCGAGAAGCAGTGGAACACCGTCTTGTCGGGAGCGCCGACGCGCTCCAGCGTCTCGAGTACGGCTTCGTGGGCATCGCGATCGTGGATCTGCATGGCGATGCCGTGCTTCTTGGCAAGCTCGATGTGCGCCTCGAACGACCGCATCTGCGCCGGGAAGCCGTCGGCCTCGGTGCGGAAGAAGTCCAGGCCCGTCTCGCCGATCGCCCGCACGCGCGGCTCGGCGGCGAGCTCGTCGATGACCGCGATCGCGGCATCCAACTCCCCCGCCCGCTCGTACACGGGGGCCTCGTTGGGGTGCACGGCCACGGCCGCGAGCACACGCGGGTGCGTGCGCGCCGCCCACGCCGACCACCGCGACGAGTCGATGTCGCCGCCGGCCTGCACGACGCCGTTGACACCCACCGCCAGGGCCCGCTCCAGCTGCTCGTCGAGCGACAGGCCGGTGTCGCCGTCTTCGATCTCGAGGTGCGTGTGGTTGTCGTAGACGGGTACGCCGAGCGGCTCGGGCGCGGGCGGGTAGCTCACGTCGCGGCGCCCGTCGACCGAGCGCTCGCGCACGTACTGGCTGGGATCGACGCCGTCGATGGTTCCGCGCGGGCGCTCGACGGGCGTGGAGCCGGCGGGGGCGGACCCTTCGACCGACTCAGGGGCCACGGGCGTCACGCCTGCTCGACGCGCGGGAACAGCGGCGACAGGCCGGCGACCGACGTCCCCGCCCGCAGCACGCCCCAGGCTCCCGCTTCGCGGAGGGGCTGATCGCGCACGCCGCCCAGGCTCTCGGCGGCACCGAGGGCGGTCCACAGCTTGTCGGTCGCGACGGGCATGACGGGCGACAACAGCACCGCGAGGGCGCGCAGTCCCTCCGCGGCGGTGTACAGCACGGTGCCGAGGCGCTCGCGCTTCGTCTCGTCTTTCGCCAGGGCCCACGGCTCGTTCTCGGTGATGTAGCCGTTGAGCGCGTCGACGATCGTCCAGATCGACTGGATGGCCTCGTCGATGCGGAACCGCTCCACGGCCGCGTCGGCGGAGGCCGCGGCATCCGCCACGATCCGCTGAATGGCGAAATCGCCCTCGGCGTATTCGCCGGCCGGGGGCACGATCCCCGCGAAGTACTTCTCGATCATCGCGATGGTGCGGGATGCCAGGTTGCCGAAGCCGTTGGCGAGCTCGGCCTGATAGCGGGCCGACAGGTCTTCCCACGAGAAGGAGCCGTCCTGGCCGAAGGCGATCGCGGAGAGGAAGTAGAAGCGGTACGCGTCGGAGCCGAAGACGTCGGTGATCTCGGTGGGCGCGATGCCGGTGAGCTTGGACTTCGACATCTTCTCGCCGCCGACGAGCAGCCAGCCGTGCGCGAAGACGCCGCGGGGCACGTCGAGGCCGGCGGCCATGAGCATGGCCGGCCAGATGACGGCGTGGAAGCGCAGGATGTCTTTGCCGACGACGTGGAACGCGGGCCAGCGGCGGGCGAACTCCTCGGCGACCTCTCCGGTGACCGGGTCGGTGCCGTAGCCCACGGCGGTGGCGTAGTTGAGCAGCGCATCGACCCACACGTAGATGACGTGCGAGGGGTCCCACGGAACCGTGATGCCCCAGTCGAAGGCCGAGCGCGAGATCGACAGGTCTTTCAGACCGCTGCGCACGAACGACACGACCTCGTTGCGCGCCGACTCGGGGCGCACGAAGTCGGGCTCGGTCTTGTACAGCTCGAGCAGGCGGTCCTGGAACTCGCTGAGCTTGAAGAAGTAGTTCTTCTCTTGCAGCAGCTCGAGCGGCTTGGAGTGGATCGCGCAGACTTTGAGCCCCTCGAACGGCCCGGTCCCGTCGACGATCTCGGCTTCGGGCTTGAACTCCTCGCAGCCCACGCAGTACAGGGCCTCGTACTCGCCCGCGTAGATGTAGCCGCGGTCGAAGAGAGCCTGCACGAACTGCTGCACGCGCTCCTCGTGGCGGGGCTGCGTCGTGCGGATGAAGTCGTCGTTGGCGACGTCGAGGGTCTCGAGCAGCGGGAACCACGACTCGGTGACGAGCTTGTCGACCCACTCCTGCGGGGTCACGCCGTTGGCGGCGGCCGCGCGCAGCATCTTCTGGCCGTGCTCGTCGGTGCCCGTGAGCATCCAGGTGTCGTCGCCCGCCTGGCGGTGCCAGCGCGCGAGCGTGTCGACGGCGACGGTCGTGTACCCGTGCCCGATGTGGGGCAGATCGCTGGGGTAGTAGATCGGCGTCGTGATGTAGAAGGATCGGCCGGAAGTCACCTGAGGATTCTACGGGGGCGCGCCGACGCGCCCGACCGCGTGACGCGTCAGCGTTTGACGGCCAGTCCCGCCTGGTACAGCTCGCGCGAGGAGTGGCCGGTCAACGACGCCACCTCGGCCGCGGCCTCTTTGAGTCGCGTGCCGCCGCGCACGAGTTCGAGCACCTGGGTCACGGCATCCGGGAATGCGACCTCGCGCGCACTGGCGCCGCCCACGACGATCGCGATCTCTCCGCGCACGCCCTCGGCCGCCCAGGCGGCGAGTTCGGCGAGGGTTCCGCGCTTGACCTCTTCGTACAGCTTGGTGAGCTCGCGGCAGACCGCCGCGGGGCGATCCGCGCCGAAGGTGGCGGCGAGGTCGTCGAGAGTGGATGCCAGCCGCGACGGCGACTCGAAGAACACCAGGGTGCGTTCCTCCGACGCCAGCTGCGCGAAGGCGCGACGCCGGTCGCCGGGCTTGCGGCGGGGGAACCCCTCGAAGGCGAAGCGGTCGGTGGGGAGTCCCGCCACCGCGAGGGCGGTGACGACCGCACTCGGACCGGGCAGGGCGGTGACCGTGACGCCGGCGGCGGCCGCCGCGGCGACCAGACCGTAACCGGGGTCGCTGACGGTGGGCATGCCCGCGTCGCTCAACACGAGGAGGTCGTCGACGCGCGCGAGCTCGACGAGTTCGGCGGCGCGCTCCTTCTCGTTGTGATCGTGCAGCGCGATCAGGCGAGGACGGTTCTCGACGCCGAGGCCGGCCATGAGCCGCTGGGTGGTGCGCGTGTCTTCCGCCGCCACGACGGTGGCGTTCTCGAGCGCTTCGATGAGACGCCGCGAGGCGTCACCCAGGTTGCCGATGGGCGTCGCCGCGAGGATGATCACCGTTCCACCTTAGGCTGGGGGCCGTGAGCACCGTCGGCCCTCCTCTGCTGGCCCCGATCGAGCGAACGCGACTCGACCGGTGGCGTGACGCGATGCTCCTCGATCCCCGGGGTCTGCGCGTGTGGCGATGGCTGGCTCCCGCCCTCGTCACCGTCGTGGCGGCCGTGCTGCGTCTGATCGACCTCGGCAATCCGCACCAGCTCGTGTTCGACGAGACCTACTACGTGAAGGACTCGTGGAGCCAGTGGGTGCTCGGGTACCCCTCGACGTGGCCCGAGGGCGCCGACGCCAGCTTCGCCGCCGGTGACACCGACGTCTTCACCGGCATCGGCAGCTACGTCGTGCACCCCCCGCTCGGACGCATCCTGCTCGGTGCCGGCATGGCGGTGCTCGGCCCCGACTCCGCGACCGGATGGCGCCTGTCGGCCGCGGTCTTCGGCACGGCCACGGTGCTGCTGATCTACCTGTTCGCGCGGACGCTGACGCGATCGATTCCGCTGGCGACCGTGGCATCCGGTCTCTTCGCCATCGACGGCCTCGGCATCGTGCTGAGCCGCATCGCGCTGCTCGACATCTTTCTCACGTTCTTCGTCGTGCTGACGTTCTGGTTCGTCGCCCTCGATCACCGGCGCACCGGCGATCGTCTGGCCCGCCTCGTCTCGGCGCGCGAGGGCGATCCGCCCCGGTGGGGGCCGATCCTCTGGAACCGCCCCTGGCTGCTCGCCGCGGGCGCCGCAGCGGGAGCCGCGACCGGCGTGAAGTGGTCGGGCCTGTACGTGCTCGCCGGGGTCGGGATCTACGCCGTCGTCACCGACGCGCTCGCGCGCCGCCGCGCGGGTGTCGTGCAGTGGCCGATGGATGCCGTGCGCCAGGGCCTCGCCTCGTTCGTGCTGCTCGTGCCGGTCGCCGCCGTCGTGTACCTCGCGAGCTGGTCGGGCTGGCTGTTCACCTCGGGCGGGTACATGCGCGGCCTCGCCGCGTCGGCGAGCGGGTTCTGGTCGTGGGTGCCGCAGCCCCTGCAGAACCTGTGGGCCTATCACCAGGAGATGTACAACTTCCACGTCGGGCTCGTCACCCCGCACAGCTACGCCAGCCCCGCCTGGCAGTGGCCGTTGCTCGTTCGCCCGACGTCGATGTACTGGCACCAAGACGACTTCGGGGTGAACGGCTGCGCCCTGCCGGACGGCTGCACCGAGGCGATCTCGAGCCTCGCGAACCCGCTCATCTGGTGGGCCGGGGTCGCGGCATCCGTGTATCTGCTCGTGCGGTTCGTCATCGTGCGGGACTGGCGCCAGGCGCTGGTGCTGACGGGGCTCGCCGCCACCTACGTGCCGTGGCTGCTGTACCCCGAGCGCACGATCTTCCAGTTCTACACGGTGGCGATGCTGCCGTTCCTGGTGCTCGCGCTCGCATTCGCCCTGCGTGACATCGCTCAGGGGACGCGCGGCATGTCGCGCGCGGGCGGTCAGGGTGTCGTGCTCGTCTTCGTGGTGGTGTGCGTGGGGATCTCGGCGTTCTGGTACCCCGTGTGGGCGGGGCTGCCGGTGCCGTACGAGTTCTGGCGCCTGCACAACTGGCTGCCCACCTGGATCTGACGTGAGCCGCGGCGACGAGTGGCTGCACGACCCGCGGCCGGTGCAGCGGGTGAAGCTGTTCCGCGATGCCCCCGTCGACCACACCGCGTGGCCGGCGACCGTGCCGGCGGTGGCGCAGTTTCTCGAGGTCGCGGCGGGCGACGGGTGGGAGTTCGGTCCCGGCGTCACTTTTCTCGTCGGCGAGAACGGTTCGGGCAAGTCCACCCTCATCGAGGGCATCGCCGAGGCCGCCGGGCTTCCCGCCGAGGGGGGCTCGACGAACGGCGGCACCGAGACCCGCCGCAGCGAAAGCGCCCTCGGCGAGTGGCTGCGTATCGAGCGCAGCCCCCGCGCGCCGCGCTGGGGCTTCTTCTTACGCGCCGAGACCATGCACGGCTACTACTCGTGGCGCGAAGAACTGGGCGGCCCGGCGCCGAGCCTGCATGAGATGAGCCACGGCGAGTCGTTCAACGCCCTGCTCGACGAAGCCCTCGACCACGAGCACTACGTTGCGGGCCTCGCGTGCCTCGACGAGCCCGAGGCGGCCCTGTCGTTCTCGTCGACGCTGCGCTGGCTGGCGTCGCTCGACCGCATGCGCTCACGCGGAACGCAGGTCATCTGCGCCACCCACTCCCCCGTGCTCGCCGCCCTGCCGGGGGCGACGATCCTCGAGCTCGGCGAGTGGGGCATTCGCGAGAGCGCGTGGGAAGACCTGGAGCTGGTGCGATTGCACCGGGGATTCTTGGACGCGCCGGGACGGTATCTACGGCATCTGCTGGAGTGAACGGGGATGCCGTGGGAAAGAACCCGTGCTTCGTCGGGAAGCCTCCTTCATTGCAACGGTCCAGGAATCGATTGTCGGCGGATCATCTCGCGTACCTCAGCCAGTTGGTCAGCGGCGCGCTCCTCCCCAGACGCCTCCGCCACCTCGAGAGCATGCTTCGCGGCTTGCAGGTCGCTCATCTCGAGAAAAAAATCTGCGAGTTGCCAGCTACACCGTGGATCAATCTCGACCGCCCGAGAAAGCAACATCTTCGCTTTCTCGATGCACCCCTCCGCCAATTCGAAAGTACCGGTGCACTTTCCGCCCTCTCGTCAAGATGCTGTCAGCACCCGGGCCTACGACTACCCCGGCACCGTGTACTGACCAAAACACCCTGAATGCGTTGGAGGCTCCAAACCTTCGCAGTGGTCGTACACCATTTCACAGATCATTCCGTTTTATTACCGAACCTAATCGAAACGCTTCAACGAATGCCATCTCGTTGAGTTGCGAGACGCGAGACGTATCAAAAAGGCTAACCTGTCCAACGATCGTTGTTAGCCTCATGTCGTCCATCTCTAGAACAACTTGTTCCACTTCGACATCTGCGAATGAATCTAGAAGTTTGGCACCTACCATAGAGATAGCCTCCTCAGCCGTGGTTGCGAGGAGCAAGAAATACCTCTCCTCCACGGTGGACAAACCCGCAGCCCATCTGGCACGGAATCCGTATAGCGTGAGAATTGGAACTTGTAACAAGCCTGCGGCATAAAGCTGTTGACTCCGAGAGAATGGCCCAAATCTCCCAGGTGAATAAACACCTGACCTTGAGAGGCGAATACCACGGCGCGTCGTCCGGACAAACTTGAAAGCGCCCTCCAGACCCGACTCGAACTGTCGAGAGAATGTCGTCGATACACATTCGTCCACTCCCACGGCCACGGTTCCGCGACCAACGCACATCGCGGGTGCGCGGAAATCGAGCAGTAATTCGTCGAGCCCAACTTGCTGACCATCAAAGATCAACGACAGAGTGTATTTTCGCCGCACTCTTCCAGGTGCCCAATGAAGAATCTGGTACACATCCCGACTGTTCACAAAATTTGCATCGAATCCTTGCATGCTAACAACTCGCTCGAGCGGCACGGAATCCTCAAATTGAAGCATTATTTGTAACTCCATCTCTGCCCCGGAGGACAATGTCCATACTTAGATCGATATCGCGAAATGTAACCATACTCGAGCGTCCGAGCCGCGTAGTACCCCCGCACGTTTTGGTGAAGGAACGTGTAAGAGCAAGATCTTCCACACTGCGCCAGCTGCGAGGATGGTCTGGTATTTCGACTAACACCGCTTGTAATTCCATACTTCCAAACCTGATTTGATTTGCTAATCACATATACCGAATATTTCGCATCCGGCCTAAACCACCGGCCGCCGGGAACAGGAACGACACGGGGCTCAGCACGAACGGCTGACGCCGCGCGCTGCGCCTCCGAAATGACGACGGCAACGCTGACGACGACGAGCGCCCCCAGCAATATCCATCCGATTGGTCCAGTCGCCAGCAACGGCGCGGCGGCGACCGCTGCGAACTGTCCGCTGAGGTCGTTCTTGCCGATGGGGTCGGTCGGCCAGACGTAGTCGTTATCGACGCCACCCTCCACCGGGTCCACCTGCAAGAACCGACCCAACGCCGGTACATACAGGCGTGCGCCCATCTCGATGATCAGCGTCGACTCCGTCGTGTCGACGATCTTCTGCGCCCCCTGATGCCACCCCGTCGTCCCGTTCACCGCACCCGACTCATTCGCCACCCCCGTACCCAGCGCAAGCGTGTCCGGGGCGAGGGGCTGGCCGAACGGGTCGTACAGCTCGACACCCGACGCCGACGACCCATCGCCGGTCGTGACCGTGTGTCCCTGCAGCGACGGATACGACCACGTCGCCGGCCCCGACCCGGGAACGTCGACCGTCACCCCGCCCGGCAGTGACAGGAACACCACCGGCGCGGCATCCCCCGACACCACCGCCCACGGACTGTCCCCCGCACCCGCGTACACGAACCGCGTCGTCACCTTCGGCGCATCGCCCGTCGGATCCACCGACCGCGACACCACCCGACCCGACGCATCCCGCACCAGCGACACCGTGGACCCGGCATACGTCCTCGTCCCCACATGACGGTTGTCGGCGTCGTACGAGAACAACAGATTCGACAGACGCGTCGTGTTGCCGCGGAGGTCGTACGTGATCTCGTCGGCGTTGAAGCCGTCAGCGATCTGCGACGCCCCCGGACCCGCACCCCACACCGGGTTCGACAACACACGGTCAGCCCAGTCGTAGCAATACTCCGCCGTCATCACAGCCGTCTGCGACGATCCCGGCGCCGTGTACCGATCGACGTACCTGGTGCGGTTACCCGACGCGCCCGCCGACGCATTCGGACCGCACCCTCCCGACGACGCGAACTCGTACGACAGCTCATGACCCGGGATCTTCGCGGAAACCAGGCGTCCCGCCGCGTCGTAGCCGTAGGTGGACTCGAACGACTGCCCGCCTTGCGAGATGCTCTCTCGCACGATCCGACCCGCGACCGACCTCGTCACCTCATCGGTGATCGACGACGATGACGGGAACGACCACGTCTGCGCCCCGATCGTGCCGCGCGTGTCATCCCACGACACCCCCAGCGCCGAGCCGCCCAGGTATGACACCTGTGCGAGGCGTTGCTTCGCGTCGAACGACGACGCCGCGTACACCTGCCCGTCGAACGTCACCGTCAGCGTCTTACCGTCGCGGTCGTAGGCGAAGGCCGTCGTCGACGAGGCGATGCCGGGACCGGCCGTCGTCACGTGCAGCACGCGGCCGGTGAGCGATTCGTAGACAGGCGTCGTGACGACACCCCACACATCGGTGTACGCGACAACGCGCCCGAGCAGGTCGGTGGTTGTCGTCGTCGCCGACGTGAGCGAGCCGGGCACGGGGGTTCCGGTCACCGTGACCGAGACTCCCGCGGGAGTCGGCGAGTAGACCGTCGTGACCGTGTCGGATGCGACACCCTCCCCGCCCACCGAGACCTCCTTCACCGTGCGCCCGCGCGCGTCGACCGTCGTGCACGACCACGCCTCATCCCCCGTCACCCGTGTACCGACGGTGCGACCCATCACGTCATAGACATACGACGTCACGATCGCGGGCCCGCTGGCGGGTGTGGGCCCGGTCGACGACTTCAACATCCCGAACTGACGCGTGCCCGCGGAAACGCCGCACGTGTCTTCCGACAGCTGCTCGGCGTCGCCGTAGTACGCGCGCGTGGTGCTCTTGGCATCCGTGATCGAACCGGACGCCGCCGCGGCCGGCAGTGCCTTCGATCTCTGACGCAGCCATCCGGCGCCGTTCACCGTCTCGGACACCGCAGTGCTCTTCAACGCCAGACCGCCGGGGTCGACCGTGGAGGCCGACACCTGTCCGACGATGGGGTCTTGATACGTCGTCTCGGTCACGATCGACGGGGCCGCAGCCCCCGCGACCGACGTGGAATCGTCCACCGTCGAGCGGGTCACGAGTCCGTAGTCGGGGCGCAGTCGACTTCCGGGCACGGCCTGGAAGGACCCCGCCCCCGGCGGCTTCCACTGCAGGTCGACGCGCGCGCCGCCCGCGTTCTCGTAGTACTCCACCCGCACGCGGCGCACGTCCCCCTCGCCCACCGTGAACGCGACGCTGTCGGCGGCCGTCGGCCCCTGATCCACCCAGCGGTCGATCATCAGGACGTCGTCGAGCCAGACACGCGAGCCGTCGTCGGTGCTGGTCCGCAGCTGATACGTCCCGGACTGCGGGAAGGTGATCAGGCCGGTCGCACGCAGAGAGAAGTTATCCTGAGAGACCGTCCCCGCGATCGGCGAGCCCCCGCCCCAGTCCTTCTCGAACGTCCCGTCCGCAGGCCCCACACCCAGGGCGTACGCGTCGGGCTTACCCGAGAGCTTGCGCGTGTTCGAGTAGTACGCGACCTGCAGGCCGTTCAGCCCGCCGTCGTACACGGTTCCGGTCGACGACGGCACGACACCGCAACCCGCCGCATCCGCCGGCCGATCGACCGGACGCCCATCAGTGCGGAAGCATGCCGCGGGCGCCGCGCCGTAGGTTGCGACCATCCGATCGGTGCGGTCGTACACCTTCGTCGACACCAGGCCCGTGGCATCCGTGGTCCGTCTGACAAGGTCTTTCGCGGCATCCCATTCCTGGCTCGTCGACACCCCCATCGCGCTCGTGGATGCCGTCTGCCGCCACGCCCGGTCGAAATCGACGGTCTGCGAGACACCGGCCAGACCCGAGACCGACACCGTGGTGCGCCCGTCACCGTAGGCGTACGTGCGCGACGGGCGTTCTGCCACCGTCACGCCGTCCGGCGCCGGCAAGGTCACGCCCGTGGCGCGCGTGCCGTCGTAGGTGATCGACGTCGATGCGGGATCGTTCGCCCCCGCCGCGACGGGAACGGGAATGCTGTCATTGGCCGTGGCATCCCGAATCTGGCTCAGCAAGCCACCGGCGGTGTCGTATCCGAACAGCGTCAGCTCGTCACCGGGATCGAGGATGGCCGCGAGCTGTCCGTTCACGTTGTAGAACAGCTGCGACTGCGACCCGTCGGGATACGAGATCCGGCACAGCATGTCGACCGGCGCCTTCGCGTATCCCGCACCCGATCGCTCGGAGCACGACGAGCGGTCCCCGTTCTGATAGCCGAACACGACCTTGCGCGTGTACTGATCGCCGCTCTGCGACACCGGGTCGACCACCTCGGTGGTCACCCCGTTGGCATCGAGGATCGACTGCGGTGCGGCGGCCTTACGAACGTCTTCGGGCGGCGTGGCCGAGGCCACGCGCCCCTCTTTGGTGAAGTGATAGACCGTGCCGTCTTCGTCGGTGAGCACGACCCAGCCGTTGCCGTCCAACGAGAGCACGCCGTACTCGCCGTCGGGAGCCTTGTATCCCCCCGCGGCGATCTTGACGTACGTGTGCGTCTTGCCGGTGACGTCGGTCAGCACGACCGAGGCGTCGGTGAGCTGCGCCAGAACCCACGACGAGGCGGCACCCGCCAACGGCACCGAGGCGCCCCACCCCTGCGGAAGAGTCGAGACGCGCTTCGTGAACCAGTCGGGCGGGACGTTCACCCGCATGGGCGAAGACGCGCCGTCGGGCGTGTACTCGACCCACAGGTCGACCTGTGACAGCCCCACCTGTTCGTAGTACTCGACCTGAATCGGCTTCGCTCCTCCGGCCACGGTGACCGGCGACCCGCTCGCCGTCGTCATGGTGCCGCCGTCCCACCGGTCGATCACCCGTCGCCCGTCGTACGTGACGCGAACGCCGTCGTCGTGGGTGGCTCCGAAGCGAAGAGACTTCCCCACCAACTCCGACGGCACCGTGAGAAACCCCGTCCACCGGGCCAAGAAATGATCCGCTGGGACGGCCTCCGCCGGTGCCCCCAGGCCCCACCGGAACGACACGGCGGGATCGGTTCGCACCATGATCGCCGTCTTGTCGGTGAAGGTGTACCCGCTCGGTGCTGTCGGTGGCGCCCCTCCCGTACGTGCATCGAAGTATTCGCCGACGAGACCCCGATTGGCGCCCGGGACCTCTTGCGAGTTGTACGTGAACGACATCCCCATCGCACCTCCGAGGGTCTGCACGGTCGGGGACGCGAACGAGACGTTCACGTTGCCATTGGCGAGGTTCGTCGTCACCGCGCCGGCGGAGTCGTACGGAGACGGCCCCGACGCGCCGAGGCGGAGGTCGGTGCGCAGCCGACGCACCCAGCCGTTCTCGGTGTTCGTGTCCTGTCCATCGTTGGTGGTGACCGTCCACGAGTACACGCCGCCGTCTTGCAGGGTTCCTGGCGGGACTGTCCACGAGGCGATCCCGTTCTCGGCCGTGATCCAGCCGGACGTCACCACGGCTCCCGATCGCGCGTCCTGACCCGTCGCGATCTTGAACTGATACCTCATCGAGCCGCCGACCCCGTCGGCGTCGGTGACGGCTCCGACGCGCAGGCTCGGGGTCACCGTCGTCACCGTGGTCGGCGTCTCGGTGACCGCGCTGCCCGGCGCCGCCGTCGCGGCATCCGGAAGCGGCACGTTGCTCGTCGTGAAGCTGTACACGGGCGATTGGCGTTGCGTCGATTGGCCCCACAGACCGTTGAGATCGTCGACGACCGAGACGCGCCAGTAGTACGTCGTGCCCGTGCGCAAGACACCAGAGGGCACCTGATACTGCGTGCCACCCTCCCACCCGCGCCCGGCGACGAGGTTCGTCATACCCGGGTCGGTGGCGAGCTCGAAAGCGTACTGCTGCGTGCGGTTGCCGGGGTTGTACGCGTTCAGGCCGAGCACCGGCGTCAGCGATACGCCGACACCCCCGTCGGCGGGACCCCAGCCGCCGACCGACGGGTAGTTCCACGACTCCACCCACAGGGCGGACTGCACACGCTTCAGCGAGTACGACGAGCCCTCCCACCCGCCGATCATGAACGCCGGGCGGTCTCCGATGCGCAGGTTGCTCGCGAGCCGGGACACGATGCCGTCGCCCTCGACCTCTGCCACATCGGTCGCCAAGTTGAAGTAACCGAGGTGGGATCCCATCGCGCTGTACGAGAAGCCGCTCGCGTGCTGGACCCATCCCTGCTGCCACGACGTCGTGCCGTGACCGTCGTATCCCACCTCCAAGTTGGCGGCCACGATGAACTGCCCGGGCAGGTGTCCGTAGTCGTACGAGACGACCGAGCGCCAGTACCGGTTCCCGTTGCCCTCGCGCGTATTGCCGATCATCTGCGCGCCATGCCACACGGTTCCGTCGGACTTGTACGCGGTCGCGCCGTTGGGAGTCATCACCGTCGGGTCGATACGCACCGGGTACACACGCGCGGGGTCGCGCAACCACTCGCGGTCGGCGCGCAGGGTGTACCGCCACGACCCGTCGCTCGCCTTCCACAGCGCGACATCCAGGGCCACCTCGGCGTCGCCCGACTCGCCCTCGACGCCACTCGAGTCGGTGGCGATCGGGGTGGGGATCATCAGTACCTCCGCGCCCGATGCGTCGGTGAACACGACGGAGTCCGCCTCGCCGAGCGCCGGGGTGAGCGAACCGGCATCGATACGCCAGGTCCACGACGACCGAGACGCGGGAGCTGCATCGAGCACGATCGACTCCTTGACCCCGCCCGGCTCGACGCGGTACTCCAGGTCAGCACCGCCCGCCACGTCTTGGTAGGTGAGCTCCTCCCAGTCGTCCCACCACCAGAACGGGGCGGCGACCTCGCCGGGCTCCGCGCCGACGAGAGCGAACGAGACGTCGTGGCCCTCGCGCGAGACCGTCACCGAGGGGGCTTCGTCGGCGCCTCCCCGGAAGACGGGAGCCAACGGGTGGTCGTCGACGGTCCAGTCCGCGCCGTCGCGCGACGCCGACGTGTTCACATCGACCCACGTTCCGTCGTCCTGCCGCGCCCGCTCGGGCGTGGACGACACCCGAGTGACGGTCGAGCCCGTGCCGCTGACGTACCGCGTGGTGTCCTCGCCCTCATCGACCGGGCTGAGACCGGAGATGGTGACATGGCGTCGCTCCCACTCGTCTACGGCAGCGCCCACGGGCGGCGGTTCGATCGCGGGCACCGCCGCCGGTTCGACGCCGTCTGCCACGTCGGTACTGGCCGGAATGGCGAAAGACCCGTCGGGAAGCGCCGGCGGCGGTGAGGGCTCGTCGGACGCCGCCAGCGCCGGAGCGTCAGCGGTCGATGGCGCGGCCTCGGAAACGACCACACGTGAGACCGCCATCGCAGCGTCGAAGGGAACGGCCGTCCCCACCATCAACACCACCGTGGCGACGATCGAACCGGGCCAGAGACGTGAAGAGAGGAACATGCCCACCCCCGAAGGTGCCGCCGACGTGGTGGTGAACGTCACCCGAGTACTCAGGTTGCGCCGAGGTTAGGCATCAGGCTTTGCCAGGTTCGCGCTTCTTCCGCGTCATTCCGCGGCTTGAACAACCGCACTTCACCCGCGCGACGGGAGATCGGCGTTCTTCGCTCGCCCGCTCTTCGCCCGCGGCGGAAACAGGCACGGCCCGCCGCGCGAAGAGAGGCCGCCGGCCCCACGGCGTCCGGCTCTCGCCGACACGCAGTCCGGCTCAAGCGCTCCGCAGCGCCGATGCGTCGGACGGCGGCCATGCAGCGCCCGCCGCATCGAGGCTCACCACGGCGTCAGCGATGCTCGTTTCGAAGGCGAGGAGCGGTTGCCACCCGGTCTCGGCGCGCAACCGAGACGCGTCACCGCGGATCGACGCCGGGTCGGAGGGACGGATGCGATCGGGATCGATGCGCAGCGGGGGGATCTCGCGCCCCATGGCGGCGCAGATCGCGTCGACGACGTCGCGGCCGGAACGAGCCACACCCGAGGCGACGTTGTACAGCGAATGGGTCAGGGCCGGCGCGTCGGCGAGAGCGAGATAGGCGCGGGCGACGTCGCGGACGTCGGAGTAGTCGCGGCGGGTGTCGAGGTTGCCGACGGTGAGCGGCTCACCGGGGGCGGATGCCGTGACCTGGCGCGCCAGGTCGGGCACCAGGAAGCCGGGACCCTGCCCGGGACCGAAGTGGTTGAACGGTCGCGCCACCACCGCGTCGAGTCCACGCGCGCGGTAGAACGCGATCTGGTTCTCGACGAGGATCTTGCTGACGACGTAGGGCGACGAGAATCCGACCGGCGAGGACTCGTCGCGCACCGACTCGCCGGCGGAGGCCGCGTAGACCGCACCGGAACTGACGGCCACGATCCGCCCACCGCCGCCGGAATGCAGCGCCGCCTCGCAGAGCACGGTCGTCATCGCGCTGTTGTCGGCGATGTACTGCTGCGGTCGGTCGAACGACGCACCGACGGCGGCAAGGCCGGCCAGGTGCACGACGGCGGCGCCCACCGGCGCCGACGCCGGCCACTCGTGCCGCAGGTCGACCCCCGCGTAGCCGTCGAGCGCCTGCTCGATCCCGGATGCCGCCCGCTCGGTGCGGCCGATACCGAACACCGACCATCCGGCCTCGGCTGCCGCTCTCGCCAGGTGACCGCCGACGAAACCGCCGACGCCCGTGATGACGAGGCGTTTCATCCCGCGGCGACCGGCGCGGCGCTGAGGGCCAGGTCGTGCGCGACCATGCGCCGCGTCATCTCGGGAAAGTCCACCCGGCGACGCCAGTTGAGCACGCTCTCGGCCTTGGCCGGGTCGCCGAGCAGCACATCGACCTCTGCGGGGCGGAAGAACGCCGGGTTCTGGACGACGTAGGGGCGCCACTCATCGATGCCCGCCGCGGCGAACGCCAGCGTGAGGAAGTCCTCGATCGAGTGGGTCTCGCCCGTGGCGAGCACGAAGTCATCGGGCTGGTCGTGCTGCAGCATGCGCCACATGCCTTCGACGAAGTCGCCCGCGTATCCCCAGTCGCGCCGCGGCGTGAGGTCACCGAGTTCGAGGTGGGACTGGCGGCCGGTCACGATGCCCGCGACGGCGTCGGTGATCTTGCGGGTGACGAACTCGACGCCCCGTCGCTCGCCCTCGTGGTTGAACAGGATGCCGCACGAGACGAACATCCCGTAGCTCTCGCGGTAGTTCGTCGCCGCCCAGTGGCCGAACAGCTTGGCGACGCCGTAGGGGCTCCGGGGGTGGAAGGTCGACTGCTCGGTGTATCCGGTCGCGGGGCGGTTGTAGTCGAGACCGCCGAACATCTCAGACGTGGACGCCTGGTAGACGCGCGTCGACCCCGCACGCCCGGCCAGGCGCACCGCCTCAAGCACGTGGAGCACCCCCTTGCCCGTGACCTCGGCGGTGAGGAGCGGGTTGTGGAAGGAGTACCCGACGTGGCTCACGGCACCGAGGTTGTACAGCTCGTCGGGCTGGCTCACCTCGACGGCGCGGATGAGGGACGTGAGGTCGGTGAGGTCGCCCTCGATAAGGGTGACGGCGGGGAACTCGAGCGCGAACGCGTCGCGACGCGGGTTGCGCTGCCCACGGACGAGACCGAAGACGTCGTACCCCTTCTGCAGGAGCAGCTCGGTCAGGTGTCCCCCGTCTTGACCCGTCACTCCGGTGATGAGAGCTCGGGGCGGCGTGTTCGTGGTCATGGGCGGGTCCTCTTCTGCCGGATCGGGGGCGCCGGACAGGGCGCACCGTCGAGATCCTGCGCCCACCGCGCCGGCCTCCGCGGGCGTGCCCGCGCCGCTCGCCCCGGGTGAAGAAGGTCATACCCGCCCGTTGCCGCGGTAGTCGCCCCCGGAGGCGAAGGACCGCGCGGGCGCTGTTCATCCGGGCTCTCACCCGGCGTCGGACGGTCCGCGGACCACCGCGCGGGGGTCGGAACGCACCGGCCGCGCGCAGCGGGGAAACGCGCGGAGAGGGCGGACCCGCCTCAGACCAGTCGCGCCGGATCCGTCGTCGGCAACGCGCACGTGAACGCGCGGCAGTCGTACGCCGTCGCCTCGCCGGCCAGGGCACTCTTGCCTACGAACAGCTCGAAGCCCGCCGCGGCGAACGCCTGGGCCTGTGCCGGCGACGCGACGACCACCACGTCGGCGGCGACGCGGCGCGCGGCGTCGGCGATCTCGGCATCCGAGTCTCCGACCACGACCACCTGGCGCGGGGCGGCGGCGAGTCCGAGGGCCACCTCGAGGATCGCGCCGTGCGCGAGCGGTGCGGCGAGAGCCGCGTCGGCGGACACGCGCACCAGCGTGTCGGCGGCTTCGCGATAACGCTCCCCCGCCCCCAGACGCCACAGGTCGAGAGCGGCGGCGGCGAACGTGGAGGGGCCCGAGGGAGCGGCTCCGTCGCTGGGCACCCCGCGGGGCTGCATCCCCTGCGCGGTCAGCACGGGATCCCCGCCGCCGGGGGGAGCGATGCCGTCGTCGCCGAGGCACAGATCGATCAACGCCCGGGCCCGCTCGGCGTAGGCCACCTCGCCGGTCGCGCGGGCGAGCGCGAGCAGACCGCGGGCGAAGCCGCCGTAGTCCTCGAGCGTCGCGGGCGCGGCGGAGCGGATCTCGTCGAGCGAGGCGCGGCGGAGCGTCCCGTCGTCGGCGACGTTGTTCTCGAGCACGGCGTCGGCGGCCCAGCGGGCGGCCTCGACGAAACGGGGGTCGGTGCGGGTGCCTGCGGCGGCGAGCGCGGCGATGGCGTGGCCGTTCCAGCCGGTGACGACTTTGGCATCCAGCGCCGGCGGAGCCAGCCCCGCCCGCTCTTCGGCGGACGCGCGGTAGTAGCCGCCCTCGTTGCGCGCGCCGTCGATGATCGACTCGGAGTCCTGGGCCGCGGCGATCCCTCCGGAGGGGAGCTGGAGCACGTCGACCAGGAAGCGCGCGGCGTCGGTGGCGGTGACCTCGTCTCGCGCGGCGAGCGCGACCTCGACGAGGCCCGCGTTGTCGGTGAGCATGCGCTCGAAGTGGGGCACGCTCCAGTCGCGGCGCGTGGCGTAGCGGAAGAAGCCGCCGTCGACGGTGTCGTGCAGCTCGGAGTCGCGCATCGCCGCCAGGGCACGGGATGCCACCGGTGCGGCCTCGGGGGCGGCGTCGACGAGCGCGGGGTGCTGCAGGAATCGCAGCACCGGGGTGTTGGGGAACTTCGGTGTCTCGAACGCGGGGCCCGCTGCGAAGCCGGAGTACTCGCGATCCTCGCGCGCGGCGATGGTGCGGGCTGCCGCCGCAAGTTGGTCGAGCGTGGGCGGCGCGTCTGCGGCATCGGTCGCCGCGGCGGCGAGCGCGTCGCGCAGCGAGGAGCCGGTGGCATCCACCTCGTCTCGCCGCAGGGTCCACGCTTCGCGCACCGCGGCGAGCACCTGGCGGAACGACGGCTGCGGGGGGCGGGGAGCGGGAGGGAAGTACGTGCCGGCGTAGAAGACGCGCCCCTCGGGAGAGGCGAACACCGTCAACGGCCACCCCAGATGGGGAGTGAAGGCAGAGGCGGCGTCGAGGTAGGCGGCGTCGACGTCGGGATGCTCCTCGCGGTCGACCTTGATCGACACGAAGCCGTCATCGAGGACGGCAGCGGTCTCGGCATCCTGAAAAGACTCGCGCGCCATGACGTGGCACCAGTGACAGGTGCTGTACCCGATCGAGATCATCACGGGCACGTCGCGGCGCGCAGCCTCGGCGAACGCCTCGGGCCCCCAGGGGAACCACGAGACGGGATTGTCGGCATGGGCCCGCAGATACGGGCTCGAGGCGTTCGCCAGGCGGTTCAGATCAGTTCACCTCGTCGGGGTGCGAGCCCACGCGGCCCGAGCCGTCGCCCGGGTCGACCTGGTCGATCGCGGCCATCTCGTCGGCGGTGAGCTCGAAGTCGAACAGGTCGAAGTTCTCTTCGAGGCGCTCGCGGCGCACCGACTTGGGGAACACGATGAAGCCGTGCTGGATGTGCCAGCGCAGCACCGCCTGGGCGGGCGACTTTCCGTGGGCTTCGGCGGCATTCTTGACCGCGGGCAGCTCGAACAGGTCGTACTTGCCCTGGCCGAGGGGGCCCCACGACTCGATGTGCATGTCGTGCTCGGCGCCCCACGCGGCGATCTCGCGCTGGCTGAGGGCGGGGTGCAGCTCGATCTGGTTCACCACGGGGGTGACACCGGTCTCGGCGACGACGCGGTCGAGGTGCGGCACCAGGAAGTTCGAGACGCCGATCGAGCGGGTCTTGCCCGCCTCGCGGATCTCGATGAGCTTCTGCCACGCGTTGAGGTAGTTGTCGGCCTGCGGGGTCGGCCAGTGCACGAGGTACAGGTCGACCGCGTCGAGTCCCAGCTTCTGCAGGCTCTCGTCGATCGCGGAGTGCGGGTCGTCGCCGTCGTGGCGCGAGTTCCAGAGCTTGGTGGTGACGAAGAGCTCGTCGCGGGGGATGCCGCTGGCCGCGATGGCCGCACCGACGCCCTCTTCGTTCTTGTAGATCGCGGCGGTGTCGATGTGGCGGTAGCCGACCTCGAGGGCCTCGGTCACCGCGCGTTCGGCGTCGTCGGCGGGGACGAGGAACACGCCGTAGCCGAGCTGGGGGATGGAGTTTCCGTCATTGAGCTGCACAGAGGGAACGGTCATGGCATCCACCCTAGGAGGCGCCTCCGACATCGGATCCGGGGGTTGACGGCCCCTACGACAGCGGAGGAGCCGAGGCCGCCCGGGCGAGCGCGTCGGCGACGAGCCGCACGTTCTCGGTGACCGATCCCGCCGTCACCCGCACCCGCTGCTGCGCCGAGGCGTCGGCGAGGAACGGCCCGCCCGCGGCGACCGCGATGCCCTCTGCGGCGAGGTAGACGAGGGCGGCGCGCTCGTCGCGGACGGGCAGCCACAGGTTGATCCCGTCGGGTGCGCCCACGTCGATGCCGAGACGTCGCAGGGCCGCGGCCATACGATCGAGCCGATCGCGGTAGATGAGGCGGGCCGTGCGGACCGGCGCGACGGAGCGCGGGTCGATGAGCAGTTCGAGCAGCACCGACTGCAGCAGCCGCGACGTCCACCCGGGTCCCAGCATGCGACGGCGCACGATCCGCTCGACGATGTGAGCGGGTCCACCCAGCGCGGCGATGCGCAGATCGGGGCCGTGCGACTTCGAGAAACCGCGCACGTGCACGACCTGGGCGGGGATCCACCGCGCGAGGGTGACCGCCGGGGCGGTGGCGATGAGAGCGGAGTGGTCGTCTTCGATGACCGTCACCGCGCGTCCTCCGGGAACGGTGAGCAGCACGTCTGCCAGGCGTCGCGCCCGCTCCGCCGACATCGACACCCCGGTGGGGTTCTGCGCCCGGGTCTGCAGCACCAGCGTCGAGGGCCGCTGCGCGAGCACGCGGGCCAGGGAGGCGGGGAGGATGCCGTCGGCATCGCTCTCGAGCGGGATCACGACGCCGCCGGTGGCATCGACCAGGTCGAAGATGTACGGGAACCCGGGTGACTCCACCGCGACCCGGTCGCCGAAGCGCACCACCTGCTCGACCGTGCGGGAGATGCCGTCGAGCGCCCCGTCGACGACGGTCAACGCCTCGACCGTGCGCACGGGCCAGTCCTCGGCGAGCACGTCGTGCAGTTCGGGGAGCACGGGCAGGTCGTGATAGCGGCCGGTGTCGGCGCGAGGTCGCGCGCGCGAGAGCGCCCGCTCGATCGAGGGGAGCATCGCCGGATCCGGCGTGCCGAGCGACAGATCGAGACGGATGCCGTGCGCGCCCCGTCCGCCGAGTCCGCTCGGGGTGGGTGTCGGTGGCATCGCCCGCTCGCTCGAGGACATTCCGCGCACCCGTGGACTCAGCCACTCGCGACGCTCGGAGCGCACGAAGGTGCCCGAGCGACCGCGAGAGGTGACGACTCCCGCCTGGGCGAGCGCGCGCCAGGCCGCGGCGACCGTTCCGGTGGACAGCCCCAGGTCGGCCGCCATCTGCCGGACGGTGGGAAGGCGCTCCCCCGGCCCGAGCGTGCCGTCGGTGACGAGGCGGGCGATCTCGGCGGCGAGCCCCGCGGCGGAGCGGGACTCGAGGGCGCGGGGCGAGAGCATGCGGCTCCAATTAACGACGAAGTCACCCGACGAAATCGTCGGGAAATGTTCAGGCGCGACAGTAACAGAACGACCCGCACGAATGCGACCACTCGCACTCCCCGGCGGGGCAGAGACCGAGGAGGACCCATGACGACGGTGCGAGCGGCCATCACGCAGACCACGTGGACCGGTGACAAGGAATCGATGCTCGACAAGCACGAGCAGTTCGCCCGCGACGCCGCAGCCCGCGGCGCCGAGATCGTGTGCTTCCAGGAACTCTTCTACGGTCCCTACTTCGGCATCACGCAGGACCAGAAGTACTACCGCTACGCCGAGCCCGTCGACGGGCCGATCGTGCAGCGCTTCGCCGCCCTGGCCAAGGAGCTGGGACTGGTCAGCGTGCTCCCCATCTACGAAGAGGCGCAGACCGGGGTGTACTACAACACCTCCGTGCTCGTCGACGCCGACGGCACTGTGCTCGGCAGCTACCGCAAGAACCACATCCCCCACCTCGAGAAGTTCTGGGAGAAGTTCTACTTCCGCCCCGGCAACCTCGGCTACCCCGTGTTCGAGACCGCCGTGGGCAAGGTCGGCATGTACATCTGCTACGACCGCCACTTCCCCGAGGGCTGGCGAGAGCTGGGCCTGAACGGCGCCCACATGGTGTTCAACCCCAACGCCACCAAGCCCGGGCTGTCGAACCGCCTGTGGGAGGTCGAGGGGCCGTGCGCCGCGGTCGCCAACGGTTACTTCGTGCTGCAGCCCAACCGCGTCGGACGCGAAGACAACGAGTACGGCGACGAGGCGGTGTCGTTCTACGGCAGCAGCCAGGTGATCGACCCCCGCGGCAACCACGTCGGCGCGATCGGCTCGGCCGAGCACGAAGAGCTGCTCATCCGCGACCTCGACATGGACCTCGTTCAGCAGATGCGCGACGACTGGCAGTTCTACCGCGACCGTCGTCCCGACACCTACGGCGAGATCGTGGAGGCCTGACATGGCCACCACCCTGATCACGGGCGGCACGGTGGTCTCGGCGACCGGGCGCACCGCCGCCGACGTGCTCCTGGACGGCGAGACGATCGCCGCCGTGCTGTCACCCGGGTCGACCCTGCTCGGCCACGACCTCGCGGCATCCGTCGACGCCGTCATCGACGCCACCGGCAAGTACGTCATCCCCGGCGGGATCGACGCGCACACCCACATGCAGCTGCCCTTCGGCGGTACGAGCGCCTCCGACACGTTCGAGACCGGCACCCGCGCCGCCGCGTGGGGCGGCACGACGACCATCGTCGACTTCGCCGTGCAGCGCGCCGGCGAGCGCGTGCAGGACGGCCTGGCGCACTGGCACGAACTCGCCGCCGGCAACTGCGCGATCGACTACGGCTTCCATCAGATCGTGGGCGGAGTGGATGCCGACTCTCTCGCCGCACTGCCGGGCCTGATCGACGAGGGCATCTCGAGCTTCAAGATGTTCATGGCCTACCCCGGCGTCTTCTACGCCGACGACGCCCAGATCCTGCGGGCGATGCAGGTCGCCGCCGACACCGGACTGCTCACGATGATGCACGCCGAGAACGGTCCCGTCATCGACGTGCTCGCCGAGCAACTCATCGCCAAGGGCAAGACCTCGCCGTACTTCCACGGCGTCGCCCGCGCCTGGCAGATGGAGGAAGAGGCGACCCACCGCGCCATCATGCTGTCGCACCTCACCGGCGCGCCGCTGTACGTCGTGCACGTCAGCGCCAAGCAGGCGGTGGAGCAGCTCGCCTGGGCGCGCGACAACGGCCAGAACGTCTTCGGCGAGACGTGCCCCCAGTACCTCTACCTGTCGCTCGAAGACCAGCTCGGCGCGAACAGCGAGCAGTGGGGCGACTTCGAGGGCGCCAAGTGGGTGTGCTCCACCCCCCTGCGTTCGAAGGACGAGGGCCACCAGCACCACATGTGGCAGGCGCTGCGGACGAACGACATCCAGATGGTCTCCACCGACCACTGCCCCTTCTGCATGAAGGACCAGAAGACGCTCGGCCAGGGCGACTTCCGCGCGATCCCCAACGGCATCGGCTCGGTCGAGCACCGGATGGACCTCATGTACCAGGGCGTCGTCACGGGACAGATCACCCTCGAGCGCTGGGTGGAGCTGACCAGCACCACTCCCGCGCGCATGTTCGGCATGTACGGCAAGAAGGGCGTCATCGCGCCCGGTGCCGACGCCGACGTCGTCGTCTACGACCCGGCCGGTCACACCTCGATCGGCGTCGGCAAGACCCATCACATGAACATGGACCACTCCGCGTGGGAGGGCTACGAGATCGACGGCCACGTCGACACCGTCATCTCGCGCGGCAAGGTCGTCGTCGACGACGGCGCGTACCTCGGATCCCCCGGCGACGGGCGATTCGTCAAGCGCGGCCTGAGCCAGTACCTGGTCTGAGAGGAACCCCATGGATTTCGGTGTCGTCCTGCAGACCAATCCCCCCGCGGCCCGCACGGTGCAGCTGTCGCAGCTGGCCGAGGCGCACGGCTTCAGCCACGTGTGGACCTTCGACTCGCACCTGCTGTGGCAGGAGCCGTACGTCATCCACTCCGCCATCCTCGCCGCCACCCGCCGGGTCACCGTCGGCCCGTTCGTGACCAACCCCGCCACCCGCGACTGGACGGTCACGGCCTCCACCTTCGCGACCCTCAACGAGATGTACGGCAACCGCACGATCTGCGGCATCGGCCGCGGCGACTCCGCCGTGCGCGTGACCAACGGTCGGCCCACCACGCTGAAGGCCCTCCGGGAGTCGATCCACGTCATCCGCGAACTCGGCAACTCCCGCGCCGTGGAGTACAACGGCGCGACGCTGCAGTTCCCCTGGAGCCGCGGGTCGGAGCTCGAGGTGTGGGTCGCCGCCTACGGACCGCTCGCGTTGAAGCTGACCGGCGAGGTGGGTGACGGCTTCATCCTGCAGCTGGCCGACCTCGACATCGCCGAGTGGATGATCCGCACCGTCCGCCGCGCGGCCGAAGACGCCGGGCGCGACCCCGACGAGATCTCGTTCTGCGTCGCCGCCCCCATGTACATCGGAGACGACACCCCCGAATCCCGCGCGCACATGATCGAGCAGTGCCGCTGGTTCGGCGGCATGGTCGGCAACCACGTCGCCGACATCGTGGCGAAGTACGGCGGCGACTCGTCGGTGCCCGCCGCGCTGACCGACTACATCGCGGGGCGCACCGGGTACGACTACAACTCGCACGGAAAGAGCAACAACGACCACGTCGACTTCGTGCCCGACGAGATCGTGGAGCGCTTCTGCGTGCTCGGCACCGCCGAGGAGCACATCGCCAAGCTCGAGAAGCTCCGCGCCCTCGGGGTGACGCAGTTCGCCGGGTACCTCCAGCACGACAACAAGGAGGAGACGATGCGCGTCTACGGCGAGACGGTCATTCCGGCGCTCACTCCCCCGGTGACGGCGAAGCGGTGACCGACCAGGTGCTCGCGCCGGGGACGACCACCGCGGTCGTCCCCGAGGAGCGGATGCCGCGGGGCGGCCGTTCCTCGCGCGGGCGCGCCACGGCGATCCGCGTCGGCTGGGGAGTGCTCGGGATCGCCGCGGTCGTGGCGGTGTGGGAGCTCTACAAGCTGCTCGGACCCGCCGACGGCGTGACCGTCGGAAGTGACGGATCGGCCGGATCGGGCGTCATCCTGCTGCCGCGCAGCCACGATCGCGCCATGCCGCACGTGGGAGACATGGTGGTGCGCATGTTCGCGCCCACGAGCGGAGGAGACACCCCGCCGCTGATCGTGTCGGTCGCGGGAGCCGCCGGCATGACGCTGGGCCTCGCCGCCCTCGGCTGGGTGATCGGCGTCGTGGTCGGCTCGCTCCTGGGCGTGGCGATGCAGCGGTGGCGTCTCGTCGAGGCGGGACTGCTCCCCTGGATCGTCGTGAGCCAGATCGTGCCGCTCATCGCCTTCGCTCCGGTGGTCAACGCCATCGGCACGCAGGTCGACCGCTCCGGTTTTCCCTGGCCGCCGTGGCTCTCGGTGGCCCTGATCGCGTCGTACCTGGCATTCTTCCCCGTCGCCGTCGGCATGTTGCGAGGCCTCTCGGCCCCGGATGCGATGCACCTCGACCTCATGCGGGCGAGCTCCGCCGGGTGGTGGCAGACGCTCGTGCGCCTACGGCTGCCCGCGGCCGTTCCCCACCTGCTGCCGGCGCTGCGCCTCGCCGCCGCGTCGGCGGTCGTCGGCGCGGTCGTCGCCGAAGTCTCGATCGGTCTGCGGGGCGGCATCGGGCGCATGCTCATCCAGCTCGCCGGCCAGGCCTCGTCCGACCCGGCCGCCCCCTGGGCGCCCACCTTCGGCACCGTCGTGATGGGACTCGTCGCAGCCGGCGGCGTCGCCCTCGTCGGCGTCGCACTACACCGCTTCCGTCGCGGGGAGGACACCGCATGACCACCCAGACCGCCACCGACCTCGCCGTCCGCGCCGCGGGCGTCGGCAAGGTGTTCCCCAGCGCCGGGGGCGAGGTGACCGCGCTCACCGGCGTCGACCTCACCGTCGCCGCCGGTGAGTTCGTCTCGCTCATCGGACCCTCCGGCTGCGGCAAGTCGACGCTGCTGCGACTCATCGCCGATCTCGACAGTCCGACCGGCGGCGAGCTGACGCTGTACGGGAAGTCGGCGCGCCAGGCGCGACTCGACCAGGACTACGGCATCGCCTTCCAGCAGGCGGCGCTGCTGCCGTGGCTGACGGTGGCCGCGAACATCGCTCTTCCCCTCGACCTGCACAAGTGGCCCCGCGCCCGCCGCGACGCCCGCGTGGCGGAGCTCGCCGAACTCGTCGGACTCACCGACTTCATCGGCCGCTACCCCGACCAGCTCTCGGGCGGGATGCAGCAGCGCGTCGCGATCGCCCGCTCCCTCGCCGCCCAGCCCCGACTGCTGCTGATGGACGAGCCGTTCGGTGCACTCGACGAGATGACCCGCGAGCGGTTGCAGTCCGAGCTCGCGCGCATCGCCGCCGAGACCGGAGCCGCCGTGGTGTTCGTGACGCACTCCATCCCCGAGGCGGTGTTCCTCTCGGACCGCGTGGTCGTCATGAGCCCCCGACCCGGACGGATCACCGACGTCATCGACACCCGCCCCGGCCGCGAGCGCGACGACGACCTGCGCGAGTCGCCGGAGTTCTTCGCCCGCGTCACCGCCGTGCGCGAAGCGTTGCACGGCACCCCCGTCCACCGGGCGAACGAGCGATGAGCGGGGTGCGGAGCATGGCGCGGACGTGCGTGGCATCCGGGGTCTCGATCAGCGCATCGGATGCCGTGACCCGGCGCGCCGTGGCCTCCCTTCCCGCCGGAGGTGGTCGATGAACGCCACTCCCCTGCCGGGCTGGGCGCGCCTGGCCGCCCCCGTCGTCGTGGGTCTCGCGGGGTTGCTCGCCTGGTACGCGTTCGTCGCCTCGGGCAGCGCGCCGCGCATGCTGCCCGACCCGTTCGCCGTCGCGACCGAGCTCGTCGCGCGCTTCCCCCTGGTGTGGGAGGCCGCCGGCATCACCGGCACCAATGCCCTCGTGGGGCTCCTCGCCGGAACCGTCGTCGCCGTGCTGATCGCCGCCCTCGCCGCGACCTGGCGACCGGTCGACGGCATGACCGCCCCGCTGGTCGCGGCCCTCGCGGTGGTACCGATCGTCGCGCTCACCCCCATCCTCAACACGATGTTCGGGGCCTCCAGCCAGTTCGGCCGGCAGGCCGTGGCCGGGATCGCGGCGTTCGTGCCGGTGTTCGTGAACACGCTGAGGGGCCTGCGCCAGACCCGGCCCGTGCAGCGCGACCTGTTCCGCGCGACCGCCGCCACCGGCGCACAGACCTTCCTGCGTCTGACCCTCCCCACCGCACTGCCCTACCTGCTCACGGGCGTGCGGGTCGCGGCATCGCTCGCCGTCATCTCCGCCCTGGTCGCCGAATACTTCGGCGGTCCCGCCGACGGCATCGGCACCGCCATCGCGACCTACGCCAAGTCGGGCCGCGCGGCCCTGGCGTGGGCCTTCGTGGGCGGCGGTATCGCGATCGGTCTCATCTTCTTCGCCGTGACCGCGCTGCTCGAACGCGTCGTCGCGCGACGCCTCGGCGCGCTGCGCCCGCCCGGCTGACCGGCATCCCGGTCCTCACAGAGCCTGCACCACCACGACACGCTCCACCCGAACCGGAAGGACCATCCATGAGACACAGCACCCGTCGCGCCCTCGGCGCGGTCGCCGGGGTCGCCGTCGCGGCCCTCGCACTGTCGGCCTGCTCGGGCGGAGGCTCCGAACCCGCGGCGTCCGAGGGCGACTTCACGCCCCTGACCTCGGTGAAGCTGCAGCTGCAGTGGCTGCCGCAGGCGCAGTTCGCGGGCTACTACGTCGCCCTCGACCAGGGCTACTTCCAGGAGGAGGGCTTCGACGACGTCGAGGTACTGCCCTCGGGCGGCGACATCGTGCCGCAGGACGCGCTCGTCGCGGGCGATGTCGACTTCGCCGTCGCGTGGGTGCCCAAGGTGCTCGGCACGATGGAGAACCAGGGGGTCGAACTCACCGATATCGCGCAGGTGTTCCAGAAGTCGGGAACCACCCAGGTGTCGTGGAAGGGCTCGGGCATCACGAGCGTCGACGACTTCGAGGGCAAGCGCATCGGCTCGTGGGGCTTCGGCAACGAGTGGGAGATCTTCGCCGCGATGGCCGACAAGGGCCTCGACGCCTCGACCGTGCAGATCACGACGCAGGACTTCTCGATGAACGCCCTGCTCGACAAGGACGTGGATGCCGCCCAGGCGATGACCTACAACGAGCTCGCGCAGCTGCTCGAGACGGTCGACCCCGCCACCGGGAAGCTCTACACGATGGACGACATCGACGTGATCTCGTACGAGGACACCGCCGGAGCCATGCTGCAGGATGCCCTCTGGGCCGACACGCAGCGACTGGCCGACGACCCCGCCTACGCCGACGCCGCGAAGCGCTTCCTCAAGGCCGTCGTCAAGGGCTGGGTGTACGCCCGCGACAACCCCACCGAGGCCGCGGACATCACGTACGCCGCCGCGACCGCGCCGGGCGTCGACGCGTTCCCCGTGGGCCCTACCCACCAGCTGTGGCAGATGAACGAGGTCAACAAGCTCATCTGGACCGGCGGCGACTTCGGCATGATCGACACCGCAGCGTGGGACAAGACGGTCGCCGGAGCGATGAAGGCCGTCAACCAGGACGGTCTGAACCTCATCACCACCGAGCCCGCCGACACGGCGCACTCCAACGAGTACATCGAGGCGGCCCTGTCGGAGCTGAAGGACGAGGGGGTCACCGTCGACGGCGACTACACGCCGATCGAGGTGACGCTCACCGAGGGCGGTCAGTAGGACCCCACCGACGGGGCGGCCGGGACACCGGTCGCCCCGTCGGCGTGCGTGACGGCGTGCGGCCTCGCCCCCGGCGGGGCCGTTCTCACGGGGTCGCCCCGACGCGCCGCGCACAGGTGGGCGCGGGTCAGCGTGGTTGACTGACCCGATGCAGAGCTCGCCCCCCGCCCAGCGCTCGCGGGTCCGCCCGGCATCGCCTCGTCGGCGGTGGATCAGAATCATCGCCCTCACGGTCGCCGTCATCGTCCTGGCCGCGCTGGTCGTGGGCGGCTACACGGCATGGTCGCTGTCGCAGAGGCTTCAGGACGCCGCGGTGCCCCTCAACGACGCGCCCTCTCAGGCTCCGTCGCTCAGCACCTACGACGAGCCGTTCTCGCTCCTGGTCGTGGGCACCGACGAGTGCGACGACCAGGTCAAAGACGCCTTCGGCGAGCGCTGCACCGACCCCGGCGCCGAGGGCAACCGCAACGACGTCAACCTGCTCGTGCACGTCTCGACGAACCCGCGGCGCGTGACGGTGGTGTCGTTCCCCCGCGACCTGCAGGTCGCGATCCCGGACTGCACGCGCGAAGACGGCTCGGTCTCGTCGGGCGTCGGGAAGGCCTCGATCAACACCGCGTACGAAGCCGGCGGCCTGACCTGCGTCGCCGACACGGTGTCGGATCTGTCGGGCCAGCCGATCCCGTTCGCCGCGAAGGTCAGCTTCGGCAACGTCGTGAACATCACCGACGCCGTCGGTGGGGTCGAGGTGTGCATCGGCGGCGACGGCATCGACGACTACGACGCGGGCATCGCGTGGGAGCCCGGGCTGCGCGTGGTGAAGGGGTACGACGCCCTGGCGTTCCTGCGCACCCGCAAAGGCATCGGCGACGGCAGCGACCTCGCGCGCATCGGCAACCAGCAGCAGTACCTCTCGCGGCTTCTCAACAAGCTGCGCAGCGACGAGGTGCTCTCGAACCCGGCGACCTTGATCGGCCTGGCCAACACGGCCGTCGACAACATCACCCCGAGCGAGAGCCTGGCCGACCCGCTGCGCCTCGCGCAGCTCGGCTACACGCTGAAAGACGTGCCCCTCGGCGACGTCACCTTCGTGCAGTACCCCGTGGTCGACGACCCGTCCGACACCAACCGCGTGATCCCCGACGACGCGGCGGCGGCCGTGCTCTGGGACGCCCTCGCCCGGAACGCTCCCCTCGCCCTCACCGGTGAGGCGGGAGCCAACGGCGGCGTCGAGATCGATCCGTCGCAGCCGCAGCCGGCGCCCGTCGAGACGACGCCGGCACCGGATGCCACGGCGGCGACGCCGGCGCCGGAGGTCGTCGAGCTGCCGGGCAACGTCAGCGGGTCGAAGGCCGACCAGTCCACGTGCTCCGTCGGAAACGGCTGATTCCCGGGCGGAGCAGACGGGGGCGTCCTCGATGCGAGACGATCGGGGGGTGAAGAACGCCTCGCGCTCCGCGGTCCTACTCGTGCTCACCGCCCTGACGTTGACCGGTTGCGTGCCGCCACCGGCTCCGGCGCCGAGTCCGACGGCATCACCGTCACCGACGCCGACGCCGACGGTCACACCGACGCCGACAGCCACGCCCGACCCGGCGGCGGCTCTCAGCCTGGAAGACAAGGTGGGTCAGATGTTCATGGTCGGCACCTCGGTCGACGGAGCCGACCCGACCACCCTCGCCGCCGTGACCGACGATCACATCGGCGGGATCTTCCTGCACGGACGATCGGATGCCGGAACGCAGGCGACCGCCGCGCTCGTCGGCGGATTCACCTCGGCCGTCGCCGCCGGCGACCCCGAGCTGTGGGTCGCCACCGATCAAGAAGGCGGAACCGTGCAGGTGCTCTCGGGCCCGGGGTTCGACGAGATCCCCTCGGCCGTCGACCAGGGCGGGCAGGACGACGCCACGCTGCGGGCGAACGCGGCGACCTGGGGCGCGCAGCTCGCGCAGGCGGGCGTGAACATGAACCTCGCCCCCGTCGCCGACATCGTCACGAGCCCCGAGACTGCGGCATCCAATCCGCCGATCGGCGAACTCGCGCGCGAGTACGGCTACGACGGCGCCACCGTCGCCGCGAAGGCCGGGGCGTTCGCCGACGGGATGCGCGACGGCGGCGTGCTGCCGACGTTCAAGCACTTCCCGGGCCTCGGTCACGTGGGGGAGAACACCGACACCACGGCCGGCGTCACCGACGACTTCGTCACCGCCGACGGCGCCGACGTGGGCGTGTACTCGACCGTGCTGCCCGCGGGTCCCGCGGTGGTCATGCTCTCGACCGCGGTCTACGCCAAGATCGACCCGAACGCCCCCGCCGCCTTCTCGCCCACCGTGGTGGGTGTGCTGCGCGACACGGTGGGGTTCGACGGCGTCGTGACGACCGACGACCTCTCGGCCGCCCAGCAGGTGCAGGCGTGGTCGCCGGCCGACCGGGCGACCCTCGCGGTCGAGGCGGGGATCGACCTGCTGCTGGTGTCGGCCGACTCGTCGGTCTACCCCGAGATGCGAGAGGCGGTGCTCGCCCGGGCGCAGGCCGACAGCGCGTTCGCGGCCAAGGTGGACGCCGCGGCCTCCCGCATCCTCGCGCAGAAGGCGTCGATGCCCTGACGGGTCTCGGCGCTCCGCCCGCATCGGGGGGCGCGCACGGCACCCGACGGCGGACACCGCGATAGGCTCGAAGGCTGTGTCTGTCGAACCCGTCATCGTCTACCCGCCCGAGCTGCCCGTCAGCGCCGCGCGGGACGAGATCGCGCGCGCCATCCGCGACCACCAGGTCGTGATCGTGGCCGGGGCGACGGGCTCGGGCAAGACCACGCAGCTGCCCAAGATCTGCCTCGAGCTCGGGCGCACCTCGATCGCGCACACGCAGCCCCGCCGCATCGCCGCGCGCACGATCGCCGAGCGCATCGCCGAAGAGATGCAGGTGCCGCTGGGCTCCACCGTCGGGTACAAGGTGCGCTTCACCGACAAGGTGTCGGCCGACACGCGCGTCGCGCTGGTGACCGACGGCATCCTGCTCAACGAGATCCACCGCGATCGCCTTCTGCGCCGCTACGACACGATCATCGTCGACGAGGCGCACGAACGCTCGCTGAACATCGACTTCCTGCTCGGGTACCTGCGCCGCATCCTGCCGAAGCGCCCCGACCTCAAGGTCATCGTCACCTCGGCCACCATCGACCCCGAGAGCTTCGCGCGCCACTTCGCCGCTCCCCCGGCCGAGCCCGGCGGCGATCCGGTTCTCGCGCCGGTGATCGAAGTGTCGGGCCGCACGTATCCGGTCGAGATCCGCTATCGACCGGCCGGTGGGGCCGAGATCGTCGAGGGTGCGGGCGAAACTCCTGAGGATGGGGATGCCGACGGCACGGACGCCGCGTCATCCCGCCGCCGCCAGGCGTCCGGCCCGCAGAAAGTCAGGAGTTCGGCCCGGCCCGCCGCCAAGCCCGGGCGCGACGACGACGACGTCGACGAGGTCGGAGCCGTGGTGGCGGCCCTGCGCGAACTCGACCGGGAGTCGTCGGGCGACGTGCTCGTGTTCTTCCCCGGCGAAGCCGAGATCCGCGATGCGGCGGATGCCATCCGCGGGGCGTACCGGAACGACGCCGCGCCCACCGAGGTGCTGCCGCTGTACGGACGCCTCTCCGCCGCCGAACAGCACCGCGTGTTCGAGCGTTCGAGCGTCGCCGGTGTGCGCCGCCGCGTCATCCTGGCCACCAACGTCGCCGAGACGAGCCTCACCGTTCCCGGCATCCGGTACGTCGTCGACACCGGCACCGCGCGCATCTCGCGCTACAGCAACCGCTCGAAGATCCAGCGTCTGCCGATCGAGGCCGTCTCGCAGGCCTCGGCGCAGCAGCGCTCGGGCCGCGCGGGACGCACCTCGCCGGGCATCGCGATCCGCCTGTATTCCGAAGAGGACTTCACCCGGCGTCCGGAGTACACCGAACCCGAGATCCTGCGCACCTCCCTCGCATCCGTCATCCTGCAGATGCTCTCGCTCGGTTTCGGCGACATCCAGGCCTTCCCGTTCCTGACCCCGCCCGATTCGCGCGGAGTCAAGGCGGCGTTCGACCTGCTCGTCGAGCTCGGCGCGGTGAAGCTGCCCGCCCGCGGGGAGTCGGGAACGCCCCGTCTGACCGAGATCGGCCGCGAGATCTCGCGCCTGCCGATCGATCCCCGCTTCGCCCGCATGCTCATCGAGGCGCGCCGCAACGACGTGCAGTCCGAGGTGCTGGCGATCGTGTCGGGCATGTCGATCCAAGACGTGCGCGAGCGCCCCGAGGAGCGCCGCGACGAGGCCGACCGGTTCCACGCACGTTTCACCGACCCCACCAGCGACTTCCTCTCGCTGCTGAACCTGTGGGAGTACCTGCAGGAGAAGCAGGCCGAGCTCGGCTCGAGCGCCTTCCGACGCCTCTGCCGCAGCGAGCACCTCAACTACGTGCGCGTGCGGGAGTGGGTCGACGTTCACCGGCAGCTGCGATCGCTGGGCGGCGAGCGCGGCTCCGGCGACGGCGGGCGCGGCGGTGAGGGCGGGCGCGGGCGCGGCGGGCGGAACCCCGTCCCACTTTCGGCCGTCTCAGACCCCTCCAGGCCGCATGATTCGGGACACGGCTCGCACGAATCGGGACGAGGTTCGCAACGCGGCCCCCAGCTCGACGTCTCCGCCCCCGAGGGCCACGCCGCCGGCGATGCCATCCACCGCGCCATCCTCTCGGGACTGCTGTCGCACCTCGGCATCCTGGATCCGCGCACCGTCGCGCAGGCCAAGGATCGCAAGGCACCGGGAGAGACCCGCCCCACCAAGGGCGAATACATCGGCGCGCGCGGTGCGCGATTCGCGATCTTCCCGGGCTCCGGGCTGAAGAAGCGGCGTCCGTCGGCGGTCATGGCCGCCGAGCTCGTCGAGACCTCGCGGCTGTTCGCGCGCACGGTCGCCGCCGTCGACCCGGCGTGGGCGGAGGACCTCGCCCCCGACCTGGTGAAGCGGTCGCTGAGCGAGCCGCACTGGTCGAAGGATGCCGGGGCCGCCGCGGCCTACGAGAAGGTGACGCTCTTCGGGGTCGAGCTCGTCGGCCGGCGCCGGGTGCAGCTCGCGCGCTTCGATCGTCCGCTCGCGCGCGAGATGTTCGTGCGGCACGCCCTGGTCGAGGGCGAGTGGGACCCCTCGGTGCTCGATAAGCGGCTCACCGCGTTCCTGCGTCGCAACCAGGAACAACGCCGCCTGCTCGAGAAGATCGAGGAGCGCGAGCGCCGCCGCGACATCCTCATCGGCGACGAAGCGGTCTTCGCGTTCTACAACTCGCGGATCCCCGCCGACGTCAGCGACGTGCGCTCGTTCGAGGCCTGGTGGAAAGACGCCTCCAACCGCACGCCGCACCTGCTCGACCTTCGCGAATCCGACCTCACCGGCGACCGCGCGCAGGGCGATGACCGGGCCTTCCCCGCCCGGTGGCAGCAGGGCGACCAGACGCTGAACCTCGCCTACCGTTTCGAACCCGGCGCCCCCGACGACGGCGTGACGGTCGTCGTCCCCCTGCCGTTGCTCGCGCAGCTACGGCCCGACGGCTTCGACTGGCAGGTGCCGGGCATGCGCGACGAGCTCGTCACGGCGCTGCTGCGCGCCCTGCCCAAGACCATCCGCCGCAACGTCGTGCCCGCCGCCGACTGGGCCGAGAAGTTCAGCGCCGAGCTGGCGGAGAAGGGGCCCGAGCAGGCCAACGGCCTGCCCCGCACCACGCTCGTCGACTCGCTCGCCGCCCTTGTGCAGCGCGTCGCCAACCAGCGCGTGAGCGCCGCCGATTTCGAGCTCGAGCGCGTCCCCGGTCACCTGATGGTGTCGTTCCGCGCGGTCGACACCCGCGGCCGCGCGATCGGCAGCGACCGGGACCTCGGCGCCCTGCAGCGCCGCCTGGCCGACAAGGCTCGCTCGAGCGTCGAGTCGACCATCGCGCGCCCTTCGACCCGCGCGTCGGCACGCGTCGCCGAGGCCTCGCCCGCGTTCGCCTCGCGCGCGAAGCTCACGACCTGGGACCTCGACGAGCTGACCGAGGTCGTCGACACCCCGGTCGCCGGCGGCGTCGTGCGCGGCTACCCGGCTCTCGTCGACGAGGGCGACAGCGTGGCGCTCCGCGTCGAGGCGACCCCCGAGGACGCCGCGCGGAACACCCGCGCCGGCATCCGCCGGTTGATGCTGCTCGCCGTGCCCTCCCCCGCGACGTACGTTCTCGATCACCTCACCGCGAACGAGAAGCTCGCGCTCGCGGCATCCCCGTACCAGAACGCGAAAGCGTTGATCGAGGATGCGCGCGTGGCCCTGGCCGACGACATCCTGCGGCGCGAGACCCCCTCGGGCCTGGTGCGCACCCGGGCCGACTTCGAGCGGGTGCGCGACGCGTTCTCGGCGGCGTCGGTGGACCGTACGTTCCAGACGGTCTCGCTCGCAGCGAAGATCCTGCTCGGCCAGCGCGAGGTGGAGCGGGCGATGAAGGATGCCGCGTCCATCACCCTGCTCGGAGCCCTCAACGACGTGCGGGGGCAGCTGAAGGGCCTGCTGTTCTCGGGGTTCCTCTCGCGCGCGGGCCTGCCCCGGCTGCAGCACTACCCGCGCTACCTCGCGGGTGCTCTCGACCGGGTGAAGACCCTGTCGGACAACCCCGGCCGCGACCGCCAGCGCATGACCGAGTACGAGCGGACCGCCGCCGGCTTCGTCGAGGCGGGGGGTGCCATGCCCCTCCCGGCGGACGCGCCGGCGAACCTCGTTCAGACCCGCTGGCTGCTCGAGGAGCTGCGCGTGAGTCTCTTCGCCCAGCGCCTCGGCACGGCCGAGCCCGTGTCGCCCCAGCGCATCGCCAAAGCCCTGAAGTCCTAGTCCCCGCCGACCCGACCCGGCCCGGCCCGCGGCGCGGGAGGGACCGGGGGCTCAGACGCCCAGAGCGCTCCCCCACTCGCGCAGCAGCGACTCCAGGGCGCGGCGCTGGGCGGGAGTCAACGACGCGAGCAGGCGCTGCTCGTTCGCCGCGTGCGCGACCACGGCCTCGTCGATCACCCGGCGGCCCTCGGCGGTGAGCGAGACCACGCGACCGCGACCGTCGCCGTCGCTCGCGCTGCGCGAGACGAGACCGGATGCCACGAGCCGATCGACGCGTTTCGTCACCGCGCCGGTGGTCACCATCGTGTGGCGCGCGAGCTCGCCCGGGGCGCAGGCGTAGGGCTCGCCGCCGCGGCGCAGGGCAGCCAGGATGTCGAACTCGCCCTCGCCCAGACCGAAGCGTCGGAAGACGCCGAGAAGCTCGGCCTCGAGGTGATCGGTGATGCGGCTGAGGCGCCCGAAGATCTGCATCGGTGAGGCGTCGACGTCGGGGCGTTCGGCGGCCCATTGCTCGACGATCCGGTCGACGTGGTCGGCATCCATGCTCCCACTATATCTTCCGCGGAAGCTATAGTGCCTTCCATGGAAGATAAATGGCGTCTCGTCGCCGTCACCGCGGTCGCCCCCATCGCCTGGGGAGCGACCTACGTGGTCACGCGACATCTTCTGCCGGCCGACGCCCCGCTCTGGGGCGCGGCGCTCCGCGCCCTCCCCGCGGGCCTGCTGCTGTGGGCCCTCGCCCGCCGCCGGCCGCGCGGCAGCTGGTGGTGGAAGGCGCCGGTGCTGGGGCTGCTCAACTTCGGCGCGTTCTTCGTGCTCGTCTACCTCGCCGCGCAGCTGCTGCCCTCCTCGATCGCCTCGTCGGTGATGGCGCTCTCGCCGCTCACCCTGGCGGGTCTCGCCTGGCCCCTGCTCGGCCAGCGCCCGACCCTGCGCTGGGCCGCGGGAACCCTGCTCGGCGTCGTGGGTGTCGTGCTCGTGGTGGGCTGGAGCACCGGAGTGGTGCCGGCGCTCGGGGTGGTGATCTCGGCCACCGCGCTGCTGGTGTTCTCGCTCGGCGGCATCCTGGCCACGCGCTGGAGCGACGAGGTGCCGCTGCTCGCGACCACCTCGTGGCAGCTGATCGCGGGCGGACTGGCCCTGACGGTGGCGGCCGTCGCGGTCGAAGGCGCACCGCCCCGGGTGGATGCCGCGGGGATCGCCGCCTACGCGGGCATCGCCGTCGTCGCGACCGCGCTCGCCTTCGTCTGCTACTTCACGGGCCTGCGTCACCTGCCCGCCGGCACGGTGGGACTGATCGGACTGCTCAATCCCGTGACCGGGGTGCTGCTCGGCGTCATGGTCGGCGGCGAGTCGCTCGCGGTCGCGCAGATCGCCGGGATCGTCCTCGTGCTGGCCGCCATCGCCGCCTCGCGCCCCGCCCGCACCCGCGCGTGAGTCGCCGGTATTCGTCGCCCGCGAGCCGAGCGGGGCGACGAACACCGGCGACTCACGCGGTTCAGGACGTCAGGGACACCTGCCCCAGCTCGACCTCGACGTCGACGACCGACGTCGCCGACGGTGAGGTGCGCAGGCGGTTGTCGACGTTGCCGAGGCCGCCGTCGATCGTCACGTCGTACGCGTCGTCGGGCAGGGTGACGTCGGCCGAGCCCGCGGTGACCTTCACCGTGGTGCGGGCGGGCGCGACCCCGTCGAGGGTGGCCGACAGGTTTCCCCCGGCCACCTCGAACGTCGCGGTGTCGACCCCGGTGAGCGTCGTCGACGCGGCACCCCCCGCCACCGAGACGTCGAGGGTGCGCGCGCTGCCCGACAGATCGACCGTGCCTCCGGCCAGTTCCACGGTCAGCGACGCCAGGTCGATGTCGAGATCGAGCGCACCGCCGGCCACGTCCATGCGAGCGTCGAGATCGGTGGTCGCCGACGTGCGGGGCAGGGTGAGGGTGGCCGAGGTGGCGTCGCCGGCCCATCCGACGAGTCCCGCCCGGGGCGAGCTCACCCGCAGCGTGTCGCCGTCGCGCTCGAACGTCCACCCGCTCGAGTCGCGCCCGTTCGTGTCGAGCCGGGCGTCGGCGACGTCTCCGTACTCGATGGTGAGCGCCCCACCGGCCACCTCCACGTCGAGGTCGGTGAGACCGTTCGTCGAGGTCTCGCCCGCGTCGACGGCGGTGCCGCTGTCGCGGAAGGTCGCCGCCGCAGACACGCCCGTGCCGACGACCGCGCCGAGGAGCACGCATCCGCCCACGACGATGGTCGCGATCGAGACGGCGAGGGCCGCGCCGCGCCGGCGGGGCGGGGCGGGTGAGGAGGGGTCGAGCGGGGGCTGAACGGTCATGACGAAGCTCCAGTGTGGTCGTGGCCCAGGTGGACGAGGGCGGCGATGACGCGGCGGTTGCCCGTCTCGCCCTGCTCGAGGCCCAGCTTGGTGAAGATGGCGGTGATGTACTTCTCGACGCTGGCCTCCGAGACGAACAGCGCCTGCGCGATCGACTGGTTCGAGCGCCCCTCGGCGATCAGGGCGAGCACGGAACGCTCGCGCTCGGTGAGGCTCTGCAGGCGCTCGTCGCGGCGACGCCGCGCCAGCAGCTGCCCCACGACCTCGGGGTCGAGCACCGTCGCCCCGCCGGCGATGCGGACGAGCGCGTCGAGGAAGTCCCGCACGTCGGCGACCCGGTCCTTCAGCAGGTAGCCGAGCGCCCCCTGCCCGTCGGCGATGAGGTCACTGGCGTACTGCTCCTCGACGTACTGCGACAGCACCAGTACGGCGAGCCCCGGATGCCGCGACCTCAGCGCAATCGCGGCGCGGATGCCCTCGTCGGTCCAGGTCGGCGGCAGCCGCACGTCGAGGATGCAGAGTTCGGGTGCGGTCTCGGCGACCGCGGCCTCGAGGCCGTCGGCGTCGGCGAGGGCGGCGACCACCTCATGGCCGTCGTCGGCGAGCACGCGCACGAGCCCCTCGCGCAGCAGCACGCTGTCTTCGCAGATCAGGATGCGCACGGTACGTTCACCTCCACCGTCGTCGGACCGCCCTGGGGGCTGTCGATGCGGGCGGTGCCGCCGGCGGCGGTGACGCGGTTGACGATGCCGTCCAGGCCCCCGCCGGGGACGATGCGCGCACCGCCCAGCCCGTCGTCCTCGACCCGGGCCCACAGGGTCCCGTCTTCGCGCAGGCGCACGTGCACGCGGCATCCGGTCGCCCGGGAGTGCTTGGCGGCGTTGGTCAGCGCCTCGGCGATCGAGAAGTACACGGCCGCCTCGGCCGGACGGCTGCAGCGGCGCGACAGCCGCACGTCGAGGGTGACCGGGATGTGCGAGCGCGAGGCGAGCGCCGAGAGGGCGGCATCCAGTCCGCGATCGTCGAGCACCGAGGCGTGGATGCCGCGGGCGAGCTGGCGCAGTTCGGTGATGGCCGACTTGGTCGAGGCGTGCGCTTCGGCGACGAGCGCCTTCGCGGCCTCGGGGTCGTCGTCGATCTTGGTCTGGGCCAGGCCCAGCGTCATACCGATCGAGACGAGGCGCGGCTGGACGCCGTCGTGCAGGTCGCGTTCGATGCGCGTGCGCTCCACCTCGGCGGCGCGGACGGCTCCGGCACGGCGGGTGTCGGACGTCCGAGCCTGCTCCTCGAGCTGTGCCTCGCGGGAGGGGACGAGGATGGCTCGGGCGATGACCCCGTGGAGCACCGCCAGGCCGACGATCGCGGCGAGCGACGCCACGAAGACGAGGAGTCCCACGAGCGGGGCGGCGACCCCCTCGAGGGGGACGAAGCCGAGCAGCCGCGTGTTCGACCACCCGAAGATCGGGCTGATCATCAACGCCAGGCCCCAGGCGGCGAGGCCGGCGACGGCGAGCGTGATGATTCCCAGCAGCGTCGCGATGGTGAACGAGGCCACCGCGCGCCACTGCCCGGGGTCTTTCGCCTGCAGCCAGATCGTGTCGAGGACGCCGACGAATCCGGGGCGGGGGCTCCGCCGCGGACGCAGCGGCGGCAGCCCGAAGCCGTAGAGGCCGTCGAGACGCGCGCGCTCGAACCAGGCGATGGCGAAGAGGACGTAGACGAAGGCGACGAGCACGATGACGCCGACGAAGAGGGCGGCGAGCAGTCCGAGACCGGCGCCCAGCATGCCGAACAGGGCGCTGAAGACGGCGGGGCCGATGAGGCCGAGCGCGGCGAGGTGCGCGGCGGCACCGGCGACCCGGCCGGGAGAGGCGACGCGGATGCGCGGCGGGGTCGGCGCAGCCGTGACGGCCGCGGGTGCCGACGCGGGCGCGGTCGTGCTCGCGGCGGGGTCGGTGCCCGAGGGCGCCGGCGGAGGAGGCGGAAGGACGGATGCCGTGGTCATGGGTTCCACGCTAGGGGTGAGCCCCGCGGGGGCACCGCCCGGCCAGCCCCCGTGCGCGTTCGGGTTATCCCGAAAGGTCGTCGGCGCGCAGCCAGCCGGAGTCCACCAGGGCGGTGTCGACGTCGTCGGTCCGGAGGATCTCGGGCGACCCGGTCGTGGCGTCGCCCTCCGGCGCGCGGCGGGCGAGCAGGGCGTCGATCGCGTCGACGGTCGCCGGCACGAGGGCCCGCGGGTCGGCGAAGACCGTCGCCGCCACCGCGCCGTCGTGCAGCGCCCGCGCCGTGACGGTGTCGGCGCCCGAACCGACCACGAGCGGGGCCGGCGCAGGAGCACCCGTCGACGAGGGAACGGGGGTGGGAGACGGCGAGGCGTCGTCGTCGACCGGCGGGTCGGTGGTCACCGCGGTCACGACGCCGCGCGTGACGGCGTCGCCCAAGGCCAGCAGTGCGGTGGGGGCCGGGTCGGAGCGGCCGAGCGCGCGAGCACGGTCCTCGGCCGCATCGGCGACGGCGAGGGGGTCGTCGGCGACCGCCGCCTCGTCCCACGTCGCTCCCGCCACGAGGGTGAGACGCCCGTCGGCGACGGCCGGAGCGAGGGTCGCCACGGCAGCGTCGTACCGACGCCGTTCCCAGGCGTCGTCGGTCGTCGCCGCGAGCACCGCGACACGGGCGGGCGCGACGACCGGAGCGGAATCGTCGGGGCTCGTCCCCGCGTCGGGCCCGGTGCTCTCGTCCGTGCCGGGGCCGGCGTCGGGCTCGATCGTCGCCCCGGCGTCGGACCCGGCGTCGGAGGGGCCGTCGCCCGGGTCGACGGCATCCGGGGTCACCTCGGGCAGCTCCGCGAGCAGAGCCTCAGCCTGCGCGCGACCCAGCTCCTCCGGCTCGACGACCGCGGTGAAGGCGATGGCGTAGGCGGTGGAGGTCCGCCCGAAGAGCACGACGGGGTCAGTCCCCTCGGACGGGGGCGCCGCCGCGGAGACGTCACCCGGCAGGGGCGCCACGATCACGGCATCCGCACCCTTCGTGCGCATGTTCTGCACCTGAGCGACCTGCGTGCGGGCGTCGTCGGCCGCGAACTGCAGGTCGACGCGATAGCCGCGGTCGCGCAGAGCCGCGGACAGGGCGTCGCCGGCCCGCACCCACTCGGCGTCGGCGGTCGAGGGAAGAGCGATGCCGATCACCCCGGCACCGTCGCTCGTCCCCGTGGTGCGCGCGGTCGTGGACGTGCAGCCGGCCAGGCCCAGGGCGAGGACGGCCACGAGGGCGGCGGCGCCGCGGAGCGGCGTGCGGGGGGTCACCCGCTCCATCCTGCCCCACACACGGGAAACGCCCCGTCGCGCGAGGCGACGGGGCGTTTCGGGACGAGCGTGGATCACCCGCGGGTGCGGTTCTTGTTCCACACGTCGAAGGCCACGGCCAGCAGCAGCACGAGACCCTTGATGAACTGCTGCACGTCGGTCGAGATACCCATGAGCGACATGCCGTTGTTGAGCACACCCATGACGAGACCACCGGCGATCGCGCCGACCACGCGGCCGACACCACCCTGAACGGCGGCACCACCGATGAACGATGCGGCGATGGCATCCAGCTCGAACAGGTTTCCGGCGCCCGGGCCGGCCGAGTTCAGGCGACCCGTGAAGACGATGCCGGCGAGGGCCGCGAGCACGCCCATGTTCACGAACAGCATGAAGTCGACGCGACGGGTGTTGATGCCCGACAGCTTCGCCGCGGTGCGGTTGCCGCCGATCGCGTAGATGTGGCGACCGAAGACGCTCCGGCTCATGACCGTCGAGTAGCCGATGACCAGCACGGCGAGCACGACGAGGACGATCGGGGTCCCGCGCGAGCCGGGAGCGACACCCAGCAGGTAGGTCAGGTACGCGATGAGCGCACCGCCACCGACGATCTTGAGGATGAACCACAGCTGCGGCTCGTTCTGCAGCTCGAGCGCGGCGCGCTTGGCGCGCTGGCGCACCTGCGACACGACGAACATGACCAGGGTCAGCACGCCGAGGGCGACGGTGATCCACTCGGCGGGCGAGCTGGCGGCTGGGAACAGGTCGGGGAAGAGGTAGCCACCGCCGAGCTGGCGGTACTCGGTCGGGAAGGGCGTGATCTGCGTGTTGCCCAGCGTCATCTGCGTGAGGCCTCGGAACAGCAGCATGCCCGCCAACGTCACGATGAACGCCGGGATGCCGATATACGCCACCCAGAAGCCCTGCCACATGCCGACCACGGCACCCAGGAGCAGCGACAGCAGGATGCCGAGCCACCAGGGCAGGCCCCACTGCACGATGAGCACACCCGAGACGGCACCGACGAAGGCCGCGACGGAACCGACCGACAGGTCGATGTGCCCGGCGATGATGATCATCACCATGCCGATCGCGAGGATCAGGATGTAGCTGTTCTGGACGATGATGTTCGACACGTTGCCCGCGGTGAGCAGACGACCGCCGGTCAACGCCTGGAACAGCAGGACGATGACGATCAGCGCGATGAAGATGCCGATCTCGCGCAGCCGAGAGGTGAAGAACTGCAGCATGCCGCCGGCACCGCTGCCGGTGCCGCCGCCGACGGGACCCTTCGGCGTGGCGGGACCCTGGGGGGTCACGGTGTTGTCAAGCGCTGACATGGTCGGCTTCCTTTTCCTTGGTCATGAGCACCATGAGGGCCTCGGGAGTGGCCTCTTCGATGGGCAGCTGGCCGGTGATGTGGCCTTCGCTGAGGGTGTAGATGCGGTCGCAGATGCCGAGGAGCTCGGGCAGCTCCGAAGAGATGACGAGCACCCCCTTCCCCTGCGCCGCGAGGGAGTTGATGATCGTGTAGATCTCGTACTTCGCGCCCACGTCGATGCCGCGGGTGGGCTCGTCGAGGATGAGCACCTCGGGGTCGGAGAACAGCCACTGCGACAGCACGACCTTCTGCTGGTTGCCGCCGGAGAGCTTTCCGACCACCACGTCGACGCTGGGCGCCTTGATGTTCATCGACTTGCGGTAGCGGTTCGCGACCAGGTACTCCTCGTCGCCGTCCACGAACCCGCCCTTGACCAGCTTGCGCATCCCGGCGAGCGAGATGTTGCGCTTGATGGTGTCGATGAGGTTGAGGCCGGCGCCCTTGCGGTCTTCCGTGACGTACGCGAGCCCGCTGCGGATGGCGGCGGGAACCGTGGAGGTGTCGGCCTTCTTGCCGTTGATGTAGACGGTGCCCGAGATGCGCGAACCGAAGCTCTTGCCGAACACGCTCATCGCCAGCTCCGTGCGACCGGCGCCCATCAAGCCCGCGATACCGACGACCTCGCCGGCGCGCACCGTCAGGTTGGCCTCGTGGATGACGACGCGGTTGGCGTCGGTGGGGTGACTGACGTTCCAGTCCTCGATGCGCAGCACCTCGTCGCCGATCTCGACGTCGCGGTCGGGGTAGCGGTTCTCGAGCTCGCGGCCGACCATCCCGCGGATGATCCGGTCCTCGCTCGTGCCGCCGGTGGCGACATCCAACGTCTCGATCGTGCGACCGTCGCGGATGATCGTGACCTCGTCGGCGATCGCGCGGATCTCGTTGAGCTTGTGGCTGATGATGATGCAGGTGATGCCCTGCCCGCGCAGGTGACGGATCAGGTCGAGCAGGTGCTCGGAGTCGTCGTCGTTGAGGGCGGCGGTGGGCTCGTCGAGGATGAGGAGCTTGACGTCCTTCGACAGCGCCTTCGCGATCTCGACGAGCTGCTGCTTGCCGACACCGATCTCGTTGACGGGCACGTCGGGGCTGTCGCCCAGACCCACACGGGCGAGGAGCTTCGAGGCCTCGCGGTTCGTGGCATCCCAGTCGATGAGACCGCGGTGCGTGATCTCGTTGCCGAGGAAGATGTTCTCGGCGATGGACAGGTAGGGGCTGAGGGCCAGCTCCTGGTGGATGATGACGATGCCGGCGGCCTCGCTGTCGCGGATGTCCTTGAACTCGACGGTGTTGCCGTCGAAGACGATCTCGCCGCGGTAGTCGCCCGCGGGGTACACACCGCTGAGCACCTTCATGAGGGTCGATTTACCGGCGCCGTTCTCGCCGCAGATGGCGTGAACCGTCCCGCGCGCGACGGTCAACGACACGTCGGCGAGCGCGATGACGCCGGGGAACTCCTTGGTGATCGAGCGCATCTCGAGGATGGTGCTCACGAGGTCCTCCTTGCAGAACCGGCTCGTGGCCGGTCGGGATGATGGGGCGGGGGCGCCGCGCGCCGACCCGCAGGAGCCTCCGCCGCGACCCGGTCGGGCCGCGGCGGAGGCGGGGTGGGAGGGTCGGAACCCTCCCGGGGGATCAACCCAGGTCGGCCTCGGTGTAGTAACCGCTGTCGATCAGGAGTTCCTTGTAGTTGTCCTTCGTGACGATCGTCGACTCGAGGAGGTACGAGGGGACGACCTTCTTGCCGTTGTCGTAGGTCTTCTCGTCGTTGACCTCGGGGGTCTCGCCCTTGCGGATGTCGTCGACCATGGTCACGGCCTGCTTGGCGAGCTCGCGCGTGTCCTTGAAGATCGTCGAGTACTGCTCACCGGCGATGATCGACTTGATCGAGCCGGCCTCGGCGTCCTGACCCGTGATGACCGGCAGCGCGTTCGCCGCGTAGCCGCCCGAGGTGAGGGCCGAGATGATGCCGATCGACAGGCCGTCGTAGGGCGAGAGCACGCCGTCGAGCTTGGTGCCGCCGATGACGGTGAGGATGTTCTCCATGCGCTTCTGCGCCGTCTCGGGCAGCCAGCGGAGGATGGCCGCCTGGCCGAACTCGGTCTGGCCGGAGGGAACCGTCAGCACACCCTTGTCCATGTAGGGCTTGAGGGTGTCCATGGCGCCGTTCCAGAAGTACGTGGCGTTGTTGTCGTCGGGGCTACCGGCGAACAGCTCCACGTTGAACGGGCCGGCGGCGCCGGTCTCGGCGCCCGACGCGTCGAGCACGCCGAGGCCGGTCAGGAGCGACGTGGCCTGCTGGACGCCGACCTTGTAGTTGTCGAACGTCGTGTAGTAGTCGACGTTCTCGGTGCCGTTGATCAGGCGGTCGTACGCGATGACGGGGATGTCGGCGTCCTTGGCCTGCTGCAGCACGTCGGTGAGCGTGGTGCCGTCGATCGAGGCGACGATGAGCGCCTTGGCGCCCGAGGTGATCATGTTCTCGATCTGCGAGACCTGCGTGGGGATGTCGTCGTTCGCGTACTGCAGGTCGACCTGGTAGCCGAGCTCTTCGAGCTGCGACTTGACGTTGTTGCCGTCGGCGATCCAACGCTCCGACTGCTGGGTCGGCATGGCGACGCCGATGATGCCGCCGGCTTCTGCCGAGTCGCCGCTGCCGGCGCCGGTGCGGTCTCCCGCGCAACCGGCCAGGCCGATGCCGAGCGCGAGGACGCCCGCTCCTGCGATCGCCTTGAGCATGCTGTGCTTCTTCACTCTGGTTCCCTCCGTTGGGTGTTTGTCGCGATGTCTCCCGAGGAGCCCATCGCGGGCAGTGCTGACGACGCACGTCGGGCGCACGGTCGGCGGGGCGAAACGGAGGCGGTCGATGAGGCGGGTCACCCGCGTCGTTCGAAACGTCTTCGTCTCGACGGATCCGCTCCGCAGCGAGTCCCGTCGGCCGTGTGACCCGGTCATGTGACCGTTCACATTGTGTGAGTGATGCTACCTCGCGCTGAGCAGTGGCTGTCAAGTCCCGATGCGTTCGCGGTCCAGCCGTTGCCGAAACGTGACGAAAGTCACCACGACGGCGGAGCCGTCGACGAGCGCACGATCAACCGCAGGTGATCGGGCTCGCCCGCGGCGATGTCCTCCACGTCGACCCCGAGGGCGGTGAGCAGATCGATCACGGCGCGCGTGCCGATGCCGGCGAAGTCCTGCCGCACCGTCGTCAACGGCGGCCACAGGTGCGCCGATTCGGGAACGTCGTCGAAACCGACCACCGAGATGTCCTCGGGCACCGAGCGACCTATGGCGCGAACGGCATGCATGAACCCCAGGGCCATATGGTCGTTGCCGGCGAAGACCGCGGTGGCATCCTCGGTGCGCAACAGCTCGAGCCCCGCCTCGAAGCCGAACTGCGCGCTCCAGTCCCCCAGCACCGGCGGCCGGGGGGAGAGATCGTGGGCGTCCATCTCGGCGAGGTACCCGCGCATCCGATGGTCGGCCTCGACCCAGTCGCGGGGCCCGGCGATGTGCAGGATGCGGGTGTGCCCCAACTCGATGAGATGACGCACCGCCGCCCGCGCGCCGGCGGTCTGGTGGTTGTGCGACGAGGTCGTGCCCGTCGACGACACGATCTGCACGGGCACCGGGAGCTGCAGCTCGTCGAGGATCGGCAGCACCCGCGTCTGGGGGGCGACGGCGATGAGCCCCTCCACCGACTGCTGCATGAGGTGGTCGATCGAGGCGCGCACGTCGTCGGGCGCGCTGGTGGCGAGGTTGGTCACCGTCAGGCGGTATCCGGCCGCGCGCGCGGCCGACTCCACGGCCTGGATCATGGTCGCGACACCGAACGTCGTGGTGCGCGGACCGAGGACGCCGATCAACCGGGAGCGACTGGTGGCGAGGGCCCGGGCCGCCTGGTTCGGCACGAACTTCAGCTCGGCGATCGCGGAGCGCACCTTCGCGGCCGTCTCGGGTCGCAGCTGCGGGCTGTTGTTGATGACACGCGAGACCGTCTGATAGGACACCCCCGCCAGACGGGCGACGTCGCGGATGCTCGGGGCGCGGCCCGGTGCTTCCGGGATGTCGGTATCGCTCATGGTCCGCCTCGTCGCGGGTCGCGCGCTGTTGCGTGACCGGTCACACGAGACTAACCGACGCGCCCGCCTCCCCCGTCGGCCGAGGTTTCCCCCCGTCCACGGGGCGTCAGGACTCCAGCAGAGCGCGGTAGAACCGGATGCCGCGGAGCCACACGTCCACGCGGATGCGCTCGTTCGGAGCGTGCAGCGCGTCACGCTCCGCGCGGGTGAGGTGGAACGGCGCGAAGCGGTACACGGCGTCGGTAAGACCGGTGTAGAAGCGGCTGTCGCTGGCGCCGAGCTGCAGATAGGGCAGCGCGACCACGTCGTGGCCGAGGGTCGCCGACACCGTCGCCGACAGTCGCCGCCAGGCCTCGCCCCGCCACGGCGACACCGGCGAGGGTTCCCCGCCGTGGCGCAGCTCGATGTCGACGAGCGGGTCGGCAACCGCGCGGCGGAGATGGATCGCCACATCGGCGAGGGTGTCGCCGGTGAGCAGGCGGACGTTGACCCCGGCGCGGGCGACCGTGGCCAGCACGTTGTCGCCCGCCGCTCCCTCGAGACGGGTGACGACGGCGGTGGTGCGCACGAGCGCGTTCGTCTCGGGGCCGACCCGCGCCAGCGCCCTCGTCAGCAGGGGCGCCGTGACACGGCCGTGCCGGAACACCGTGCCCAGCGGGGGCGCGGCGTGGGCCGCCGCCGTCGCGAGCATGGCCCGCACGGGTGGGGCGAGGCGCAGCGGGAACGGGCGGCGACGCAGGCGATCGACGGCCCGGGCGAGACGGGCCGTCGCGGGCATGGCGGGCGGCGTCGAGGCGTGTCCGCCGGCCTCGCGCGTCACGAGGTCGAACGTCGCGACTCCGCGTTCGGCGACGCCGATCATGGCGGTGGGCGCGGCGACGCCGGGGACGGCTCCCTCCACCACCGCTCCCCCCTCGTCGAGCACCAGGGCCGGGCGCACGCCCCGCTCGGCGAGCAGCGTGGCCATGGCCTGGGCCCCCGTGCCGCGGGTCTCTTCGTCGTGACCGAGGGCGAGCCAGATGTCGGTGCGCGGGACGACCCCGTCGGCCAGGGCCTGCTCGACCGCCTCGAAGATGGCGACGAGGGCGCCCTTGTCGTCGATCGCCCCTCGGGCGTGAATCGTCCGGTCAGCGCCCTCGCCCACGATCTCGGCCGAGAACGGTGGATGCCGCCACTGCTGCCCCTCGACGGGGACGACGTCCTGGTGCGCGAGGAGCACCAGGGGCGCGGCGTCGGTCTTTCCCGCCCAGCGGTAGAGCAGCGACCGCCCCGCGACGACCTCGCGCTCGAGTCGGCTGTGGACGAGCGGATAGAGGCGTTCGAGCGCGGCGTGGAACGCGGCGAAGGGCTGGTCGTCGACGTCGACGGGGTCGAACCGCGACACCGTCGCGATGGCCAGGAGCTCGCGGAAGCGCTCGACGGGCGTCATGCGACGAGCCTAGACGGCCGCTCCTGTCGCCGTGCGGCCCGGCGGGCCCCCGGAGGGTTGCGCGCCGATACGGTGGGGTTATGACCGGACTGCACTGGGGCATCCTCGCCACGGGCGGCATTGCGCACGCCTTCACCTCCGACCTGCGTACCGCGGGTCTCCACGTCGCCGCCGTCGGCTCACGCCGCATCGAGAGCGCTCGAGAGTTCGCCGAGACCTACGGCATCCCGAACGCGCACGGCTCGTACGACGACCTCGTCGCCGACCCCACGGTCGACATCGTGTACATCGCCACCCCGCACCCCGGCCACGTCGACACGGCGCTGCTCGCCCTCGACCACGGCAAGCACGTGCTGGTCGAGAAGCCGTTCACGCTCAACGAGGTCGAAGCCGCCGCCATCCGCGACAAGGCCGCCGAGAAGGGTCTGCTCGCCATGGAGGCGATGTGGACGCGCTACCTGCCGCACATGGTGCGCATCCGCGAGATCCTCGCCGCGGGAACGCTCGGCGAGATCCGCGTGGTGTCGGCCGATCACACGCAGAAGATCTCCACCGACCCCGCGCACCGCCTCAACGCGCTCGAGCTCGGCGGCGGTGCGCTGCTCGACCTCGGCATCTACCCGATCTCGTTCGCCGTCGACGTGCTCGGCCTTCCCGAGCGCATCACCGCGCTGGCGCGCCTGTCGGATGCCGGGAGCGACGCCGAGGTCGCCACGGTGTTCGCCCACGCCGGCGGCGCGGTGTCGACCACCGTGTCATCGTCACGGGGCGCCGGCACCAACTCGGCGCAGATCGTCGGCACCGAGGCCCGCATCGAGATCGATCGGGTCTGGTACACCCCGACGTCGTTCCGCGTCATCACACCCGACAACGCGGTGGCCGAGCAGTTCACGAGCGAGGTCGAGGGACGCGGCATGCAGTATCAGGCCCTCGCGGCCGAGCGTCTGATCGCCGCGGGCGCCACGTCGAGCGACGTGCAGCCGATCGATGAGACCGTGGCGATCATGGGCGTGCTCGACGAGGTGCGCCGGCAGATCGGCGTCGTTTACCCCGGGGAGCGCTGAGCACGCCTCACGGTCCCGGCACGCGCGGGGCGGCACACGCGGGCGGCACGCCGGCAGGGGTGTCGACTACCCATGGACCGCGGGGACGGGTCAGACTGGACGGTATGCCCGATACGCAGACCGCCCGCGTCGCCGTCTACCTCGACTTCGACAACATCGTGATGTCCTGGTACGACAGAGTGCACGGGCGCAACGCCTACTCCCGTGATCGGCAGAAGATCGCCGAGAACCCCATGGATCCCGAGATCGCCGAGCGTCTCACCAAGGCGACGATAGACGTTGGCGCGGTCATCGACTACGCGGCCTCGTTCGGCACCCTCGTGCTCACGCGCGCCTACGCCGACTGGTCGGCGCCCGTGAACGCCGAGTACCGCTCGCAGCTGGTCGCGCGCGCGGTCGACCTCGTGCAGCTGTTCCCCGCCGCGGCGTACGCCAAGAACGGCGCCGACATCCGTCTCGCGGTGGATGCCGTGGAGGACATGTTCCGCCTGCCCGACCTGACCCACGTCGTCATCGTCGCCGGTGACAGCGACTACGTTCCCCTCGCCCAGCGCTGCAAGCGGCTCGGACGCTACGTCGTCGGCGTCGGCGTGGCGGGGTCGACCGCGAAGTCGCTCGCGGCCGCCTGCGATCGCTTCGACGCCTACGACTCGCTGCCCGGCATTCCGAAGCTGGCCGAGACGAAGAAGGACAAGGATGCCGCTCCCTCGCGGCCGCGCACCCGGAGTCGTTCGAAGGATCCCGCGGTCGACCTGCTCGAGCGCGCCATGCAGCTCGAAGCCGAGCGCGCGGACGGCGAGTGGCTGCACGCGTCGGCGGTGAAGGACCTCATGAAGCGTCTCGACCCCTCGTTCAGCGAGAAGGCCCTCGGGTTCCGCAGCTTCTCGGACTTCTTGAAGGCGCAGACCGCCCACGTCGAGGTCGACGAGGAGTCGAACGTCGTGCAGGTGAAGGCCGTCACGCGGAGCTGACCCGGGCGACGGGGGATCCCGTCGGCCGAGGTTCCGGAGGCGGGGATTCCCGCGACCGGGACCCCGTCGACGGGAAGCCCGGCGACGGGGATCGCGGCGACGGCGCGCCCGATGCGCCGACGCCGGGCTCCGCGCGCGGGGGCCTCAGCGCCTCTCGGCGCCCGGGGCGACGTGGGCGAGCACGCGGTCCCAGACCGACGTCAGCGTCACGTGGCCGTTGACCGATCCGATCTCGTCGTCGGGCACGATCTGCATCTCGGCCGACCGCATCCGCTCGACGTACCACTCGGCATCGCCGGTCGCCGCGGGACCGTCGCCGCCGACGATCACGAGCGCCTCCGCGTCGAGATGGTCGAGCAGGGGCGTGCGCAGATCGCGGCTGAGCGGGTCGGACGGGCTCTCGACCCCCACGATCGCCAGGCGATCGACGACGGGACCCATCGCCGCGGCCAGGTAGATCGCGATCGCTCCCGCCGACCGCTCCCCCACCAGGCCGACGGGGACTCCCGGGGCCTCGCGCTCGACAAGCTCACGCAGGGCGTCGACGGTGAGCGCGGCGGGGGTCTGCCCGCCGAACACCGGCGGGTCTTCCAATTCGGGGGCGTCGAGACCGACCGCGATGATGCGCACGTCGTAGCCCGAGGTCACCCGAGAGTCGGGGTCGGTCGTGGACACATCGCCGGTGCGCAGCACGAACACCGCGCGCGGAGCTCCGGGAGTGCCGAAGCTGCGGTAGCCGAGCTCACCGTCGAGCCAGGGGGCCAGACTCATCGAGGGGTCCTTTCGTCGTGCTGTCGTGTCGTCCCCGGCGGGGAGAAATCATCGGGGCGGTCGGCTCGTCCGTCAGCCGGCCGTTGGTCGAGCGTCGTCGGTCGAGCCGTCACTCGGCGGTCGCGTCACCGTCACTGCTGCCCGAGCCCACGCCGTCACTACCGCCCGCGCCCGCGGGGAGCATCGCCCGCAGGGTGTCGATCGTGTCGGCGTCGACCGCCGTCTTGTCGGGACGGTATGCCTTCACCCGGGCGAAGCGCAGCGCCACGCCGCCCGGATACCGCACCGATCGCTGCACCCCGTCGATCGCGATCTCGACGACCGTATCGGCGACGACCCGGATGCCGCCCGGCACCGCTCCCGTCTCGCGCTCGGCGAAGTGCGCGGTCTGCCACCGCAGGGTCTCGTCGGTCAGGCCCTTGAAGGTCTTGCCGACCATGACGAAACCGCCGGGTTCGCCGAAACGACCCTCGGGATCGCGCGCCCCCAGGTGCAGGTTCGAGAACCACTCCGCGCGACGCCCCGAACCGCGTTCGACGCCCAGCACGACCAGGTCGAACGTGTGCACGGGTTTGACCTTGAGCCAGCTCTTGCCGCGTCGACCCGCGGAATAGCTCGCGTCGAGGCCTTTCACCATCACGCCCTCGTGCCCCGCGTCGAGAGCGGCGCGGGCGAAGGCGTCTGCTGCGTCGGCGTCGTCGGTCAGCAGGGCGGGGATACGGTAGGCGCCGGCCACGCGCTCCAGCTCGTCGAGGCGGGCCTCGAGGGGGTCGTCGATCAAGTCGCGCCCGTCGACGTGCAGGATGTCGAAGAACCAGGGGCGCAGGGCGATCTCCCGTGCCGTCTCGGCCCCGAAACGCGCCATCGTGTCTTGGAACGGACGCGGGGCACCGTCGTCGTCGAGCGACAGCGTCTCGCCGTCGAGGATCACGTCGTCGACCGGCAGCGCGCGCGCGACCTCGACGATCTCGGGCACGCGGTGCGTGACGTCGGCGAGCGTGCGCGTGTAGACCGTGACCTCGTCGCCGTGTCGGTGCACCTGCACCCGCGCACCGTCGAGCTTGTACTCCACCGAGGCGCGACCGGCCGTCTGCAGCGCCTCGGCCACGGTCGCCGCGGTCGAGGCGAGCATGGGCTGCACGCCGCGACCGACGACGAGGCCCACGGCGCTGAGATCGTCGACCGACCCGGTGAGCGCGACGCGAGCCGTCTCGCCGAGATCGCCCGACAGCATGGCCGCCCGACGCACGAGCGCGCCGTCGCGGTCACCGGCCCGGGCGATGGCATCCACGAGCACGCCCTCGAGCGCGCCGGTGCGCAGCTCGCCCGTCATGATGCGGATGAGCAGGTGCCACTCGTTCGCGGTGGCCCGCGAGGCGAGATCGTCGAGCAGCCCCGTGCGGACCGCCGCCGACCCCGCTCCCCCGACCTCGACCAGGCGCGAGAAGGCGTCGTCGACGTCGCCGACGGTGAGCGTCGAGGTGTCGGCGTGCTCGCCGCCGCGTGCCGAGAGCGTGCGCCACCCGACGCCCAGGCGACCCTGGCGCGGAGACGCGGTCAGCAGCCCCACGGCGGGCTCGATCTCGTCGGGGGCGAGCGCGCGCAGCACCGCGGCGAGCGCGTCGACCTTGGCCAGGCGGGATCGGGTACCCGTGACCGTCGTGAGGGCCGTGTCGATATCGCCGAGGAGCATGTCGGCATCCTGGCATCCCCCTCCGACATCGCCCGTCGGCTTGCGCGGGCGGGGCGGTCGTGGCATCGGGGGTGACCGGGGCGCCAGGTCGCACGGCTGCGTCGTGAGCCCGGCCGATCGTGCCGCCCCCCGCACGCCCGCCCTGGTGAGCGAGCCCCGCGACACCGCTCATCACACGTCGCCTCGGCTCGCAACCCCCGACTCGATGTCGGAGGTTCGGGGTGTGCTGGACGCCTCCCCCAGGAATGAGGCCCCGTGAACGCTCCCGCCACCCTCGAACAGTCCGCCCGCACCGCCCGCGACGTCTTCGGCTGGGACGACCTGCTGCCGGGCCAGGCCGAGGCGATCGACGCGGTCGTGAGCGGCCGCGACACCCTGGTGGTCTTCCCCACCGGTGCCGGCAAGTCGGCCGTGTACCAGATCGCCGGGTGCGAGCTCGGCGGGGTCACGGTCGTCATCTCGCCCCTGCTGGCCCTCCAGCGCGACCAGATCGACTCCATCGACGCGGCTCCCGACGCCCCCGCCGCCGTCGCCCTGAACTCCCGGGCCGGTGCCGCCGCGCGCGCCACGGCGTGGGCGGCCATCGAGGGCGACGAGGCGGTCTACGCCTTCCTGGCCCCCGAGCAGCTCGCGAACCCCGAGGTGTTCGACCGCCTCGCGAACGCCGACGTGCGGCTCATCGTCGTCGACGAAGCGCACTGCGTCTCGGCATGGGGGCACGACTTCCGCCCCGACTACGCGCGGATCGGCGACGTCGTCGACGCACTCGGCCACCCTCCCGTGCTGGCGTTGACGGCCACGGCATCCGCCCCCGTCCGTGACGACATCGTCGCCAGCCTGCGCATGCGCGAGCCGCACCTCGAGGTGCGGGGCATGGACCGCCCCGAGATCCACATGGCCGTGCGGCGACACGAGCACGACGCCGACAAGCGTCGCGCCGTCCTCGCCGACGTGCAGGATGCCGGCGGCCCTGCGCTGCTGTACGTGGCGACCCGCAAGGGAACCGAGACCTACGCCGACGAGCTGGGCGCACTGGGTCTGCGGGCGGCGGCCTACCACGGGGCCATGGCGCAGAAGCGGCGCGACGAGGTGCACACGGCGTGGAGCGCGGGCGAGCTCGACGTGGTCGTGGCGACCTCGGCGTTCGGCATGGGCGTCGACAAGAGCGACGTGCGCCTGGTCGTGCACGCCGACGTCACCGAGTCGCTCGACTCCTACGCGCAAGAGATCGGCCGGGCGGCGCGCGACGGTCAGCCGGCGCGGGCGATCCTGCACTACCGCGCCGAGGACTTCTCGCTCCGGTCGTTCTTCGCGGGCGGCCACACCAAGCGCGCCGACATCGCGGGCGTCTGGGACGTGCTGCAGCGCGCCGACAGGCCGATGCGCGCGAAGGACATCGCCGACGAGGGCGGTCGTTCCGTGCGCGCCATCGGCCGGGTGCTGAACCACCTGGTCGCGTGCGATCTGGCCGTATCGGGGGCCGAGGGCGTCTCGATCCTGGCGAAGGTCTCGGCCGGTGACGCGGTGAGCGCCGTGCGTGAGCGCGACGAGGCCGAGGAGCGCATCCGCGCGTCGCGCATCGAGATCATGCGCGGCTACGCCGAGACGGTCCACTGCCGACGCCGGGCCCTGCTCGAGTACTTCGGCGTCGAGACCCCGAGCCACTGCGGATCGTGCGACCGCTGCGACACCGGAGCCGCCGCGCCGATCGACGAACCGGCCGCCGCGGCCGACACCGACGGCATCCGCATCGACTCCACGGTCGAACACGGCGAGTTCGGCGTGGGCACGGTCATGGCGATCGAAGACGACCGCCTGACGGTGTTCTTCGCCGATCACGGCTACAAGGTTCTCGCTCGCGCGGCGTTCGAGCGCGGCATCCTCGAACTCGGCGAGGCGGCGTAGTCGCGGCGGGTCCTTCTTCGCGGCCGGACCGCGCGCAGGATCGACCGCGTCGGTGACACCCGCCCTGGGTGCAGCGCAGGGGTCACCGCGGCGAGGACAGGCTCCGGGCGCGGCGCGGGGTCATCGAGCCCGCGTCGACCACCACGCCCACGCCACGAGCGGTACCTGCAGGAACAGCCGCGCGAAGCGGGCACGGTCGGTGTTCAGACCCGGCGCCGAGCGCCCGGTGCGCCACTGGTGCACGTTCCCCGGGAACACGGCGACGAAGAACGCGGCGATCGCGGCTCCGATGCGGCCGCGCTCGCGCGGCAGGGCGACCAGTGCGGTGCCGAGCAGCACTTCGACGGCGCCGGATGCCACGACGATGGCGTCCTTGTCGAGGTGCAGCAGGCGGGTGGCCCACCCCGGGACGACGATGCGATAGCCCCGGCGCCCCCACGTCACGTGGCTGACGCCGGCGCCGACGAGCAGCAGAGCCAGGCCGCCGCGGGCGACGGAGCGGATGGTGAGACCTCGACGTCGTGCCATCGGGTCAGTCTGCCATCCGTGCCGGGGCGCGGGGTCGCCGCGCGGATCGCGACTCAGCTCAGGTCGCGCAGGTCGGTCAGCGAGCGAGACGCGAAGGCGATCTCGTCGAACACCGCCGTCGCGCCGGGCCCCATCGGCGCCTGCGCGAGAAAGCCCACCGCGACCGCCGTCGACTCGGCACCCAGGCGGAAAACCCGCACGAAGTGCCACGACACCCCGTCGAGCGAGAAGTGGAAGACGAAGGCCGGGCCGGTGCGCGCGACACGCAGCCACACCGCGTCGGTCGTGAAGACCGGCCCGTTCGCATCGTCGGAGAACCCGTCGGTCACGACGCTGACGACCATGGCCTCCCCCTGCGGGGAGTACTCGTTGCAGAGCTTCGCCCACCGGTCGGGATCGGACCAGAGCGCGAGTGCTCCCGCGTCGAAGGTCGAACGCGCGCCGACCACGCGCACACGCGCCGAGAGGACGAAGTCGGTCTCCGGTGCGGCGAAGGCGAGCGCCGTCGCGCCGTGCTGGGCCGCACCGCCCGCCGAGTCGTTGGTCCAATCGACGCCACCGGCCGACCGCAGGGTCAGCGCGCGCGCGGTCTCGTCGTACTCGGCGTCGCCGTCGACGCCGGTCCAGTGCAGGGCGGGGAGGCCGGGGAGAGAGATGGTCACGACGGCACCCTATCGGTGCGGTCGCTCGGCGTCGCCGACGCGCCGCCGCGGCGGGGTCGCGTGCCGAGGTCGGCCGCCGCGCGCCACAACCACTCGACCGGACCGGCCGAGAACCGCCGAAGCCACAGGTGCGCCGCGGCCGCGACGACCGCGGTGATCACGAGGAAGGCCGCCACCGTCACCGGCACGCGCCAGGGCGCGAGGGTGGACGCGAGCCCGAAGCCCCAGCCGTAGAAGAGCGCCCCGCCGAGGAGGTTCTGCAGCAGGTAGGCGCTGAGCGCGACCCGGCCGATCTCGGTGGCGCGGCGGGCGAACCACCCGCCGGTGCCCCGACGCACGCAGAGCTCGACCACGAGCCCCAGGATGCCGAGAGCCACGACCGGGGCGACCACGTACCGCTCGAGCAGCAGCCCGGCGGAGGTCGCCGACAGCGCGAGGACGAGGTCGACGGGAGCCGCGCAGAGCCCGACGATCATGAGTCGGCGGCGCAGTCGAGCGCCCTCGGCCGCGAACACCCCCGCCCGCAGAAGTGCGGCGCCGGCGAGGAACATCGCCAGCGAGAGGAAGCCGATCAGCACGGGTTCGGCGCGGAAGACCGCCGCGTTGTCGAGGCGGAACGCGGCGAGACCCAGGAACGATGCGTCGGCGTAGGGGCTGGGCTCGGACGGCAGCGGGAGGTCGGCATCCGCCCCGGGAAGAACGGTCAGCACCAGGACGAGGAGCGACATGACCGCGAGGTGGATGCCGCCGAAGACGACGATGAGGGCTCGTTGGGCCCGCGGGCGCGTCAGGAGCAGGAACGACACGACCGCGGCGGTGACGGCGTACCCCATCAGCACGTCGAACTCGGCGATGAGGACGTAGTTCACGACGCCGTCGACGAAGAGCAGGGCGGCGCGCCACAGATAGCGCCCGGGCCACCGTCGCTGCTGCCGCACAGCCGAGCGGTGCTGGATCGCGAGTCCGACCCCGAAGGTCAGCGAGAGCAGGGCGAGGAACTTGCCCTGCGCCAACGCCATGAGGGCCAGCTGCGTCGTCGCCGCCGCGGAGGATTCGCTCGACAGCACCGGCGCACTGAGCATGCCGAGCAGGCCCCAGGGGTGCGAGAAGACCCAGACGTTGGTGGCGAGCGTGCCGACGATGGCGATTCCACGCACGACGTCGAGGGCGGCGAGACGGCCCCGATCCGGCAATACGTTCGTATTGTTCACGGCTTCACCGTAGCCTACGACGGTGGATGAATCAGCCCCCTCTTCTGCGCGCGGAGGAAAAGACGCCATCGCCGAGGCGGTGCTGCGCGTGCTCTCGACGGGCGGGGCCGACGACCTGAGCGTGCGCAAGGTCGCCGCCGAGGCGGGCGTCTCGGTCGGGGCGGTGCAGCACCACTTCCCCACGCGCGCCGCGCTGATCATCGGGGCGATGGATGCCGTGAACGCCCTGTTCCGCGCGCGTATCCGCTCCGCACTGGCCGAGGCGGCCACCGCGCGGGAACGCCTCTCCACCGTGTGCGAGGAGCTGGCCTGCCTCGGCGACGCCGGTCCGCGCGACGCCATCGTCTGGACGGCCTTCGCCTCGCGCGCCGGAACGGACCCCCGGGTGCGCGACATCCACGTGCAGGGCTGGCGAGCGGCCGAGGGTTTCGTCGAGACCCTGTTGACGGAGGCCTACCCCGACGCCGGCATCACGCCCGACGACGCCGCACTCCTGCTCGCCACCCTCGACGGCATCGCCGTCGCGAGGGGCGCGGAGGGCGATGCCCGCATGGCGCGCGACCGCGCGCGGCGGATCATCGCCGCCGTACTGGCCCCGTTCGCCGACCGGCGGTGACGGCCGCCCCTGTCGCCGAGACGCCCGTCGCCGTACGCCGCGCGCACCCGACGCCGCCGCTCCGGGCCGTTCAGCTCAGAGAGGAAGCCTCGGTACCGAGGCCAGCAGTCGGGCCGTGTAGGGATGCTGAGGGCGCGAGAGCACCCCGGCCGTCTCGCCCACCTCGACGATCCGGCCGCCCTCGAGCACGGCGATCCGCGCGCACAGGGCCGACACGATCGTGAGGTCGTGCGAGACGAGCAGCATGCCGATGCCGCGCTCGCGGGCGAGCGAGCGGAGCAGGTCGATCACCTGCATGCGCACGCTCGTGTCGAGGGCGCTGACGGGCTCGTCGGCCAGCAGCAACCGCGGCGACGGGGCGAGCGCGCGGGCGATGGCGATCCGCTGCCGCTGGCCGCCCGAGAACGCGTCGGGGTAGCGCTCGGCCGCGTCGGCGGGCAGGCCCACGTCGGCGAGCAGGCCCGCCACCCGGGCGCGCCGGTCGCCGTCGATGCCGAGCGATCGCAGCGGTTCGGCGATGGCGTCGCCGACCTTCATGCGCGGGTCGAGCGATGAGAACGGATCTTGGTAGATCGGTTGCACGGCCAGGCGGAAGGACCGCAGCGCCACGCGGCGAGCAGGCAGCGGCGCGCCCTCGAAGTGGACGGTGCCTCTCGTGGGCGCGCGGAGTCCGAGCGCGAGCTGCAGCAGCGACGATTTGCCGGCTCCCGACTCCCCCACCAGGCCGACGCTCTCGCCGGGGGCGATCGCCAGCGACACGTCTGTCAGCACGGGGCGGTCGGCCCGGTACGCGAAGTCGACGTGATCGAGCGACAGGATCGGGACCGTCATCGCGTCTCCTTCGGCAGCAGATCGTCGAGGGCGCGGGATGCGGCGACGAGCTCGCGCGTGTAGGGCTCGACCGGCGCCGAGACGAGCGTCGCGGTGTCGGCGACCTCGATCTGTCGCCCGCCCTTCATCACGAGCACCCGGTCGGTCATCCTGGTGACCACGGGGAGGTCGTGGCTGATGAACAACAGCGCCATGCCGCGTTCGGTGACCTCGCGCTGCAGCAGATCGAGGACGCCGGCCTGCACCGTCACGTCGAGGGCGGTCGTCGGCTCGTCGGCGATGAGCAGGTCGGGAGAGCCCGCCAGGGCGAGGGCGATCGCGACGCGCTGGCGCTGGCCGCCCGAGATCTCGTGGATGTACGACCGCGCGACGCGCTCGGGCTCGGCGAGCTTCACGTCGGCGAGCGCGTCGAGGACGGCGCGCTTCAGCTCATCGCCGCGCAGTCCCCGGTGCCGGCGCAGGGGCCAGGCGAGCTGTCCGCCCACGCGCATGAGCGGATCGAGCGAGGCCAACGGCTCCTGGAACACCGCGCCGAGGACCGTGCCCCGGACGCCGTCGAGCGTGCGCTGCGATGCCGCCACGGCATCCACGACGCCCTCCGACGAGCGGACGCGAACCGCTCCGCGGGCACGGAGCGGATGGGCGAGCAGGCCCAGCGCGGCGAGGGCGGTGAGCGACTTGCCCGACCCGGACTCGCCGATGATGCCGACCCGCTCGCCCGGGGCGACCGAGAGCGAGACGGATTCGACGAGGGCGCGGTCGTCGAGATCGACGCCGAGGTCATCGAACTCGAGCAGGGGCGCGGTCATCGGATGCTCCTCGAGGCGGGGTCGGCGACGTCGCGCACGCCGTCGGCGAGCAGGTTGATGCCGATGATCGTGGCGACGAGCAGGATGCCGGGGAGCAGCGCCGCCGTCGGAGCGATCGTCACGGTGCTCTGGGCCTCCTGCAGCATGCGGCCCCAGGACGCGTTCGGCGGCGGCGAGCCCAGGCCGAGGTACGACAGGGACGCCTCGGCGATCACGGCGCCGCCGAACTGGAGGGCCAGCGGCACGATCAGCGTCGGCCAGACGTTCGGAAGCACGTGCCGCCAGACGATGCCGAAGGTGCCGGTGCCGGACGTGCGGGCGGCCGTGACGAAATCCCGCCCGAGCACCCGAACGGCCGTGACGCGGGTCAGCCGCGCGATCACGGCGGATCCGGCGAGGCCGATCGCGAGGATCGCCGACTCCACCGACGCTCCGCGCCACGCGACGATGAGCATGGCCAGCAGCAGCGTGGGGAAGGCGATCGCGATGTCGAGAAGGCTCGAGATCGCGTCGTCGATCACGCGACCTGTCACCGCGGCGACGAGGCCGACGACGATACCGACGACCGCGGCGATCACGACGGACCCGACGCCCACGAGCATCGCCAGGCGCGCCCCGATCATCAGCTGAGAGAAGAGGTCGCGACCGAGCCGGTCGGTGCCCGCCCAGTGCTCCGCGCCCGGTGGGAGCAGACGGCCACCGCCGGTGTCTTCGGGGGCGAACGGCGTCCAGAACGACGAGACGATCGCGATGATCGCGATCGCGCCGAACAAGACCGCGCCGATGGTCAGGTTCAGCGAGCGGCGACGCCGGGGGGCGGGGCGCTGCGCCACGATGACGACGGGGGGAACGGCGCTCATGCGACGGCCTTCGCCCGGCGGTTGCCCGACAGCGTCCCCCGCAGGCGCGGGTCGATGAGACGTTGAGCGACGTCGGCGACGAAGCCGAGCAGCAGCACGAGGGCGGTCGAGAACAGGATCACTCCCTGCACGCTGGGGAAGTCCTGCTCGCGAATGGCGACGAGGAGCATGTCCCCGAGTCCGGGGAGGGCGAACACGCGCTCGATGATGACCGCGCCGACGAACGTCGTCGACAGTTGGATGGCGAGGATCGAGATCACCGGCACGACCCCGTTGCGGATGCCGTGTCGCCACAGCGCCGTCGAGAAGCTCTGCCCCGTGGCCCGGGCGGCGCGCAGGTACTGCTGGCCGAGCACGTCGAGCGTCGCGCTGCGCACGTAGCGGGCCAGGTCGCTGCCGGCGACGATGGCGATGGTCAGCACGGGGAGGGTCAGGGCGAACAGAGCGGCGCCCGGATCCTCCCAGTCGCGACGGGGGAAGCCACCGGCGGGGAACAACCGCCAGTTCAGCGAGAGCACGCCCACGAGCAGGATGCCGACCCAGAAGACCGGCACGGCTCCGCCCAGCTGCGACAACGCCGAGAACGTGGTGCCGTACCAGGTGCGCGACTTCCACGCCGCGAGGAACCCGACCGGCACCGCGATGATGACCGACAGCGCGAACGACAGCAGCGTCAACGGCAGGGTGACGTTCAGCCGGCGGAGGATCTCGTCTCCCACCGACAGTCGGTTGGTGAAGCTCTGCCCCAGATCGAGTGTCGCGAGCTGGCCGACGTAGTCGACGAACTGCACCCAGATCGGCCGGTCGACGCCCAACCGGGCTGCCGCCGCCTGGATCTCGGCATCCGTCGCCCCCACCGAGATGAGAGCGAAGACGGGATTGCCGAGCACGCGCAGCACGACGAACAGGATCACCACGGCCAGCGCGAACGCCAGCAGCAGCAATCCTGTCCGTCGAATCAGATATCGCCCGATGATCAGGCCTTCTGGATGCCGTAGACGTAGAACAGCGAGTTCAGGCCGTTCTCGGGCACGCCCGTCACGCCGGGCGCGGCCACGCGCAGCTGCGGGTTGAGGTACAGCCAGACGCTCGCGGCGTCGTCGGAGATCTGCTGGTTGACCTGACGGATGAGCGCGGTCTGCTCCTCGACGCTGCCGGCCGCCTCGGACTCCGCCAGCCACCGCTGCACATCGGCGTTGTCGTAGCCCCAGTAGAAGTCGGGGTTGCCGTAGAAGTTGATGTCGCGGTCGTTGACGTGGCCCTGGAGCGTCGCCTGGAAGTCCTTGTCGGTGTAGACCTGCTGGTACCACTGGTCGTCGGTGATGATCTCGATGTCGACCGTGATGCCGACCTTGGCCAGCTCCGACTTCAGGAACTCGGCGACCGTGGAGTGCACGCCCGAGTCGGGCGTCTTGATCGAGAACGTGAACCCGCCCGCGTACCCCGCCTCGGTGAGCAGCTGCGCGCTGAGGGCCGGGTCATAGGGGTTGTTGTCGGCGAGGTCGATGTACCACGGCTCCGACGGCGGGACCATCGAGCCGATGAGCTGGCCGCGGCCGTCCCAGATGGCATCCAGCAGCTTCTGCCGATCGATCGCCGAGTAGATCGCCTTGCGCACCTTCACGTCGTTGAACGGCTCGACGCGGTCGTTGAAGGCGAGCAGCTCCTTGGTGGTGGAGGTGCCCTCGATGATCTGGAAGCCCGCCGCCTCGAACTCGGCCAGACTGTCGGGGTTGGCCTGGCTCGTGACGAGGTCGACGGCGCCGGTGAGCAGCGCGTTGTTCAGCGCGGTGGGGTCGGCGTAGTACTGGTAGACGACGCCTCCGTTGGCGGGCGCGTCCGCCCAGTAGTCGGGGAACACGTCGAGGCTGATCGAGTCGCCCTTGCGGTAGTCGGCCAGCTCGTAGGGGCCGGTGCCGTCGGCAGTGGCGGTGAGGTCGCCCGCCTCGGAGTTGACGATCCAGACGTAGCCGAGGTTGTAGGTGAAGCTGATCGACGGCTGCTTCAGCGTCACCTCGACCGTCGAATCGTCCACCGCGGTCGCGGTGTCGATGACGCTCAGCTGACGCTTGCGCGCGGCGATGGAGTCGTCGCCGATGAAGCGCTCGAGGCTGTAGACCACGTCGGCGGCGGTGAGGGCCTTGCCCGAGTGGAAGGTGGCGTCGCGCAGCGTGAACGTGTAGGTCAGGCCGTCATCCGACACCGCGGTCTCGGCCGCGAGCAGGGGCTCGACCTCGGCGTCGTCGGTGATCTTGAACAGACCCTCGTAGACATTGCCGGTGAACACCTCGGTGACGCCCGACGACCCGCCGAAGATCTGGTCGAGGTTGGTGGGCTCGTTCTGCGAGCCGACGATGATCTCGGCCTGCGGGTCGGACGCACCGCCCGAGGCGGAGCCGTCGCCCGAGGCGGAACCGCCTCCGGCGGCGCATCCGGCGAGCACGAGCAGTCCGGCGGTGGCGACCGCGATGGCGGCGCCGAGGCGGGTGGAGCGGAAGCGTGAGGACACGTCGATTCCTTCTGGTGGTGAGGGGCGGGGACGCGCCGGGTGCTGTGGGCGCGGGTGGGGCGGGGTGAGGGATGCCAGGGGGCTGGCGGCATCCGGATCGGGTCAGGGGTGGAAGTCGCCCTCGAAGCGCACGCGCTTCTCGCCCGCGCGAACGGGGAACGGCAGACGGTTCTGCGCGGGCGGAAGCGGGCAGTTCATCTGGCTGGAGAAGCCGCACGGCGGGACGATGGCGCGGTTGAAGTCGACGTCGATCTCGACGCTCTCTCCCGCGGCCAGGGGGCGGTCGGATGCCGGGCGGTCGAGGAAGAGGAAACGCCCGGCGCCGTAGCTCTCCACCCCATTGGTCGTGTCGCCGAAGACCAGCTGCAGCTTGGCCGTGCCCGCGTAGGTCGTGTCGAAGGCGGCCAGGCGGAACTCGCGACCATCGACCTCGAAGACCAGATCGCCCGAGACGGGGAGGGCGCGCGTCGCACCGTCATCGCGAATGTGCTCGAACGGAACCACGCGCTCTTCGTCGACGAGCTCGAAACGTCCCCGCAGAACCCACGACGGGTCGTAGTCGTAGGTCTCGATCGCCTCGAACGCCTGGTTGGCGGGGGAATCGCGCCGCCAGATGCGGTACCCCTGCTGCGTCTCGCCCGAGTCGATGTCGGCGCGCTGCAGGCGGGTGAGCAGCGCGTCGTCGGGATGACCCTCGCGGGCGGCGGCGTCGTCGACGGCCGGGGCGCCGGCGGGCGACCAGTGGGTCAGGACGAGAGCGAGCGGCCCCTGCGGGGCGGTGACGGCGGCGTGGCGCGCGGCGATCCACTGGGCGTGGGCGGCCGGAGCCGTGTCGTTCGAGGCGGTGGGGGGCGAGGAGGACATCATCATCAGTCTCACAACGCCGCGCCCGTCGCGAGAAATTCCGTGACGGACTGTTTCCGTCCGAGAGCCCGGAAGGTGCCCCTCCCGCACGGTCCGGTGCGACAGCCGCACTGCGCACCGTGACGGCGGCGCCCGCCGGGAGTACGCGGTGGCACCTGCCCGCCCTTCGGCGCGCCGGATCGCTCAGCCGGGCGCGGGAGCCACGCGCCGGGCGAAGTCGACGTACGCCTCGACGGTGTCTTCCGGCACGATCGCGCGCAGCACGACCTCGTCGGCGGCCGCCGTGTACGCCTCGAGCGCGTCACCCAGCTCGGTGGCATCGCGGATCGTCGTGTCGACGGCATCCACCCCCATCCGTGCGAAGTTGGCCGCGTAGTTCGGGAACGAGGCGTAGCGGGCCGTCTCGGCGTCGAGACGCTCGCGCGCGGCCGAGTCGATCGCCGTGCGCACGTAGACCGCGACGTGCGCGGAGGGAGCGACCGTGTGCAGCGCCTCGGACTGCGCGTGCGCCTCGGTGGGCGGCACCCAGTTCAACAGCACGCCCTCGGCGTGCTCGGCGCCCGTGCGACGCATTCTCGGGCCCAGCGCCCCGACGAGCACCCGTGGCATACCCGCGGCGTGCAGCACCTCGATGGCCCCGCGCACCCGCGCGAGCGCGCCCTGCTTCGCCATTCCCGAGCCGATGCCGAGGGTCAGGCGGTCCAGCGGAAGACCGAGCGATGCCACCGCGGCGGCGATCTCGTCGGCGGGGCGCCGGTCGACGGGAACGACGCCCGTGGCCAGGCGCAGGCGTTCGGTCACGCGGGCCGCGGCCGCGAGGGCGGCGAGGGCATCGCCGTCGGGGGTGTCGTTGATCCAGAGCGTGTCGAAGCCGGCGCTCTCGACCGCAGGCGCGATCTCGGCGATGGCATCGGGGCCCAGCGATCCGGCGAGACCGAGAGAGACGGCACCCCGTGTCACGAGACGCCTCCGGCGTGGGGGACGGCCACCGCGACCTGGCCCACCGCCGAGAAGAACGCCGCCAGGTCGACGTCGTCGGTCGGCAGGAGCACGACGTCGTCGACGCCGGCCGCCTGGAAGCGCGCGACCCCCTCGGCGACCTCGGACACCGAGCCGGCGAGGACCCGGTCGGCGGCATCGACGCGATCGGCGAGCACCGCGGTGGCACGAGCGCGCGCGTCGGGGCCGAAGGCGGTGAGCACGTAGGCCACGACATCGGCCCGACCCTCGCGGCCGGCCTCGGCCCGCCCCTCCTGCACGGTCGCGACCGCGGAGGCGATCTCGGCGACGGTGTGCCTGCTGTCGAGCACCACCCCGTCGGCCACGGCACCCGCGAGCGCCAGCGTCTTAGGCCCCTCGGCCGCGGCGTACACGAGCGGCGCCTGAGCGGGCGGCCAGTCGAGAGCGACGTCGCGCAGCTTCACGTAGCGTCCCTCGGTGCTCACCGTCTCGCCCGCCAGCAGAGACCGCAGGGCCGGCAGGTGCTCCTGCATGAGCGTCAGGGGCGAGGCTGCCTTCGCCCCGACCTGTCGCATCCAGTCCTGCACCCCATGGCCGAAGCCGGGCAGCAGACGCCCGGGGAACATGCGCTCGATCGTGGCGACCTCCATCGCCGACGCGGCGACGTTGCGCAACGGGAGGGGGGCGATCCCGATGCCGATGCGCAGGTGATCGGTGACGGCGAGCGCCGCAGCGGCCGCCGCCCACGCCGACGAGCGGAAGCAGTCCTCCCAGAGCCACAACTCTTCGACCCCCGCGTCTTCGGCCGCGCGCGCGGCGTCACGCAGTCTCTCGGGCGGGTGCGGGTACGGGCTGAAGATCGTGCCGATACGACTCATGCGTCTACTCTGCCGGGCCCCTCCGACATCGGGCGAGGGGGTGGCGCGAGTCGTGCCGATCCGGCTGGGTCCTTCACGGGCCGGGCCATCCGAGGGACCACCATTGCGGCGCACGCACGGACGACGAACGCCCCGGGACCGAGGTCCCGGGGCGTTCGTCCTGTCTTACGCCGCGAGCGCCTGTGCGGCCGCCCCGACCACGAAGGCCGTGGGGGTGGCATCCACCGTCACCGCTCCGCCGTCGACCAGGTCTCCCGACACGAACAGGTCGGCGACGCGATCGTCGACCTCGCGCTGGATGACGCGGCGCAGGGGCCGGGCACCGTACTCGGGCTCGTAGCCCACCTCGGCCAGCCGGTCGACGGCCGCGTCGGTGACGTCGAGCGCGACGCCCCGTGCCGAGAGCCGCCGCGAGGTCGCGTCGAGCAGCAGGCGCACGATCCGGCGCAGCTGCGTCTTCTCGAGCTTGCGGAACAGCACGATGTCGTCGATGCGGTTGAGGAACTCGGGCCGCATGGCCTCGCGGAGCTTTCCCATCACGCGATCGCGCAGATCGTCGTCGGCGAACTCGCGGCCGGTCGTGGTGAAACCGATCGCCCCGGAACGGGATGCCAGCACCTCGGCGCCCAGGTTGGAGGTCATCACGATCACGGTGTTGCGGAAGTCGACCGTGCGCCCCTGGCCGTCGGTGAGACGACCGTCGTCGAGCACCTGCAGCAGCAGGGTGAAGACGTCGGGGTGGGCCTTCTCGATCTCGTCGAACAGCACCACCGAGTAGGGAGCGCGACGCACGCGCTCGGTGAGCTGGCCGGCCTCGTCGTAGCCGACGTATCCGGGAGGGGCACCGATCAGCCGCGACACCGTGTGACGTTCGCCGAACTCGCTCATGTCGAAGCGGATCACGGCGGCGTCGTCGTCGAAGAGCGAGCCCGCCAGCGCCTTCGCCAGTTCGGTCTTCCCGACGCCGGTGGGGCCGAGGAACAGGAACGATCCGACCGGACGGCTCTCATCCCCCATGCCCGTGCGGTTGCGGCGCACGGCCTTGGCGACGGCCGCGACGGCGTCGTCCTGCCCGATGACCCGGGCGTGCAGTTCGTCCTCCAATTGCGATAGGCGGCCGCGCTCGGTGGCCGTCAGGCGAGCGACCGGAATCCCGGTGGACCGGCTGATCACCGCGGCGATCTCGGGCTCGTCGACCACCGCAGCCGATCGCGGCCGGGTGGTGGCCGCGTCGAGCCGCGCCTGCACATCGGCCATCTCGTCTCGCAGACGGGAGGCTTCTTCGTAGTGCTCGGCCGACACGGCGGCGTTCTTGTCGGCCTCGAGGGTCGCGAGTCGGGCGAGCAGATCCGTGGTGTCGACGCGCACGCCCAGCTTCAGCCGCAGGCGGGCGCCCGCCTGGTCGATGAGGTCGATCGCCTTGTCGGGCAGCACGCGGTCGGGCAGGTACCGGTCGCTCAACTCGACGGCGGCCCGGAGGGCGTCGTCGGTGTAGGACACGGCGTGGTGCTGCTCGTAGGCCGCGCGGAGCCCGTGCAGGATCTCCACGGCATCCGGGATCGACGGCTCCCCCACGCGCACGGGCTGCAGGCGACGCTCGAGTGCGGGGTCCTTCTCGATCGTGCGGTACTCGCGCAGGGTGGTGGCGCCGATCAGGTGCACGTCGCCGCGGGCCAGGCGGGGCTTGAGGATGTTGCCGGCATTCATCGACCCGTCGCCGCTGCCGCCCGCACCGACGAGCGTGTGCACCTCGTCGATGAAGACCACGAGCTTGTCGGATGCCGCGATCTCGTCGAGCGTCTGGGTGAGGCGCTCTTCGAAGTCGCCGCGGTACCGCGCTCCGGCGAGCATGGCGGCGAGGTCGATCGAGACCACGCGCGTGTCGCGCAGCTGCTCGGGCACGTCACCGGCGACGATCGCCCGCGCGAGTCCCTCGACGACGGCGGTCTTCCCGACGCCGGCCTCGCCGATGAGCACGGGGTTGTTCTTCGTGCGACGGCTGAGGATCTCGAGGGTCTGCTCGATCTCGTCGGAGCGCCCGATCACGGGGTCGAGTGCGCCCGCGGCCGCGCGCGCCGTGAGATCGGTGCCGAAGCGGTCGAGGTTCGGGGTGACAGATGCCGACTCGGCGGGCGCGTCGACCTCGTCGCCGCCGACGACGGTCTCACGCACGCCCTGGGTCAGGGCTTCGGCGGTGACTCCGGCCTGGGCGAGGATCTGGCCGGCGGGGGCGTCTTGAGCGAGGACGAGGGCGAAGAAGAGGTGGTCGGGGTCGACGTAGGTCGATCCGGCCGCGCGGGCGACCTGGAAGGCGTGGAACAGCGCGCGCTGAACCGAACCCGCGACGACCGCACCGTCGACGTCGGCGGCAGGACCGGCCGCCGGCAGACGGCTCTCGGCCGCGCGGGCGATGGCGGCGGGGTCGGCTCCCAGGCGCGCGACGGCCTCGTTCGCGGGGGATCGTCCCACGAGGACGTGCAGCACGTGCAGAGCGTCGAGCTCGCGCTGGCCGCGGCCGAGCGCGAAGCGGCCGGCGGCCTGCAGGGCGTCCTGGGTGCGGGCGCTGAGGAAGCGGCTCAGATCGATCGAGCGTTCGGCGCGCGCCTGCTCGCCCGCCAGGTAGCGCGCGAGGAACTCATCGAACGACTGGGCGCCGTCGTCTGCGGCGCCGGGGGTGACATTCTCGGGCAATTCCGTCTCCTGATACGTGAGTGCAACGGACTCAAGTTTGATACTTGAGCGTCGACGTATCAAGGTAACGCCGCTGCTCGCGGCGTATTCCCGGTCACAAGCGCAACGTCGGATCGACCTCGTTCCACAGCTCGATCGTCTGCACCAGCCAGAACACGGCGAACAGCGCTACTGAGACGGCCTCCCCCCACAGGATCACCGGAACGGCCGCCGTGTCGACGCCCGCGAGAAGCGCCCCCACGAGAGCCGCCAGCGTCAGAACGATGGCCACGGCGACCGCGCCGTACGCGAGGCGAACACCCCGCCCGCGCGACGAGCGCGGATGCGGGCGCCACGCGGCGAGGGCGGCGACAGCGGCGATGAGGAGGAAGAACCCCACGGCGGCCGCCTCGTGCACGATCACGAAGAACGACGTCGGCGACACCCCCGCCCAGACCGCACCGGCGACCACCAGCGCCGCGACCGTCGCCGCCGTCAGCGTCACCCCGCGACTCGTCGTGCCCTGCACCCGGGCGAGGATCAGTGCGGCGATGACCCCGAGCAGCACGACGGATGCCACGGCCACGGCGTTGTTGACCACGGTCGGCATCACCGCGTCGGGAACGCACGCCGTCGCCCCGGGGCAGCCCGAGCCGGGCCCCGCGACCGCCGTGGGCAGGTAGGCGATCGCGAGGGCGAGGACCGCGGCGACGTCGAGCAGAGCCTGCTCGAGGCTTCGCCCCGACAGCGCCAGCAGCGCGAGGGCGATGGCGCTCAGCGCTCCCACGAACACCGGTCCGGCGGGCGTGTAGTACGCCGAGCTGATCGACGGCAGCGGGTCGCCGCCCGCGATCTCGATCCCGACCGAGAGAGCGAGGAAGACCGTCGCGCCGATCAGCGCCAGGCGCACGTACCGGTACGTGCGCTGCGTGGACGTCGTGCGAAGGCGCATACCGACATCGTGGCAGCGGCTTCCGACATCGTCACCGAGGCGCCCGGGCCCCGGAGAAGCGCGTGAGGACCGGAGGCACCGCGAGGGGCGGGGACGCGCAAGGGTCGCCTGTGATGTCGGGGGGTTCTGCCACACTCGTCGGCATGCGCGAATTCCTCTCCGGCGCCGGGCTCCTGGCCCGCGGCCTCGGTCAGTGGCGCCGCACGCCCGGCGCGATGGCCCTCGGACTCATCCCGGGAACGGTGGTCGGCCTGGTCTTCGCCGCAGCTCTCGTCGCGTGGGGTTTCGCTCTGCCCGGCCTCGTCGTGGGCTGGACGCCGTTCGCCGACGACTGGGTGCCGTTCTGGGCCGACGCGGCCCGCACCGCCCTGGGCCTCGCGTCGTTCGGCGCGGCCCTGCTGCTCGTCGTCGTCTCGTTCACCGCCGTCACCCTGCTGGTCGGCGAGCCGTTCTACGACCGCATCTGGCGCGCCACGGAACGCAGTCACACGGGTCACGTCCCCGACACCGATTACGGATTCTGGCGCGCCGTGGGCGACAGCGTCCGATTGATCTCCCGCGGAATCCTCGCCGCAGCTGCGGCCTGGCTGCTCGGGCTCATCCCCTTCGTCGGCGGCGTCCTGGGCTTCGTCACCGGAGTGGTGCTGACCGGCTGGCTGCTCGCCGACGAGCTCACCTCGCGCGCCCTGTCGGCGCGGGGTCTCGATCGCCGTGCGCGCCGCGACATCCTGCGCGCCCATCGCGCTCGCGCCCTCGGTTTCGGGGTCGCCACGCAGCTGTGTTTTTTGGTGCCCCTCGGTGCCGTCGCGGTCATGCCCGCCGCCGTCGCGGGCAGCACCCTCTGGGCGCACGCCGCTCTCGACGAGACGCCCCGTCGACCCGCCGCGCCGCGTCCCGTCGCGGTCCCGCCGGCCGACCCGGCGCGATAGCCTGGACCGACCGAAGGGATCCTCATGTTCATCGTCTCGCTCATCCTGTTCGTCGGGGGCATGCTGCTCACCGGCCTCTCGTTCTCGCTCGCAGCCCCCGCGCTGTTCTTCGCCCTGGGCATCATCCTGGTCTCGGCGTCGTTGGCTCTCCCCTTCCACTTCGGCACCCGGTAAGCCGCTCGGCGGCACGGCACACGGCAGAGAGCGCGGGCGACGATGTCGACGTACACGGTGGCCGACTACCTGCTCGATCGGCTCGCCGAGTCGGGCGTCCGTCATCTGTTCGGCGTTCCCGGTGACTTCACCCTCGCGTTCCTCGACCATGTCGAGCGGCATCCGCTGATCGAGTGGGTGGGATGCGCGAACGAGCTCGGTGCCGGATACGCCGCCGACGGCTATGCCCGCCTGCACGGTCTCGGTGCCCTCAGCACGACCTTCGGCGTGGGTGAGCTCTCGGCCATCAGCGCGGTGGCGGGCAGCTTCGCCGAGCACGTTCCCGTTCTCCACGTCGTCGGCGCGCCCACCACCGCCGTCCAGGCGGCGGGACGCGCGAGCCACCACTCGCTCGGCGACGGCGACTTCGGCCACTTCGCCCGCATGACCGCCGAGGTCACCGCGGCGCACGAGGTGCTGTCGGCGACCGAAGCCACGACCCAGATCGACCGTGTGCTCGCCGAGGTGCGCCATCGGCGACTGCCGGGCTATCTGCTCATCCCCGCCGATGTGAGCGAGGCTCCGGCTTCTCCCCCGGCCGCCGCGCTCCCCGCCCCCGACGTCGTCACCGACCCCGCCGTGCTGACCCGGTTCCGCGATGCGCTGGGCGCCCGCCTCGAGGTGGCCGACTCGGTCTCGGTTCTCGCCGACATCCTCGTCGCGCGCCTGTCGGCCGAACCGTCCCTGCACCGCGTGCTCGCGCAGGGCGTGCCGCACGCCTCGCTGCTGTGGGGGCGCCGAGTCGTCGACGAGTCGGCTCCGGCCTACCTGGGGTCGTACCTCGGCGCAGCCAGTGCCCCCGCCGTGCGCGACGGGATCGAGACCGCCGATCTGCTCGTCATGGCGGGTGTGCAGTTCACCGACCTCACCAGCGGGTTCTTCTCGCAGCGCATCGATCCGGCACGCACGGTCGAGATCCGCGGCGAGCACACGCGCGTCGGAGACGATGACTTCCGCCCGCTCGCGATGCGCGACGCGCTCGACGCCGTCGCCGACGCCCTCGCCGCACAGGGCGATCGCTTCCGCGCCCCCGCGGTCGACGTGGTGCCGGCCGCACCCGAGCCCCTCGACCCCGCGGCCACGCTGAGCCAAACGGCGCTGTGGCGCGAGATCGCCGGTTTCCTGCGCGACGGCGACACCGTGCTCGCCGACCAGGGCACGTCGTTCTACGGCATGGCCGGCGAACGCCTCCCTCACGGCGTGGTCTTCGGCGGCCAGCCGCTGTGGGCGGCCATCGGCTTCACCCTTCCCGCGATCCTCGGCGCGGCCCTCGCCCGCCCCGAACGACGTCCCGTGCTGCTCATCGGCGACGGCGCCGCTCAGCTCACGGTCGGCGAGCTCGGCACGCTCGTGCGCCAGGGCATCCCCGCCGTGATCGTGGTCGTCGACAACGCCGGGTACACCGTCGAACGGGTGATCCACGGGCTGCACGAGCGGTACAACGACATCGCCACGTGGGACTGGACGGCCCTCCTCGCCGCCATGGACCCCACCGGCACGAGTGTCGGCGTCCGCGTCGACACCGTCGGCGCGCTGACCGAGGCCCTGGCAACCGCCCGCTCGGCGACGGGGCTGACACTTGTGCAGGCCGTGGTGCCGTCCGACGACGTGCCGCCCGTGCTCGCCGACCTGGCCTCCGCCGCGGCGGCGGCCAACCGCCGCGCCTGAGCCCAGGAGCAGCGGGTACCGTGGCACGGTGCCCTTCTCCTTCGAAACCCTCCGCCGCTGGCCCGATCTCGAAGGGCCCGAGCTGTACGCCGCCGACGCGGCCGATCGACTGATCCTCGACGAATCGGCTGAGGCCCGCGCCGCCGCCGCTGACGACCAGCTCGTGGTGATCGGCGACGACTACGGCGCGCTCACGCTCGCCGCGGCCGACGCCGGTGCCCGTGGCATCCGCGTGCACCAGGACGGCGTCATCGGCGAGAAGGCCCTGGCGGCGAACGCCGAGACCGCGGGCCTGTCCGACACGTTCGTCTCGCGGGACCGGGATGCCGCCCTGCTCGCCGACGCGCGCGTCGTGCTGCTGCGCCTCCCCCGCTCGCTGCGCGAGCTCCGTGACATCGCCGGGCTGATCGCGCTGCACGCGCACCCCGACGTCGTCGTGTTCGCGGGCGGCCGCCTCAAGCACATGACGGTCACCATGAACGAGGTGCTGCGCGAGTACTTCGACCGGGTCGACGTCTCTCACGCCCGACAGAAGTCCCGTGTGCTCCTCGCCCGCGGCCCCCACGACGGCGCCGAGCCCCAGCCAGAGCGCGCCACGGTCGACGGTCTCGAGATCCGCGCGTTCGGCGGTGCCTTCGCCGGCGCCTCGATCGACATCGGCACCCGCCTGCTGCTGGCGCACCTGCCGGCGCCGAGCGGCGACGACGCCATCGACCTGGCCTGCGGCACCGGCGCGGTCGCCGCAGCCCTCGCCGTCCGGCATCCCTCCCTTCGCGTGATCGCGAGCGACCAGTCGGCGATCGCCGTCGCCTCGGCGCGGGCGACGGCCGACGCGAACGGCGTCGCCGACCGCATCGAGGTCGTGCGCGACGACCTTCTGCGCTCGCAGCCTGAGGCCTCCGCCTCGTTCATCGCGCTGAACCCGCCGTTCCACGTGGGCGCCGCCATCCACGAGGGAATCGCCCCCCGCATGTTCTCGGACGCGGCCCGGGTGCTGCGCTCCGGCGGCGAGCTGTGGACGGTGTGGAACTCGGCCCTGCAGTACCGACCGGCGTTGACCCGACTGGTGGGCCCCACGCGTCAGGTCGCCCGCGATCGCAAGTTCACAGTGACGGTGTCCACGAAACCGTGAGTGCGCCGCCGCCGCGAACGGCGGAGGGCCTCAGGCCCGGGAAGGAGCCGTCATGCGTCATCGCCTCGCGTACGCGGTCGCCGTGAGCGTCCTGAGCGCCGCGCTGGCGACCGGCTCCCCCTCCCCGGCCTCTGCCGTGGCGCGCTTCGACCCGCTGAGCGCGAGCGACACGGTCGCCCTGCTGGCGGACTGCTCGCGGGTGACGCCGAACGGCCGCGATTACGCCGAGATGCACGACCTCGACCTCTGCGGCGTGCAGGACACCCCCGAAGACCGGCCACTGCCGACCGAGGCCGTGGGCGGCGAGGAATGCGGATCGCTGACCCTCACGACGAGCGGGCGCGGCGCGGGGCTCGTCGCCGTGGAGTGGAGGGTGGCCTCGCGTACCGGTCCGATCCTGGGGATGGAGCTCGACCTGACGGTCTCGGGACGCGCGGGTGACACCGTGCACCACTTCGCGACCGCGGTCGGCAGCCCGCTCGCGTCGGACGGGGTGGTCGTTCCCGCGGGGGTCGGCAACGCCCGGGTCACGTTGTCGGGAACGGTCGAGACCTTCACCACGACCTGCACGGTCGCCTCGGCGAGCGCCCGCACGTTCGTCCGCTGAGTGCGGGAGCCGCAGGAGGAGTCGTCGACGGGCGACCGAGCGTCGCACGACCCCGCGCACGCGACGAGTGTCAGCCCTTACCGCCCGGGGGGCCCACGACCAGCAGCACCACGAACACCACGGCGACCACGGCGATCAGCACCGCCGCCAGCACCCAGGGTCGACGCAGGAAGAAGCGCAGCAGCCGGTCGATCGGCCGGCGATCCCGCGGGTCGTCGCCCGCGTCGCGACGCCAGGCTCCGCGCAGGCGGCCGCTGCGCTGCAGCCAGATCTCGGTGGGGATCGTCGCGTAGGGGATGACGGCGCTCACGACCGCGACCGCTGCGGGCCCGAGGCCCCAACGCTGGTTCAGGGCGACGAGCACCGCGGTCGCGCCGTAGGCGAGGAACACGAAACCGTGGATGCCGCCCCCGATCGACACCGCGATGGGCAGATCGGCCGTGGCACGCAGGATCAGTCCCGCGATCAGCAGTGTCCACGAGATCGCCTCGGCGATCGCGAGCGTGCGAAACAGGGTCAGGGGCGTGCGGAACACGTCTCTCCTCGTTCGGGTCGGGGCCTCCCACCCTACGGACTGCGCGGCGGCGATGCCCGCCGACCGTTCGACGTCGAACGACGACGAGGACTCACTCGATGGGCTGGTCCTCGCCGTCCAGTGAGGGATCCGACTTCTCCCCCTCGGCGGCGGTCGAGGTGTCGGGCTCGGGGCCGGGTTCGATCGGGGGCTTCTCGCGTTCGGCATCCATTCCTCCACACCATCAGAAAGTGAGAGGGATGCCACACCCTTGACGCCGTCCCCGGATCGCCGGTCGCGCGGCGCGTAGGCTGAAGCAATGGCGGAATCCCGGGGGCGCGTGTGGACCGGAGTCATCCGGGTGGGACCGCGACAGGGCGATCATCGCGTCGCTGTGCGTGCCGTGATCAGCGTCGGCGTCCCGCTGCTCGTGCTCCTGCTGCTCGGTCGCCTCGACCTCAGCGTCTACGCGAGCTTCGGCGCCTTCGCCGCGCTCTACGGCCGCAACGACGTGCCGCGGGTGCGCCTGCGCATGCAGGCGACGGCCGGCGGCATGCTGTTGGCGTCGATGCTGGTGGGCACCGCCGTGTCGTTCCTGTCCACCCCGGCGCTGGGGAGCGTGGCGGTCGTCGCCGTGCTCGCGGCGGCCGTGACGCTGTTCGCCTACCGCAAGCAGTGGCACCCGCCCGGAGCGCTGTTCGCGGTGTTCGCCGCGGGCGCGACCGCGAGCTTCCCCGCCACGGCATCGACGTTCGTCACGGTGCTGGTCGTCGGCGGTGCGAGCGTGCTGTGGAGCCTGCTCGTCTCGGCGGTGTCGGTGGTGGTACGTCGCGGATCGTGGCAGCGTCCCGCCCGCCCGCGCCCGCCGATCGGCGCCGTCGCGTGGGAGATGACCGCCACGGTCGGCGTCGCCGCGCTGCTCGCGGGCATCGCCGGCGCACTGCTGGTCGGCACCCACTGGTACTGGGCCATGGTCGGCGCCGTCGCCGCCGTCGGCGGGGCGCACGTGACCGCGCGCCTCATCCGCGGGGTGCAGCGACTGGTCGGCACACTGCTCGGCGTGCTGATCGCGGCGGGACTGCTCGCCCTGCACCTGCCACCGTGGCTCGTCATCGTGATCGCCGTCGCCCTGCAGGCCGGGGCCGAGCTGTTCGTCGGCCGCAACTACGGCATCGCGATGATCTTCATCACCCCGCTCGCGCTGCTCATGGTGTCGCTCGCGTCGCCGGTGGGCCCCGACCTGCTGCTGCGCGACCGGGTGATCGAGACGATCATCGGCGTCGCGGTGGGAACGATCGTCGCGATCGTGTCGGCGGTGCTCCGCCGCCGTTCCTCGCTAGGGTGACCCCCGACATGAACGACCACCAGGACTCGCCCGCGCGCCGCGCCCTCGGACACGACGCCGCCGAACGCATCAGCGCGGGATGCTACGGCGCCCTCGTCTCGGCATCCACTCTCATCGGTCTCGGCAACGCCGAGCTCAGCGACGTCATCGCCGTGGTGGCGCTCACCAACGTCGTGTACTTCGCCACCCACGTCTTCGCGTACTCGCTGGGCGACGTGTCGTCGAAGCGTCCGTGGCAGATCGTCCGGCACCACCTCGCGGTCGGTGCGCCGATGGTCTCGGTGACCTTCCTGCCGCTGCTGGTGGTCGTCGTGCTGTCCGCCGCGGGGGCCGACCTGCAGACGGCGCTGCTCTGGGGCGTCGGCGTGGCCATGACCTATCTCGTCGTCGTCGCCACCGCCGGAGCGCGGCTGCGCGGCTACCCCGCCGTCGCCGTGGTGCTCACCGCGATCGGATCCGTGGTCATCTCGGGACTGCTGATCGTGGCGAAGCTGCTGTTGCACTGAGGCCGTCCGGCCGCGTCACCCGGATTGTCGGCGGGTCGTGCGAGGGTGGGTTCTCGTGACCCCCGGTTCCTCCCCACCTCTCACCGTCGTCGGCGCCGTCAACGTCGACCTCACCGCCCGCGTCGAGCGCGCTCCCGCTGCCGGAGAGACGGTCGCCGACGGCGTACTGCAACGCGGCCCCGGCGGCAAGGGCGCCAACCAGGCGGTCGCGGCCGCCCGGCTGGGCGCCGCCGTGCGGCTGATCGGCGCGGTGGGCGACGACGCCGACGGTCGTGGCATCCGGGATCAGCTCACCGCGGTCGGCGTCGACGCATCGGGCGTGCAGACCGCCGAGGCCGCGACCGGCACAGCCCTCATCGTGGTCGACGCGACGGGTGAGAACTCGATCGTCGTGTGCGCCGGCGCCAACGCCGCCATCGACGCGACGACGCTCGGGATCGAGCCGGGCGCCGTGGTGCTGATGCAGCTCGAGGTGTCGGATGCCGTCGTCTCGGCCGCCGCGACCGCCGCCGGCTTCTTCGCCCTCAACGCCGCCCCCGCCCGCCCGCTCCCCGCCGGAGTGCTCGAGCGATGCGACCTCGTGATCGTCAACGAGACCGAGTACGCGCAACTGCCCGAGGTGCACGACGCTCCCCTGCTGTGCGTGACGCTCGGCGCCGACGGCGCACGGCTGTTCCGTCACGGCGAGCTCGTGGCCGCAGCCGCCGGTGTCGCCACGACCGTCCGTAACACCGTCGGCGCGGGCGACGCGTTCTGCGCGGCTCTCGTCGTCGGGCTGCTCCGGGGAGACGCCGAGGCCGACGCCCTGGCGCGCGCCTGCACGGTGGGGTCGGCGGCCGTCGCCGACGAGGCCTCGCAGCCGGCGCTCGGCCCCCTCGACACGTACGGAGCGTCCGCATGACCCGCCGCCCGATCCTCGTCGACTGCGACACCGGCATCGACGACGCCCTCGCCCTGGCGTACCTGCTGGCCGAACCGAGCGTCGAGATCGTCGGGGTGACGACGGTCTCCGGCAACACGGATGCCGCCCGCGCCGCCGCCAACACCCTCTCGCTCTTCGAGCTCGCCGGCGAGAACGACATCCCCGTGGCCGTCGGCGCCTACGACTTCCGCGGCCGCGCCTACGCCGGTGGCGCGCCCCACGTGCACGGCGACGACGGGCTCGGCGGCATCGCACTGGCCGCCGCCGCCCGGGCGCACGATGCCCGCGCCGCCGTCGAGCTGATCGACCACGCGGCCACCCGGCATCCCGATCTCACCGTGCTCGCCCTCGGGCCGCTGACGAACCTCGCCGCGTACGCCGAGGCCCCCGGCGTCGCCCGGTTCGACCGTCTCGTCGTCATGGGCGGCGCGTTCGCCCACTCGGGCAACGTCACCGCGTGGGCCGAGGCGAACATCCACAACGACCCCGAAGCGGCCGCCGTCGTTCTCGCGCAGGACTGGGACACCACGCTCGTCCCCCTCGACGTGACGATGACGCAGACCCTGGATGCCACCGACCTCGTGCGCCTCGAAGCGATCCCCGGCGCTCTGCCTCAGGCGTTGGCCGCGATGCTGCCGTTGTACCTCGACTTCTACGCGGGCCGCGTGTTCGCCGACCGTCGCTGCGCGTTACACGACCCGCTCGCCGCGATGGTGGCTGCGGGAGTGCTGCGCGGGGTCAGCGTCACGTCGGGACAGGTCGAGGTACGGCTCGAACGCGGAGAGCGTGGGCGCACGGTGTCGTCGCGCGGTTCGTCGACGCAGCGGTGGGTGCGCGGCATGGAGGGGTCCGCGGTCGAGGTACTGCTGGAACGGCTGGAATCGCGGGAGTGGCCGGGCTGAGGCTGCGGCCGTCGGTTCAGGAGCGGTGCAAGCGGCGCTTCAACCAGGCCGTCATGCGACCGGTGTGACGGTCGGTGAACTCGTTCGCGAGCTGGAAGGCCTCGTCGCCGATGTTCGCGCCGGCGTTGATGGCCTCGATCGACCGCAGTGCGCGTTGTTCCTGCTCGTCGTCGTGGGCCATGGTGTCCAGCGTACGAGCGTCGGGAGGTCGGGGCGTCGGTCGTTGCGGTGAGAACGACGAAGCCCGCCTCGCGAGACGCGGGGCGGGCTTCGTGGTGATGCGGGGTGTGCCGGGACTCAGAAGTCCCAGTCGTCGTCTTCCGTCGCCTCGGCCTTGCCGATGACGTACGACGAACCCGACCCAGAGAAGAAGTCGTGGTTCTCGTCGGCGTTGGGCGAGAGGGCCGACAGGATCGCCGGGTTCACGTTCGTCACCGACGACGGGAACATGGCCTCGTAGCCGAGGTTCATCAGCGCCTTGTTGGCGTTGTAGTGCAGGAACTTCTTCACGTCTTCGCTGAGTCCGACCGAGTCGTACAGGCTCTGCGTGTACTGCACCTCGTTGTCGTAGAGCTCGTACATGAGCGAGAAGGTGTAGTCCTTGAGGTCCTGACGACGTGCCTCATCGACCGTCTCGAGTCCGCGCTGGAACTTGTAGCCGATGTAATACCCGTGCACGGCCTCGTCGCGGATGATGAGGCGGATCAGGTCGGCCGTGTTCGTGAGCTTCGCCCGGCTCGACCAGTGCATCGGCAGGTAGAAGCCCGAGTAGAACAGGAACGACTCGAGCAGGGTCGAGGCGACCTTGCGCTTGAGCGGGTCGTCGCCACGGTAGTAGTCCATGACGATGCGCGCCTTCTTCTGAAGGAACTCGTTCTCGGTCGACCAGCGGAACGCCTCGTCGATCTCTTTCGTCGAGCACAGCGTCGAGAAGATCGACGAGTAGCTCTTGGCGTGCACCGACTCCATGAACGCGATGTTCGTGTAGACGGCTTCCTCGTGCGGGGTGAGCGCATCGGGGATGAGCGAGACCGCGCCGACCGTGCCCTGGATCGTGTCGAGGAGCGTGAGCCCCGTGAACACGCGCATGGTGAGCGTCTGCTCTTCGGGGGTGAGCGTGTTCCACGACTGGATGTCGTTCGACAGCGGCACCTTCTCGGGGAGCCAGAAGTTGTTCACCAGACGGTTCCAGACCTCGAGGTCCTTGTCGTCTTGGATGCGGTTCCAGTTGATGGCCTGCACGTGGTTCAGCAGCTGCAGCTTTTCAGCCATGGCGTTCCTGCGTCCTCTATCGGTGGATGGTCAGCGGCTCAGAGCATGCACGAGACGCACTCGGTCATGTCGGTGCCCTCGAGCGCCAGCTGACGCAGACGGATGTAGTAGATGGTCTTGATGCCCTTGCGCCACGCGTAGATCTGGGCCTTGTTGATGTCGCGGGTGGTGACGGTGTCCTTGAAGAACAGCGTCAGCGACAGGCCCTGGTCGACGTGCTGCGTGGCCGCGGCGTACGTGTCGATGACCTTCTCGTAGCCGATCTCGTAGGCGTCCTGGTAGTACTCCAGGTTCTCGTTCGTCATGAACGGAGCCGGGTAGTAGACGCGACCGAGCTTGCCTTCCTTGCGGATCTCGATCTTCGAGGCGATCGGGTGGATCGAGCTCGTGGAGTTGTTGATGTACGAGATCGACCCGGTCGGCGGCACGGCCTGCAGGTTCTGGTTGTAGATGCCGTGGGCCTGCACCGAGGCCTTCAGCTCACGCCAGTCGTCCTGCGTGGGGATCTGCACGCCCGCGAACAGCTCGGTCGCCTTCGCCGTCTGCGGCACCCACACCTGGTCGGTGTACTTGTCGAAGAACTCCCCCGACGCGTACGTCGAGTTCTCGAAGCCGTCGAAGGCCGCACCACGCTCGATGGCGAGGCGGTTCGACGCCCGCAGCGCGTGGAACAGCACCGTGTAGAAGTAGATGTTCGTGAAGTCGATGCCCTCTTCGGAGCCGTAGTACACGTGCTCACGAGCGAGGTAACCGTGCAGGTTCATCTGGCCGAGGCCGATGGCGTGCGAGCGGTCGTTGCCGTCTTCGATCGAGCGCACCGAGGCGATGTGGCTCTGCACGCTCACGGCGGTGAGGGCGCGGATCGCGGTCTCGACCGTGAGGCCCAGGTCGCCGCCGTCCATCGCCAGGGCGATGTTCATCGAGCCCAGGTTGCAGGAGATGTCCTTGCCGATGGTGTCGTACGAGAGGTCTTCGTTGTACGTCGTCGGGGTGTTGACCTGCAGGATCTCGGAGCACAGGTTCGACATGTTGATGCGGCCGGCGATGGGGTTCGCCTTGTTCACCGTGTCTTCGAACATGATGTACGGGTAGCCCGACTCGAACTGGATCTCGGCGAGGGTCTGGAAGAACTCGCGCGCGTTGATCTTCGTCTTCTTGATGCGCGGGTCGTCGACCATCTCGCGGTACTTGTCGGTGACCGAGATGTCGCCGAACGGCTTGCCGTAGACCTTCTCGACGTCGTACGGCGAGAAGAGGTACATGTCTTCGCCGTTCTTGGCGAGCTCGAACGTGATGTCGGGGATGACGACACCCAGCGAGAGCGTCTTGATACGGATCTTCTCGTCGGCGTTCTCACGCTTGGTGTCGAGGAAGCGCAGGATGTCGGGGTGGTGGGCGTTGAGGTACACCGCACCGGCACCCTGGCGGGCGCCGAGCTGGTTGGCGTAGCTGAAGCTGTCTTCGAGGAGCTTCATCACGGGGATGATGCCCGAGGACTGGTTCTCGATCTGCTTGATCGGCGCACCCGACTCGCGGATGTTCGACAGCAGCAGGGCCACGCCGCCGCCGCGCTTCGACAGCTGCAGGGCGGAGTTGATGCCGCGGGCGATCGACTCCATGTTGTCTTCGATGCGCAGCAGGAAGCACGAGACGAGTTCGCCACGCTGCGCCTTGCCGGCGTTGAGGAACGTGGGGGTGGCGGGCTGGAAGCGTCCCGAGATGATCTCGTCGACCAACTGCACCGCGAGACGCGGGTCGCCGTCGGCGAGGGCGAGGGCGGTCATGACGACGCGGTCCTCGAAGCGCTCGAGGTAGCGCTTTCCGTCGAAGGTCTTGAGCGTGTAGCTCGTGTAGTACTTGAACGCGCCGAGGAAGGTCTCGAAGCGGAACTTGGCGCCGTAGGCGCGGTCGTTGAGCTCCTGGATGAAGTCCATCGAGTACTTCGCGAGCACGGTCGGCTCGTAGTACTCCTTCTCGACGAGGTAGTCGAGGCGCTCCTTGAGCGAGTGGAAGAACACGGTGTTCTGGTTGACGTGCTGCAGGAAGTACTCGCGCGCCGCCCGCTTGTCGGCGTCGAACTGGATGTTGCCGTCGGCGTCGTACAGGTTCAGCATCGCGTTCAGGGCGTGGTAATCCAGCCCCTCGAAACGCGCCTCGGTCTTGAATTCCGCCTTGAAGTGCACGTCGGTCAGTTCAGCTTCCACCATCGTTCCAATCCCTGGGTGACGCGCTCGACGTCGTCTGGCGTGCCGAATACTTCCAGCCGGTACAGGTGCGGCACGGTGCACTTGCGGCTGATGATGTCGCCGGCGAGGCAGAATGCGTCGCCGAAGTTCGTGTTCCCCGCGGAGATGACGCCGCGGATGTTGCGTCGGTTCCGCTCCTCGTTGAGGAAGCGGATGACCTGCTTGGGGACCGCGCCCTTCTCGACGCCCCGACCGGCACCCCCGCCGTAGGTGGGAGTGACCAGCACGAAGGGTTCGTCGACGTGGAGGGGCGGATCGATCGGTCGCATCGGAATGCGCACGGCCCGCTTGCCGAGCTTCTCGATGAAACGTGCGGTGTTGCCCGACACGCTCGAGAAGTAGACCAGCAGCGGAGCCTCGGTCGCCGACAGGACAGCGCTCATGACGGGAGTCGTCGAGGCTGTCGAGGGATCAAGCGAGGCGCGAGGCGAGCTCATCGATCTTGTCGGGACGGAAGCCCGACCAGTGGTCCTCGTCGGTGATGACGACGGGGGCCTGCAGGTAGCCGAGCGACTTGACCTGCTCGAGTGCCGACGGGTCTTCCGACAGGTCGAGCACGTTGTATTCGATGCCCTTCGAGTCGAGCGCACGGTAGGTCGCGGTGCACTGGACGCAGGACGGCTTGGTGTAGACCGTGATCGCCATGTTGTCTCTCTCTCCCCTGGAAATTCTTCGTCCGAGCAAGCAGGGCTAGCCGGGACCTCAATACTACATATGGGGACCGACATCGGAAGTCACCACAAGGGGTAGTAGTTACATCCGTGTGATTTTCCACCGTCTCTCCCCATGTACAACACAGGTTGTCCACGATTTCATCCACAGATCCCACTCCTCTCCGAAGCCGTTCGACCGGCGCGATTCCGCGGTTGTTGACAGCGGCGCGCCGACTTGTCCACAGATCGGACGCTAGCGAGGGGTTCCGACATTGCACAGGTCGGCCGATCCACCCTCCGGCGTGTCGCGGGCGTGTCGCCCGGTGGGCCCTTCCCCCTCGTCGCCCGGGGTCGGAACACCTCCGTTCCCCGATGTCGGAGGGGGGAGATAGCGTTGTGCGGTGGCCGGCTACCGCGAACTCCTCCAGACCCCCGGCGTGGGTCGCATCATCGCCGCACAGTTGACGGCGCGTTTCCCCAACGGCATGACGAGCCTCGCCGTTCTGCTGCACATCGAGCACGTCACCGGCTCCTATGGGGCCGCGGGCCTGGTCCTCGCCGCGACCAGCATCGGGCAGGCCGTCGCCGGTCCCGTCACGAGCCGCTGGATGGGCATCTGGGGCATGCGCCGGGTGCTCTCGGTGACGCTCCTCGTGTGCGCCGCCGCCATCGCCACGCTCGCCCTGATCGAGATGCCCCTGCCCCTCTACATGGTCCTGGGCCTGGTCGCCGGCCTGTCGACTCCGCCGGTGCAGTCGGCCGTCCGCACCATCTACCCCAAGATGGTCCCGTCGAAGCAGCTCACTCCCCTGTACTCGCTCGACGCCTCCCTGCAAGAGATCATCTGGGTGCTCGCGCCCGTGCTCATCACCCTCGTGGCGACCCAGGTCGGCACCGTCCCCGGTCTGCTGCTCGTCGTCGTCATCCTGCTCGGTGGCGGTGCTTGGTTCATCCTCAGCCCCGAGGTCGGGCGCGTGCGCATTCCGCGCAGCCGCCGCGGCCTCGGCCGGGTGCTCGGCAAGCCGCCCGTCGTTCTCGCGACGGCGACGGGGTTCCTGCTCATCGGCGCCTGCGCCGCGGTCGAGGCGGGTGTCGTGGCGACGTTCGACCACGGCGGCCTCGAGGCGGGACTCATCCTCGCCGTCTTCGCCGTCGGCAGCCTCGCGGGCGGGCTCTCGTTCGGCCACATCCCCATCGGTCCCTGGGCCATGGCCCGTCGCTTCGCGATCGTCGCGCTCGGACTCTCGCTCACCGTCTTCTCGCTCAACGCGTGGTGGATCGGCGCGACGCTCCTCGTCGCCGGCGCGGGCATCGCCCCGGCGCTCGCGGTGATGTTCGCGATGACCTCGGCGAGCGTGCGGTTCAGCGAGACCGCCGAGGCGTACGGCTGGATCAGCACGGGGCAGCTCATCGGAGCCGCCGCGGGCTCGGCCGTGGCCGGCTTCCTCGTCGACGGCATCGGCCCGCAGGGGGCCTACGTCGCCGCGGCCGCGTTCGCCGTCGCCGGGTTCATCGTCGCGGCGGTGTTCGTGCGCGGCTTCCCCGACCTGCGCCACCGCGACTCGAGCCCCATTCCCGACACCGAGCCCGTAGAGACCATCACCTGAGCCCGGATGCCGCATCCCCGGCATCCGTCCCCCCCCTCACCGGCGCACGTTCACCCTGCCCGCGCGGGCCACGCATCCGGCGCGGGCTCCCCGGCCGGTGCGGTCTCCCCGGCCGAGGCAGGCTCCTGGACACGCGGTGAGTCCTCGGCCTGCGCAGGTCCCCAGCCTGGGCTGACCCGACAGCCGGGGCAGCCCACCGCCGAGCAGCCCCACCGCCGGGGCAACCCCCACGCCCGGTGCGGACTCCGCCTCCGTCGTGGGACGAAGGGAGGGCGAGGGACGAAGGGAGGGCGAGACACCGGCATCCCGCCCTCCGCTCGTCCCTCACCCTCCGCTCGCCCCACACGCAGCCGCCCGCACCCAACCGCAAGCATGCCGCTCGCCCCGCACGCAGCCGCCCGTACCCGGACACCCACACGCGAACGCCCCCGCGTAGACGTCGCTACGCCGACGTCACTGCGTCCGCCGCAGCAGCTCCAACACGGCGAGCGCGTACGCGTCGGCCGGCTCGGGGTGGTCGAAGACGAGCGAGGCGCCCGCGACCGAGATCTCGACCTCGTAGGTGTCCGACAGCCGGCGCAGCGACCGGAAGGTCGCGCGAAGCAACTCGCGCAGCTGCGACTCCGACGGCAGCCACAGCGCTTCCTCGGTGGCGACGGAGTCCAGAGCCCACTCCGTCGTGCCGTTGAAGGCGAGGATGCGCCCGGTCGGATAGTCGCGGGGTTCGACGGTCATCTCGCTGACCGTGAAGACGTCGGCCTCGAACTCGGGCTCGTCGAGCTGGAAACGGTCGCCGGAGCGGGGATGCCACACCAATCCCGCCTCGCGCAGGGCCAGGGCCATCTCGGTCGAGATCATGGCATCCATTCTGGGGGCCGTCGCGCGATGCCGGGCCGAAGCGTGCACGCGGACGCGATCGATTCCCCCTGACGCCATGCGTCTCCGCGCGCTCCGGCGAGCGCGAGCGACGAGCAGAATGGATGCCATGACCTCCCCCGTCACCCTGCCCCGCCTGTCGTGGGGCGATCCCCGCGGACCGCGGGTGCTGCTCGCGCACGGTCTCGGCTCCGACGGCGCCCTGATGTGGCGGTACGCCTCGGCGCTGGCCGACGCGGGATGGCACGCCGTGGCCGTCGATCTGCGCGGACACGGTGACGCCCCGCGCACCCTCGACTACCGCATCGACGCGTACGCGGCCGACCTGTCGGGCACGGTGCCTGCGGGCGGGGGCGCGTGGGACGCGGTGGTCGGGCATTCCCTCGGCGGGGCGGCCGCTACGGTCGCCGCCGCGAACGACCGTTCGTGGACGCGTCGACTCGTGCTCGTGGACCCCGCGATCCGATTGTCCGACGACGACCGCGCGATCGTCAGAGCGAGTCAGGAGCAATCGTTCGCCGACCCGAGCGAAGAGGCCGTGCGCGCGGCGCATCCCACCTGGCACCCGATCGACGTGGAGCTGAAGGCGCGGGCGACGCGGCGCGCGAGCCGGTGGGCCGTCGAGCAGACGAGCACGCAGAACGACATCTGGGACGTACGGGCGCAGGCCGCCGCCCTCGTGGTGCCGACGCGCATCATCGGCGCCGACCCCGCCGTGCACTCGATCTTCACCGGCGACCTGGCCGCCGAGGTCCTGCAGAACCCCGTCATCACCCTCGAGGTCGTCGCGGGGGCGGGGCACTCGCCGCACCGCGATCGCCCCGAGGCCGCGATCGCCGCCCTTCTCGCCGCGCTGGCGTGACACCCCCGGCGACGACGGCCGGAGCGGCGTCGGATCGTGCTGCAGCTTTCGGCACCCGCTGCCACCCCGCCCGCGATGTCGGCGCACCCGAGCAGAATGGATGCCATGACCCCGTTCGATCCGGCGCAGTACCTGCCCGATGACCTCCTCGCGCGCATCCGCGAGCGGGCCGTGGTGCACGACCGCGACAACACCTTTCCGCACGACGACCTCGACGAGCTGCGCGCGGCCGGGTATCTCGGCATCCTGGTGCCGGCGGAGCTCGGCGGCGCGGGACTGACCCTGGCCGAGGCGTCGGTGCTGCAGCAGCGCCTGGCGGGGGCCGCCCCGGCGACCGCGCTCGCGATCAACATGCACCTGGTGTGGACCGGGGTGGCGAAGGTGCTGCGCGATCGTGGGATCGACGACCTCGAGTTCGTCCAGCGCGGGGCCGCCGCGGGCGAGGTGTTCGCCTTCGGCATCAGCGAGGCCGGCAACGACCTGGTGCTCTTCGGCAGCGACACCGACGCCGTCCCCGACGGTGACGGTGGGTACGCCTTCACCGGTACGAAGATCTTCACCTCGCTCTCGCCGGTGTGGACCCATCTGGGCGTCCACGGGCTCGACACCACGTCGCCCGACGCGCCGAAGATGGTGTTCGCCTTCCTCGACCGTGACGAGGCCGTCGTCACCCGCGACGACTGGGACACCCTCGGTATGCGCGGAACGCAGAGTCGCACCACCGACCTGCGCCACGCCCGCGCATCGGCCGACCGCGTCGTGCGGCGCATCGATCCCGGACCGCAGCCCGACGCCCTCGTCTTCGGCATCTTCGCCGTCTTCGAGATCCTGCTCGCATCGGTCTACACGGGCATCGCCCGGCGCGCGCTCGACCTCGCGGTCGAGGCGGCGACGTCGAAGCGGTCGAAGAAGACGGGCACGACGTACGCGAACGACCCCGACATCCGTCGACGCGTCGCCGGAATGGCGATCGCCTACGAGGCGCTGCCCCCGCAGCTCGCCGCCCTGAGCGCCGACGTCGACGCGGTGGTCGACCACGGCGCCCGGTGGTTCTCACTGCTGGCCGGCGTCAAGCACCGCGCCGTCACCATGGCCAAGTCGGTCGTCGACGATGCGGTCCTCGTCGCCGGCGGATCGGCGTACTTCTCGCGCACCGAGCTGAGCCGCCTCTACCGAGACGTCCTCGCCGGCATGTTCCATCCCTCCGATCCCGAATCGGCGCACTCCACCGCCGCCTCGGCCTGGCTCGGGCCGGTGACCGCGTGATGGCCCGCACCCCGTCGACCCTGCTCAGCCCGGCCGACCAGGAACGCCGCCGCGCGCTACGCGTGATGAAGGGCGTCGCCCTCGGCGCGCTGCTGGGCATGGCGGTCATCTTCGCGATCTCGTTCTCGCTGCAGCGCGAGATCGAGTGGATGCAGTACGTCCGCGCCGCGGCCGAGGGCGGAATGGTCGGTGCACTGGCCGACTGGTTCGCCGTCACGGCGCTGTTCCGGCATCCGCTGGGCCTTCCCATCCCCCACACCGCGATCATCCCCCGACGCAAAGACGAGATCGGCAAGCAGCTCGGCGAGTTCGTCGAGACCAACTTCCTCGAGGGCGACGTCGTGCGCACGAAGCTCGAGTCCACGCCGCTCGCCGCCCGCGCGGGAGCCTGGCTCGCCGAGCCCGCGCACGCCGACCGCCTCGCCGCCGAGGGCGCGACGCTCGCGACCAGCGTGCTCGCGGCACTGAGCGACGACGACGTTCAGACGCTCATCGAAGACCTCGCCCGCGAGCACCTGCTCTCGCCCGACTGGGGCCCCTCGATCGGCGGGTGGCTCGAACGCGTCGTCGGGTCGGGCGCCCACCACGGCGCCGTCGACCTCGCTCTCGACAACATCGCCGTGTGGCTCGGCAACAACCGCGAGGTCTTCGACGGCCTCGTCTCGCGCCGCATGCCGGCGTGGGTGCCGAGCATGGCCACGCGACTCGTCGACGACACCGTCTACCGCGAGGCCGTGCAGTTCGTCGACGCCGTGCGCGCCGACCCGCGGCACCAGGCTCGCGGGGCGATCGACGGCTACCTCCGCCGCCTCGCCGACAACCTGCAGCACGACCCCGCCACCATGGTGCGCCTCGAAGAAGCCAAGGCCTCGGTGTTCGACAGCCCGCGCGTGCGTCAACTCGCCGCCGATGCCTGGAACACCGCGAAGAGCGGACTGCTGCGCGCCCTCGCCGACCCCGAGAGCGCCCTGCGCCGCCGGGCCTCGGCCGCCCTCGCCGAGGTCGGGAGCCGCCTGCAGCACGACGAGACCCTGCAGAAACGGGTCGACGGGTGGGTGACCGACGCCGCCGTGTTCGTCGTCGGACGCTACCGGCACGACATCGCCTCGATCATCACCGACACCGTCGAACGGTGGGACGCCGAAGAGACGACCGAGAAGATCGAGCTCATGGTCGGTCGCGACCTGCAGTACATCCGCTTGAACGGCACGATCGTCGGCGCCCTCGCGGGCCTCGCGATCTTCACGATCGCGCACTTCGCATGGGGCTCGTGAGCGTCTCGTGTCGTCGCCCGGCAGCCCGGCGTGAGGCTCCGGCGGCGGGGCGGAGAGGGCTCTCGACTCGAGGCGGCCCGGCGCGAAGGTCCGGGAGCGGGGCCGCGACGGCCGTCCTCCGGCGGCGCGGCGCACAGCTCCGACGATCGTGCCGTGACGGCCATCGCGTCGCACCGCCCGTCGGGGCCACCGGGTGGGTAGCCTGGGGCGCGTGAGCGACGGTTCGGGGCTCGAGCTCCTCTTCACCTACGGGACGCTGCAGCTGCCCGACGTGCAGCTCGACACGTTCGGCCGCCTGGTCGGCGGTGACGCCGACACGCTGCCCGGGTACCGCCTCGAATGGACCGACATCGACGACGAGCGCGTGGCGCAGCTCTCGGGCCTCGACAAGCACCCGATCCTGCGGCAGACGGGCGACGCGCACGACCGCGTGTTCGGTCGCGTCCTGACGTTGACCGCCGAGGAGCTCGACGCGGCCGACGAGTACGAGGTGTCGCTGTACCGCCGTGCCTCGGTCAGCCTGGCGAGCGGCCTCCGAGCATGGGTGTACGTGGCCGCATGAGCGCTCCGTCCCTGGGTTCGCTGCGGTCGCGCGTCGGTGACGCGTCCGTGCGCGCCGGCCGCACCGCGGGGCGACGACGCTCCCCCGCCTCACACCCCGGCGCCGCCAGCGCCGACACCGACCACGCCCGCACCGTGCGGCTCGCCGCGCCGTGCACCCTCGAACTCCTGCCCGGATTGGCGGAAAGACGATGATCCAACTCATCCTCGCGCGACACGCGAAATCAGACTGGGCCGACGAGGGCCTCGACGATCATGACCGCCCGCTCAACGACCGGGGACGCCGAGATGCGCCGGTCATGGCGCGCCGCGTGGTGCGTCAGGGCGTGCGCCCCGAGGTGCTGCTGTCGAGCACGGCGCTGCGCGCCCGCCAGACCGCCGAGGCCTTCGGCCGGGCGTTCGAGGTCGACGTCGTCGAGCAGGCCGACCTGTACCTCGCCGACCCCGACCATCTGCTGGCCGCCGCGCGCGCCGCCGGCGTCGACGAGGTCATGGTGGTGGCCCACGACCCGGGCATGAGCGCGCTGGTGTCGCGCCTGGCTGATCGCGACGAGCGCATGGTCACGTGCGCCGTGGCCGTGTTCACCTGGCACGAAGGAACCTGGGACGACGTGGATGCCACCCCGCCCGACGAGTTCGAGCTGCTGACGCCCTGAGAGCCGCGGTCGGCCGCACCCGCGTACCCACCCGCCCTTCGCGCGGGGCACCTGCCGTCGTATCGGTCAGGCGCGATCTGATTCGATCCGCGCGAGGGCGGCCCCCGCGACGGCACCCGAGAGCACGAGGTCGGTGACGGCCTCGATCTCAGGGGAGACGAACCGGTCGGGCCCGGGGCCCGCGACCCGCGTGCGCACGAGGTCGCGCACGGCGCCGGTGGCGGCCGCGGGCGCGAGCGGGGCGCGGAGGTCGAGGGCACGGCATCCGGTCATCACCTCGATGGCGAGCACACGGGCGAGCCCGTCGACGGCGCGACGGAGCTTGCGGGCACCGGCCCAGCCCATCGACACGTGGTCCTCCTGCATCGCGCTCGAGGGGATCGAATCGACCGACGCCGGCACGGCCAGGCGCTTGAGCTCCGAGACGATGCCCGCGGCGGCGTACTGCGCGATCATCAGGCCGCTGTCGACGCCCACCTCGTCGGCGAGGAACGGCGGCAGACCGTTGCTGCGGGCCACGTCGAGCGCGCGGTCGGTGCGTCGCTCCGACATGGATGCCACGTCGGCGACCGCGATGGCGAGGAAGTCCAGCACGTGGGCCACCGGGGCGCCGTGGAAGTTGCCGTTCGACTCGACGCGCCCATCGACGGTGACGACCGGGTTGTCGACGGCCGAGAGCAGCTCGCGGTCGGCGACGGCCGCCGCGTGCGCCACCGTGTCGCGGGCGGCGCCGTGCACCTGGGGGGCGCAGCGCAGCGAGTAGGCGTCCTGCACGCGCGTGCACTGCGGGCCCCGGTGGCTCGCGACGATCGGCGAGCCGGCGAGGAACGCCCGCAGGTTCGCCGCCGACGCGGCCTGACCGAGCTGGGGACGAAGAGCCATCAGGTCGGCGGCGAAGACGGCGTCGGTGCCCAACTGCGACTCGATCGAGATCGCGGCCGACACGTCGGCGGTCGTCAACAGCATGTCGATGTCGTGCAGGGCGAGCAGCAGCATGCCCAGCATGCCGTCGGTGCCGTTGATGAGGGCGAGCCCCTCTTTCTCGCGCAGGGCGAGCGGGGCGATGCCGGCGGCGGCGAGCGCCTCGGCGGCCGTCGTGGCGCGTCCTTCGCCGTCGCGCACCTCGCCCTCGCCCATGACCGCGAGCGCCACGTGCGACAGCGGGGCCAGGTCTCCCGAGCAGCCGAGCGAGCCGTACTCGCGCACCACCGGGGTGATGCCGGCGTTCAGCAGCGCCGCGTACGTCTCGACCACTGCGGGACGCACGCCCGTGCGCCCTGTCGCGAGGGTCTGCAGGCGCAGCAGCATCAGGGCGCGCACGACCTCGCGCTCGACCTCGGCGCCGGTGCCGGCGGCGTGCGAGCGGATGAGGCTGGCCTGCAGCTGCGCGCGCCGGTCCTCGGCGATGAACGTCGTCGCGAGGGCGCCGAAGCCCGTCGAGATGCCGTAGTGCGGCTGCGGGTCGTCGGCGAGTGCCTCGATGAGTGAGCGGGTGTCGGCGACCCGGCGCAACGCCTCGGCGGCCACCTCGACGCGGGCGTCGTGGCGGGCGACGGCGACGACGTCGCGGGGGGCGAGGGGGGTGGATCCGACGGTGACGCTTGAGTTCATGCCCTGATTCCATCGCGACGAGGGCCCCGTGTGGCGGGGATCTGGCATCCTGTGTCTGTCATGCCAGACGTTCCCGCCCCGCAGGTTCCCGCCGCCGACCAGACGCTGCGGATCCTCTCGCTGCTCGCGCGCCAGCCCGGGCCGGTCGCCGCGCAGACGATCGCGACCACGCTCGGCATCCCCCGATCGAGCACGTACCACCTGCTCGCCACCCTCGAGCAGCACGGGTACGTGGTGCACCTGCCCGGCGACCGGCGCTGGGGGCTCGGCACCGCGGCCTTCGAACTCGGCGGCGGCTACGCCCGGCAGCAGCCGCTCGCCCGCCTCGGGCGCCCGCTGCTCGCCGCCCTGTCGGACCGCGTCGGCGAGAGCGCACACCTTGCCGTGCTCACCGGGCGCGACGTGCTGTACATCGTCGAGGAGCGCGCCCCGCGCCGCCCCGCGCTGGTGACCGACGTCGGGGTGCGCCTGCCCGCGCACCTCACCGCGACGGGACGCGCGATGCTCGCAGCCCTCCCGCGCGAGCAGGTGAGGGCGTCGTTCCCGGATGCCACGGCCCTCACGCAGCGGCATGGTCTCGGTCCCGCGACTCCGCGCGCGCTGCGCGAGATGCTGCGCGACGTGCGCGCCGCCGGGTTCGCGAGCGAAGACGGCGAGGTCACCCCCGGGTTCCGTTCGGTGGCCGCGGCCGTGCGGGATCACACCGGGTGGCCCGCCGCTGCCGTGGCGCTCACCTGGCCGGCCGAGGGCGTGGAGCGCGACGCCGCCGCCCTCGCCGAGGCGGCCTCGGCGACGGCCGCGGAGCTGGCCCGCCGGATCGGCCGCCCCGGCTGAGGCCCGCCGCCCCGCCTCCCGGCCCGGCCCGCGCGAGTCCGGCCCCCGCGAGCTCAGTCTCCGCCCGCCGCCCCGCCCCGCACGACGCAAACCCTTGTTGAGTGTCCAAGACACGCCGCATCCAACCCCTCCCGTGCGGCATGTCTCGGACACTCAACGGGCTCGTGTCCGCAGCGGTCACGCCGCAGCGCGGGCGAAGCGAGGCACGCCGCCGCGCGCCGTCCCGCCCGCCCGGCCGACGCAAGCCCCGTCGAGTGTCCAAGACACGCCGCACCTCGCCCCTCTCGAACGGCGTGTCCCGGACACTCAACGGTCTCGGCGTCCGCGCCGCCGCGGGCCGGGCGTCCGCGCCCGTCACGCCACAGTCCGCCGAAGCGCGCCCCGCCCACCGCCCCGCCTCGCCCGCCTCAAACCCTGCCGAGTGTCCAAGACACGCCGCACCCAGCCCTCCCGAACGGCGTGTCTCGGACACTCAACGGTCTGAGCGTCTGCGCCGCCGCGGGCCGGGCCGCCGCACCGCCGCGGACCGGGCGGACTCGCCCGCACCACCGCAGCCCGGGCACCCGCGCCGCGGAACCCGCCCCGCGTCTCAGCGAACGACGAGCCGCGGCTCCACCAGCACGTGCGCGGCGCCGGCGACGGCCGCGCGGGGGGCGACGATGGTGCCGTTCTCGCCCATGAGCAGGTCGAGGGCTCCGGATGCCACCCGCTCGGGGAGCTGCTCGACGCTCGACATCCCGAGAGCCTCGACCGCCGGGGTGTTGTCGAAGCCGACGATGACGAGATCGTCGCGCCCGGCGACGCTGGCGGCGAGATGGGCGCCGATCGCCAGGGAGTCGCTCGCGCAGACGATCGCGCCGATGCCGGGGGTGTCCGCCAGCCCCGCGGCGACGGTGTCGCGGGCTGCGGCGACGTTCTCTTCGACCGTCCAGCGCACCGGCTGGCGCCCGGCGTCGGCGACGGCCTCGCGCCAGCCTCGCTCGCGTTCGTCGCCGGTGCCCGACCCGCGGGGCCAGCCGAGGAACGCCACCGGTCCCGCTCCGCGCTCGAGGGCGTGTCGCGTGGCGGCGCGGGTGCCCGCCGCGCCGTCGACGTCGACCCACAGGTGCGCGGGGGCTTCGACGTCGTCTTCTCCCCAGGGGCGACCGAACGAGACGAAGGGGAGGTTCCGCGCCGTCAGCCACCCGGTGCGGGGGTCGCCGTGGAACGTTCCGGTCACCACGACGGCGTCGACCTCGCCACCTTCGAGCAGGTCGCCGAGGCGCGCGATCTCTTCTTCCGGGGTGCGCGCGGCGTAGAGCAGGACGCGCATGTCGCGCTCTCCCGCCCGTTCGGTGAGGGCGTGCACGAAACGGTCGAGCACGACGCCCGAGATCCCCCCGGCATAGGGATCGAGGTGGATGCCGATGGTCGAGCTGCGGCGCGTGCGCAGACGCCGGGCCGCGGCGTGCGGCCGGTAGCCGAGCTCGGCGATCGCGGCCTCGACGCGCAGCCGCGTCGACTCGCGCACGATGTCGGGGGTGTTCACGACGTTCGAGACGGTCTGGCGCGAGACGCCCGCGACACGGGCGACGTCGTCGACGGTGGGCGCCTTCGCCATGCGACCCCCTCGCTCGTCCATTCGGGCGGACCGACGCCGTCCAGACCGTCAGCCTAAGCCGCGCGACAACCGCTTGACAGACGCCGCTCCCCCTCCTTACCGTAGTCGCACCACAGTTTGAACGTTCAAACTCTGGCCCTCCGAGCACCGCGGAGGGGTCGCATGCCTCATCGAAGGAGAGAGACACATGACACGGCACACTCCCATCCGCCGCGCGCGCACCTGGCTCGGCGCCGGCGCCCTGCTGGCCACCGGCGCCCTCGCGCTGACCGCCTGCGGCTCGGGCTTTTCCGACACACCCGGCGAGAACCAGGCGTCCGGCAGCGGAAAGCTCAGCCTGCTCATCGGCTCCTCGGGCGACGCCGAGACGAAGGCCGTCACCGATGCCGTCGCCGCCTGGAGCGAGCAGTCCGGCGTCGAGGCCGAGGTGCAGACCGCGAACGACCTGCCCCAGCAGCTGTCGCAGGGCTTCGCCGCCGGTTCCCCGCCCGACCTCTTCTACCTCGCGCCCGAGGCCCTCGCGGGCTACGCCGCCAACGGATCGATCGCGGCCTACGGCGACGACCTGGCCAACAAAGACGACTTCTACCCCTCGCTGGTCGACAACTTCACCGTCGACGGCACCTTCTACTGCGCACCCAAGGACTTCTCGACGCTCGCGCTGATCATCAACGCCGATCTGTGGTCGGCCGCCGGACTCACGGATGCCGACATCCCCACGACGTGGGACGAATTGGCATCCGTCGCGCAGCGCCTCACGGTCGACGGCCGCGTCGGACTCGCGTTCGGCGCCGAGTACCAGCGCGTCGGCGCCTTCATGGCGCAAGCGGGCGGCGGCCTCGTCACCGACGGGCAGGCCACGGCCGACAGCCCCGAGAACGTCGAGGCATTGACCTACGTGAAGACGCACCTGAACGACGGCACCTTCGCGTTCGCGTCCGACGTGGGCGCGGGCTGGGGCGGCGAGGCGCTCGGCACCCAGAAGGCCGCGATGGTCATCGAGGGCAACTGGATCACCGGCGCGATGTCGGCCGACTACCCCGACGTGAACTACACCGTCGCCGAGCTTCCCGCCGGCCCCGGCGGCAAGGGCACCCTCCAGTTCACCAACTGCTGGGGCATGGCCGCCGACGGCGGCAACCAGGAGCAGGCCCGCTCGCTCGTGGAGTACCTCACCGGCACCGACCAGCAGCTGGCGTTCTCGCAGGCCTTCGGCCCGATGCCCTCGATCCAGTCCGCCGCCGACGCGTGGACGAGCGCGAACCCGACGCTGACGGCGTTCCTCGCCGGCGCCGAGTACGCCCAGTTCCCGCCGAACATGGCGGGCGCAGCCGACGTCATCACCGACTTCAACGCCCAGCTCGAGTCGCTGAAGACCGGCGACCCGCAGGCGCTGCTGCAGACGGCGCAGTCCAACCTCGAGGCCATCGTCAAGTAATCGCGCCCACGAAACGCGAAACCCTCATGAGTGCTCTCACCACCGCGTCCCGCCGCGCCGGGTCCCCCTCCTCGGGGATCCGGCGCGGCGAGGCCGCCGCCGGCTGGCTGTTCACCGCCCCCGTGCTGATCATCCTCGGCGTCTTCCTGCTCGTCCCCGTGCTGATGGCGCTGTGGGTGAGCTTCTCGGACTGGACCGGGCGCGGCAGCCCCTTCTCGTCGAACGTGAACTTCGTCGGCGTCGACAACTACGCCGCCGTCACCACCGGCGGGGGTTTGGCCGAACGCGACTTCGGAACGGCCCTGCGCAACAACGGCTGGTACGTGCTGCTGGTCGTGCCCCTGCAGACCGCGCTCTCGCTCTTCCTCGCCGTGTTGGTCAACCGCGCGGTCCTGCGCGGTCGCGGGCTGTTCCGCACCGCCTTCTACTTCCCCTCGGTCACGAGCTCGGTGGCCATCACCGTGCTGTGGCTGTTCCTCTTCTCGGCCTCGGGCGCCGTCAACGAGGTGCTGTCGTGGCTCGGCATCAACGGTCCCAACTGGTTCAGCGACCCGTCGGGTGTCGTGCACAACCTTCTCGGCGCCGTCGGCATCACGAGTGGCCCCGCCTTCCTCACCGGCAACACCCTGCTCGGGGTGTCGTGGTGGGACTGGCTCGCGGGTCCCTCGGTGGCGATGTCGGCGTTCATCGTCATGGCCGTGTTCACGACCTCGGGAACCTTCATGCTCCTGTTCATCGCGGGTCTGCAGAACATCGGCGGCGACGTGCAGGAGGCCGCCATGATGGACGGCGCGACCGGATGGCAGCGGTTCTGGCGCGTCACCCTCCCCCAGCTCAAGCCCGTGCTGTTCACGGTGCTGACCCTGGGCCTCATCGGCACGTGGCAGGTGTTCGACCAGATCTACACCGGCACGCAGGGAGGCCCGGGCAAGACGACGCTGACGCCCGCGTACCTCAGCTACTCGTCGGCCTTCCTGTCGCAGCAGTGGGGCCAGGGAGCCGCGATCGCCTTCGTGCTGTTCGTCATCATCGTCGCGCTGACGATCCTGCAGCGCTTCGTGCTGCGCGACCGTCCCGTCTCGCGGCGCCGCATCCGGCAGTACGAGGTACGCACCGGCACGAAGGGAGGCACGCGATGACCGCCACGGCATCCCCCGCGACCACCGTCCTCGCGGAGCAGCGGATCGAGGGGCCCCGGCGTCCCCGCCGGCACCGCCTGTCGGGCAAGGCCCTGCGCTGGCAGATCGGCCTCTACGTCCTGCTCATCGTGCTCGCCGTCATCTACATCTATCCGTTCCTGGTGCAGGTGGCGACCTCGTTCAAGACGGATGCCGCGGCGGCGGCCGATCCGATCTCGCTCGCGCCGCAGCCCTTCACGTGGACGGCATACGAGCGCCTGTTCCTGAACTCCGACTTCCCCGTGTGGTTCGGCAACTCCGCGATCGTGACCGTCTTCGTCACCCTGGGCCGCGTGTTCTTCAACTCCCTCGCCGGCTACGCGCTCGCCCGCCTGCAGTTCCGCGGACGCGGTCTCGTGTTCGCCGGACTCGTCGGGGTCATGGCGGTGCCCACGGTGGTGCTGCTGATCCCGAAGTTCCTCGTGATCAATCAACTCGGCATCTACGACTCGTACGCCGGCATGATCCTCCCGCTCCTCGTGGATGCCGCGGGCGTGTTCATCATGAAGAACTTCTTCGAGTCGATCCCCCCGTCCGTCGAGGAGCAGGCGCGCGTCGACGGCGCCGGCACCTTCCGCATCTTCTGGTCGGTCGTGCTGCCCATGGCGCGCCCCGCGCTCATCACGATCGTCATCCTGTCGTTCCAGGGATCGTGGAACGAGCTGAGCCATTTCGTCGTCTCGACCCAGTCCCCCGAGCTGACCACCCTCACCAAGGGCGTCGCCGCCCTCGCGAGCGGTCAGCTCAGCCAGGGCAGCCAGTTCCCCCTCAAACTCGCGGCCGCGGCCATCATGACGATCCCCGTCGCCGTGGTGTTCTTCGTCTTCCAGCGCCGCATCATGAACGCCAGTGAAGGAGCCGTCAAAGAATGACCACCGCCCCCACCACCTCGCCCGCCTCGCGCGTGTCCGGGACGACGGCCACCCCGACTCCTGTGCAGCCCCTGTTGAACGACGCCGTCATCGCGCTCCGCGCTCCCACGCAGGTGTGGTCCGATTCGACCGGCGACATGGGCTCCGCCGCCGTGCACGGGGTCTACCACGGTGATGTGCGGCACGTGCGGTCGCTGACCGCGAGCTGCGACGACTCCCCCGTCGAGTGGATCTCGACGGCTCCCGACGGCGCGTCGCGCATCGTGTTCGGCGGTCTGCTGCGCGCGCTCGACGACGCGACCCCGGATCCCAAGGTGCGACTGCTGCGCGATCGCCGGGTGTCCGACGGGCACCTCAGCGAAACCTGGACCCTGCGCTCGCGCGTCGATCACCCCGTCGTGACGACCCTGCACCTCGCGCTCCGTCCCGAGTTCGCGCAACTGCACGAGGTGAAGTCGGGCCACGCGCACCCCCGCCCCGCCGACATCGAGCTCGCCGGTGATCGCGCGCTCGTCGACGCCGGCCCGCAGGGACTCGAGCTGATCGCGCCGGGGGCATGTGTGGCATCCGGGGCCGGCGAGCTCACCGCCCGCTGGGACGTCGAGATCCCCGCTCTCGGGTCGGTCGAGGTCGCGTGGACCCTCACCCTGCGCGACGACACCCTCGTCGTCGGCTCGGCCGCGGCGCCCGCGCGGTGGAACGCCGCCGCCGTCGCGCAGACGACCACCGACCCGCGGCTCGGTCGGTGGCTGCACACCGCGCTCGACGATCTCGACTCCCTGCGGCTCGTGCTGCCCGAGCACCCCGACGACGAGTTCTACGCCGCCGGAGCGCCGTGGTTCTTCACGCTCTTCGGCCGCGATTCGATCTGGGCCGCGCGTCTGACTCTGCCGCTGGACCGCGCGATCGCGGAGTCCACGCTGCGCGTGCTCGCGCGGCTGCAGGGCGCCGACGACGACGCGTCGACCGCGCAGGAGCCGGGCAAGATCCTGCACGAGCTGCGCGCCTCGGCGCTTGAGATGCCCGGCGAGGGCATCGTGCTGCCGCCGAAGTACTACGGCAGCGTCGACTCCACGCCCCTGTGGATCTGCCTTCTCGCCGACACCTGGCGCGCCGGCATGCCCGACGCCGAGGTGCGGGAGCTGCTCCCGACGCTGCGCGCCGCGCTCGGCTGGATCCGCGACAGCGGCGACAGCGACGGCGACGGCTTCCTCGACTACATCGATCGCCTGGGTACGGGCCTGTCGAACCAGGGGTGGAAGGACTCCGGCGACTCGATCCAGTGGCGCGACGGGCGACTCGCCGAGGGGCCGATCGCGCTCTGCGAGGTGCAGGCCTATGCCTACGAGGCGGCTCTCGCCGGTGCCGACCTGCTCGACACGCTCGGGAGCGAGTCGGATGCCACCGAGGCGGCGTTCTGGCGCGGATGGGCGGCCGATCTGAAGGCGCGGTTCGCCGAAAGCTACTGGGTCCAGACTCCCGAGGGCCGGTACCCCGCCGTCGCGCTCGACCGCGACAAGAAGCCCGTCGACACCCTCACCAGCAACATCGGGCATCTGCTGGGGACCGGCATCCTCTCACCCGACGATGAGGCGCACGTCGCGGGGCTGCTCCGCGGCGAGAGCATGTCGAGCGGGTACGGCATCCGCACGATGTCGACCGCGGCCGCGGGCTACTGGCCGCTGTCGTACCACGGGGGCAGCGTGTGGGTGCACGACACCGCGATCGCCGCCCACGGCATGCTGCGCGCCGGGCTCCGCGCCGACGCGCGGGCGGTCGTCGAGGGGCTGCTCGACGCGGCCGAGGGCTTCGCCTACCGCGTGCCCGAGCTGCACTCCGGCGACCCGCGCACCCATTCGTCGGTGCCGACGCCGTACCCCGCGGCGTGCCGCCCCCAGGCCTGGTCGGCCGCCGCCGCGGTGGTGTGCCTGACCGCGCTCACGACCTCGCCCGGAGCGTAGCCGCCGGGCGGCGGCGGCCTCCCCCGACCGCCGTCGTCCGGCCTTTCGACACGTCGCGCGACCCGATGTTCTCAGGCGACCCGCGTCACCGTGCCGCCGGTGAGTCGAACCAGCTCGTCGAACGTCAGGGGGAACACCGTGTGCGGGGTGCCGCCCGCCGCCCAGATCTCGGCGAACTCCGCGAGCGCCTCATCGACGATCGTCGTCAGCGGGGCCGGGTGCCCGGTGGGGGCGACGCCCCCGATGGGCTGCCCCGTGGCCGCGAGCACCTGATCGGGCGTCGCCCGGCGGATGCTCCCGCGCCCGAGCCGCTCCGCCAGCGCCGACGTGTCCACGCGGTGCGCGCCGCTCGTCATCACCAGCAGCGGCTCGTCGTCGCTCCAGAACACGAGGCTGTTGGCGATCGCCCCCACCTCGATGTCGAGCGCCGCCGCCGCGAGCGCGGCTGTGGAGGCGGCATCCGGAAGCACGATGATCGCCCCCTCGATGCCCGCGGCCTCGAGCGAGGCGGCGACGAGACGGCTGCGAGCGGGAAGGGCGTGGTTCATGGCGTCAGCCTAGGTGTTCCCCCTCGCTCCCTCGCGAGAGCACACGGTCCGCGCGAGGTCGCACCTCCTCGCGGGTCCTCGCGCCGATCGTGGGCTCTCGGCATCCGCTGCGCGCCGCACTCGCGCAGGCCGCACTCGCGCACGCCGCGGCCCCGGGTCACAATGGAGGGGGATGCCGCAACGCCGCGGCACCCGCTGAGCACCGCCCACAAGGCGGTCGACGACAAGGAACGCGATGACCCACGCCCTCCCCCTGCCCGATTTCACGCACGAACGCGTGGAGGTGATCACGGGGCGGCGGAGCGGTCTGCTCGTCGCCGTCGCCCTCCACTCCTCGGTTCTCGGCTCCGCCCTCGGCGGCGCGCGACTGTGGACCTACCCGTCGTGGACCGACGCGGTCGGTGACGCGCTGCGCCTGTCGGCCGCCATGACGCTGAAGAACGCGGCCGCCGGTCTCGACGCCGGCGGGGGTAAGTCGGTGATCGGCCTTCCCGAGGGGACGGTGCTCGACACCGACCGGCGCCGTGCCGCCTTCCTCGACCTGGGTGACGCCGTCGAGAGCTTCGACGGGCTGTACCGCACCGCCGAGGACGTGGGATCCACGACCGAAGACATGCTCACCGTCAGCGAGCGCACCGCGCACGTGGTGGGTCTCCCCGACTCCGTCGGAGGCTCCGGCGAACCCGCCGGCCCCACGAGCTCGGGTGTCTACGCCTCGCTCATCGCCACCCTGGAGCGTGCGGTGGGCGCCGGCGACGTCGCGGGACGCCGCATCACGATCGCCGGCCTCGGCCAGGTCGGCGGCCGACTGGCCCAACGCCTGGCGTCGGAGCACGCCGCCCTGACCGTCACCGACGTCGATCCCGCCAAGCGCGCCCGGGCAGCCGAGCTCGGTGCCGCCTGGGTCGAGCCGGGCGAGGCGCACCTGGTTCCGGCCGACGTGTTCGTGCCGGCCGGCATCGGTGGAGTGCTCACCGACGACGTCATCGACGCGCTCGACGCGCGCGCGGTGTGCGGTCCGGCGAACAACCCGCTGGCCGAGCGCGCGGGGGCGGAGCGGTTGTCCCGCCGCGGGATCCTCTACGCCCCCGACTTCGTCGTGAACGCGGGCGGCGTGATCTACCTCGACCTCGTGGCCAAGCGACGCGGCACCCTCGACGAGATCATGGGGCGCGTCGCCGGCATCGGCGACACCCTCCGCCGCGTCTTCGACGAGGCCGAGACCCGCGGGGTGACCCCTCTGGCCGCCGCCGAGGGTCTGGCCGCCGAACGACTTTCCGTCGGAGCGGGCGCCGTCACCCCCGTGTGAACGAAAAAGAATCCGGATGCCGCGGTCTCGCGGCATCCGGATTCTTTTCGGAAAAGGTCAGTGCGCGGCGTCGTAGGCCTCGAGAATTGTCGTCGAGATGCGCCCGCGCGCATTGATGTCGTGGCCGTTCTTTGCGGCCCAGGTGCGCACGTCGACGAGATCCCGTGACGATGTCGCCCGTCCGCGGGTAACACGGCGGCCACTCGGCGACGGCGACCCGACGGAACGACCCGCGGCGATGAAAGGCGCAAAAGCGTCACGGAGGGTCTGTGCGTTCTCAGCGGAAAGGTCGAGTTCGTAAGCCCGGCCGTCGAGGGAGAAACGAACCGTGTCCCCGTCGTCGAGAACCGTGCCGTCGAGATCGTCGATCAACTGGGTGATCTGCTTTTTAGCCATGCCGTCATCCTAAGTCGGGATTCCCGGGTGATCCGGTGTCTGCTATTGCAGATTCACCCGCCGAATCATCCGCTTTCATCGGGTCGATGAAGTGAGCGGACCACCCTCGACGGCCACGATGCGATGGTCGTCGTCGTGCGTCAGCTCGGTACCGAGGAATTGCGCATCCTGCGGCAACTGCAACGTGAATCGGGCAAACGCGGCCACGCGCAGACGGGCCGAATCCAGCTGCACCTCGAGAACGTGGCCGCCGACGAGCCGGTCGTCGCTGAGGAAATGCAGGTGCAGACCCGCCACCGTGATGCCCTGATAGATGCGGGGCATCCAGAAGCCCACGAGCGAGCCGGCGCGGTCCACGGTCACGGTCTCGATCTGCTCCGCCGCCACCTCGGCGAGCGGCCGGAAGGGCGCCTCCTGCCGCCGCGTGACGCGCGTCTTCACGCGGGAGACGACTCCGTCGAGGCGAACGACGTGGAACAGGTTGCGGCTCGCGAGCCGTGCGTCGACCGCGTCGCCGATCCCGTCGAGATCGAGGCCCTCGACCTCCGCGGTCGCCGCGTCCGCCAGGGTGCAGACGTCGACGAACGGCAGCACCTCACTGTCGTCCATCAGCCGGGGCGGGCCGTCGGTCGTGCACTCGAAGAGCTGTCCGTCGAGAACGACGACCTCACCGCCGAGGCCTTCGCAGCAGCCGATCCCGGTGTCGCCGAGAAGGCGCACGTCGGGAACGGCGATGCCCGACGAATAGACGCCGCCCAGAAGCGCATCGAGAACGGCGAATTGCGTGACCGACGTCGACGCGATCGGCGCCGTCCTCGAGGCGGATCCGGCCGAGGTCAATTCAGGAATGGGCTTCCGTGTAGGCGTCGAGAACCGTCGCGGGAACACGGCCGCGGTCGCTCACGGTGTGTCCGTTCGCGCGCGCCCATTCACGAACGGCACCGAGATCGACGTCGTTCGCGCGGCGGGCCGGACGCGTGCGACGCGTGGTCGACGCGCCTCGCGATGCCGAACGCGCGGCGTCGACGAAAGGAGCGATCGCCGAATAGAACTTGTCGGCATTGCGGTCGGAGAGGTCGATTTCGTACGTACGACCTTCGAGAGAGAAAGTGATCTGCTTTCCCTGTCCTTCTTCGAGGACGGAACCGTCGAGATCGTCGACGAGGTGCGTGATGTGCTTGAGAGCCATAATACGAAAAACTTTACACCCGCATTCCCTGTATTTCTCACCGCGCGCGCGACGTGCTACACCCTCCGGCGTTCCCGCGGGGACGCTAGGCGCAACGGCGAAGACGGTACTACTCTCCGTGGGTGGTGTTCGCTCCCCGAGCACCACCCGAGACAGAGGAAGCACCGCGTGAGCCTTTTCCGTACGAAATCGGTGGAGCAGTCCATCGCCGATACCGACGAGCCCGAGTTCCGGCTGAAGAAGTCCCTGACCGCGGTCGACCTCACCGTGTTCGGCGTGGGCGTCGTGATCGGCGCCGGCATCTTCACCCTCACCGGTCGCGTCGCGCACGACGTCGCCGGCCCCGCCGTGGTCATCAGCTTCATCGTCGCCGCGATCGCCTGCGGCCTGGCGGCCATGTGCTACGCCGAGTTCGCCTCGACGGTGCCGGTCTCGGGATCGGCCTACACATTCTCGTACGCCTCGCTGGGCGAGCTGTTCGCCTGGATCATCGGCTGGGACCTCATCCTCGAGATGTTCCTCGGAGCGAGCGTCGTCGCGCAGGGCTGGAGCGCCTACCTCGGCACCTTCCTGCAGCAGATTGGCATCACGCTGCCGGCGGAGCTCTCGTACGGCGGTGTCGTCGACCTGCCCGCGATCCTGCTCGTCATCGTCTTGGGCGGTCTGATGACCCTCGGCATCAAGGAGTCACTCCGCGTCAACATGGTGCTGGTCGCGGTCAAGCTGTTCATCGTGCTGTTCGTGATCATCGCGGGCATCATGTTCATCAACCCCGCCAACTACAGCCCCTTCGTGCCGGAATCGGTCCCGACCGAGTCGGCGTCGGGCCTCACGCAGCCGCTGCTGCAGTTCCTCTCGGGTCTGGAGCCCGCCACGTTCGGCGTCGGCGGCATCTTGGCGGGTGCGGCCCTGGTGTTCTTCGCCTACATCGGCTTCGACGTCGTCGCCACCACCGCCGAAGAGACCAAGCGGCCCCAGCGCGACCTGCCGATCGGCATCATCGCGTCGCTGGTGATCTGCACGATCCTCTACTGCGCCGTCGCGATCGTCGTCACCGGCATGGTGCCCTACGACCAGCTCAACCCGGCAGCGGCCCTGGCCAACGCCTTCGCATTCCACGGACAGACGTGGATGGCCACCGTGATCGCTGCGGGAGCCGTCGCGGGTCTCACCACCGTGGTGCTGACGCTGATGATCGGCGCGACCCGCATCATCTTCGCGATGTCGCGCGACCGCCTGCTGCCCGGCACACTGGCGAAGGTTCACCCCCGCTTCCGTACGCCGTGGGTGATTTCCGTCATCGTCACGGCCATCGTCGCGGTGGTCGCCGGGTTCACTCCCATCGGCGTCCTCGAAGAGATGGTGAACATCGGCACCCTGTCGGCGTTCGTGCTCGTGTCTGTCGGCGTCATCGTGCTGCGCCGCAACCGTCCCGACCTCAAGCGCGGTTTCCGTGTGCCGTTCAACCCCGTGCTCCCGATCCTCTCGGCGCTCATCTGCACGTACCTCATGCTCAACCTCTCGGTCGAGACCTGGCTGCGCTTCCTCATCTGGCTGGCCATCGGGTTCGCGATCTACTTCGCGTACTCGCGCCGTCATTCGCGCCTGGCGACGGGCGCTCCCCTCGACCCGTCGAAGCCCCGCGTGGTCTCGCCGCCGAAGGAGTAATCCCCTCGCGACACCGGATGCCACGACCCCGCCGTCCTTGCACGGCCGGGGTCGTGGCATCCGTCGTTCACCCGGTCGGAGCCATACATCGACGAAACACGCGCACCCCTAGGGTGAGAGAAATCGCGTCGTCGACGACGGTTCCGACATCCGGGGGGCTTCATGGGGATCGCACGCACGTGGGTCTTTCCGATTCTGCGCATCCTTCTCGTGGCGATCCTCGCGGTCGCCCTCGTGAAGCTGGCGTTCTTCCCGGATCGGCCCGCCGACGCGGCCCCGGCCGAACCGACCGGCGCGATCGTCGAGCCCCGCGTGGTCGCCGCCCTCGGCACGATCACGAACGACGTCGTCATGAAGGCGACCGTCTCAGCCGACGCGGCCGTGCCGCTGAAGTCCACCGCCGCCGGAACGGTGAACAAGATCTTCATCGCCCAGGGGGCGCAGGTCAACGCCGGCGACGTGGTCTTCGACGTCAAGGTGCCGATCGAGCGCGACCCCGCCGACAGCGTGGACGCCGAGGGCAAGCCCAAGCCGGCCATCTTCCGGTGGGAGAACGTCACGGCGCCCGCCGGCGGCACCCTCAGCGCCCTCAGCGTCATCTCGGGCCAAGAGGTGACGATCGGCGCGGTCGCGGGCAACGTCGCACCGCCGAGCTACTCGGTGTCGGGCACCCTGGAGCCCGCCCAGCAGTACCGGCTGCTCAACCGTCCCACCGAGGCCACCGTCACGATCACCGGGGGGCCCGCCGCCTTCACGTGCGGCAACCTGCGCATCACGACCCCGCTCGCCGGCAGCGGCGGCGGCGAGTCCTCGACGTCGGGGACCGAGGGCGCGGCGGCCGGCACGGGCGCCTCGGGCGCCTCGACGACCGCGACCTGCGGGGTTCCGGGCGAGGTGACGGTGTTCTCGGGGCTCGCGGCCGAGATGACCATCGCGGGCGGCCGCGCCGAGAACGTGCTGCTGGTGCCCACGACCGCCGTGCGGGGTGCGGCGCAGAGCGGCACGGTCTGGGTGAGCGCCGCCGATGGCAGCACCGAAGAACGCGCCGTCGCCCTCGGACTCACCGACGGCACCCAGGTGCAGATCACCCAGGGTCTCGCCGAGGGCGAGGAGATCCTCGAGTTCGCGCCCGGTGCCCTCGCCGCCGGGAACGAGGGGTGTACCACCTACCCCGACGGCTCGATGTTCTGCGAACCGGCGCCGGCCGGATGAGCCTGCTCGCGCTGCGCGAGGTCACCCGCACGGTGATCCCGCAGGATCAGCCCGCCCTGACGATCCTGTCGGGCGTCGATCTGACCATCGAGCCCGGCGACCACGTGTCGATCGTCGGTCGCTCCGGGTCGGGCAAGTCGACGCTCCTGAACCTGCTCGGTCTGCTCGACCAGCCCACCAGCGGTGAGATCACCTTCGACGACAAGCCCGTCCGCGCTCTATCGGCGGCGCGACGCGACCGACTGCGCGGGGCCGCGATCGGCTTCGTCTTCCAGCAGTTCAACCTGCTGCCCGGCCGCACGGCGCTCGAGAACGTGACCATGCCGCTGCTGTACTCGACCGGCCGCACGTTCTGGCGTCGCAAGAGGATCGCCGCCGAGATGCTCGAGCTCGTCGGGCTCGAGCACCGGCTCAACAGCATGCCCGACCGCCTGTCGGGCGGAGAACAGCAGCGCGTCGCGATCGCCCGCTCGCTCGTGCGCGGGCCGCGCCTCATCCTTGCGGACGAACCTACCGGGGCTCTCGACCTCGACACCGGGCAGAGCGTGATGGAACTCATCGACGACGTCGCCACCCGGACGGGCGCCGCGCAGGTCGTCATCACCCACGACCCGATGATCGCGCGGCGCGCCCGTCGGCACTTCCGCCTCGATCGCGGCATCCTCACCCCCGTCGACGACCCGACTCTCGAGCCGCTGACGCGCCGCGACCGCAAAGAGATGGCGCCCGGTGCGGGTGCCGCGGCCCTCGTCCTCGCCGACCCGGCGGTCGCGCACGCCGGCGACGGGGCGGCCCCGACCGACTCCGACGCCCTCGCCGACCTGGGGTTCGCGCCCGATGCGCCCCTCCGCGTCGAGCCCTCCGCCCCGCCCGTCGCCACGGCATCCGGTGACGCGTCCGAGAAGGAAGACGCCTGATGCGCGCGCTGACCGCCCTCGTGGGCGCCCTGCTCGAAGCCTGGCAAGAGGTGCGGGTGCACCGCACGCGCGTGCTGCTGTCGCTCATCGGCGTCGCCGTCGCCGTCTGCTCCCTCACCACGGTGGTCGCCCTCGGCGCCATCGTGCAGCAGGCCAACGAAGAGCTCAGCGAGCGCTCGAGCGGCCGGCCGGCCACCCTGTACGTCCAGGCGTATCGCACCGACGGGTCCGCCCTCGACGCGGCGGCGATGGACGCCGCCTGGTCGGAGGTCGTCGACCGCTACCAGGTGTCGTACGCCAGCCGCGTGCAGAGCATCCAGCAGCTCGTGCCCTTCTCGACCGGTGCCGCGCAGGTCGCGACGCAGGCTGTTGATCAGCCCTACGGCGAGATGCACCGCGTGCGCATGCTCGAGGGCGAGTGGTTCACGTCGGCGGATGCCGCTCAGCTGGCCCCGCAGCTCATCGTCAACGAGGTCTTCTGGGACCGCATGGGACGCCCGCCCCTCGAGAGCCACCCCCTCGTGGCTCTAGGCGGTCAAGGCGTGCCGAACGCCGCATCCGGGATCCCCGCGGGCGGGGTGACCGCCGTCGTCGTCGGCGTCACCCCGGCGGCGGACTACGAGGTGGAGCCCTCGATGTTCATGCTCGCCGGGCAACTGCAGGCGATGCAGGACGCCGCGACCGGGGAGCGCGGATCGTCGGCCGTCGCCGTCGATCCGTACGGCGGCGGAGCCCCGCAGACGCAGTACGAGATGTGGATCCCCCCGGAGCTCGCCGACCAGCTGACGACCCTCATCAAGCGCGACCTCGCGGGCTCCCTCGGCGAGGGAGTCGAGGTCAACGCCAACCGTCAGGACTGGGCGCAGTACGGTGACGATCCGTTCCTCGTGACCAAGATGGTGGTCATCGGCATCGCGGTGCTCGTGCTGCTGCTCGGCGCCCTGGGTCTGGTGAACATCGCGCTCGTGACGGTGAAGCAGCGCGTGCGCGAGATCGGCATCCGACGCAGCTTCGGTGCGACGGCCGGTCGCGTGTTCTTCGCGGTCATGATGGAGAGCGTCGTCGCCACCGTGGTCGCCGGCGCCGTGGGGGTCGCGGTGTCGATCATCGCCGTGCAGTCCCCCGCGATGCGCGATCTCATCGGACAGGGCATGGTCAGCGATTTCCCGCCGTTCCCCGTGGATGCCGCGATCACCGGCCTCATCGCCGCCACCGCCGTGGGGGCCCTCGCGGGGCTGCTGCCCGCGCTGGTGGCGGTGCGGGTGCGGGTGATCGACGCGATCCGCTACTGAACGCACGGTCGAACCGATTGCTGCGGTCGGACCGGGCCCGCCGATAGGTTCGGAGGGTGACCGATATTCCCCGTGACGTACCGCCGCCGTCCGCCCTCCCCGACGCCGTCGCACCGCCGACGTCGACCGACTCACTGCCCGCCATGGAGCTCACCGGCTTGATGAAGCGGTTCGGCGAGAAGACGGCGGTCGCGGGGCTCGACCTCACCGTGCCCGCGGGGTCGTTCTACGGCCTCGTCGGCCCGAACGGCGCGGGAAAGACCACGACCCTGTCGATGGCGACGGGTCTGCTGCGCCCCGATGCGGGCGTCGCGCGCATCCACGGCGTCGACGTCTGGGCGCAGCCGGTCGAGGCCAAGAAGCTCATCGGCAACCTCGCCGACGGCGTCCGCCTGTTCGACCGCCTCACCGGCGAGCAGTTGGTCACCTACACGGGCATGATGTTCGGCCTCGCGCGCGACGAGGTCGCCGCGCGCACCGCCGATCTGCTGCGCATCATGGACCTGGGCGAGGCGGCGGGCACCCCCGTCGTCGACTACTCCGCCGGCATGACCAAGAAGGTGGCCCTCGCGTGCGCCCTCGTGCACGCGCCCCGCCTGCTCGTGCTCGACGAGCCCTTCGAATCGGTCGACCCGGTCTCGGCCGCGAACATCGAGGACATCCTGCGCGGCTACACCGCATCGGGCGGCACGGTCATCGTGTCGAGCCACTCGATGGACCTCGTGCAGCGCATGTGCGACCACGTCGCCGTCATCGCGCAGGGCCGGCTGCTGGCATCCGGAACCGTCGACGAGGTGCGCGCGGGCGCGACCCTGCAGGACCGCTTCGTCGACCTCGTCGGCGGACGCCACCACGCGGAGGGGCCCCAGTGGTTGCGACAGTCCTGAGGATCCGGTTCCGCGTGCTGGGCAACACCCTCACGCGGAGCCCCATGCAGCTGGTCGGCTTCATCTTCGGTGTCATCGGCGCCCTCTGGATGCTGCTGCTGGCCGGGGTCGGCCTCTTCTTCATCGGCACCCTCGATTTCGACATCGCGCGGGCGGCGGTCACGGCCGGCGGCGCCGTGCTGACGCTCGGATGGGTGATCGGCCCGGTGTTCGCCGCGGGGATCGACACCACCCTCGACCCCGCCAAGCTCGCGCCGTTCCCCATGACGACGCGGCAGATGATGGTGGCCATCACCGCCGGCGGGCTCACCGGCGTTCCCGGGATCGCCACGAGCCTCGGCGCCCTGTTGACCTTCCTCGTGTGGCTGCGCGAACCCGTCGCGGCGATCGCGGCGCTCGTCTGCGTGCCGCTGGGCGTGCTCATCTGCGTGGTCGCCTCGCGGGCGGTGGCGGCCCTGGCGGGCGGCCTCGGCGGCGGACGACGCACGCGCGAGCTCATCGGCCTCATCGGCTTCGCGGTGCTCATCTTCGCCAGCCCCCTGTTGGTCGGCATCCTCAACGGCGTCCGTGCGGCGACCGACCAGGGCGTGCAGATGCAGTCGATCGTCGACGGTGTCGCGTGGACGCCGATCGGTGCGGCCTGGGCCGTACCGGGCGACCTCGCCGCCGGCGCGTGGCTTCCCGCGGTGGTGAGGTTCGTCATCGCCGCCGCCACGCTGTCGGTGCTCTGGCTGCTGTGGAACCGCAGTCTGGCGGCCTCGGTCGTCGCTCCCCCGGCCCGCTCCGCGGCTCGCCGTCGCTCGGGCTCGCTGGGCTGGTTCGGGGTCATGCCCTCGAGTCCCGTGGGCGCGACCTGGGCGCGCTCGCTCACGTCGTGGACGCGGGACATGCGCTACATCAAGCAGCTGCTGTTGATCCCGTTCGCGCCGGTGCTCATCCTGCTGTACTCGCAGTGGAACCTGTCGTCCGCGTTCTTCGCCCTGTCGGGGCTGCTCGTGGGCTTCTTCGCCGGGATCCTCGCGTACACCGATGTCTCGTACGACGGCACCGCCTTCGCCACGGTCATGCAGACCGGCATCCGCGGACGCGACGACCGCCTCGGACGCATGCTCGGCGCGGCGACCGTCAGCGTTCCCCTGGTCATCCTCGCCGACCTCGTCACCCTCGGCATCGCCGCGCGCTGGGACCTACTCCCGGCGGTGCTCGGCGCCTCTCTCGCCCTCACCCTGGTGGGGCTCGGGGTGAGCGCCGTGAGCTCGGCGTTCCTCGTCATCCCGACGCCGGCGCCCGGCGATTCGCCGTTCAAACGCGTGCCGGGGTCGACGTTCGCGATGTTCCTGACGTTCTTCGCGTGCTGGGTGCTCGTCGCCGTCCTGTCATTGCCCGCCGTGATCCCCGCGCTGATCGCCGCGTTCGGCGGTTCGGCCGTGGCCGGATGGATCGCCCTCGCGGTCGGGCCCGTGCTCGGAGTCGTCGTGTTCGCGATCGGCATCGTGGTGGGCGGACGTCGTTTCGACGCGGGCGCTCCGGCGCTGCTCGCACAGCTGCGGACGTATCAGGGGGCGTGAACCGACGCGGCGATACCCGGTGCCGCACGTGTCCGAGGGCCGGTCGACGGGCGTCGGAGGGCGCTGAATTGCGGGACCGCCATATCATCAGGGGGTGACCGCCGACCACATGTTCCACACCCCGCAGGAAGCGGCCAACGATCCGCGAATCCTGATCTTCGGCCGGCTGATAGGTGCGGCGAACCGACTCGAGTACATCCTGGGTCGCGATCTCGAATCCCACACGGGTCTCAGCCACACCCTGTTCGAACTCCTGCTCATGGTGGGGCGCAGTGGGGACGGCGGTCTTCCGGTGCGTGACATCGCACAGGGCAGGGTTCTGACCTCCGGCGGCGCAACCCGCCTCGTCCAGCGTGGGGTGGACCAAGGACTCGTCGCCCGTACCCCGTCGGAGACGGACGCACGCGTGCAGCTGATCACGCTGACAGACGCGGGACGCGACCTCTTGCTGCGAGCGAGCGCGATCCATACCCGCAACATCGAGCGGTATATCGTCGACGTCCTCAGCGCCGACGACGCGGCGATCTTCGCCCGTTCCCTCCGCACCCTCAGCGTCAACGCTGCGCGGGCTCTGCCTCCGATGCCGTGACGTCGGATCCGGACCGAGGGTGCGGGAATAGCTGAGCAGTCAGCTTTTGTTGTCCTGATCGTGCATCACACACGTGTGCACGACCCGGATGCCTCCGGGCCTCCCTCAGGAAGGATCATTCGCTGCCATGTCACTCACTTTCGAGGTACTCGATCTGGACTTCCCGGTCGGGTCGAAGAACAAGTCCGCTGTGCTCGTCACGGGCGAGACCGAAGCCGTTCTGATCGATGCCGGATTCACGTTGGCGGACGGCCACCGCCTCGTCGCCGCCATCCTCGACTCCGGCAAGAAGCTCACGACGGTGTTCGTCAGCCACGCCGACCCCGACTTCTCCTTCGGTCTGGAGATCATCGCTGACGCCTTCCCGAATGCCGAGCTGGTCGCGACCCCGATCGTGATCGAGCACATCCAGGCGTCGTTCGAGGGCAAGCTCGGCGCGTGGGCGGCACTCGGCGCGAACCTCCCCACGCGTCTGACGCCCATCACTCCGCTCGCCGGCGATGGCATCGACATCGAGGGTCAGCGCCTCGAGCTGCGCGGAGGATCCGCCCTGCTTCCCGACCGGCACTACCTGTGGCATGCGGAGAGCCGCACCATCCTCGGCGGTGTCCTGGTGTTCCAGCAGGAACACGTCTGGACAGCCGACACCGCCACCCCTGAGCTCCGCAGCGCCTGGGTCTCCCTCCTCGACGAGATGAAGGCCCTCGATCCGGCGGTCGTCGTCGCCGGCCACCGGCTCCCCGAGACGCCGAACGACATCAGCGCGATCGAGTACACGCATGATTACCTCGCGACGTTCGAACGCCTCGTCGCACAGTCTCCGGACGGAGCGGCGGTCACCGCGGCGCTCGTCGAGCACTACCCTGACTCGGGCATGCTGATCGCGGCTCAGATCGGGCCGAAGGTTGCGAAGGGTGAAATGACATGGGGCTGAACACCGAATCCGATTTCGACACCTCGCCGGCGCCTCGCGACGTCGTGCGTCGTCAGTATCTCGCGTCGGCGGCGGGCGACCTCACGGCGCTGCGCGCCACGATGGCCCCCGACGTCGAGTGGACCGAGATGGCGGGGTTCCCGCTCGCCGGAACCTACCGCACTCCCGAGGGCGTCACCTCGAACGTGATGGAGATCCTCGGCCGGGACTGGGACGGCTGGGCCGCCCACGACGACACCTACGTCGTCGACGGTGAGAACGTCGTCGTGCTGGCTCGTTACACCGCCACCAACAAGGCCACGGGCAAAGACCTCGACGTGCGTGTCGCTCACCACTTCGTGGTGCGCGGTGGACTGATCGTGCGTTTCGAACAGTTCGTGGACACGGCGAAAGTCGCCGAAGCTCTCACCGTCTGAGACGAGAACCCGCACCGCCGCCGCGAAGAGGTCGCGCCGGCGGTGCGGGCGCGTTTTCGCGCGCGACCGCAGCCGAACAGCAGCTCTCGAAGAAGCGAGCCGACGCACGATTCGAGCGAACTCCTCTACAGGCGAGGGCACATACAGAAACAAAACGGCCGATCGGACATGATTTCTCATGTTCGATCGGCCGTCTTCTCGGTGGGCGTCCTGGGTGCTTACTCGAATACAAAAGAGACAGCCTGTCAACTTCGTTCTCTGATTGAAAAGGCACGGGCTGAGCGTATAGATCGTCTGCCAATCCAACGGACGGCTCCGCGACCGCCCAAGGAACTGCCAGGCGACGTTCAGACTGCAATCCTCGAGGCCTACCTTGCGGGGCAGACCATGAACGATCTCGCCAAATCGCACGGAGGTGCGCGCCCGAAGGTTCATGTCATCACGCAAGCGCAAGTTGCAACGGCCAGCCGGCTCTACCTGTCCGGGCTGTCGCTAGCGAACGTTGGCGAGAAGCTGGGCTTCAATGCGCAGACGATCGCAACCCATCTTCGACGGGCCGGTGTCGCCCTTCGGGATCCACACGGTCGCGTCCCACGAGCGCAACTACCCGATTGATTATGGACACATTTGCGAGATAGTCAATGGCTAACTGAGCACGGTGTCCGTATGACGCCGAGATGAAGGAGCGTTCTCGATTTTTGCCCCGATCGATTGACGCATACGCGAAAGAGAAACCGCCTCACTCAAGCCAGGGCGGCCACGTCCTCCTCGTCCAGGCTCTTCTTCCCGTAGAGCATCATCCGATAGTGCGCCTCATGTTTCGTCACAGCGAAAACGCGCGCAAAGACCTGCAAGTACAGGTCTTGGCTTATGGGCGACGGCGAGTAGTAAGCGTCCTCGATCACCGAGTGCGATCCATCGTTGACCCAGCGGAAGAGCGCCTGGAAGATGTGCCGCTCATCGGCGTTGAGCAAGGGGGTAATCTCGTCGTCCCAGATGCCGCCGCCCATGACGCGGAAGTAGCTTTCAAGAATCCGACGCAGGATGTTCTCTAGACCGATGATGTTCATCTGTTCACCATCAATAGCTCGCCGCACCTCCGCCCAGAGTCGTCCGTACTCCGTCTCCACAGGGTTCTTACGGCTCGACTCAACAGTGCTCGGGGTCGACGGTCGCTTCCGGATTAGGAAGAACGTGCGCCCGCCACTGCTCTCACCCTGTCTCAGGTGAGCGATCTCCTTGTGGAAGTACACGTTGTGGGTCAGGACGAGCACTTGCTCGATCCGGTCCGAACCGGACGCCGCGCGCCCAATGAGTTGCCTCACGAGTGTGCCCACAACGAAGAGCACATCGCTGTCGAGGCTGGAGATTGGATCATCGATGACCGCGAGAGTCCGGGGTTCATCGTCCGCGCCTTCGGTTCGTCCGTCGAGCAAGTGGAAGTAGTAGAGGAATGCGATGAACGTTCGCTCACCCTCACTCAGCGACCGTTCTTTTACCTCTCCGTCTCCACGCGACAGCATGTAGCCGTTTGGAAGCGAAGTGGACTCCACGATCTTGAACGACGTGAATCCGCTCCGCTCCAAGATGCCGTTGATCTGCTCGATCACTGGGCGGGTTGACTCCACCGACCGTTGGAGCAATCGAACTTCATCGTCAAGAGCCGCGATCTTGCCGGTCGCCTCCGTGACTTTGCTTTGAAGAGTCTTGATTCCGGTGTCGCGGGACTCCTGCTTCCGCTCGTACGTCGCGACCGTGCCTGCGAGTGAGACCTCGGCGAGATAGCGCCAGCACCTGCCGACAAGAAGTGGGCGCTCCGTTCGAGGACTTCCCACGAGTTTGTTATGAGCGTCAATGCCGTTGTTTGCAACGACAATCACGTCGTTGACAGCCTTCAACACCGATTCGACGGACTCAAACTCGACCGCCTCGGACGGAGTAGCGATCTTCTTCGCGAGTAGCGCGGCATTCGCCGCAATCACCTTGTCGAGCTTGTGCCGAGCCGTCTGGAAGGCTGTCTTGTCTATGAACCCAGAGGATGCGAGGGAAGGCGCGTCGGCCGCGGCGGCAAGCAGCGCCTGCCATGCGTCGAATTCCGTTTTGAACGCATCGATGTCGGCTCGTTGCGCAGTGTAGTGGTCGTCGAACATGATCGCGAGATCGGCAACCAAGTTGGCCGGAGCGGTCTGCTGGCAGAAGGGGCAGACCCCGTTGCTCTCGTGAAGGAACGAACGCCCCGTGGCGACCCAGTCACTACTGCCCAACTGCTCGACGAGTTCGCTGAGGGTGACTGTTCCGCTCCCGACGACACGGGTGCCCAGCAGCTTGTAGCCCTCGTGATCTTGCAACGCAAACACCGGAAGCGCGGCGAGCTTCCCCACGACGGTGCTGTCACCTGAGAACACCGCTTCTGCGTTTGAGGTGAGGTCGGCGAGCACCGGAACCGGCTCATCTTTGGCGGGGAGCGCCAAGAGCCGATCGACAAGCGTCTGCTTAGAGTTGCCGATCCCTCCTGCCCCCGTGAAGGCGGGTTTGAGCGAAGGGTTCGCGTCGGTGAACGCCTTGTACGCGTCCCATGCCGTTTGCAGAAACGCAGCATTGGCGTCGGAGTCTGCCGTCTGAGCTTGCGTCAGGCTGTTGTTCGCGCGCCCGAGCGCATCGACCGCTTGAGCCCGCTCGCCGGTGTCCCCCTCGATCTGTTCGAGACGGGTCTCGGCTTCGGCGCTCTTGTCGCCGATCACGAAGACACCCGGAATGCGGCTCGACTCGCGGAGCACCATGCTCACAAAGTCACGGTTGTAGACCTTGATCGCCAGAGGTGCAGAGTCGTGCCAGACGAAGCCCGCAGTCGCTTCGTGGGAGCCATCGAGCGCACGACTGATCGTGGTCTTCCCGGAGCCATTAGGACCGAAGAAGAAGTTGACCCGCTGGAGCGCCTTGAGGACGAGCGGCGTCGATCCGAAACACGCACCCCCAGTGATCGTCAGTTGCTCAAGCACCGACGACCTCCAGCGACGGCAGCCCGTTCACGATCCTGACCGTCTCCACGCTCACCGTCGTGATCCGCTTGATGAGGTCGAGGATGTAGCGCGGGTCACCACGCTCGTCCCCCCACGCGTTCGCATCGTTAACGATTCCGGACGCCTTGTCCGTCTTGACCTGATACCGCTCGATGATCCAGTCGAGCGCCGACCGCGAGCCGAGCAGATACTCCTGCGCCTCCTCGGGAATACCGGTGACTGTGACGCCCTCGTTGTAGATGATGGTCGTCTTATTGTCCTGGCGACCTTCCTTCGCGTACCGCATCTTCGTGACACGCAGAGAGGCGTTGGGCGTGAGGTTCTCGATGAGCGGGTACGGCTCGACGGTCTCGTAGTTCAGGTGAAGCTCGGAGAGCGCGCGTCCCGCCTTCACGAACTCCTTGAACGTCTTCACCTTCGGGATACGCGGGAGCATCTTCTTGAGGTCAGCCTCGAACTCGGCACGGTACTCGCGCGAGTGCAGCAACCCGTAGACGTAGAAGAAGATGTCGTCCTTGGATACGCCATTGCCATAGCTCTGCTGGTAGTCGGTCAGAATCTCGTCGGTGATGTTGTCGATGCGCTCGAACCCCGACTGCGCGGGAGCCGTGAGCTTGCCATCGACCTCGTCGAAAACGCCGAGCGTGCCATCCTCCGGGAAGAGTGCCGACGGATCGCTCTCAGCAGCGCGGTATGTGTAGCGCGGGAAGAACTGACCACCCTCCGAGCCCCACAGGTTGAGGTCGGGCACGAACTTGACCATCAGCGCCGAGAAAGGTTTCAAGGCTCCGAGCCCGGTTGTGTAGAAGCCCTGGTTCGGTGTCGTCGGAGTCGGAAACGCCTCTGCAAGCTGTGCGCGGCGATGGATCAGCTGCGAGTCGAAGTAGACATGCTGGAGGGAGAACGGGCGGTACATCGCGACGTACTGCGATGCGGTGGCATCGAACGTTGACCTTCGTTCACGCTTGATGTCGGGTTCAAGGGAGCTTGTCCAACTGACAAACATCGCATCGCGGTTTAGGAAAGAAGCAATGTCGGCGGGGCGTCCGGCCGACACCCAACGATCAAGCTCGGAGTTGAAGTTTGAGATCATCCTGGAAACGTTGCTGACCATGCCAGCACCCGAGAAGTTGTACACCCAGGCGTCACGCCCGGAACCGAGACCAGTGGAGCGCAGCCGCAATATTCGGAGCTCTCGGGACTTCGCATCCTTCGCTGCGACGGGTATGTAGGTCGTGAACTCATCGCTTCGCTGGGCGAGCCAATCTCCCTCGGGTGAGGGTTCCAGGTGCTGCCACGGAATCCCGGTCAACGAGCCGAGAGATTTGACCTTCGCTAGCTTCTGTTCACGGCTGAGATAGTCGCCGATGTCGAAGTAGTGGAGAACTGCTGGTGTTCTGCGCTTTGGATTCTTGACGAACAATGCGATGGCGATCGTCGCGCGCGAGCCCGACCCGAACACTTTGCCACCCTCGCGCCTCGACTGCTCCCCCGACGTGCGCTGATTCCCCCTGAGATTGATGATGTAGACACTCGTGAACTCGTCAGCAATGCTCAGCCGAACGCCGTCAGCCGAGTTCGACTCGATGTAACCGCCGTTCGAGACGAAAGCGACAACGCCTTCTGACCCGATCCTGTCGGAAGCCCACCTCAACGCTCGTAGGTAGCTGTCAAACAAGCGGTTTTTGTTTGTCGCACCCGATCGAGCGCCATAGGTGTCCCGAATGCGTGAATCGAGAGTTTTGTACTCGTTGTTCGCGTTCGCATCATTGCTGGTCTTCTGCCCTGCCGAGTAGGGAGGGTTGCCGATGATGACGCGGATGTCGCGTTCCTTCTGAGCGACGACTCGATCGTTGTTCGCCTGAAAGATGCCCATGTCGTCGAGTTCGTCATCGTCTTCGAACATTTGGAAAGTGTCTGTGAGAACGATGCCGTCGAACGGGACGTACTCTCCCCCGCGCAACTCGTGGTACGTCTCTTCGATGTTGATCGCCGCGACGTAGTACGCGAGCAGAACGATCTCGTTCGCATGAAGCTCGTAGCGGTACTTGCGCGCGAGGTCGTGCGGATTAATCAGCCCCGATTGCAGCAGCCGCACGATGAACGTGCCCGTCCCGGTGAACGGGTCGAGGATATGGATGCCCTCATCGGACAGCGTCGCGTCGAACTCGTCTTCGAGGATGTCATTGACCGAGTAGATGATGAAGTCCACGATCTCGTTCGGCGTGTAAACGATCCCGAGCTTCTCGCTGGTTTTCGAGAACGCGGTCGAGAAGAACTTCTCGTAGAGGTCCTTGACAATCGTCTGCTTCGCTGCCGCATCGTCGATGCCGGAAGCGCGTATACGGACAGATTCGTAAAACGCTTCGAGCTTGACGGTCTCGTTCTCCAGGTTTTCACCGTCGAGCACCTTGACCATCGAGTTCATGACCTGCGAAACCGGGTTGTTCTCCGAGAATGCGTACCCCTCGAACAGCGCGTCGAAGACGGGCTGCGTGATGAGGTGCTGTGAGATCATCTGCACCGCATCGTCATGCGAGATGTCCGGGTTCAAGTTGAGCCTCAGCCCTTCGGTGAACGCCTCGAACTCCTCGCGGATGAGCTTGTTGTCACCGTTGACGAGAGCGTTGATCCGGGTCGAGTGGGCTTCTGCGATCGCGGCGACGTCGATCGCCCAGTTCTCCCAGTAGCGACGCTGACCGACCTTCTGAACGACCTTGGAGAGGATCGCATCGCGCCACGCTTCGATCTTCGAGAAGTCAAGCTGCAGAGCCGACTGCACCTTGTCGGCACCCTTGGTTGCCGAGTCTTCCTCGTCGTCACTCTTGCCACCGCCTGCGCCGATCACGTCGACCATGAGCCGGTTGGTCTTCTTGGTGAGGTCGATCTTGTTGACCTCGGCGTCGAAGCGTTCGTCGTGCGCGCGGAGTGCCTGGAGCACCTGCCATACGACCCGGTACTTGTCGTTGTTGTTCAGCGCCTCGTCGGGTTCGACTCCGCTCGGGATGCCGATGGGGAGGATGACGTAGCCGAACTTCTTGCCCGCCATCTTGCGCATGACGCGACCAACCGACTGCACGACGTCAACAACGGACTTGCGTGCGTTCATGAACATCACCGCGTCAAGCGCGGGAACGTCCACACCTTCGGAAAGGCACTTCGCGTTCGAGAGGATGCGGACGGTGCTCTCCGGGGACGGCTCCTTGAGCCAGTCGAGCTTCTCATTGCGCACGAGCATCGACTGCGTGCCGTCGACGTGACGTGCCTCAGCGTGAAGAAGTCGGGCGGAGTCCTCGCCCGATGCTTCGATGCGATCGATCTCTCCCTCCACGACCTGCTGGAACGCATCCGCGAGCTTGCGTGAGGTCGCGATGTCCTTGGCGAACATCACCGCTCGCTGCATCGGCGATGGGTCGTCCTGGTACTCCCCGGGGATCACCGATCGCTTTGACAGTCCGTTCCAGGTGCCGACGATCTTCGCGGTGTCCTCCATCGCGAGTTCATAGCCGTCCTGCGACATCAAGCCCTGGAACTCGCGAGCGACAAAACCCTCGTCCACGGCGAGCACAAGCACCTTGTAGTCAGTGAGGCGACCCATGCTGACTGCCTGACCGAAACCGAGACGGTGGAACTCCGGTCCGTAGACCGACTCGTCATCCATGTCGGCGAGCTTCGCGCCGATCTCCCCTGCCTTTTTGCGGGTGCCGTCCGAGAAGATGCGCGGCGTCGCGGTCATGTAGAGGCGCTTCTTGCCCTGCACGAAGGCCTGGTCGTGCACCTTCATGAACGCGGACTCATCGTCATCGCTCATCGCCGCGCCCGTCGTCCGGTGCGCTTCGTCGCTGACAATCAAGTCGAACTCCGGCAGCCCCATCCCCTGCGCCTTCGAGATGACCGGGAGTGACTGATAGGTCGAGAAGACCACGTTGAGCTTGTCGGAGCCGTCGCCCTGCGAGAACTGCTTGACGAGAGCCGAAGCGTTCGTCGTAGCGGGGAATGCAAGGTCAGTGATCGGAATGTCCTCTTCGGTGCGACGCTTGCCGACCGACACGTCCGAGCACACCGCGAACGAGCGGATCGGAACCTCGGCCTGAATCGTCCACTCCTTGAGCGTCTGCGACAACAGAGCGATCGACGGCATGAGGAACAGGACGGTTCCGCCCAGCGGGACGACCTTCTCCGCGAGGCGCAGCGAGGTGAAGGTCTTCCCCGTGCCACACGCCATGATGAGCTTCCCGCGATCGCGCCCGGTGAAGCCCGCGACGACATCGTTGATGGCGGTGCGCTGATAGTCGAACGGGGTCTTGAGTCGCTTCTTCTCGAGCTTCGCGGGCTCGTTCCACACGAACTGCGACCAGTCGATCGACGAGTCATCGAGGTCTTGCACGCGAAGACGCTCAACGGGAATCGACTGCCCGACTATCGCGTCCTCGGCGTTCTTTCCCCAGGTGTCCGACGTCGAGATCACAAGGCGCGAGGCGAACTCTGGTGTGTAGTCGACGGTCATCTTTCCGGACGCGGAGAGGAAGGAATCGAGCATTGGCTTCGTCACCGTGGTTGTAGGTGCAAAGAACTTGCACTGAATCGCGGTGAGTTCACCCGTGTCGCGGCTCCGGGCAACCAGATCGACGCCCGTGTCGGGACGGGCCCCACGCTCGGGATACTCCGACCAGCGCCACACCTCGTCGTACAACTCGGCGTACTGCGGCTCGGTGCGAAGAAACGCCTGCATCAACCGCTCGAAGTGCGCGCCCTTGTCATACTCGTCGAACGCGACCTTTCGGTACTGCTCTAACACGTCGTGGATGCTACTTACGTGTACGTCGTTGTTCGTCACAGGTGAGCTCAATTCGTCCGGGGAAACCTCAGTCTCAATCTACCGAGTGAGTCCGACGACCCCGCGGCGACTCGTCGATGCGAAACCGGCCGGGGCACGCCCGCGCGCTACCTCGCCCGAGGTCTCAGACTTATCCGGACCAAGGATTCTGGAACCGTGTCGCATACTTCGGAACCCATGCCCAGCCGCGACTCAGTTGAACTGGAAATCCTTGTATGAGCCTCGAACTATGAAGCGGCGACCCTCCTTGCGCCGCTGCACGAACCCAGCCACGGTGTCGACGTCGTCTGGCCGCATCTTCAGTTCGCGGCATTTCGTGCGCACTTGCTCCACGGTGATTGATGTCCAACGCTCCGGACGGTTCATCATGTCTGCCTTGAGCATGTCCTCCTCATTCCATTTGAGCCCCGACGAGTACCCAGCTGCCATCGAGGCGACGTACTCAAGGATCCCCTCAACGCCGCCTGGTAGCGGCTCGCCCGGTGCTGCCTGCTGTAGATCCGCGTTTGGCAGCACCGTCGTATCTTTCAGGAGTTGGATGGGGTTGGCATCCTCGATCCACTCGTGGGCCTCTGCTCCGCCATGCTCGATCACGACCAGCGCGTCCGCCTCGGCGTCCCACAGATCGTTGAGATGCTGGCGGTCCGGCCAGCAGTAGACGACTCGGTGACTTTGAAGCGTTCCGATCGAGAACCCACGCCACGTGCGCTGGGTGACACCGGGACGCCTGCTCAGGCGCTTGAGGCTGTCGCTAGAGAAGTCCTTCTGCGGCGTCACGATCACCACGGGGCCACCCTGCTGTTCGAGTAGCCATCGGATCGCTCGCAGATTCTGGGCCTCACGCGAGTCGTCTTCGCTGATTCGCGCGATCGCGACCGGGTATGTGGCGGTTGTAGGTGACATTGGGTTCCTTCGGTCCGGGTGTGCTGCGTCGCGATGCTAGGTGGAACCTCGGACATCGGCCACGCGCGAACAGGGCCGGGTTTATGGCGGCTCCTCGGTGAGACGATCCGATCGCCCGTCCGAAGCTCATGCGATGCTAGGCAAATGGAGAACCTCGATGTTGTGGTCGAGAACGCGCACCTCGTCACGCTTGCCAAGACGCCCAAGGTGGCGCTCGCCGAGTTGGTCTGGAACGCGATCGACGCAGATGCCACGAGTATTGCGCTCGACATCGAGTACGGCGCGCTGGGAGCCCCGGAGAGAATCACCGTCAACGACGACGGCGCCGGCATAGCGCCGGACGATCGCAAACAGACTTTCGGGGCGCTCGGGCACTCATGGAAGCGTTTGACGCAGCAGAGCCCTGGTGGCCGCTCGCTCCATGGCGAGCGTGGCGAGGGGCGCTGGGCAGCGCTCGGCATCGGTGACTCCGTCCGGTGGACGAGCGTCGCAGACAGCACCGCCGATGGGCGTGTCCGGTTCTCGATCTCAGCCAACAAGGCCGAGCTCAAACGCTTCACAGTCTCAGACCTAACGGCCGCACCCGGTGCTCGAACCGGCGTCGCCGTGGAGATCACGTCGCTATCGCAGCGCGGCGCGTCCTACGTGGAGTCCGACGTGGTCGCCGAGGACCTCCTGACCACCTTCGCGCTCCAAATCGAACAGTACGGTCTGGATTTGTCATGGCGCGGCCAGCACCTCAACGTCGAAGCGCTCAAGAAGGATCAGGTCGACATCCCCATACTCATAGAAGGCATCGACGATCCGATTGTCCTTACTGTGATCGAGTGGAAGTCGCCGGTGCAACGTCACCTTTACCTCTGCGATCAGGCCGGCAATTCGCTCCACGACATGAAGCCCGGGATCCAGGCACCGGGCTATCACTTCACGGGATACGTGAAGTGGGGCGGCTTCGTCGCCGACAGTAGCCTGCTGACACTCGAAGACGGCGCGCCCGAGCCCATCAAGTCTGTTATCGAGGCGGCTCGCGACGCACTCCGGAAGCACTTCTCGGCGAAGGAGGAGGAGCGCTCGGCTCGGCTCATCAAGCGGTGGAGGGACGAAGACTCCTATCCCTTCCGCGAACCTCCGAAGAACAAGGTCGAGGAAGCGGCACGCGGCATCTTCGACATCGTCGCGGTTGCGGCCGCTCCGGTCGTCGAGAAGACAGACTTTTCATCACGGAAGCTCTCACTCGAGCTGCTGAAGAACGCCGTCGAGACGAGCCCGTCGAATGTCCGTCATATCCTTGAGGAAGTGCTCAACCTCACGCCGGAACAAGCGGATGAACTGAGCGACCTCATAAAGAAGACATCGCTTGGAGCACTGCTACGCGTTGGCAACCAAGTGGTCGGCCGACTTGAATTCCTCACCGGACTTGAAGAGATCATCAACGATCGCGAGCTCAAGAAGCTGGTGACCGAACGTCGACAGCTGCACCGAATCCTCGCTCAAGAGACATGGGTGTTCCGCGAGGAGTACGCCCTCACCGTCGATGACAACACCCTCCGCACGGCGCTGCGAGCCCACACACAGCTGCTCGGTCGCGACGACCTTGCTCCGAGCGACCTGGATGCACCGGTGACCGATGGAGATGGTCGAGTCGTAGTCGTCGACATGATGCTGAGCCGCGTCATTGAGCAGTCCCGCAACCACCGCGAGCACATAGTGATCGAGCTCAAACGGCCGTCCGTCTCGATCGGCAAGGAGCAACTCGACCAGATCGAGAACTATGCCCAGACTGTGGCCGCTGACACGCGGTTCGCCGCCGTCAACACGACCTGGGAGTTCTGGATTGTTGGCGACGAGATCGACTCACGTATCAAGCACAAGTTCGGTCAAGGCAACCTCGCAGATGACGTCTACCAGGACTACATCGAGGCCGGGCACCACGTGATCATCCGGGCCGTCACGTGGGCGCGGATCATTCAAGATGCGCGCCACAGGATGAAGTTCATCAAGGACGCACTCGGTTATGACCCGTCTTCCGAGGCGAGCATGGAGTACCTACGCGCGCGGCACGGAAAGCTGCTTCCGACCGTACTGATGCCTGTGGCAACGGGCGCCCCCGGGAACGCGGAACAGACAGAGGCGGATGCGGATTCGGCAATTCTCGCCGATGCGTTTCGGGTTCCGATGCCTGAGTAGCACGCGCCCCAGCTCGGGCCTTGCGTGTGGTGTGCCCCTGGAGAGACTCGAACTCCCAACCGTTTCCTTAGGACGGAACCTTCCCTTGAGCTACAGAGGCGGACCCTCAAAGTCTACTCAGGTGAGGGGGCCCGCCTCAGAGCACGATTGCCCACTCACTCGGAGTAGCCGCGATGGGTGTTCTCCTTGATGAACGCCAACACGGATTCGCGAGTGATGTACTTTCTCGATCCGATCCGTGTGTGCTCGATGTCTCCTCGACTGGTGAGTTCGTAGACCGCGGAGTATGGAATCCCCAGCGCCTTTCCGGCGTCCTTGAGCGAGAGCAGCATCGGTCCCGACTCGGACAACAGGTTTGGGTGGATGACGGTGGTCTGTTCGGCTTCGGCGACTTCAATCTCCGACCCCACGTCCTTCCATGATCCGAAGAAGCCATAGGGTTGGCTGAACTCGTCCTGGACCTTCTTGGCGGCATCCTCTTCGTCCGTCGCGCGTATCCAGCGCTCCGCCACCTGCACGCGCGTGACGACGACCTTGTATCTCGTGTAGACCTCCCGTTTCTGTACTTGGCGAGTGCGGACCGTCGTTCGAGGCGCCGCCGTCTTCTTGCTCTGAACGCGCCGCATAGCCCGTGCTGTCGCGTCCACCTGCTCTTCGTCAACCGACGACGTCGCCGGTCTGTCGACTGCAACGCCAGGTCGCGCGGGACGAGCGTCGTACTCCGTTGGCGCAGGCCACGCCAGGCCACGCTCGGTGGGCTCTGCACGCCACGACGGGCCGTGTCCGCTGATGCGTGCCAAACCGCGGTTGGCGAGCGCCCGGGCGGTGATCCGGTGGGCGAAGTTGTCCTTGAGTTAGACCCCGGCCGGACAGCCCGCTCTGATCCACTCGAGCACGGCGATCTGAGTCGCGTTGAGCGTGATCAGACTTCGCTTTGGCAGATCGGTCATGTGGCCTCGCAACGAAGCTACCTCGACACAAACGCCATCGGCACGTTGTGGACGTGCCGCTCAGTGAAGGCGGCAGGATCCTGATCTTGACGGCCTTGGACGTGAAGAAGGCGGCGACCGCACCGGACGAGAACTCATGGTTCTCGAATCCGGGCAGTCGCCGCCATTCGAGCGGGTGCGCTGAGTTGTTAGGCCGCCGAAGCGGGCGCCACTCCCCCAGGTAGCTCGTCGGTCGGCACCGGAACAATTCGTACGTTCACCGCTGAGGTCCATCGCTCGACTGTGACCATTGCTACGATGAGCGCCTCGAAATAGTCGGTGTGAATGGCATGGCTCTGATGCCACCTCGGATCACCGAGCGACTTCACCTGAATTCGCCAGGCGCCGGCTTTCGTGAGGATATCGACGAGCGAGTGCGGAACGTCGGTGCTTTCACCACGACGGTTCGGGATGCCAACGATGGCGGCGTCGCCGACCAACATCGCGGTCTGGCGCGCCTCGTGCACTTCGTACCACCACAGGAACGTGGCGCGGCTGTCGAACGGCAGTTGCCGTCGCAGCCGTTCCTCATTGACGTAGATGGTGACGCCAAGCGACGGGATGTCGACCGGTTCCACGTAGCCGCCGACGACGGCTTGGTAGTCCTCGAGCTGGGTGAAGTCACCCAACTCGACGGCTGCGTCCTCGACAGCCGGTACAACGAGTCCTCTGACCATGTCTTCCTCCTTCGTGCGTGCGACCGGGAACCGGGAAAGTTCTTGAACAACCGCAGAACACGAACGAGTGCCGGACGTTGAGTTGGCGGGAGCGCGGTCAGGCGAGTGCGCGGAGCACTCAGCCCGAACCGTGCTGCCCGCCGTGGTCGGAGGTGTCAGTCCTCGATGTCTTGCGGGACGCGCACGACGCGCACCTCGTCGGTGCTGCGCCAGCGTTCGGCGATGAGCATGCCCCAGAGCAGCGCGTCGAAGTATGACTTGAAGCTGGTGCGGGTTTCGAACCAGATGGCGCCCCCGACGGGGCGCATCTGTATCGCGTACTCGGCGCCGTCGGTGAGCTTGCGGGCGATGTCGTCGGGGACGGCGCCCGCGGAGTACTCGTCCTCGAGGCACCCGGCGGATGACGACGTCGCCCATCAGCATGACTTGGAGCCGTGCCGAGGGGGTGAAGAACCACCAGAGCAGCGTGGCTCGAGAGTTCAGTGCCATCCGTCGGCGTCGGGCGCCTTCGTTGACGTAGACCGTGATGCCGAGCAGCGGGATATCGATGGGTTCGATCCAGCCGTCGACGGCAGTCTGGTAGTCCTCGAGGCTGCGAAACTCGCAGACCTCGACGGGTGCTCTTTCGTCACTCGGGACGACAATGCCTTGAACCAATGTGCACACCTCCTTGACGTGAGCGGCCGAGAACCCGGTCGATTCTCTAGATGGAAGCCGCAGGGCACCAACGAGGTGGTTTCGGGCAGCCGCCCGGGCAGAGTGCGCATGGCACTCGATACCCGGGACAGCCGCCCCTCTCCCGTACCCCCAGAAACGAGGGAGGGAGTGTTGCCCGACGAGGTGCAGCTCGCGCTGCAGCTCAGTCAGGCAGTCTTGCCACGAGGCGCAGGAGCCTTCGCTCCCCCGGCCGCGGATCCACCGAAGATCGCCTCGATCGCGCTCTGCTAGGTCTTCGCTTCGCGTTCGATCTCGCGCCTCTGGTCTGTCGTAGAGAATCGCGGCGAGACCGAAAATGACGGGGTGCGCCGCACCTTCGACCTTGTCGAATCCGCGCGCATGGCGGACCTTCGAAACCGCCTGGTGATCGGTTGGCGATCGCCGCGCACCTGGCGGCTCAATGGCCCGACGGCTGCTGGATACCCGGTGATGGAGATTGCCGATGCTCAGCCCGTTCCGTTTCCTGGCTTCGATCGCCTTATCCTGGATCACGCGCAGCTGCAGGCGGTGATGCGGGAGCATCGATACGCCTCGTGGCGCACTGCGCTGTCGTCCGTGATCGGTGTGTACCTGATTACGGACACACGCGACGGGCGGCGGTATGTGGGCAAAGCGGACGGCGCGGAGAACATTCGCCAGCGCTGGAACGCCTACGCGACCAACGGGCACGGCGACAACCGCGACTCGAAGTGCCTCGACCCGAAGAGCTTCCGCTTCTCACTCCTGCGCGTCTTTGACCCTTCGACGCCGACCCCGGTTATCAACGCGGCGGAGAGCCACTTCAAGGTCGCTCTCGATACGCGCGGCCACGGGCTGAATCCGAATTAGCGCCTCATTCCCCTTAGCGCGCTTCAGCGTTCCGGCACTTCCAGCTCCGCTTGATCGAAATGTCGGACATCACCGCATCGTGCGCGAGTAGGGACCGCGAACTCGTCGTCAGCGTCGATCACATCGGTCCTGAAGCTCGCTGATGATGGCGTGCTCCGCGCCGTTGGTCTCGCCATCAATCGCAGCCACTTGCTGGGCTGCATCAACAACGTCGTCGAGATCGCCAGGCTCAGCTTCAAGGAGCTGCCAGACCTCGGCAGGATCGAGGTCCAGAAGCTTGGCAAGCCGCTCATCGACGAACGCGTGATCTTCCCGAATGAGCTTCACCAGGTGCCTGAATAGCAGTGCTTCGTCGTCGGAGATACGGGCATCGGCCTCGATCACCAGCCACGCTACCCAGAGCATCAGCTGCGGGTGACGTGTCCGCTCGGATAGCTCTTCGGCGATTCGGATCACACGCGCGTCGTTTCGGAAAACGGTGCGAGCATGACGCCCCGCGATCAGCGTCGAATATCGGTTAAAGAGCACTGCGAGCGGAATACCGACGAGCGGGATACCGACCTTGACCACGTTCCGCTGCAGCAGGTACTTGCCGATCACCGGGAGGCTTTTAGCGGTAGTCAGCACCGCTCCTGAGTAGTACCGCTTGATGACCCTTCGCATGATCGGTGGCACGACCTTGATCACGCTCTCTCGAATAACCTCACCACTCTTGATCGTGAACGCCACTCGGATCAGCTTCCACAAGTCCTCGGGATCGGAGACGTCGAGCGGGACTCGGTACAGGACCGAAATGTCATACGCCAAGCGAAGCTGAAGCTGTGTCACGAACACGACATCGACCATGAGTGTCGCAAGCGCGGCCGGAATGGTGGCTTTCGCCGCGCCGCTGCGGCTGCCCAGCGTCGCGATGATGGCAGTGGTGTACGCCGAGGCGGATAGCCCTCCTTCGAGAGCGGCGTACCGGGCGGCGAGCTTGATCCGCTGATCGACAATGCCGTCGGGAGGAACTCCTTCGTAGCGCTCCTGGAAGTACTCCCACGTCGCCTTTTCTGTGTACGTTTCCAGCGCGACAGCACAAAGCTCTGCAAACCAGTTCCCGGAGTCAACGTCCTCAGTGCGGAGATTCTTGACGAAGTTTCGAAGCTTCGCGCGTTCGCGTTCGACGTGCTTGCGGTCGGCTACGTCGTCGTCGGCACCGAAAGGCTCATCGGTCATCGCGCATCCCCTCTACGTTGGCGTAGGTGCCAGCTTGCCAGGTCAGCATGCGCAGGCCAGAATGCGATGCGAAGTGCGCTGGCGTGATGTTGGTCCGCACCATCGCTGCCGCCGCGCGCCACGCAGATGGGGGCGGGGAACGCGCGGCCATCGAGTCGTGCCGTCCTCGGAGGTCGGAAGTCGAAGCTCAGACAGCACGAGATTGGCTCGCGGCTCTCCAGCAATCAGACGCCTCCATCCCTACGTGAGACAGGTAGCGGACTCGCGTCTGGTCTAGGTGGAGCGCGCCGTCAGGACGGCGGTGAGTTCGGCCATCACACGCTGGACATTCTCACGCTTGTCGTACGGCCCCGGCATCCGAAAGACCTTGGCCCCCGACGCTGTGGTCCGCGCCTGCAGTCCAGGAGCACCTTCGGAGCCAAGCAGCGCCTTGACCGGGTGGCGGAACACACAGACCAATAATTCGACCTGTCGTTCAGCGAGCTTCGCTGCGAGCTCAGCACTGCCGAAGCGAATTTCCTCGTTCGACACATCACCCTCGCCGACAGACGGTCGCTTCACGATGTCCGTGAAGCCAACCCTTGCGGCCAATGCTGCAACTGGTCGACTACATCCTGAACGCCCTGCAGCCGAGCGAAGCCGAACACGTCATCGTGCTCGATGCCTCCGATACCGAGGTGCCCGTCGGGTTCAACCCCCTCGACGTCGGCGACCGCGACCCACACATCGTCGTCGACGGCATCATCGCCGCCCTCGCCGCCACCTTCGAAGAGGGGTGGGGGTCCACGCACCGAGTACCTCATCCACGGATCGCTGCTCTCGCTCGCCCGCGCAGGGCAGGAGCGATCCGAGCCATTCACCCTGATCGATCTGCCGACACTCCTGACCGACGCCGCTTTCCGCCGCCCGGTCATCGCTGCTGTCCAGGATGACCCGACGCTGGCAGCGTTCTGGGCCGAGTTCGAAGACCTCCGCCCGGGGCAACGCGCCGCCATGATCGCCGCACCACTGAACAAGCTCCGCAAGCTCCTGATGCGAAAGCCCCTCGTTGCCGTGCTCGGGCAAGCCCGCCCGCGGTTCCGGCTCCGCGATGTCTTCCGCGAACGCAAGACCGTCCTCGTGCCGCTGAACGAGGCGCTGGTCGGCACCGGGGCATCCAAGCTCCTCGGCAGCCTGATCGTGGCCGAGATCTTCATGGCCACCATCGAACGCGCAACCGAGAAGTACCCGGAGAAGCGCCCCGGGTTCGTGTTCATCGACGAAGTCCAGAACTACCCGCACCTGCCGACCTCCGTCGGCGATGCCATGAGTGTCTTCCGCTCCTCCGGTGTCGGACTCACCGTCGCGCATCAACACCGGGGGCAACTACCAGCTGGATGCGACAGGACTTCGACGTCAACGCCCGCAGCAAGGTCGTGTTCGCGCTCCACGACGCCGACGCCCGCGACCTCGCTCGCCAGGCACCGCACCTGACTGCCGAGGACTTCCAGGCCCTGCCACGCTTCGAGATCTACGCCCACCTCATCGCTGGCGGGATCCCAACCGGCTGGTGCTCCGCCCGCACCCTGGAGCCTGCGCCTCGTATAGGGAAGCGCCGACAGATCCGCGAACTCAGCCGAGCCAGGTACGGCGCTCTGCTCCAAGCCTCATTGCCGCCGACGAGCCCTGCCGTGGATTCCAATACCGAGGTGTCAGGTGCGGCAACGGATCGCTCGTCGCATCAGAAGGTGAGGCGATCATGAGTCTGCTCGACACCTTGAGGAGGGTGGCCGAGTATTCGGCTCGGTGTTCCGGTCGGTCTTCGCTTCACGACGAACACCCACCGCCCCACCGCCCCCGGTTCCGCCACTTCAGGTCCCTTCCAGGCGGGGACTCCCGCAGCAAAGCCGCGGACATCGCGGAAGGGCGCATCCATGCCTTCATCAGATAGCGACGCTACGACCGCTCCGGCAACGCAGTCAGCAGCCGCATCACGAGGCAAAAAGTACAACGAAACGCGACCCCCGAGCCGAACCCTTGAACCCGCCCTGGAAGGCCCCGAAGGACTGGACAAGCAGGCCGCGAAGAGCGTTAATCCGGAGGACCTAACCGGAGGAACCCGCCCCATGAACACCCCAACGACGCAAGCCGCCATCGCCGCCCCGCCCGCCTTCGTAGGCGCGCCGACCGCCCTGCAGACCATCCTGATCGAGCCCGACCGCGACACGCACCAGTCGGCTTCTGTCGACACTGTGCTCGCCGCCACCGCGGCGCCCGGCACCCGCGCAGTGATCTACATGCGCCTCTCATCAAAAGGCCAAGTCAACACCGACTACGACCATGAAGGCATCTCCATCCCGGCGCAACGCGTCTCGTGCCAGCGCAAAGCCGAGCAGCTCGGGCTGAACATCGTTGCCGAGTACATCGAACCTGGCCGCTCGGCCACCGAAATGACGAAGCGCGTGACCTTTCAAGAGATGCTCGAACGCATCCGCCGCGACCACGACGTCGACTATGTCATCGTCTACAAGCTCTCCCGCTTCGCCCGAAACCGGATCGACGATGCTGTCGTCATGGCCGACCTGCAGAAGCGCGGGGTGGAACTCGTCTCCGCAACGGAGTCCATCGACGCGACGCCGGTCGGGCAACTCATGCACGGCATCCTCGCCGCCTTCAACGAATACCGCTCCCGCGAAGACGGCGCCGACATCGCCTACAGAATGTCGCAGAAGGCCAAGAACGGGGGAGCGCTCGGGCGTGCACCCATCGGATATCTCAACGTCACGGACAACACCGAGGGTCGGAAAATCAACACCGTCGCGATCGACCCCCAACGAGCCCCCTTCGTCAAGCTCGCGTTCGAGCTGTACGCAGCAGGCACAAACACCTTCCAAGACATCGCTGACGAACTCACAGAACGTGGCCTCACGACCAGGCCGACCGCACGCCGACCGGCTGGACCGATCTCAGACACCAAGATCCAGCAGATGCTGCGCGACCGGTACTACCCCGGTGAGATCGCTTACAAGGACGAGATCTACAAAGGACGGCATGAGCCGCTCATCGAAACGAGCCTGTTCGACCGCGTTCAGACCGTCCTGGACACCCGCGGAGTCGCCGGAGAGCGCCGCCGCTAGCACACCCACTATCTGAAGAGGAGCCTGTGGTGCGGCCACTGTCGGCTCGAACGGAACGTCGATCGCCGACTCATCCAACAACGCACGATCGGTCGCCACGGCGGCGAGTACTGGTACTTCTCCTGCCGCGGAACCCAGGACGGAACCTGTGACGCACCGTTCTCTCACGTCGACAACATCGAAGCCGCAATCGAGGACCACTACAAGACAGTGGAACTCTCACCAGAGTTCACACAGATCGTCCGCAGCACGATCGAACAAGCTGTTCGAGACGAGGCAGGCGCCGAGCACATCCGGCGCGGGCAGCTAAGGGACAGGCTCGTTGCCATCCAGGCCAAGGAAGACAACCTTCTGGACCTCGCCGCCGACGGCTCACTCCCCCAAGAACGCATCCGTCAACGACTCCGCGAGATCGGAACCGAACGCGAGACCCTTCGTGAACAACTGTCAATAGCGACGGCCGACCTGGCAACGGGCAAGCGCCACATCGAGACCTTCCTCGATCTCCTGACCGACGTGCGAGCCCTACATCTCGCGTCGAGCGACCAGATTCGCCGAGAACTGAAGCAGGCCGTCTTCAACAACCTCTACATCGCACACGATCAAGTAATCGGCGACGACGTCAAGGAACCCCTCGACGAAATCCTCGCTGCCCACCGAGGATGGACCTCACTCACGGCCAGCACAGGCCGTGATCGGTCAAGACAAAGAGAGACCGCCGAAAACGGCGGTCTCTCTGAAGTAAATACTGTCGGACTTTGCGAGGCTATCTTCTCCGGCATCTACGACGACGGTGATTCTAGTAAGCCTCTTATGGTGGACCTGAGGGGATTCGAACCCCTGACCTCCTCGATGCGAACGAGGCGCGCTACCAACTGCGCCACAGGCCCGGAAACCTCGACAACACTATCACGCAGAGCGGCATGCCTCGAACCCGAGCGCACTCGCCGCTCGGGTCTCCGACGCCGCATTCCGACTCGGGCATACCGCCGGCTCTCCCTTACGGGGAGGGGTGAGCTCAGGCGCCGACCGCGCGCCGCTCGAGCAGCTGACGCACGTGGTCCTCGATCTCGCTGTCGTCGACGTATCCCATCGACGCGTATGGCGAAGCCGGAGCCGCGGCGGCCGCGGGGCGTGCCGTCTCGATCGGGGTAGGCGCCTGCTGCGCGGCGATCTCGCGGGCCGCTTCTTCACGAGCGGCGGCGCGCAGCGCCTCGCGAGCGATCTGCTCGTCGACGACCGCGGCGGCACGAGAGCCGGCCGAGGCGACCAGCGGACGCGGAAGCTCGCGCGGGGTCCAGGTGGGACGCGGTTCGGGAACGAGGGCGACGTCTTGCACAACGGCCGCGACGCGCGGGGCGGCGACCTCGAGGGGACGCACGCCTGTGCGCGCGGCGATGACCGACACGCGACGCAGCAGCACGAGAGAGGCGAGCACCACCACGGCGCCGGCGACGAGGAGCACGGGAACGGCGCCCGCGACGACCTGGACCACTCCGACACCCGCCGCGATCGCGCCGAGCAGGGCGACCATCGTCACCGAGAGACGGAAGCGACGGCGCGCACGGGCGCGACGGAGTTCGGGGCGCGCGACGGCCGCGGCGCGCTCGGCGTTCGCCCGCTCGACCGCGGCGGCGCGTTCAGCGCGCGTGGTCTCGAGGGCCGCGGCGCGCTCGGCGCGGGCGACCTCGACCGCCGCGGCGCGTTCGGCGCGGGCCAGTTCGATGGCGGCGGCGCGCTGCTCTTTCACGACGTCGAGATCGCGGGCGTTCTCGAGGCGCGCCACCTCGAGGCGGGCTTTCGCGGCGGCCAGCTCGGTCTGCGCCTTGTGCGCCTGCACCTGACGAGCGAGCTTCTGCTGCTGGTGGGCGGTGCGGGTGGTGAGCTCGAGGCGCACCTCACGCGGGGTCTCAGCCGTCTCAGCGAGAACCCGGAGCGCCTGGTTCAGACGCACCGCGTTACGCTCGGCGGCGGTGAAACGGTGCCGGCTCTGCCACGACGGCAAGAGGTACACCAACCAGAGCGCGACGGCGACGAAGACGATCACGCCACCGCTCAGTACCTGCCCACCCATGGCTCAAAGGTAGGTCACCGAGAGATCACACCTCGGCATCCACCCGCGTGTCGTGCCGAGAGTTTCGCCGATCAGGCGCGCAAAGAGAGAACGAAACCGGTCACAGCCGATCGGCCGGCGGAATGCGCGCCGCATCGGGCGGCACCTGACCCCGCGTCCACCGGTCGAGCACACCGTGCGGCACCTCTTCGCGCACGAGGGCGAAGGCGTAGTGGTCGCGCCAGTCGCCGTCGATATGGATGTATCGGCGGCGGAGTCCCTCGTAGCGGAAGCCGAGCTTCTCGACGACGCGCAGACTCGCATGGTTCTCGGGCCGGATGCAGATCTCGACGCGATGCAGGTTGAGCTCGGTGAAGCACACGTCGGTGGCCATGGCCACGCTCACGGTGGTGATGTTGCGCCCCGCGTACTCTTCGGCGACCCAGTACCCGATCGTCGCCGAGGCGAGCGAACCGCGCGACACCCCCCACACGTTCAGCTGCCCGGCGACCTCGTCGTCCCACGCCATCACGAAGGGGACGCCGAGGCCGTCACGGTACTGCTGCAGCAGACGACGGATGCCGAGGCGCATGTCGAACGAGACCGGCCCGTCGGGGCTGGTCGCCTCCCACCGGCGCAACCACGAACGGTTGTCGATCAGCTGCTGTTGGAGCACCCGCGCATCGCGGTTGCGGATGAGACGGATCGAGACCTCGTCGTGTCGCCTCGGAACCGACAGATCCATGGCTTCTCGCCGGGTCAGAGACCCGCTGCGAACTCCTTGAACCACGGGCGCAGGGCCGGGCCGAGGTCGTCGCGGTCGGCGGCGAGCTGCACGATGGCCTTGATGTAGTCGACGCGGTCGCCGGTGTCGTAACGGCGGCCGCGGAAGACGACGCCGTACACGCCGCCGCCGTCACCGCCACCGGTGGCGAGCTCTTCGAGCGCGTCGGTCAGCTGGATCTCGCCGCCCTTGCCGGGCTCGGTGTGCTCGAGGATGCCGAACACGTCGGGGCCGAGCACGTAGCGACCGATGATCGCGAGGTTCGAGGGGGCGTCTTCGGCCTTGGGCTTCTCGACGAGCTGGGTGACCTTGACCACGCCCTCGTCGTCGGTGGCCTCGACGGCGGCGACGCCGTAGAGGTGGATGTGCTCGGGGTCGACCTCCATCAGGGCGATGATGGTGGCGTTGCGCTTGTCGTACTCCTGCATCATCGTGGTGAGCAGGGGGTCGCGCTCGTCGATGAGGTCGTCGCCCAGCAGGACGGCGAACGGGTGGTCGCCCACGTGGGCGCGCGCACGCAGCACGGCGTGGCCGAGGCCCTTCGGCTCGCCCTGGCGCACCATGTGCACGTCGGCGAGGTCGGACGAGTGCTCGACCTTGGCGAGCTTGTCGCTGTCGCCCTTCTCGCGCAGCTTCGCCTCGAGCTCGGGCATCGAGTCGAAGTGGTTGGCGATGTTGTTCTTGTTACGGCCGATGATGATGAGGACATCGTCGATCCCGGCCGCGGTGGCCTCTTCGACGACGTACTGGATCGCCGGTTTGTCGACCACCGGCAGCATCTCCTTCGGCATCGCCTTGGTGGCGGGAAGGAAGCGCGTACCGAGTCCGGCGGCCGGAATCACGGCCTTGAAGGGCTTATGAGGCATGGCCCATACCTTACCGGGGTCCGACGACACCGGCGGGAGGACGCTCGCACGTAGACTGACGGCATGCCGGATCGCATCGAGCAGGCCAAGCGCGCACTGCGCGCCGACCTGCGCGAACGTCGTCAGGGCATCTCCGCTCACGCACGCGAAGAGGCCGAGGCCGGGATCACCCGTCAACTCGACGAGCTCGTGTCCCGACTCGGCGCGCGCAGCATCTCGTGCTTTTTGTCGACGCCCACCGAACCCGGCACCCACGCCTTCGTCGCCGGCGCCGTGGCGCGCGGCATCCGGGTGCTCCTTCCCCTCACACGCGAAGACGGTCTGCTCGATTGGACCGTCGCCACACCCGACGCCGGGATCGCCGAGGGTCTGTTCGGTCTTCCCGAACCCGTCGGCGAGGTTCTGGGTCCCATCGCCGTCAACGACGTCGACCTGCTCGTCATCCCGGCCGCCGCGGTCGACGCCCGCGGAATGCGCTTGGGATGGGGGCGCGGATACTTCGACAAGACCCTCGGTTCGATGGAGAAGTGCCCGCCGGTCTACGCGGTCATCTTCGATTCCGAACTCATCGACGACGTGCCGCGCGACGTGCACGACCAGCCCGTCACGGGCGTGGTCACCCCCACGCGCACGCTGCCGCTCGCCGCTCACACGGCCTGATCACCCGAAGGAACAGCACGATGCCCACCTACTCCTACGCCTGCAAGCAGTGCGGTCACCGTTTCGAGACCGTGCAGTCCTTCACGGATGCCGCGCTCACCGAATGCCCCGAGTGCGGCGGCGAGGTGCGCAAGCAATACGGCTCGATCGGCGTCACCTTCAACGGCTCGGGCTTCTACCGCACCGACTCCCGCAACTCATCGTCGAGCAGCTCATCGTCGAGTGGCTCATCGTCCGGCGCAAGCGCTGGCGGCGCCTCGGGTTCTTCGACATCATCGAAGTCGGAATCGAAGCCGTCCGCTCCGTCCTCGGCGTCCTGACTCCGAGTCGGCGCGGCCAGAGGGGAACCAGCGCATGATCAAGGGATTCAAGGAGTTCATTCTCCGCGGAAATGTCATCGACCTCGCCGTCGCCGTCGTCATCGGCGCGGCCTTCACGGCGGTCGTCAACGCGATCGTCGCATCGCTCATCAACCCGCTGATCCAGGTGTTCTACCAGCCGAACGACAACGGCGAGTTCGGGCCGTCGATCACGGGCATCTACGGCCAGCAGGTGGTGTTCCCCCTCGGCGGGCTGCTGACGGCGATCATCAGCTTCCTCGCCGTGGCACTGGTGGTGTACTTCGTCTTCGTCTACCCCATGAACCACTGGAAGGCCCGCGCCGCCGCTCGCGCCGGTGTGGCCGACGCGGCCTCGGACGAGCCCAAGCTGCCCACCGAGCAGGAGCTGCTCGTTCAGATCCGCGACCTGCTGGAGCGCCAGAACAGCACGCGGTGACCGCAACTCTCTGACAGCCGCGCACCGCGCCTCGGCAGGGGCCGGGCCCGTTCAGTAGTGCGGGGGAACGTCGCGCAGCATGCGCTCGTCGTTGGGACCGGATGCCACGGGCCCGGCCGACGCGCCCCGCGCGGGGTCGTCGGCGGGCGCGGGTTCCGCGGTCGTTCCGGGTGCCGGCATGAGCCGAGCGCGGCGCGACCCGCGCACGCGCACCACGGGCTGCCGAACGGCATGCGGGGTGGGCGTCCCGGACGCGGGAGCGACGTCGACGGCGACCGATTCCACCGACCCGTCCGCGGTCTCGATCGATGCCGACGAGTCGTCCGATCCGACGACGGGGCCAGGCCCGGCGGCATCCGGGGTCGCACTCATCACCGGCTCAACCGGGAAGATCGAGCGGCTCGGTGGTCGTGTCGGGCGTGGCGGCGTCTGCGGGGGCGGCCCCCAGCAGCTCGGCGATGCGCGACGCCACACCGGCGGGATCGCTGTACAGGTCGAACGCGTGCACGCGCACGTAATGCCAGCCCAGGCGACGCAGGATCTGCGGGCGCAGACGCAGCGTCTCGCGCAGGGACTCCCCGATCGTCTCGGGATCGCTCTCGGCGACGACGGCCTTGCCCCGGTATCGCGCCACAAGCGGCAGGAGTCCGTGATAGTCGACGTCGACCTCGACGCCGAAGCGTCGGAGCTCGCGCGCGAGGGCCCGCGTGAGCGGGTCGGCGAGGTCTTCGAGCCGGCTCTCGCGACCACGCGCCGCGAGGTTTCCGAGGATGCCCATGAGCGTCGCCGCTCCGTGCTCGAGGCGTCCGTCATCGAAGGACGACGGGCGGATCGACGACACGATCACCATCGAACGCCGCGCGCGCGTCATGCCGACCGTGAGCAGACGCTCGCCGTCGGGGGTCGACAGGTCGCCGAAGTCGCTCAGCACGCGACCGTGACGGGTCAGGCCGAAGCCCAGCGAGAAGATCACGCGGTCGCGGCTCTCGGCCACCGACTCTTCGAGGGTCAGCACCGAGAAGGGTTCCGCCGCGTCGCGCGAGACGAACTCGGCGACGTCGGAGCGACCGGCCAGAGCGGCCACCACCGACGCGCGCACGCGCTCGGCGTGCGTGCGGCTGGCCGTGACGACCATGAGCGACTCGGACGCGCGGTTGACGGCGTGCTCGACCACGAGGGTCACCACGCGGGCGACCTCTGCATCGGGGCTCTCGACGGCACCGCTGATGGGGTCGGGGGCGCCGACACCGCCCTCGACGTAGTCGACGCTGAGGCTGCCGCGGCCGAGATACGACCCGGCCCAGGGCAGCGACACGATCTCGCCGCCGTAGAACGCGTCGTTCACCAGCTGCGAGAGGTCTTCGCCGCCCGCGCGGTAGCTGCGCGTGAGGGTCTCGACGGGGAAGAGCTCCGCGATGCGCTCGAAGACCGAGATCTCATCGAACGGCACCTCGTCGGCCTCATCGGGGACGGGGGCCACCGATGCGCTGACGCGGAACGGCGTGGGCTTCTGCACCACGGGGTCGCCGAAGAGCACGACCTGGCGCGCCCGGCGCAGGGCCGGCGTGGCCTCGGTGAGGCAGAGGGCGGCGGCGTCCGCCACGATCACGACGTCGAACGCGAGGTCCCACGGCACGTCGGGCACTTCGTACGGCGACGCCAACCACACCGGCGCGAGCGTGCGCAGCAGGGTGGGAGCGGCATCCGAGATCTCTTGAGCGGTGTGCAGGCCGTCTTTCAGCGAACGCTTCAGCGCGGCGGCCTCGTCGGCGTGATCGACGATGCCGATGCGCCACTGCGTGGCGAGCTGGGCGGCCAGGAGCGGACCGGCGGCGGCGGCGTGCGCCTCGTCGACCAGGCGGAAGTCGCGCTCGAGGCGGTCGACGACGCTCGTGTTGGCCCCCAGCAGCGCGCGATCGGTGCGCAGGAGGTGCTCGAGCGCCGACTGCCACCAGGCGAATTCGAGTTCGGCGCCCACGCGCTCCTCGGGAACATGGCGCACCGACAGCTCGACGAGCAGCTGCTCCAGGCCCAGACGGGCCAGCTCGGAGCGCAGCTGTGCGCGCTCGACGAGGTTGTCGAAGAAGGTGGACTCGGCCGCGAGGCCCGCCAGCGTCCGCACGAGACGCTGCACCGGCAGGGTCGCGAGGCGGTCGGAACCTTGACGGCCGAGGATCTGGTCGAGCTCGCCGAGCAGGGCGTCGGTGCGCTGCCAGGCGACGTGCACGTCGGCCAGGCCCAGCGGCACCTCGGGGGTGACGCCCGCTTCGACGACGCGCTGCCACTCGGTGCGCTGCTGCTGGATGCGCACGAGCGCCTCGTACATGTCGGTGACGTGCACCCCGGGGCGCACGTACTCCTTCGACAGGCGCTTGAGCCGACGGCGGTTCGGACCGCTCATGGCCGAGGCGTCACGGCGCGGCGAGTGCGCGTCGATGAGCTCGCCGAGGGGGCGCTCGAACACGCTGGGGCTGAAGCGGTCGAGCGACTCGCGGATGCCGTGCAGCAGCTTGAGGTAGGCGCCGAGCTCGGAGACCGTCTGGAACGGCCGCATGCGCGTCTGGGCGATGAGTTCGTAGCCGCGCTCCAGCAGACGGGGAACGTCCTGCGCGTGGAGCTTGCCGGCCAGCTCGTGCGCGGCGCGCGCGTCTTCGGTGCGCGTGAAACTCACTCCGTACCAGGGCGAATCGTCGGGACCGACGCGGAACTCACCCAGGCGGGCGGCCATCGCGAGGGCGCGCGCGGCGGCGTCGCGGCGACCGGCGAGACGCTCGAGCGTCGTGAGGTCGAAACGCGCCTCGGTCGAGGGCGCCGGGGACTGGGATGCCAGCGAGGTGAGCGCGCGCAGCACGTCGAGCGCCGAGACGCCCAGCGCCAGGTGCGGCTCGGTCACGGCCGAGCGGTAGTCGCGCAGCACCGTGCGAAGGCGCACGAGGGCGTCGTCGATCTCGGCGACCTTGGGCTGCTCGGCCTTCTCGTTGCGACCGATCGCGCGGATGAGGTCGCGGCGCACGTGGTGGGGTGAGACGGCGAGACCGGCCAGGCCGACACCGGCGAGGCGGTGGCGGATGCCGTCGAGGGTCGAGCGCCGAGCGCTCACCACGAGCACGCGCTTGTTGTCGTGCACGAGCTGGCCGATGGCGTTGATCACGGTCTGCGTGCCGCCGGTCCCGGGCAGCGTGTGCACCGCGAGCGAGTGCCCCGCGGCGATGCGCGCGAGCACGCGCTCCTGCTCGGCGTCGGCGTCGAGCAGCAGGGTGTCGGCCGCGGGGGTGCGCTCGTCGGGGCTGACGATCACCGGCTCGTCGCGGCGGACGGTGACGCGGGCACGGTCGTCGGGGTGACCGGCGAGCGCGTTCAGCAGGGTGTCGTCGAGGTGCTGCGTGTCGCGCACCATGCCCGAGCTGACGTCGGCGAACGACGAGATCACCAGGCGCGGGTGGACGACGAAGGTGGGCACGTGCGTGGTGAGCCGGCGGATGTGGTCGATGACCGGCTGCGGCTTGAACACGCCCTGGTCGTACGCGAGCCCGGCGAGGGCCGCGCTGTCGATCTGGATGCCGAGGTGCGTGCGGAAGGCGCGCGCGAGCTCGGGGTTCATCACGAAGGCGCCGTGGAGCTTGAGCTCGAAGTCGCCGTGGTGACGACGGATGGCGAGCGGACGCAGCAGCACGGGGGCCGACCACTCCACTCCCCCGATCTTCCAGGCGGCGAGACCGACGGCCAGGTGGACGGGCTCGAGGCCGCGGGCGGTGCGCAGCTCGACGTTCTTGGCGGTGATGCGCTCCGCGGCCATGCGGGCGGTGCGCAGCGCCACCTCGTCGCGGAAGAGGTTCGAGAGCATGGTGGCGCGCCCGGTGATGAACTGCGGGAGCGAACCGGGGTGCGCCTTGGTGATGTCGATGCCCGCGTCGAGCGCGTCGTCGAAGCGCAGCAGAGTCGAACGCCCACCCAGGGCGGCAGCTTCCGCGCGGATGCGATCGCGTTCCGGGTCGGCGACGTGCCGCACCACGATCCCGGGCTCCGACAGCCGCAGCTCCGCCGGGTCGACGGTCGCTGCCGGACCGTCTTCGTCGGCACCGATCACGGTACCCTCCTCAGCTCGCCACACACCTGCCAGACTAAGCCGGGCATCCGAGGATCTCCTGTAGTGGGGCCGAGTTTCGCCGTAATCGGCGACACGCCGCACCACCGGCGGTTCCTCCCCAGGTGGCAACGTGGCGGCGGCGTCCACCATTCGCGGGAACGCCGCTGCACCGCCACCTCCGCCTCGTGAAGATGGGCGCATGAACAGAGTCACCAGCACCGAGTACGACGGTCCGATCGGTCCCGTCCTCCTGACGTTCGTCGACGACGCCCTCGTGCGACTCGACGTGGCGCACGGCGGCATCGAGCGAGCCCGAGCCGACATCTCCCAGCGACTGGGCGTGGTGCCCGACCCCGATCCCGGCCCCGGCGCCGACCTCGTCGCTCAACTCGACGAGTACTTCGACGGGCGCCGTCGGGAGTTCGACGTCGACCTCGACTGGCGTTTCGTGCGCGGCTTCACGCGGGCCGCGCTCGAGGCGACGCGCGAGATCCCCTACGGCGAGGTAGCCGCCTACGGCGAGGTGGCGATGATGGCCGGCGTCGCCCGCGCCGCGCGTGCGGTGGGTACCGCGTGCGCGGCGAGCCCGTTCTCGATCGTGGTCCCGGTGCATCGCGTGGTGCGCGCCGACGGCTCGATCGGCGAGTACGGCGGTCACCCCGAGGTGAAGCAATACCTGCTCTCGCTCGAGAGCGCGGCGGTGGCCTCGGAGTCGCTGAGCGAACCCGTCTGACGACGGACGCGACGACGCCCGGCCCGCCGGAGCGGAGCCGGGCGTCGAAGCGGTCAGTGGTCGGAGGCCTTCTCGGCCCCGAAACCGGTGAGCGAACGCACCTCCATCTCGGCGGCCTTGCCTCGATCCTCGGCCGTGCGCGAAGTGACCGAGCCGAGCCACCCCAGGAAGAACCCGAGCGGGATCGAGACGACACCGGGGTTGTTCAGCGGCCAGATCGCCACCCCGGTGTTCGCGAACACGCTGGTGGGCCCACCCCAGAACACCGGCGAGAGGAAGATCAACAGCAGAGCCGATGCCAGACCGCCGTACATGCTCCACACGGCGCCGCGCGTGGTGAAGCGACGCCAGAACAGCGAGAACAGGATCGTGGGCAGGTTGGCCGAGGCGGCGACGGCGAAAGCCAGCGCCACCAGGAACGCCACGTTCTGCCCCTGCACGCCGATACCTCCGACGATCGCGAGCACACCGATGACGATCACCGTGCGCCGGGCCACCTTGACCTCGCCGTCGGGCGGCACGTCGCCCTTCTTCACGACGTTGGCGTAGATGTCGTGCGCGAACGAGGCCGCCGCGGTGATCGTGAGACCGGCCACGACCGCGAGGATGGTCGCGAACGCCACCGCCGAGATGAACCCGAGCAGCAGCGGTCCACCCAGCGCCAGAGCGAGCAGCGGTGCCGCAGCGTTCACGCCGCCGGGAGCGGCGAGGATCGCCTCGGAGCCCACGAGCGCACCCGCGCCGTACCCCAGGACCAGGGTGAGGAGGTAGAACATCCCGATCAGCCAGATGGCCCACACCACCGAACGACGCGCCTCTTTGGCGGTCGGCACGGTGTAGAAGCGCATGAGCACGTGCGGAAGCCCCGCGGTGCCCAGCACGAGCGCGAGGGCGAGCGAGATGAAGTCCCACGGGTTCGCGCCGTACTGCAGGCCGGGTCCGAGGATCGCCTCCCCCTTGGGCGAGGCGGCCACCGCGCTTTCGAGCAGGGTGTTCAAGCTGAAGCCGTTGATCGCGAGCACCCAGATCGTCATGACCAGCGCCCCGCCGATGAGCAGGAACGCCTTCACGATCTGCACCCAGGTGGTGCCCTTCATGCCGCCGATGAGCACGTAGACGATCATGAGCAGGCCGACGACCGCGACGACGATCGACTGCCCGACGCGCTCGGTGATGCCGAGCAGCAGCGAGACCAGACCACCGGCGCCCGCCATCTGGGCCAGCAGGTAGAAGAAGCAGACCGCGAGGGTGGTGAGGGCCGCGGCCATGCGGACGGGGCGCTCCTTGAGGCGGAACGACAGCACGTCGGCCATCGTGAACTTGCCGGTGTTGCGCATGAGCTCGGCCACCAGCAGCAGCGCGACCAACCACGCGACGAGGAAGCCGATCGAGTAGAGGAAACCGTCGTAGCCGTTGATGGCGATCGCGCCCACGATGCCGAGGAACGACGCCGCCGACAGGTAGTCGCCGGCGATGGCGAAGCCGTTCTGCGGGCCGGTGAACGAGCGGCCGGCCGCGTAGTAGTCGGCCGCGGTCTTGCTGTTGCGGCTGGCCCGGATGACGATGAACAGCGTCACGGCGACGAACGCGCCGAAGATCGAGATGTTCAGGACCGGGTTGTTCTCCACGGTGTCGACCGCGGCGGTGACGGTGGCGACGACGTCGTTCACGACTCCCCCCGTTCGGTGCGCTCGAGCTCAGCGCGCAGGGCCTCGGCGCGCGGGTCGAGCCGACGGTTGGCGTAGGCGACGTAGCCCATCGTGATGGCGAACGTCGTGACGAACTGTCCCAGCCCGAGCACAAGTCCGACCGTGATCGCCCCCGACACCGGCTGCGCCATGAACGCCGGAGCGAACGACGACAACAGGACGTAGGCGAAATACCAGACGAGGAACGCCACCGCGAGAGGGAACACGAAGCGGCGTTGACGCCTCTTCAGGTCCTGGAACGGTGCCGATTCTTCGACCGCGATGTAGTCGACTCCGCCCCCGGGGGCAGGGTCGATCCTTCTGTCCGTCATGTGGCCTCCTTGCCTCATGGGACCGGCGCAGCGTTGCGCCGATGGGGGATACGACCGGGGTCGTGGAAACGCTCCCGGTGATACTGTCGACGCTACGAAACGCGGCGACGAAGCCGTCACCCCCGGAAGTAGGTAGTGCGTGAAAGCACCGTCCCCTCTTCGAGACGATGCGACGCTCGTGTCGCATGCCGTGGCCGAACTCGCCCGGCGCACCCACTTCCCCGTCGCCTTCGGCGGGCTCGAGCACGACGGCGCCGTGCACGTCTCGACCATCGTCGGAGCCCGCACCCGCAGCATCGAGGGCCTCGTGGTCCATGCGTCCCGCGGCCTCGGCGGACGCGCCCTCGTCGAGCGTCGGCCGCGCATGACCCTCGACTACCGCACGTCGCGGACGATCACGCACGACTACGACCGCGCCATCCTCGGCGAGGGCATCGCCACCCTGTTCGCCGTCCCTGTGCTGGTCGGCGGCACCGCGCGCGGGGTGCTCTACTGCGGATCATGGGCCCAGTCGCAGGTCGGCGAGGTCGAGGCGCGGCCCGCGTTCGACGTCGCCGGCGAGCTCGGAACCGAACTGCGCGTGCGCGCCGAGGTCGAACGTCGCCTCGCCACCTCGCCCGCCTCCGAGAGCGGCCTCAGCACGGGCGCGCGCGAAGAGATCCGCGAGAGCTACGCGCAACTGCGCAGCATCGCGGCGACGGTCGGCGACGACGACGTGCGCCGGCGCCTCGAAGACCTCGAGGCACGCTTGGCCGCCCTGACCGGCGACGCTCCCGCGCGATGCGAAGACCCCGACGTGCATCTCTCGCCCCGCGAGATCGACGTGCTCGCGTGCGCGGCCGTGGGCTCGACGAACAGCGAGATCGCCGCCTCTCTGCAGCTCCGCGAGACCACCGTGAAGTCGTACCTCGCCTCGGCGATGTCGAAGCTCGACGCCTCGACGCGCCACGCCGCCGTCACCCGCGCGCGGCGCGCGGGGCTGCTGCCCTGACCCCCTGTGGCCCGGTGGGAATTGCCTGGAAATGGCTTCCCCAGGTTGAGGACGCCGTCGATTCTCGGCATCGTGGCTGGCTCCTGTCGTCGACAAAGAAGGAGAGTCACCCATGCTGACACTCACCGATGAGGCCACGACCGCCGTCAAGACCATCACCGCCCAGTTCCCGGACGCGCCGCAGGGTGGCGTCCGCATCGAGGGCGCGGGATCCCCCGAGTCGCAGTTCGCGCTGTCGGTGGTCGACGCCCCCGAAGCGAACGATGCCGTGGTCGAGAACGCCGGAGCGCGCGTCTTCCTCGACGCCGACGCCGCAGCCGTCCTCGACGACCGCGTGCTCGACGCGCAGATCGACCCGCAGGGCTCGGTGCAGTTCGCGGTGACCACCGCCGCCTGACGTCCTGCCCCGCGATCGATGCCCCGGCCGCGTGCCGGGGCATCGTCGTGTGCGCGCGGGCGCGGCCGGGATCAGCCCCGGAAGACCACGACCTCATCGGTCTGCTCGTCGTACACGAACTGCAGCGCCGTGTCCGCCGGGTACTCGGTGCGCTCCCGCTCGGGTGCGTCGTCGAAGAGGCGGATGGTGGTCGCCGCGGGGAACGTGCCGGCGGCGCAGGCCTGGGGAACGTACTGGCCGTCGTACGAGAACGCCCCGCCCCCTTCGACCGTGAGCAGGTCGGGCTGGTACACCGTGATGCAGGCGACGCCACGGCCGTCGGAGCGACCCGGGTCGGCGACGACGACGCGGAAGCCCTGGAACTCGGTGTACGCCACGGTCCCCCCGGGGGCTCCCGCCGTGAAGAAGTCCGGCGTGACGTACGACGGGTCAGGGCTCAGGCGGGCCACCTGGACGGCATCGGCCTGCAGGGGGTGCGTCTGCACCCGCTGCACCAGCACGAGCGCCACCACCGCCACGACGATCACGAGGGCGCTCACGACCGCCAGGACGATCGTCGACCGACGCGGGCGCGACCACGTGATCCGGCGGGCGCCCGACGAGTCGGCGTCGGACGGCGCCGCGTCGGCGACGTCGTCGGTCGAGGCGCCCCCGCCCACATCGGTCTCGGCAGAGGAAGGGACGGTGGGTTCGGCGGCGCGCCGCTCGAGCTCCGCGAGCCGCGCGAGCGCCACCGGGTCGGAGGCGATGTCCGCCGTCGGCGAGTACGCGCGGCGGCGCAGGCGGGCGAGTTCGTCGTCTTCATCGGTCGACATGAGCCGATTCAATCAATCCCGGCGTGCAGCGACGCGCTGCGCATCGCGTCCGGCCGAGAAACGCACCGCGGTCACCGCTCCCCCTCACGATGCGTCGCCCAGCGACAGCCCCTCGTACGGTGACCTCGTCGGTCGCCGTCGGATCAGTGGCCGACGAATTCCGGCGCACGCTTCTCGCGGAACGCCGCGAAACCCTCGCGATAATCGTCCGTTCGAGCGAGGGAGGCCTGCGCACTGTTCTCGAGCGTCATGGCCTCCCACAGCCCCCGTCGCTCATCGCGGATCGCGGTCACGATCCGCTTGCTGGCGAGGAACGCCGCCGTCGGCCCCCTCGCCGCGCGACGGGCGGCGAGGGCGACGGCATCCTGGATCTCGGATGCCGGGACCACCCGCGAGAAGAGTCCTGCGCGCACGGCCTCCTCGCCCGTCAGCAGGCGGCCCGTGTAGATGAGGTCGAGCGTGGCGTGGGTGCCGAGACGCTCGACGAAGAGCGCGTGGCCCCCGGAGTCGAGGGTCGCGCCCAGGGCGGCGAAAGGAGAGCCGATCTTGGCGTCGTCGGCGACGAACACGACGTCGGTCGCGATGAGCAGGCCCAGGCCCACGCCCAGGCACGCCCCGTGGGCGGCGGCGAACGTGGGCGCCGGGAAAGACGCCATGCGCTGCAGCAGCGGCGCCAGCGTGTCGTCGAGGTACCCCGACACGTCGTCGGTCGCCGGGTCGACGCCGGCGATGTCGCGGCCGGCGCAGAACGCGGGGCCCTCCCCGCGCAGCAGCACGGCGCGCGCACCGTCGGCCTCGGCGCGGTCGTAGGCCGCGGCGAGCGCGCGCAGGTCGTCGATGCCGAGCGCGTTGCGTCGCGACGGAGCGTTCACGGTGATGGTGGTCACACCATCGGCGAAGACGTCGTCGATCACGGCATCCCTCTCATCCGTCGTAGTCGACGCGCACGGTGTCGGACGTCGGGTGCGACTGGCACGTCAGCACGTACCCGCGCTCGATCTCGTCGGGTTCGAGCGCGTAGTTCTCGGTCATCGACACGGCTCCCTCGACCACCCGCGCACGGCACGTGCCGCAGACGCCCCCCGCGCAGGCGAAGGGCACGTCGGGGCGCACGCGCAGGGCTGCCGCGAGGATCGTCTCGTTCGCCGAGACCGGACTGTCGACGTGGGCGGACTGCCCGTCGAGCGTGAAATCGATCGAGCGCACCGGCTCGTCGGCACGGACGCGCACGGGGCGCGCTCCCCCGGTCTGCGCCGGGGCGTCGCCGTCGCCCGCGGTGAACAGCTCGAAGCGCACGCGCTCGCGCGGCACTCCCACCTCGGCGAGGGTCTCGCGGCAGAGTTCCACGAGCGCGAACGGTCCGCAGAGGAACCACTCGTCGACGGCGGCGGGGTCGATGAGCCGCGACAGGATGAGGCGCAGGCGCTCTTCGTCGATGCGCCCCGAGAAGACCGGAGCGGCACGCTGCTCGCGCGAGAGCACGTGGTGCAGCGTGAGGCGGGCCGGGTAGCGGTCTTTCAGGTCGGCGAGCTCGTCGACGAACATGACGTCGGTCGAGGAGCGGTTGGCGTAGACGATCGTCATGCGGGCGTCGGCGGAGCGCTCGAGCACATCGGCGGCGAGCGCCATGATCGGCGTGATGCCGGAGCCGGCGGCGATCGCGACGACGTGGCCGGTGGCGACGGATGCCTTCGAGACGAACGTGCCCTGCGGGCTCATCACCTCGACCTCATCTCCCGGGCGCAGCCCCTCGTGCGCCCAGCTCGAGAAGCGGCCGTCGGGATCGCGCTTGATGCCGACGCTGACCGCGCCCCGGGTCGGCGGACGGCACAGCGAGTACGAGCGGCGGAGTTCCTCTCCCTCGACCGTGGCGCGCAGCGCCACGTACTGTCCGGGCGCGTAGTCGAAGGCATCGACGAGATCGTCGGGGACGGCGAAGGTCACCTCGATCGCGGTGGGGGTGAGGGGCCGCACGTCGGCGACACGCAGCGTGTGGAACCGGGCGCGCGCACGGGGACCCGTTGCCGGCCCGCGCGTCGCGGCCGGGGTCGTGGCATCCGTCATCGTCATCAGAGCGCCTTGAAGTGGTCGAAGGGTTCGAGGCAGGCGCGGCACTCCCAGAGCGCTTTGCACGAGGTGGAGCCGAATCGCGAGAGTTCGCGCGTGTCGAGCGAGCCGCACTGCGGGCACGCCACGCTCAGACGCAGACGGATGGGCCCCGCGGGCGCCCTCCCTGACGGCGGGGCGATGCCGTAGGCGGTGAGCTTGCGGCGGCCCTCGTCGCTCATCCAGTCGGTCGTCCACGCGGGGCTCAGCGTCGTCTTCACGATCGTGCGGTCGAAACCGGCCGAGGTGAGCGCGAGCACGATGTCGTCGCGGATCGCGTCGACCGCGGGGCATCCCGAGTAGGTGGGGGTGATCGTCACGGTGACCGTGTCGCCGTCGACCCGCACGTCGCGGAGCACGCCGAGGTCGTCGATGGTGAGCACGGGCACCTCGGGGTCGACGACGGCGGCGGCCACGGCGCGGGCGTACTCGACGCTCACCACGTCGCTCCCGGGTGCCGACGGGCGAGCACCTGCATCTCCGCGATCAGCGGTCCGAAGGCGGGGTGATGGATGCCACGGCGCCCACCCGCCGACGAACCCGGAACCGCGGGGACGGGCACGTCTTCGTCGTCGAGCACGGTGGCGAGCACCGCGTCGACACGACCCCGCAGACTCGAAGGACGCACGGCGACACCGGCGAGCCGGTCGTGCAGCGGCTCGTCCCGGAACAGCTCGTCGAGGTACGGCCAGGTGTCGTCGAAGGCGACCAGGAACCGCCGCCGCGACTCCTCGGTGCCGCCGGCGAGCCGCAGCGTCCACTGCACGGCGTGATCGCGGTGGTAGTCCACTTCTTTCTCGGCCTTGGCGGCGACGGCGGCGAGCACCGGATCGGTGGATGCCGTGAGGTCGCGGTACAGCTCGAGAAGGTACGTCGACGCGAGCAGCTGCCGGGCGATCGTGTGCGCGAAGTCGCCGTTCGGCAGCTCGAACAGCCACATCGAGCGGAACTCGGCCTCGTCGCGCCCGTAGGCGAGATCGTCTTCGCTGCGGCCGTCGTAACTGCCGGCGTAGCGCAGCAGGGAGCGCGCGTGACCGAGCAGGTCGAGGGCGATGTTGCCGAGCGCGACATCTTCTTCGATCTCGGGGGCGCGCGCGATCCAGCCGCAGAGGTTCTGCGCGAGGATCAGGGCGTCGTCGGCGAGACCGAGCGCGTAGGCGGCGACGTCGGGGTCGGTGGCGCGGTCGTCTCCGCCGGCCAGTTCGGCGGCGAGCTCGCGGGCGTCGAGCGAGACATCGCCGTGCGGGTCGTCGCCGTGCGGGTCGTCGCCGTGCGGGTCAACGCCGTGGGGGTCAACGCCGTGCGGGTCAACGCCGTGCGGGCCGTCGCCGTGTCCCGCGTCGGTGACGTCGATGAACTCATCCGCCGATGCCCGCGACCCATCCGTCGTCGTGCTCACAGGTGCGGCACCCCCTCGGACGCGGTGTAGTACACCGCGTGCCGGTAGTTCTTGCCCGCCGGCGACTCGAAGAACGCGCCCTTGGCTCCCGGATCGCTCGTGGTCACGGCATCCGAGGGCACGACCCAGACCGACACGCCCTCACCGCGACGCGTGTAGAGGTCACGGGCGTTGCGGACGGCGAGTTCGGCGTCGGGCGCGTGCAGCGAGCCCACGTGCACGTGGCTGAGGCCGCGGTTGGCGCGCACGAAGACCTCCCACAGGGGCCAGGTCTCGGCGGGGCTCCCCCCGGGAGTCGCCATCAGGCGGCCGCCTTCGCACTCTTCTTCGCCGCGTACGCCGCGGCGGCTTCGCGCACCCACGCACCCTCTTCGTGCGCGTCGCGACGGTGCTGGCGCCGCGTGGTGTTGAGGGGGCCTCGCCCGGCGAGCACCTCGTGGAACTCACTCCAGTCGATCTCACCCATGTCGTACTGGCCCGTCTCGTCGTTGAAGCGCAGGTCGGGGTCGGGCAGGGTCACCCCGAGTACCGCCGCCTGCGGGACGAGCATCGACACGAACCGCTGACGCAGCACGTCGTTGCTGAAGCGCTTGATGTTCCACGCCGTCGATTGCGCCGAGTTGGGCGAGTCGTCGTCGGGGGGACCGAACATCATCAGGCTCGGCCAGTACCAGCGGTTCACGGCGTCCTGCGCCATCTCTCGCTGCGCGTCGGTGCCCTGCATGAGCGTGAGGAGGATCTCGAATCCCTGGCGCTGGTGGAACGACTCCTCTTTGCAGATGCGCACCATCGCGCGACCGTAGGGTCCGTACGAGGCGCGGCACAGCGGCACCTGGTTGCAGATCGCGGCGCCGTCGACGAGCCAGCCGATGGCGCCCATGTCGGCCCACGTCGGGGTCGGGTAGTTGAAGATCGACGAGTACCGCGCCTTGCCGTCGACGAGCTGCTGCGTCATCTCGTCGCGGGTGATGCCGAGGGTCTGCGCCGCCGAGTAGAGGTAGAGGCCGTGTCCGGCCTCGTCCTGCACCTTGGCCAGCAGGATCGCCTTGCGCTTCAGGCTCGGCGCCCGCGTGATCCACGCTCCCTCGGGCTGCATGCCGATGATCTCGGAGTGCGCGTGCTGCGAGATCTGGCGGATCAGCGTGCGGCGGTAACCCTCCGGCATCCAGTCGCGGGGCTCGATGCGTCCGTCGGCCTCGATGAGGGCGTCGAACATCGCCTCGCCGTCGAGTGCGGCGTCCGTCGTGAGTGCTGTCGTCATCGTCGACTCCCTTTACAGACCGATCGTTCAGTAAAAGTGTAACCGGGGGCGGGTCGCCCCGCAACGGGCGTCCTCCTCCGTCTTGACGGCGCCGAGGAGCGCCCGACCGGCGCGACCCCACGATGGTCCGTGGTCTCGACGTCGGCCCGGCGCCCGGGCGCCCGTCACCGCAGGTCGTACACCCGCTTGTACTTGCCCTCGCTGCGCGGCAGGGCACCCGGCTCCTCGACGTTCACGTCGACGCTCGTGCCGATGAGCACCTTGATCCGCTGCTGCAGCACGACACCGGCGGCCTCGCAGACCTCTCGCTGCAGGGCGGGGTGCCGTTCGATGCGGACGGTCATGGCATCCATTCGTCCTTCTCGACGCAGCTCGAGCACGAAGTGCGGGGTGAGCGTCTCGATGCCCATCACGATCTCCTCGATCTGGGTCGGGAAGAGATTCACCCCGCGCAGGATGATCATGTCGTCGTTGCGACCGGTGATCTTCTCGATGCGTCGCATCGACGGGAACGCCGTGCCCGGCTTCAAGCGGGTGAGGTCGCGGGTGCGGTAGCGGATGACCGGGAACGCCTCTTTGGTGAGCGAGGTGAACACCAGTTCGCCGAGTTCTCCGTCGGCCACCGGGGCGCCGCTCTCGCCGTCGATCGTCTCGGGCAGGAAGTGGTCCTCCCACACGTGGGGGCCGTCTTTGGTGAGCGCGCTCTCGCTGGCCACCCCCGGGCCCATCACCTCGCTCAGGCCGTAGATGTCGACGGCGACGACGTCGAGGCGCCGCTCGATCTCCCGGCGCATCTCGTTGGTCCAGGGTTCGGCGCCGAGCACGGCGACGCGCAGCGACGTGGACCGCGGGTCGACGCCGGCGGACTCCAGCGCGTCGGCGATGGTGAGCAGGTAGCTCGGCGTGCAGAGGATGGCGTCGGGCGCGAAATCCTGGATGAGCTGCGCCTGGCGCGCGGTCTGCCCACCCGACATCGGGATGACGGTCGCCCCGAGCCGCTCGATTCCCGCGTGGGCACCCAGCCCTCCGGTGAACAGGCCGTACCCGTAGGCGTTGTGCACGCGATCGCCCGCGCGGATGCCCGCGGCGCTCAGCGAGCGCGCGACGAGATCGGCCCAGCGATCCAGGTCACCCGCGGTGTAGCCCACCACGGTGGGGCGCCCGGTCGTGCCCGACGAGGCGTGGATGCGGCGCACCTCGGCCATCGGCACGGCGAACATGCCGAAGGGGTAGGTCTCGCGCAGGTCGGCCTTGGTCGTGAACGGCAACAGCCGAATGTCGTCGAGGGTACGGATGTCGTCGGGGCGCACGCCCGCGGCGTCGAATTTGCGGCGGTACATCTCGACGTTGTCGTAGGCGTGCCGCACGGTCCACTGCAGGCGCTCGAGCTGCAGCGCGCGCAGGCTCTCGAGCGGGATGCCGGTGGGATCGACGGATGCCAGGAAGTCGGGGCGCGAGGGAACGGTCATGGTCATCGGGACACCTCCGTGGTGGAGAGCGCGGCAGCGCGCTCGGGGTCGGGTGTGGCGGCGGGTCGGGAGTCGGCCGGCGGGCGCCGATCCGTCGTGATGCTGCGCCCGCGCACCTCGGCGACGAGGTCGCCGGTCTCGTCGGTCACCCGGATGTCGTACAGGCCCGTCCGCCCGCTCCGGGCGCGGCGGGCGGCGGTCGCCGTCAGCGTCTGCCCCGCGGTCGTGGACTTCAGGAACGTGATGTCGGCGCCGCCCGCGACGGTCACGCGCTCGTCTTCGTTGCACGCGATCGCGAACGCCGTGTCGGCGAGGGTGAAGACGAGCCCGCCGTGGGTGATGGCGAAACCGTTGAGCATGTCGTCGCGCACGGTCATCGACACGCGGGACTCCCCCGGCGCGTCGTGCTCGACGACCATGCCGAGCATCGCCGAGGCCTGATCGCGCTGCATCATCGGTCGGAGCGCGCTCACACCAGCACCTCGGCGGGCTGCCACGTCTTCGCCACGAGCGTCAGTACGTCGTACTGCGCGACGATCTCGTCGTCCTGGTTGTGGATGACGGCATCCCACCGCACCTCGCCGTACTCGTCGGTCTCGCGCGGGGTGATCTGCTTCGCCGTCAGAGCGACGCGGATACGATCGCCGGGTGAGACGGGGGTGACGAAGCGCAGGTTCTCGAGGCCCGAGTTCGCCAGCACCGGACCCGGTGCGGGATCGACGAACAACCCGGCCGCCCACGACACGAGCAGGTAGCCGTGCGCGACGCGTCCCGGGAAGAAGGGGTTCGCCGCGGCGGATTCCTCGTCCATGTGCGCGTAGAACGTGTCGCCGGTGAAGTTGGCGAACACCTCGATGTCGTCGAGGGTGACTTCCCGCTCGGCCGACTCCACGGCATCGCCGATCCGCAGGTCGGAGAGGGGCTTGCGGAACGGATGCCGCCCCGCGGTGTCGGTCTCGGCTCCCGGATGCCACACCCCCGTCAACGCGGTCAGCATGCGCGGCGAGCCCTGGATCGCGGTGCGCTGCATCGAATGCAGGACCGAGCGGATGCCGCCGAGCTCCTCGCCGCCGCCGGCGCGGCCGGGTCCGCCGTGCACGAGGTGCGGCACGGGGGCGCCGTGACCGGTGGAGGTACGGGCGTCGTCGCGGTCGAGGAAGAGCACGCGGCCGTTCATCGCGCCCATGCGCGTGAGCAGCTCGGTGGCGACACCGGGGTCGTGGGTCGCGACGCTCGTCACGAGCGAGCCGCCACCCCGGCCGACGATGGTCGCCGCCTCCGCGACGTCGGTGTACTCGACGATGCTCGCGACCGGTCCGAAGGCCTCGATGTCGTTGACGGCCGGGGTCGTGGCATCGGCGAAGGCCAGGAGCATGGGTTCGAGGAAGGCGCCCTCGGCCGAAAGCGCGCCCTCCGCCACGCGCGCGTCGGGGGCCTCCGCCGACCCGACGACGAAACGCCCGCCCGCGTCCTGCAGCACGGCGACCTGCCGCAGCACCTCGTCGCGCTGCTCGCGCGAGACGAGCGGCCCCATGGTCACGCCCTCGACGCGCGGGTCGCCGACGACGACGCGTTCGGCGATCTTCTCGCGCAGCGCCGCGGCCACGGCATCCGTGGTCCCCGCCGGCACGATCGCGCGGCGGATCGCGGTGCACTTCTGCCCCGCCTTGGTGGTGAGCTCGACCAGCAGCTGCTTCACGTACGCGTCGAACTCGGGGGTGCCGGGCACGGCGTCGGGGCCGAGGATCGAGGCGTTGATGGAATCGGTCTCGCTCGTGAAGCGCACGCCGGGCTTCGCCTGGGCGCGCAGGCGCTCGGCGGTGGAGGCGCTGCCGGTGAAACCGACGGTGTCGCCGAGGTCGAGCAGGTCGAAGAGGCCGGGAACGCTGCCGCTGACCAGCTGCAGCGCGCCCTCGGGGAGCAGGCCGGTCTCGACGACCATGCGCACCCAGGCCTCGGCGATGTACGCCGTGGGCGTCGCGGGCTTGACGATCGTGGGGAGGCCTGCGAGGAACGCGGGGGCGAACTTCTCGAGCGACCCCCACATCGGGAAGTTGAAGGCGTTGATCTGCACCGCGACGCCGGGGAGGCGCGTGTACACGTGGCGCCCGAGGAACGATCCGTCCTTCGACAACGGTTCGACCGGCCCGTCGAGCACGACCGTTCCCGCGGGCAGCTCACGGCGGGCCTTCGACGAGAAGGTGAACAGCACGCCGATGCCGCCGTCGATGTCGCTCAGCGAGTCGCGGCGGGTCGACCCCGAGCGCATCGACAGCGCGTACAGCTCTTCGCGGCGCTCGTTCAGCGCGATCGCGAGGTTCTTCAGCACCATCGCGCGCTGGTGGAAGGTGAGGGCGCCGAGGCTCCGCTGGCCCTCCCGGCGCGCGAAGGCGACGGCGCCCGCGAGGTCGAGACCCTTCGTGCTGACGCGGACGACCTCGTCGCCCGTCGACGCGTCGCGGACGACCGCGGCGTCGGGATCCTCGACGGGCGTCCACCAGGCGCCCTTCACGTAGCTCGGGAGAAACGTCATCATTCGCTCCATTCGTAGAATCCGCGGCCGGTCTTGCGGCCCAGGTGCCCCGCGTCGACGAGCTTCTTCAGCAGCGCCGGCGGGGTGAAGCGTGCACCGAAGGCGCGCTCCAGTTCTTCGGCGATGCCGAGGCGCACGTCGAGTCCGACGATGTCGGTCGTGCGCAGGGGGCCCATCGGATGCCGGTACCCCAGCTCCATGGCCGTATCGATGTCGTGGGCCGAGGCGACGCCCTCCTCGAGCATCCGGATCGCCTCGAGGCCGAGGGCGACGCCGAGGCGGCTCGACGCGAACCCGGGCGTATCGCGAACGACGACCGCGGTCTTGCCGATCGCGGCGATCCACACCCTGGCGGCCTCGACCACCTCGGGGTCGGTCGCAGCCCCCGTCACCACCTCGACGAGCGCCGAGGCGGGCACCGGGTTGAAGAAGTGCAGCCCGACGAAACGCGCGGGGCGTGCGAGCGACGCGGCGAGCGCGTCGATCGAGATGGACGAGGTGTTGGATGCCACGACCGCACGATCCGACACGACCGCCTCGAGGCGGGTCAGGGCGTCGATCTTCAGCGCGCGGTCCTCGGGGACGGCTTCGACGACGAGGCCGGCGTCGGCGAACGCGGCGGCATCGGTCCCGGTGGTCAGGGCCGTGGCATCCGGCGTCTCGATGCCCCGCACGGCCGAGCACTGCAGGGCCGTCTCGACGCGTTCGCGTGCGGCATCGGCCGCGTCGGCGTCGCGCTCGACGACGTGCACGCGGGAGCCGGCGAGCAGGAACGCATGGGCGATGCCGGCGCCCATCCGGCCCCCGCCGAGCACGCCGATGGTCGAGGGCAGCGATGCCGCGGGGGCGTGGTCGGGAAGGGTCATCTCTTCTTCCTCTCGAGGAACGCGGTCATGCGAGCGCGCTTGTCGTCGCTGTCGAACAGCTCGGCCTGCAGTTCTCCGTCGATCGCGGGGTGCTCGGCGCGGGGGGCGAGCAGCGCGCGCTTGGTCAGCACGGTCGCCCGCATGGAGTTCGCGGCGATGCGGTCGGCGATCGCGTGGGCGGCGCCCCGCAGATCGTCGGGCTCGTGGATGCTCGACAGCAGGCCCCACGCGAGCGCCTCGTCGGCGTCGATCACCCGCGCGGTGAGCAGCAGTTCGCTGGCGCGCGCGTGGCCGACGATCTCGGGCAGGCGCCACGCGGCGCCGGCGGCGGCGATGATGCCCAGGCCGGGCTCGGGGTTGCCGAAGCGCACGCGGGGTGTGCCGATGCGGATGTCGGCCGCGTAGGCGAGCTCCGCTCCCCCGCCGAGGGCGAAGCCGTCGACGGCCGCGACGACGGGCATCGGCAGGTGGCGGATGCGGTCGAACACCGTGGCGTTGATGCCGCGGCGGGCGTCGTCGCCGGTGCGCTCGCGCAACTGCGCGATGTCGGCCCCCGCCGCGAAGATCCCGCCGGCGCCGGTGAGGATCAGCGTGCGCGGTCGCTGCTCGAGCTCGGCGCACAGCGCGTGCAGCTCGTCGACCATGGCCTGATCGATCGCGTTGCGGCGATCGGGGCGGTCGAGGGTCGCGATGACGCGGTCGTCGAAGGCGTCGACGCGCAGGCGGGAGGCCTGGCTCTCGGTCCCGTCGACGACCTCGGGGGTCTGGCTCGCGTCGGTGGCGGCCCCGCGCGTCGGCTCAGCCATCGACCCGCTCCACGATCATCGCGGTCCCCTGTCCGACGCCGACGCACATGGTCGCGAGCCCGTACCGGGCGTTCTCGCGCTCGAGGCGTCCGAGCAGCGTCACGAGCAGGCGGCTGCCGCTCGATCCGAGCGGATGACCGAGGGCGATCGCGCCGCCGTCGGCGTTGACGATCTCGGGGTCGAGTCCCAGCCGTCGCATGCACGCCAGCGACTGCGACGCGAACGCCTCGTTGAGTTCGACCGCGCCGAGGTCGGATGCCGAGAGCCCGGCCTTCGCGAGGGCCTTCTCGGTCGCGGGCACGGGACCGAGGCCCATGATCTCGGGCGCGAGAGCGGCCGACGCGTGCGAGACGAGGCGCGCGCGGGGCCGCAGTCCGTAGCGTTCGACCGCTCGGGCGCTGGCGACGACGATGGCCGAGGCCCCGTCGTTGAGCGAGCTTGAGTTGCCCGCCGTGACGACCTCACCGCCCTGGACCACCGGGCGGAGTCGGGCCAGCGCCTCGAGCGAGGTGTCACGGCGCGGACTCTCGTCGGCGTCGACCACCCCTCGGCCCGTGTCCACGGCGACGATCTCGCTCGCGAAGCGTCCGGCATCCTGAGCCGCCACGGCCCGCTCGTGGCTCCGCAGGGCGAAGGCGTCGGCGTCGGCGCGGGTGATCGCGTCGACGCGGGCGACCTCCTCGGCCGTCTCGGGCATCGAGAAGGTTGCTTTGTCGCGCGCGGCGAGGCGCGGGTTGGTGAAGCGCCAGCCGATCGAGGTGTCGAAGGAGGCGCCGGGCTTCGCCCACGCGCGCTCGGGCTTGGCCTGCACCCAAGGCGCGCGGGTCATCGACTCCACGCCGCCGGCGACCACGATGTCGGCATCGCCCGACCGCACCGCCTGCGAAGCGAGGGCGATGGCGCTCATCCCCGACGCGCAGAGTCGGTTCACGGTGAGGCCGGGGATGGCATCCGGCAGTCCCGCGAGCAGCACGGCCAAGCGGGCGACGTTGCGGTTGTCCTCGCCGGCCTGGTTCGCGGCCCCGAGGATGACCTCGTCGATCGCGTCGACGGGCACGCCCGCGCGCGTCACGGCTTCGGCCACGACGAGGGCAGCCAGATCATCGGGACGAACGGATGCCAGAGCCCCGCCGTACCGCCCGACCGGGGTGCGCGCACCGCCGATGAGAAACGCCTCCGACATCGCCATCCTCTCCCCCGCCGACGTTGGCGAGGTCGTTCATCCTCGACTTCGAGGTTTTCCGACCGATCGTTCAGTAATCATGTCACGGTGAGGGTGGGAGTGGCAACGGGCGTGCGCGGGCGGGGGGGTCACGCGGGCGGGATCTCACGCGCGCGGGGCCTCACGCGCGCGTGATCGCGCGCGCGCCAAACACCCACGTCCCCTCGGAGCCTCAGCGTGAACGCGTGAGCCCGCGACGTCTGTGCGCGCGGCGAACAAACACCCGCCGACTGCCGGCACGGAGCGGGCGCCTCAGCCGGAACGCGCGACCCCGTGGAGCGTGTGCGCGGGGTCGCAGCCGGCCATGCCGACCGTTCGATGTGCCGACAGCCGCGACCAGGAAGTGGTGCCCCCGACAGGATTCGAACCTGCGACGCCCGCGTTAGGAGTGCGGCGCTCTATCCCCTGAGCTACGAAGGCGGGATGGATCCAGCCTACTGCGGCCTCTCGGCGGTCTCGGCGCGCGGGACCATCGCCGAGGGGATGCCACGGCGCAACCGCGCGGCGAGTCCGTCGTCCCAGCGGCCGGGCTCCTGCAGTGTCGCTTCGCGCACGTCGACGCCGCCGGGTCCGATGCTGGCGACACAGACGAGCAGCGACTCGAGCACGTGCCCGTCATGGTCGTCGCGGCGCAGCACCGCCGCGCCCGGGTCGTGGGTGGACTGCTCGACGACGTCGAGCCACGGCATCCACCACTCCTCGCCCGCGGCGAGGCCCACGCGGCGGAATCCCGCCAGCCATCGCGCGATGCGCGGCGTGCCCTCGTCGTCGACCGCGTGGTGGGCGATCATATGCGTGCCCGGTGCGAGGCGCGTGCGGCGGGCGACCAGGCCGTCCCACTCCACGAGGTGGGCGCCCGCGGCATCCACCTCGACGAGATTGAAGCCCCGCGTGAGCGGGCGATCCGGGATGCCGTCCCCCACCGCGTCGAGGGGAACACCGCCGCGCGTGACGACCTCGTCGTCGCCGCGGTCGGACAGGTCTTCGCGGTTGAGGAGCACCGCGAGGCGGGCCGCATCGGGGTCGACGGCGAGCCAGGCGCCGCCGGCGCGGTCGTCACGCACACCCAGCACTCCGCCGCGCTCCGGCCACCAGCGGCCCAGACCGCGCCACGGCCGGTGGCGGTCCTCGTCGCGCACGGCGAGCAGCCGCACCGGTTCGCCGGGCATCCCCGGAACGTCGATCACGACCGTGCACATCTGCTCCACGCTACCCGGGCGGGGGTTCGGTCGGGGCGCTGTGCGCTTCTTCGGCGCCTGAGCGGCGCCCGCCACCCGCCAACCCAGCCGACCTGGAAGACTGGGGCGATGTTCGTCGTGGTGGGAGTGACCGGGGGCATCGCCGCCTACAAGAGCGTCAGCCTCGTGCGACTGTTGGTCAAAGCGGGACACGACGTGCACGTGGTGCCGACCGACGACGCACTGCGCTTCGTGGGTCTGCCGACGTGGGAGGCCCTGAGCCGCAACCCCGTCACGACGTCGGTGCACGATGACGTCGCCCGTGTGCGCCACGTCGCGCTCGGACAAGCGGCCGACCTCGTCATCGTCGCCCCCGCGACCGCCAACACCCTGGCCGCGATGACGGCGGGCTTGGCCTCCGACCTGCTCGGGACGACACTGCTCGCCACGACCGCGCCGGTCGTGGTGGCCCCGGCGATGCACACCGAGATGTGGCGGCACCCGGCGACGACGCACAACATGACCGTGCTCCGCGCGCGCGGGGTGCACGTCGTGGGTCCCGCCGACGGAGTCCTCACCGGCGGCGATTCCGGACCCGGACGCATGTCGGAGCCGGAGGAGATCGCGGCGGCGGCCCTCGCTCTCGTCGAACGCCCGCGCGACCTCGACGGTCTGTCGATCGTCGTGAGCGCCGGAGGCACGCGTGAGCCGATCGATCCCGTGCGTTTCCTGGGCAATCGCTCGAGCGGACGCCAGGGGGTCGCGATCGCCCGCGCCGCCGCCGACCGTGGCGCGCGGGTGACCCTCGTGGCCGCGCACCTCGACGCCGACGTGCGCCCCGATCCACGCGTCGAGGTGATCGCTGCGGGTACCGCCGAGCAACTCGGACGGGCGATGGATGCCGCGACTCCCGACGCCGACGTGATCGTCATGGCCGCGGCGGTCGCCGACTACTCGGTGGCCACGGTCGCCGAGCACAAGCTCCGCAAGCAGGACTCCCCCGGCGGTCTGACCCTCGAGCTGGTCGAGAATCGCGACATCGTCGCCGGGCTGGTCGAGCGCCGCCGGCCGGGGCAGACGGTCGTCGCCTTCGCCGCCGAGACGGTGGGTAGCGACGAGGAACTGCTCGAACGCGCTCGCGCGAAGGCCGCGCGCAAGGGCGTCGATCTGCTGGCCGCCAACGCGGTCGGGTGGTCGCGAGGGTTCGAGACCGCCGACAACTCCCTCACGATCGTCGGTCGCGACGGTGGGGTCGTGGCCACGGCATCCGGTTCGAAGGACGACACCGCGCACGCCCTGCTCGATGCGATCGTCGCGGCGCGAGCGTCGACGCTCGAGGCCTGACGCCGGTGGACCGTGTCGCACGGGTGCAGGAGGACGAGCGGCCCGCCGCCCGTCCTCCCCGGGTCATTCGCTGCGAGCGCCGTCGACCGCGTCGATGATCCTGCCCGGCTCCGTACGCGTCGTGTAATCGACGTGGACATCGGCGAAGCGCACCACACCGGCGGCGTCGATCAGGTACACCGAGGGGAACGGGACGCGAGCGGTCTCGTCGGCGTTGCTGTCGGCGACGTCGAAGCCGAGTTCCGTGTGCGCCGCGCGCGCGTCGACGCTCGGCTCGGTGACGATGCCGAAGCGTTCGGCGAGCGTGTTCGCGGGGTCCGAGAGCACGGTGAACTCCAACGACCCGTTCGTCGTACTCTGGGCCGATCCGTCGGGCGTCTGCGGCGAGATCGCGATGAGCTGGACTCCGCGGTCCTGCAGCGCGGGCAGTAGTTGCTCCTGGTAGGTGCGCAGAGTGATGTTGCAGTACGGGCACCACGCACCGCGGTAGAACACGACGACCGACGCGGCTCCGGCCCGGGCCTTGGAGAACGTCGTCGCCGCCCCCTCCGCGGTGACGAGCTCGGCATCCGGGGCGTCGTCACCCACGTCGAGCGCCCCCGCCGGGACGCCGGCGCTGCGAAGGGCGGCCTGCTCGTCGGAGAAGACCGCCGACAGTCGGTCTCCGATCTGCGCCTCGAACCCGGCGGTGAAGTCGTCGATCTGCTGCGCGATGGACGGTGTGGACATGCGTCGCCTCCCGGCGGAATCGGCGTCACGCGCCGGCTCCAGAAACCTAGGTCCGCCCGCAGGGGTCGGGGCTGTTCCCGTCATCCACCGAGACGTGACGTCACGAGACGTCACGAAGGGTGCGCCTCATCCCCGCGGCCCCCTCTCAGGCACGGGACTTCTCGAACACGGGCCTTCTCCGACGGCCCCGCTCCGACGTGGCTTCCCAGACAGGGGCCTCTCAGACACGGGGCCTCCCAGACAGGGGGCCCTCCAGAAACGGAGCCTCCCAGACGAGGGCTCTCCAGGGCACGAGGCGGGTCTCAGGTGGGGGCCCGCTCGGGGCCCCCACCTCGTCACTCAATAACCGAGGTTGTATTGGGCCTCTTCGATGAGGGTGAAGACCTGCGTCAGGATGATCACGAACCAGATCGCGGCGATGACGATCGAGACGACCGTCACGACGATCGACGCCCAGACGGGGGCGAGCCCGCTGCCCGTGCGTCGCCGCAGCACCACGCCACGACCGATGACGTAGACCAAGCCGCTGCCGATGACGAGCACCAGGAAGCTCCACGCCCAGTGGAACGGCTTCTCGACGCCACGGGCTCGGAGTTGGCGCCAGTCGAGGAACGAGAACAAGACGACGAGGGCGCCCAGGACGACGCTCGCCAGAGTGGCAACCGTCGAGACGATGGCGTCGGTGCCCATCGCACCGGGTTCGCCGTACAGGCCGGCGTAGAAGGACTCCCGGATGTACGACGACCAGTCGAAGAGGAACAGCGACAGCACGCCCGCCAGCGGCAGGAAGACGACCAACCACACCCAGACGGTGTTCGTGGGGATGTCGCGACGCAGCACGGGCTGGGCGCCGACCGACGGCGCGGCGGGATAACCGCCGTACCCGGCGGGGGCGGGCGTTCCGGGGTACGCCGGCGCCGACGAGTACGCGGGAGCGGCCGAGGGCGGAGTGACGGGGTACGCGGCGGGCGGTGCGGACGCGAACGGCGCGCTGGGTGCCGGAGGCGCCGGGATCGCACTGGGTGCCGGAGGCGCGGGGCTCGCGCTGGGTGCCGGAGGCGCGGGGCTCGCGCTGGGTGCCGGAGGAGCGGGAACCTCGCTGTGCGCTGCCGGTGCGGAGGCTCCGGCCGGGGACGCCGACGGGGCGTCGGTCTGCGCGGCCGTGGTGGCATGGTCGCTCGTCGATGCAGGCGCGGCGGGGTCGTTCGACGCCTCACCGGAGAGGGCAGGCTCCTCCGCGGCTCCGGCGGACGTCGGGGTCGACTCGGGGGCGAACCCGTGGGCGGCGGTGTCGGCGTCGTCGGACACCGGAGCCGACTCGGACGCGGAACCCGAGTCCTGCGCGGCCACCTGCGGAACCCCGTCGCCGTGCACGGGGCGCACCTCATCGGTCCAGGCGGTGCCGTCCCACCGGCGCAGGCCGTCGCCGCCTGCGGGGTCGGGATACCAGCCTTCGGGCGGAGTGGGTGTGTCGGTCATGTCGTTTCCCCTGTCGTGGTGCGGAACCGGGCGAGATTGCCCCGAGTCTAGTGACGGCGCCCGACATCACCGGAAGTCCCGGGACGCGTGCGCGACGCCGACCTGCAGATCGGTGAAGCCGTCGGCGACCACATTGGTCACTCCCTCGACGGATCGTTCGAGCATGCCCCGCACGATGAGGGCGGGTGATTCCCGCGCGACCCGCCGGTATCTGTTCCACACCCCCACCGAGCAGATGATGTTCATCAGCCCGTGCTCGTCTTCGAGGTTGAGGAAGGTGATGCCGGATGCCGTGGCCGGGCGCTGCCGATGGGTGACGAGCCCCGCCACCTCGATGCGACGATCGGCCTCGAAGGTGCGGAGCTCCCGCGAGGTGAGCACCCCGCGCGCGTCGAGCGCCGAGCGGAAGTGGGTGAGCGGGTGGTCGTCGGCCGAGAGCCCGGTCGCCCAGAGATCGGCCGCGAGCACCTCGTAACTCGACGGGTCGGTGAACAGCGGCGGCTGCACGGCCACGAGCGAGTCGGGAAGGAACTCGGCGCGATCGAGCGCCGCCGACCCGGCCAGCCAGATCGCCTCGCGTCGGGTATGCCCCAGGCTCTCGAAGGCCCCCGCTGTGGCGAGCGCCTCGAGTTGCGCCGTGACAAGTCCCGTGCGCCGCACGAGGTCGCGTTGATCTCGATAGGGGCCGCCCCGCTCACGTTCGGCGACGATGCGCTCGGCGACCTTCTTGCCGATCCCGGTCACTCCGGCGAGCCCCAGGCGCACGACGAACCCGCCGTCTCGGCGATGGGCGAGGGTCTCGTCGGGCTCCGACGCATCGAAGTCCCCCGTCGGGGACTGCTCCGCGTGCGCGCAGGCGTCGAGACCCGTCGGGGCGCGGGCGCCCGTCTCGTCGACCGGCTCGAGACCCGCTTCGACGCTCGAGCGCAGCAGGTCGGGCCGCCGTACGGTCACCCCGTGCCGGCGGGCATCGGCGGTGAGGGTGGCGGGTGAGTAGAACCCCATGGGCTGGGCGCGCAGCAGGCCGGCGAGGAACGCCGCCGGGTAATGCAGCTTGATCCACGAGCTCGCGTACACCAGCAGCGCGAACGACAGCGAATGCGATTCGGCGAAACCGAAGTTCGCGAACGCCTGGATCTTCGCGTACAGATCGTCGGCGACCTGACCGACCAGACCGTTCTGCGCCATGCCCTCGTACAGCTTCTCGCGCAGGGAGTCGATACGCTCGAGCCCCCGCTTGGACCCCATGGCCCGGCGCAGCAGGTCGGCGTCTTCGGCAGAGCAGTTGCCGATGGCGACGGCCATCTGCATGAGCTGCTCCTGGAACACCGGCACTCCCATCGTCCGCTCCAGCACCGGCTCGAGCTTGGGATGCACGTAGGTGACGGGCTCCTGTCCGAGCTTGCGTCGAACGAACGGATGCACGGCACCGCCCTGGATGGGTCCCGGGCGGATGAGAGCGATCTGCACGACCAGGTCGTAGAACTTCCGCGGCTGCAGACGCGGCAGCAATCCCATCTGCGCGCGGGATTCCACCTGGAACACCCCGATCGAGTCGGCGCGGCACAGCATGTCGTAGACGGCCTTCTCTTCTTTCGGCAGCGTGGACAGCTCCCACGCCTCGCCCGTGGCATCGCGGATCAGGTCGAAGCAGTACTGCAGCGCCGCGAGCATGCCGAGCCCCAGCAGGTCGAACTTCACCAGCCCCATCCACGCGGCGTCGTCTTTGTCCCACTGGATGACCGTGCGGTTCTCCATGCGCGCATGCTCGATCGGCACGACCTCACCCACCGGGCGATCGGTGAGCACCATGCCTCCGGAGTGGATGCCGAGGTGGCGAGGCGCTTTCAGCAGCTCCGACGCGAACTCGATGACCTGATCGGGGATGTCGTGATCCGCACCGGTTTCGAGCGTCGCTCCCCACCGTTCGACCTGCTTCGACCAGGCGTCTTGCTGGCCCGGCGAGTGCCCGAGCGCCCGAGCCATGTCACGGACGGCGTTCTTGGGACGGTACTGGATGACATTCGCCACCTGCGCCGCACGCTCGCGCCCGTACTCCTTGTAGACCCACTGGATGATCTCTTCGCGGCGATCGGAGTCGAAGTCGACGTCGATGTCGGGCTCTTCGTCGCGCAGGCTCGACAGGAAACGCTCGAAGGGCAGCTTGTAGAAGATCGAGTCGACCGCGGTGATGTCGAGCAGGAAGCACACCGCGCTGTTCGCCGCCGACCCGCGCCCCTGGCACAGGATGCCGCGCCGCCGGGCCTCGGCGACGATGCCGTAGACGATGAGGAAGTACCCCGGGAAGTCCTTCATCTCGATCACACCGAGTTCGCGTTCGATGCGGTTGCGATCCTCGTCGGAGAGCCGGGGGTACTTGCGCGGTACGGCCTCCCACACCAGATGCCGCAGCCAGGACATGGGGGTATGCCCCTCGGGGACGTCTTGGCGCGGAAGCGCGGGCTTGGCGCGGCGCAACGGGAAGGCGACCTCGTCGGCGAGCGTCACGGTGCGCGCCACCGCTCCGGGATACCGGGCGAACCGCGCCGCCATCTCGACCCCCGAGCGCAGGTGCGCGCCGGCGTGCGCGGGAAGCCACCCGTCGAGTTCGTCGAGACCACGATTGGCGCGCACGGCGGCCACGGCGGCGGCGAGGAGCTCTTTCTGCGGAGCGGCGTAGTGCACGTTGTTCGTCGCGAGGATCGGCAGCCCCCGCTCGGCGGCGAGCGCCGCGAGCACGTCGTTGCGTCTGGAGTCGAGAGGACTGCCGTGATCCATCAGCTCGACGTACACGGCCTCGGGGCCGAACAGGTCGACGAGGGTGTCGAGTTCGCGCGCGGCCCCCGTGGGCCCTTCGAACGCCAGAGCTCGGCGCACCGTGCCCTTGCGGCATCCGGTGAGCACCGCCCAGTGCGGATCGCTGGCACCGCCCGCGCGTTCGGCCAGGTCGGCGAGGTCGTAGACGGGACGCCCCTTCTCGGCACCGCTGAGCTGCGCGTGGGTGATCGCGGCGGCGAGGCGGTGATAGCCCTCTTCGCGGCGTGCGAGCACGAGCAGATGCGATCCGCCCGGGTCGGCCTCGCCGTTCTGCGGCCCCGTGAGACCCAGCGACAGTTCTGCACCGAAGACGGTGTTCACCGTGCGCGCCTCGGCGGCCTCGGCGAAGCGCACGATGCCGTAGAACCCGTCGTGGTCGGTGAGGGCGAGGGCGTGCAGGCCCAGTCGTTCGGCTTCTTCGACGAGTTCTTCGGGCGACGAGGCTCCGTCGAGGAACGAGTACGACGAGTGCGCGTGCAACTCGGCGTACGGCACGGTGTCGGCCGGGCGCGCGATCGTCGGCGGCACGTAGGCGCCGCGCTTGTGCGACCAGGCGGGGCTGTCGCCCCCGTCACCGTTCGGCGGGGCACCGGTCGGGCGTCGGGCGTCGCTGAGCACGCGCTCGAGTTCCGACCATTTCACCGGCGGATTGTTCCAGCCCATCGGCGCACCTCCGCCCGGGTTCTGTTCATCGATGGGGAGCCGACGGCGGGCGCGAGGCCCGCACCGCCCGAGGGGGCATCGCCGGTGCTGCTGCCGCCGCGGCCCGATGTTCGTCGAGAGGAGTGGTGGAGCCGAACCTCAGTCATAGCGTCCCTCCGCCCGCCACTCCCCTTCTTCGACCACCAGCAACCAGGCGCCCCCCTCGGCGTCGATCACTTGGAACCGATGCGCCCTGCGCCGTCGCAGGGGATCCCATCCGCGTTCGCTGATCGGCCAGGGCCCCGCCCATTCGCTGATGCGTCGCCGCTGTCCCGCCGTCTCGAGCACCGCCGGTGGAGCGCTGAGCGCGTCGCGCTCCCCCACCGTCACCGGGGCTCCCGCGATGTCGGTGACCCCGACCGGTCGTGGTTCGGGGTAGACGGTGGCCGGCAGCGGATCGGGCAGACTGCCGGGCCAGGGGCGCGCGCGTTCCTTCGCCGTCACGGCTCGGTCTCCCCAGGGCACGAGCACCTGCCGTTCGGCCAGCCAGCGTCCCCCGCCGATCACGGGAGTGACTACTTCGCGGTGGCCGAGCATGGCCTGCACGCGCGAGAGGGCATGGTGGACGCGTTCGTCGGGCCCCGCCCCGAACAGCCCCTTGGCGTGGTGGGCGGCGGCGTCGACGGCCTCGGGCTCGATGTGCACGCCCGCCACGCCGCTGCCGAAGATGCCCTGGGCGTCTTCGGCGAGCTGCCAGCGCACCCGGTCGACCACCGCGGCGGCGTCGAACGATCCGGGATGCAGCCACACGCGTTCGCTGCGCTCGGCCCGCTCACCCGTCAGCACGACACGCAGCTCGGTGCACACCAGGTCGTGGGCCCCCAATCGGGCGATGAACTCCTCGGCCGCCACGCGCATGCCGAAGGCGATCTGGTCGGCGAGTTCGAGGGGAGGCTCGAAGGCGACGTCGCGGTGCAGCTCGGGTGGAGGGGTGCGCGGCTGCACGGGTTGCGAGTCGAGTCCTCCCGCCAGCGCATGCAGGCGCACTCCCCGCTCTCCGAAGCGTTCCCGCACCCGTTCGGCCGCGAGAGCGGCCAGATCGCCGAGGGTGTGCACGCCCAACCGAGAGAGCAGACTGCCGAACTCCTCGTCGTCGAGGGTGGCGATCGACAGCGGTGAGAGGAACGCCGCAGCGTCACCGGGCGCCACGATGCGCACGGGCTCTTCGACGGAGGCCGAGCGGGCGGCATGCTCGGCGGTGAAGACACCGTCGGCGACGCTCGCCCGCACCTCGCCGAAGCCGTCGTCGTGGAGGAGGCGGATCAGTAGGCGCGCCGCCTCGGCTTCGCCACCGTAGTAGCGCGCCGGACCCCGCGCCCGCAGTGCGCACAATCCCGGCCGCATGATCTGCACCCCGGGGGCGCGTTCCTCGATGCGGGCCACGACGGGCGCGAACACACGCGCATCGCGCACCGGGTCGGCGGGGACCACCTGGAGGGTCGAACACAGGGCCTGAGCGTCACGGCGTTTCTGACCTCGTCGCACCCCCTGCGCGCGGGCGGCCCACGAGCTGGCGACGACGAGGTTGTGGGAGAACACCGCCACCGGGGCCTCGGGGCGAGGAGGCGTGACGGCCTCGGCGACGAACGCCGTGATCGGCCAATCGGGAAACCAGAGCACGAGGCTGCGCGTGGGAGCCTGCATCAGCCGACCGCTCTCGGACGATACTCGTCGCGCTCGCGCGGCACGAGGCGTTCGGTGGGCGTACCCAGCAGCTCGACTGACCCGTCGGCCGCGGGCAGCAGCATGCGCGCCCGACGGGCGTGGGGCGAGCGTCGACTGCTCACCGAGACGGTGAGTTCACGCCCTGCCAGGTACCCGTGCCCCTGACCGAGGCCCGTCCATCGCGGGTCGGCGACGTCGATCACCGCTTCGGCCTGTGGCCAGGCGCCCTGCACCAGCAGTACGGCTCCGCGGTCGCGCAGCCGGGCGGCCAGGCGTGTGGTCTCGGCACCCCCACGGGCCGCCGTGGAACCCGACGGCGGGCGGACGGCCACGACCGGCAGCACCTCGGCGATCGTCGCCGTCACCGCCAGCCATCTCGGCCCCGGGTCGGGGATGAAGACCAGACGATCGAGGTCGAGGCCGTACTTCTCGGCGGCCTCGGCTCCCAGCTCGGGCATACCGATCACGCCGCACCACGAACCGTCTTGCGAGGGCCGGGCCAGCAGGGCGAGCAGCAGCGATGCGGATCGGGCGAGGGCATAGGCCGACCCCGCCCGCAGACCGCCCCCGGGAAGCAGGGACGAGAAAGCCGGATGCGTGGGCAGCACCGGGGCGTCCATGCGCCGGCCCTGCATGCGCTCCAAACGATCGCGCAGCGCGTGGATGTCGGGTACGGCCTGTACCTGGTCTCTCACGATCGCCCTCACTCCCACAGGCTAGAACATTTGTTCTAGTGCCTCAATCCCTGTGGGTCGAAGATACGATCGACCTCCGACATTGTCGTCGTCCCCTCGCGCGACGGCACGACGCCGCGGGCCCGACGCCGCGCGCACCGACCGGCAGCAGCCCCGACGCGAGGTGCCGACGCCCCCGCGACGCGAGGGGCGACGCGTCTCAGACCAGGTCGACGGTCGCCGCGATCCGCGCGAATCCGCCCTGCTGCAGCACGACGGCCGTGTTCGCCATCAGCTCGGCAGCCGTCCGGGTCACCGTTCCGAGCCCCGCGACCTCACCGCTCAGATCGAAGGTGCGCGTGGCATCCAGAACGACCGTCACCTCGTAACCGAGGTTGCCGGCCATGCGCGCCGTGGTCTCGACGCACATGTTGGTCTGGATGCCGCAGATCACCAGTTCGCGGATGCCGTTCTCGCCCAACCAGGCGTGCAGGTCGGGGTCGCCGTAGAAGGCCGAATTGACGTTCTTCGTCACCCGCAGGTCGGCTGAGACCTTCGCGACCGCATCGACCAGCGCGTTACCGCCTTCGTCCGGGTGCAGGGGCGATCCGGGCGACGCCGAATCGTGCCGCACGACGACGATCGGCTCGCCCTCACGCTGCCACGCCTCGATCAGGGCGGTGACGTTGCGCTCGCAATCGGGGTTGGCGGTCGGCCCCCAGAAGTCGAGGTCGTCGAATCCGCGCTGCATGTCGATGACGATCAGGGCACGAGGCATGCCCCCATCCCATCACCCGGATGCCGGGGACGCCAGCGCCGCAAAGACGGCGACGACGCTCACGCCGCCAGGGCCAGGTACGGCTCCCACCGCGGATCGCTCTTGTCGACGCCGCGCACGGTCCAGGACGATCCGCGCGGGGGCGCCGGCACCAGACGGAGATCCCAGTGCATCTCCTGGGGGGTGCGATCGCCCTTGACGTTGTTGCAGTGCAGGCAGCAGGCCACGAGGTTCTCCCAGGTGTCCTTGCCCCCGCGCGAACGCGGCAGCACGTGGTCGATCGTCGACGCCGCCTTGCCGCAGTACCCGCAGCGGTGCGCGTCGCGACGCAGCACCCCGCGCCGCGTGACCGGCACCTGCCGCGCCCCCGGCACCCGCACGTAGCGGGTCAGGATGATGACCGCCGGGCGATCGTAGGTCCCCGCCGCGGCCCAGACCGGATCCTCGTCGATGCGTTCCACGACCGTGGCCTTGTCGTTCATCACGAGCACGAGGGCCCGTTTGAACGACACGACCGCCAGGGGCTCGTATCCCGCGTTCAATACCAGTGTGCGCATTCACGTCTCCTCTCGAATGGCCGAGACGGCTTCTCGGATGTTCGACTTGCGACGACGGCCCGCGCGCAGGGCATGAAAAAAGGCGCTGTCTAGACAGACAGCGCCTCGGAAGTCGCGGCGACACCGCGGCATCCGAACACACGATGCCGAAGAACGAGCAGGCCGAGCGCATCCATGGTGCGGATGCGAGGCCTGATGCTCATCGGGCTTTCCCTTCGGTTGTTCCGACGTCGGAGACAGGCTAACCCACCCCGACACGCCCGGGGGCGGCGGGATCGGGAAACGAGAAACGGCGTGTCGGAGAACATCGTTCTCCGGCACGCCGTCTCTCGTTCGGTCTGATCAGCCGGCGTTCTGCTGCAGCCAGGCGTAGGGATCGACGACCGATCCGTTGATGTGCACCTCGAAGTGCAGGTGGTTCGCGGTCGAGCTTCCGGTCGAGCCGACGAGGCCGATGAGCTGGCCCGCGGCGACCGTCTGACCGGCCTGCACCTGGCGGCTGCCGTACGTCATGTGGCCGTAGGTGGTCGACACCTTCTGGCCGTTGATGACGTGCTCGATCACGATGCCCACGCCGTAGCCGCCGAAGCTCTCGGAGGAGGTGCTCACGACGCCGGCGGCGGCGGCGAAGATGGGCTGCCCACCCGGGGCGAGCAGGTCGACGCCCTGATGGTAGCCGGAGTCCCACAGGCCACGGCCGAGCACGTAGCTCGACAGGGGCCAGCGCACCTCGCCCGAGCCGGGGGCCGTCATGTTCAAGTCGATCGACGAGACCGAGGCGCCGGCATTGGATGCCAGCTGGCGGGCACGCTCCGCAGCTGCGGCGGCAGCGGCTTCGCGGTCCTTCTTCTGCTGGATCTCGTCGGCGGTGGTCGCCGAGTAGCTGCTGCGGTCGAGCGTCTCGGCGGCGGCGTCGGAGGCCACGACCAGCGACTGGTTGTCGGGGGCCGACACCTGCTGCAGGGTCATCGTCTCGGCCGCGGGCATGGTCGCCGCGTAGGCCGGGATGGCGACGGTGGCGACGAGACCGGCGACCATCGTCAGGATCACGGCACTGCGCACGGGCTTGCCGTGGCGACGCGGTCCCGAGGGACGTCGTGCGGGGGCGGTGCGAGAGGGCGGCGGAGTCGCCGACGTCGAGACCGCCACGGGTCGCTGCGGGGGTCGAGCGACGGCTGCGCGCGCGCTCTTACGGGTGAGACCCGTCGTCGGAACCTCGGGTAGGTCCCCGACGGGATCGGTGGTTTCAGCCAAAAGTCCTCCGGCGCCTCTGCGTCCAGGACGCTAGCTCGTCAGCACTCGATGGGGCACGATGTGCGGGCTTCACCCTCTGCAGACGACGAGCCGATGAGGCAAACCGCGAGGGGTCCGACGGCGGGCTTCTCGCCTGTGGACTCTCGAAGGCTACCCGAAGATAACGAACAAGTCACGCTCCGATCACCGTGTTCAGGCAATGCTCGGTCGCGGAACGCGGGGGTGTCGGCAGGCTCAGTCCTCGGCGACGAGGAAGATGTGCGACGCCACCTCGACCGGCAACTCGAGACCGTCCTCGATGCCCTCCATCTGCACCAGCACGTATCCCTCGTTGAAGCGATAGTCGCCGCGCGCCCCCGGGAGCACCCCGGCGGCCTTGAGCTGCTGGAGCAGCTCGGGGTCGACCTGCGCGGGTTCGGCCAGGCGGCGCACCGTGCCGGTGATCGGATGCCCGGCGTCGGTGAGCTTGCGGACGAGTCCGACGACACCGTCGTCGAACGTGGAGCTGGCCGCATCGCCCAGCTGGTCGAGTCCCGGAATCGGGTTGCCGTACGGCGACTCGGTGGGGTGGCCGAGCAGTTCGACGAGGCGGCGTTCCACCTGCTCGCTCATCACGTGCTCCCAGCGGCAGGCCTCGTCGTGCACGTAGGCCCAGTCGAGGCCGATGACGTCGCTGAGCAGGCGCTCGGCGAGACGGTGCTTGCGCATGACGTCGACGGCCTTCTGGCGGCCGGTGCCGGTCAGCTCGAGACGGCGGTCCTCCGAGACGACCACCAAGCCGTCGCGTTCCATGCGTCCGACCGTCTGCGAGACGGTCGGGCCCGAGTGGCCGAGGCGTTCCGAGATGCGGGCCCGCAGGGGCACGATCTTCTCTTCCTCGAGCTCGAGGATCGTGCGCAGGTACATCTCGGTGGTGTCGATGAGATCTGTCATTCGGGTGTCCTCGGCGTCGCGCGGCTGGAACCTCCAGCCTACCGACCCCCTCCGTCATGAGCGCGGGAAGCCCGCGGAGGGGACCATAGAATCGAGCCATGTCGCACGTGGAACTGCCCACAGGTCTCCTGCCCGCCGACGGTCGCTTCGGGTGCGGCCCCTCGAAAGTGCGCGGTGCGCAGCTCGAGTCGCTCGTCACCCGCGGAGCCTCGATCCTGGGTACCTCGCACCGCCAGGCGCCGGTGAAGAACCTCGTCGCGAGCACGCGCGAGCGTCTCGCCCAGCTCTTCCGCCTTCCCGACGGGTACGAGATCATCCTCGGCAACGGTGGATCGACCGCCTTCTGGGATGCCGCCTCCTTCGGCCTCATCGAGAACCGCAGCCAGAACCTGGTCTTCGGTGAGTTCGGCGGCAAGTTCGCCGCCGCTGCCGCCGCGCCCTGGCTGCAGGCGCCCGACGTCCGTCGCGCCGAGCCCGGCACCCGCACGGTCGCCGAGCCGGTCGAAGGCGTCGATGTGTACGCCTGGCCGCACAACGAGACCTCCACGGGCGTCGCCGCCCCGGTCGAGCGCGTACACGGCGATGCCGGCGCCCTCACCGTCGTCGACGCGACCAGCGCCGCCGGCGGCATCGACTTCGACGTCGCCCAGGCCGACGTGTACTACTTCGCCCCGCAGAAGAACCTCGGTTCCGACGGCGGCCTCTGGTACGCCGCGGTGTCGCCGGCCGCGATCGAGCGCATCGAGCGGATCGCCGCATCCGGTCGGTACATCCCCGAGTTCCTGAGCCTGAAGAACGCGGTCGACAACTCGCGCCTGCAGCAGACGCTCAACACCCCGGCGTTGGCCACCCTGCTGCTCCTCGACGACCAGCTCGGATGGATCCTCGACAACGGCGGACTGAGCTGGGCGGGCGCACGCACGGCTGAGTCCTCGGCCGCCCTGTACGAGTGGGCGTCCGCGAGCGCCGTCGCGACGCCGTTCGTCTCGTCTCCCGCCGACCGCTCCCCCGTCGTGGTCACGATCGACTTCGACGACTCCATCGATGCCGCGGCGATCGCGAAGAGCCTGCGCGCGAACGGGATCGTCGACACCGAGCCCTACCGCAAGCTGGGCCGCAACCAGCTGCGCGTCGCGACGTTCGTCTCGATCGAGCCCGACGACGTGCGCCGCCTGATCGGGGCCATCGACTACACGATCGAGCACCTGCCGACCGCCTGACATCGGGCGGGCCTGCGGGCCCGCACATGACGAAGGCCGTCCCGCTCGCGCGGGACGGCCTTCGTCATGTGCGCCCGTCAGTAACTGCGGTCGTCGCCGCCGTGCACATCGTCTTCGTCGTCGGAGTCGTCGCCCTCGACGCCGCCGTCCGAGTCTTCGTCTTCGTCCGAATCATCGTCGTCGTACGAGTCGTCCTGCGCGTCATCGTCACGCGTCGCGTCCGCGCGTTCGTCACCGTCCGCGTCGAGCTCGTCGATGTCGACACCGTCGAGGTCGCCCGCGTGGAAACGTGCTTTCGGCCCGTCGTCGTCGAGCTCGTCCTCGTCGTCTTCGAGGTCGTCTTCGTCGTCGAGGTCATCGTCTTCGGTGTCGTCGACGTCGGAGTCGTCGGCATCCGCGCCGATGCCCGCCGCGGCCGTTGCCGCCTGGGCGGCCTGGTACTCGGCGAGACGCGTCGCCCACGGCACCCAGTCCGGGGCCAGCAGAGCGCCGTCACCGGGCATGAGTTCGGCTTCGAGCACGGTGGGCTCCGCGTCGTCGACGACGGCCACGCTCACGGTCCAGAACCAGCCGGGGTAGCCGGCGAGACGCGTGTGGAACCGCAACGACACCACACCGTCGTCCTCGATCGCGTAGCCCGCGGCCGGACCGATACCGTCGGCCGGCGTGATCTCGCGCAGGGCGGCGAGAGCCAGGTCGTGAGCGCCGATCAGGCGCTCGTCGACGGGCTGCTCAGGCTTCGAAGTCATCGGCGACCTTGCGCAGCACCGCGGCGATCTTCTGCGCGTGCGGCCCGTTGGGGTAGCGGCCGCGACGCAGGTCGCCACCGATGCCGTCGAGCAGCTTCACGAGGTCTTCGACGATGATCGCCATGTCGTCGGCGGGCTTGCGCGAGCGCTTCGACAGACTCACCGGCGCATCGAGCACGCGCACCGAGAGCGCCTGCAGACCGCGCTTGCCGTCAGCGACACCGAACTCGAGACGGGTGCCGGCCTTGGGCCCGGGTGTCCCGGCGGGCAGGGCGGTGGCGTGCAGGAACACGTCCTGGCCGTCATCGGTGACGATGAAGCCGAAGCCCTTCTCGTCGTCGTAGAACCTGACCTTGCCGGTGGGCATGGACACCTCGCTGGATGAGTGCGCGGAGCGCACGGCGGAACACGGAACCCGATCGGATGCCGGCCTCTCAGCCTACGCCACCGCCGCCAGGCAGTAGGCTGAGCCCGATGAGCACCCGCACCTCCCGCGACAGCACGCCGGGCGACGACGTCCTGGTCCGCCGCATCGACCGCGTCCTGGCGTTCATGTCGCTGGGGCTGCTGGCCCTCGCGATCGTGTGCTTCTTCTCGGTCATCATCGGATCGAGCTCCGGTGCCGACATGCGCTCCGGCGTGTGGCCGACCGTGGGCCTGCTCACCTACTTCGCACCCCCTGTGGCCTTCGCCTGTCTGTTGGCCGTGCTCATCATGAGCTTCGTGCGAAGGGCCCGGGCGAACAAGGCCCGCTGACGTGCCCGAGACCTCCGCACAACGCGCACTGGCGGTCTCGTTGAGCGCGCGCCCCGACGCCGATCTGGCTCGGCTGTTCGCCGATCGCCAGGTCTCCCCCTCGAGCACCTGGCGCGACATGTTCGACGCCGCCGAGGCGCTGCTCGACCCCGCCTCCGTCACGCGCGGGCTCGTCGCACTCCCGCGCTCCGCAGCGCTCGCCCTCCTCGCCGCCGTCGCGGGCGAACCGGCCCCCGAACCGCAACGCTCCGAGCTGGCATCCCGAGCACTCGTCGACGACGACGGCCACCCGTTCCCCAGCGTGGTCGACGCGGTGCGACAGGTCGCGCCCGACGGCATCGCCGACATGAGTGATCCCCGATCCGGCCACGGGGCTGCGGCGGTCGACGCCGAAGCCGCCGCCGAAGCCGCCTTCACCAGCGCCGCCTCGGTGGCCGACATCCTGCTGCTCACCCTCGACGCTCCCCTCGGACGCATCGGGTCGGGCTCGCTCGGCGCGAGCGAGCGTCGACGCCTGGTCGACGCCGGCGCGGTGTCGACCCCGGCCGAAGCCGACCTCCTCGTCGGTCTCGCGTTCGCCGTCGGCCTGCTCGGCACGAACGAGCGCGCCTGGCTGGTGTCGCCGACCGGGCGCGAGTGGTTGCGTCTGCCGACGCTCGAACGCTGGGAACGCACCGCCGCGGCGCTCCGCGACGCCCTTCCCGCCGCCTTCCGCAGCGCGGCCGGCGGATGGATCCCGCGGGGGCAGTGGCCCGGCGCCACCCCCTTCGACCCCGACGGCCCCGAGCGCGCCGCGGTCTGGGCGCAGCGGCTCGAGCGCTGGGGACTCCTCGACGTGGCCGGCGGTGTCCCCGCGTGGGCCCGAGACCTCTCCGACGGCGGTTCCGTCGACGTCTCGGCGCTGCGCGACCTGCTTCCCCCCGAGGTCGACCGCGTCTATCTGCAGAACGATCTCACCGCCATCGCCCCGGGCCCCCTGGCGCCGCATCTCGATGTGCGTCTGCGCTCCATGGCCGCGCGCGAGTCGCGCGCACAGGCCTCCAGCTACCGCTTCAGCGCGGCCACGATCGGCGCCGCCATCACGGCCGGCGAGACCGCCGACTCCCTGCGCGAGTTCCTCTCGGGACTGTCGCTGACCGGACTGCCACAGCCGCTCGCCTACGTCATCGAACGCACGGCGGCCGAGCACGGACGCGTGCGCGTCGCCGCCGATCCGACGTCCCTTCTCACGCGCGTCACGACCGAAGACGAGACCCTGCGGCGCTCGATGGACGTCGACCAGTCGCTGCGGTCGGTCGCCCTGACGCGCACCGGCGACGAGCTCGTCTCGCATGTGTCGGCCGACGTCGTGTTCTGGGCGTTGACCGATGCGCACTACCCCGCCGTGGCCGTCGACGCCGAGGGGCGCCCGCGGGCGCTCGAGCGCGCGAAGCTCGCGGCCGAGACGGCGTCCGACCACGATCCCGTCGACACGTACACGCCGCTGCTCTCGCGCTTGCGCACCGGCGCAGACGATTCGGATGCCGCCTGGCTCGAGCGCGAGCTCGATCAAGCCGTGCGGGCCCGCGCCGTGGTCGACGTGACGGTGCGGCTTCCCGACGGCTCGGCCCGCGTGTTCCGCCTCGAAGCCACGGGCCTCGGTGGCGGACGCCTGCGCGGCCGCGATCGCGCCGCCGACGTCGAGCGCACTCTGCCGCTGTCGCATATCGACGCGGTCTCGCTCGTGGGGTGAGGACGGTCGAGCCTCACCCGGTCGAGCCCTGCCCGGTCGACCGACCGGTCCTGGACCCCGGTAGACTCGAACGCTATGGCTGACGGCCCCCTGATCGTGCAGAGCGACCGCACCGTCCTCCTCGAGGTCGCACACCCCGAGGCAGAGACGGCGCGGCATGAGCTCGCAGTTTTCGCCGAGCTCGAGCGCGCACCCGAGCACATCCACACCTACCGCATCACCCGTCTGGGCCTGTGGAACGCCCGCGCGGCCGGACACGACGCCGAGGCGATGCTGCAGACCCTCGACCGCTGGTCGCGCTTCCCGGTGCCCGCATCGGTGAGCACCGACATCCGCGAGACGGTCAACCGGTACGGTCGCCTGGTCATCGAGCGCAACGACGACAAAGAGCTCGTGCTGCGCTCGACCGACCCCGCGGTCCTCAGCGAGGTGTCGCGCAACAAGCGCATCGCTCCGCTCCTGATCGGTCACCCCACCCCCGACAGCTACCTCGTCGACGCGTGGGCGCGCGGACACATCAAGCAGGAGCTGCTGAAGATCGGGTGGCCGGCCGAAGACCTCGCCGGGTACACCCCCGGAACCCCGCACGCGATCGACCTCGCCGAAGACGGCTGGAGCCTGCGTCCCTACCAGCGCCAGGCCGTCGACTCCTTCTCCGAGGGAGGATCCGGCGTCGTCGTGCTCCCCTGCGGTGCCGGCAAGACGCTCGTGGGCGCCGCGGCCATGGCCGACACGCGCACGACCACCCTCATCCTCGTGACGAACACCGTGAGCGCCCGTCAGTGGCGCGACGAGTTGCTGCGGCGCACGAGCCTCACCGCCGAGGAGATCGGCGAGTACTCCGGTCAGGTGAAAGAGATCAAGCCCGTCACCATCGCGACTTACCAGATCCTGACCGCCAAGCGGAAGGGCGAGTACGCCCACCTCGCACTGCTCGATGCGCTCGACTGGGGTCTCGTGCTGTACGACGAGGTGCACCTGCTGCCCGCTCCGGTGTTCAAGCTCACGGCCGATCTGCAGGCCCGACGTCGACTCGGCCTCACCGCGACGCTCGTGCGCGAAGACGGTCGTGAGGGCGACGTGTTCAGCCTCATCGGCCCGAAGCGCTTCGACGCGCCGTGGAAAGAGATCGAGGCCCAGGGCTTCATCTCCCCCGCCGCCTGCTACGAGGTGCGCATCGACCTCCCCGCCGACGAACGTCTCGAGTACGCGGCCGCCGCCGACGAGGACCGTTACCGGCTGGCGGCGACCGCCCCCGCCAAGATCGACGTCGCGCGGCGCCTGGTCGAGCGGCATCCGGGCGAGCGGGTGCTCGTGATCGGGCAGTACCTCGATCAGATCGACGAGCTCGCGCAGGCTCTGGACGCCCCTCAGATCACCGGGGCGACCCCGATCCCGGAGCGTGAGGAGCTCTTCCAGGGCTTCCGCGACGGCAGCATCCCGCTGCTCGTGGTGTCGAAGGTGGCCAACTTCTCGGTCGATCTGCCCGAGGCCTCCGTCGCGATCCAGGTGTCGGGTTCGTTCGGGTCGCGTCAAGAAGAGGCCCAGCGCCTCGGACGACTGCTGCGACCCAAGCAGTCTCAGCACACGGCGAGCTTCTACACGCTCATCGCGCGCGACACCGTCGACCAGGATTTCGCGCAGAACCGGCAGCGTTTCCTCGCCGAACAGGGCTACGCCTACACGATTCTGGATGCCGACGGGATCGACGCCGCAGCCGCCTGACCCATATCAGCGTGCGGCTTTCCGTTCCATATCCAGCGCATTGCTGGGTGCAGTCACGATAATGAGGGAATGACAGCTCCTCGCATCCTCGTCGTGGACGACGAACCGAACATCCGCGACCTGCTCATCACGAGCCTGCGCTTCGCCGGTTTCCAGGTGCGAGCCGTGGCAAACGGCGCGCAGACCATCTCGGCCGTGCTCGAAGAGGAACCCGACCTCATCGTGCTCGATGTGATGCTGCCCGACATGAACGGGTTCAGCGTCACCAAGCGCCTGCGGGGCGCGGGGTACACGGCCCCCATCCTCTTCCTCACCGCCAAGGACGAGACCGAAGACAAGATCATGGGCTTGAACGCCGGCGGCGACGATTACGTCACCAAACCGTTCAGCCTCGACGAGATCGTCGCGCGCATCCAGGCGATCCTGCGCCGCACCATGCAGGCCGACGAAGAGTCGATCATCCGCACCGGTGAGCTGACGATGGATCAGGACACCCACGACGTCAGCGTCGGCGATGTCTCGATCGACCTGAGCCCCACCGAGTTCAAGCTGCTGCGCTATCTGATGCTCAACCCGAACCGTGTGCTGTCGAAGGCGCAGATCCTCGACCACGTGTGGGAGTACGACTTCAACGGCGACGCGGGCATCGTCGAGAGCTACATCTCGTACCTGCGCCGCAAGATCGATCCGCACTCGTCCGAGCCGCTCATCCAGACCAAGCGCGGCTTCGGCTACATGCTGAAGTCGGGTAAGACCGCCTGAGCGGAGGCTCCCCCTGTCGCACTCCGACGACACCCTAACCCGCTGGTGGCGCAGCCTGAGCCTTCGGGCAAAGGTCACCGGCGTCACGGTCGCGCTGCTCGCGATCGGGTTGTTCGCCGCCGGTATCGGCACGATGGTGTTCCTGCGCACGACGCTGGTCAACAACCTCGACGAGCAGCTCGCGCAGCAGGCAGCCGGGAGCATCGCGAACAGCATCTTCACCACAAGCGACACCGACGGCCGCATCACCTTCACCCAGGTCGACAACGCCCCGCAGATCGGGTCGATGGTGGTCGTGTACGGGCCCGACGGGCGGCGCGAGGCGTTCTACAACGGTACGTCGTCGCGCGCCCTGCCCGATCTGCCCGCGACCTTCACCGTCGAGCAGACCTACAGCCAGATCGACCGGCGGATCGAGTTGGAGAACCCCGAATCCGGTCAGCACTTCCTCGCTCGCGTGGGGGTGCTGCAGGCCCCCGGCAATCCCGGGGTCTACACCCAGATGGTGATCCAGCCCCTGGCCCCCACCGATCGCATCGTCGCGGCGTACGTGGGGATCTACGCGTTCGTCGCGTTGCTCATCCTCATCGCCAGCGCCCTGCTGACCCGCTGGCTCGTGACGCTCACGTTCCGCAACCTGCGGCAGGTCGAGACGACCGCGATGGACATCGCCGCCGGCGACTTCAGCCAGCGCCTGACCGACATCGTCCCCGACACCGAGGTGGGACGCCTCAAGACAGCGATCAACGCCATGCTCGCGCGGATCGACGGGGCGCTCGTGCAGCGTGACGCGACCGTGCGCCAGATGCGACGCTTCATCGGCGACGCCAGCCATGAGCTGCGCACCCCGCTCGTCACGATGCGCGGGTACGCCGAGCTCTATCGCATGGGCGCGATCCGTTCCGACGAAGACGTGGCGCAGTCGATGGAACGCATCGAGAAGGAAGCCATCCGCATGGGGGCCCTCGTCGAAGACCTGTTGGCCCTCGCGCGACTCGACGAGCGTCGCGACGTCACGATCACCTCGCTCGATCTGCGCCCGATCGCTCGGGATGCCGCGATGGATCTGCGCGTGACCTCCCCCCAGCGCGAGGTGACCGTCGACGACACCACCGCGCGCACCGAACGCGTCGTCCCGCTGATGACGCTCGACCCGCTCCTCGACGCCGCAGGAGAGCCCGCGTCGACGCCCGGGCGCCGCAGGGGTGCGCCGCCGACGTCGGCGATGGCGATCGCCGGGGCCACCCTGTCGCGTCTGCGTCGCCGCGCCCGAGAGGCGGGCGAGACGCACACCGCCGCGGGTGACGACGCCGCTCCTCCGACCGCGCCCCTGGGCGTGGTGCGCACGCCCCCGCGGCTCGCCCCCATCGTCCTCGGCGATGAGAACAAGGTGCGCCAGGTCGTCGCCAACCTGTTGGGCAATGCGCGACGGTTCACCGCCGACGGCTCCCCCATCGGCCTGCGTGTGGGGGTCGACGCCGACGCCGACATGGGGTGGATCGAGATCATCGATCACGGCGAGGGCGTTCCCGAGCAGATCCGCGACCAGATCTTCCAGCGCTTCTGGCGTGCTGACACCTCGCGCACGCGCGAGACCGGCGGTTCGGGCCTCGGACTGTCGATCGTGGCATCCATCGTCGATCTGCTGCACGGCACGGTCCAGGTCGTCGACACCCCCGGCGGCGGAGCGACGTTCCGCGTCTCGCTCCCCCTGGCCGACCGGCGCGATGCACAGGAGCACGCGCTCATCGAGACGCAACCGCTCGAGCGCCTGCCCGACGACTACCGTCCCGACGCGTAGACCCGACGCTTCCGCCCCCGGCAGCCGTCCCGGCCCCGGCTCCCACCCGCCCCGTCGCACCTCGGCGGAGTTCTCGAACCGTGGCCCAAGAGATGCAGGCCGCGTCCCACATCGGGTTGCCTGGCGCCGCGGCAGGCAACCAGAAGTGGGACATGTGCCCCAACCGGCCGGCCCGCAGTCACGCAAGCCAGCAGCCCGCCAACACACCAGCAGCCAACCGGCGCCGGATCAGCGCGCGGTCACCGCCCCGTCAACACAGAACGCCCCCTCCCGAAGGAGGGGGCGTTCTGTCACTGCCTAGGCGTGGATCAGAAGTCCATGCCACCGGTCGGGTCGCCCGCGGGAGCGGCCGACTTCTCGGGCTTGTCGGCGACGACGACCTCGGTCGTGAGGAACAGACCGGCGATGGATGCCGCGTTCTGCAGAGCCGAACGCGTCACCTTGGCGGGGTCGATGATGCCCTGTGCGAACAGGTCACCGTACTCGCCCGTCGCGGCGTTCAGGCCGTGGCCCACGGGGAGCTCCGCGACCTTGTTCGCCACGACACCGGGCTCGAGACCGGCGTTCAGCGCGATCTGCTTGAGCGGGGCCTCGATGGCGACGCGGACGATGTTCGCACCCGTGGCCTCGTCACCGACGAGGTCGAGGGTCGCGAGCGCGGTCTTGCCGGCCTGGATGAGCGCGACGCCACCACCGGCGACGACACCCTCTTCGACGGCGGCCTTGGCGTTGCGCACGGCGTCTTCGATGCGGTGCTTACGCTCCTTGAGCTCGACCTCGGTGGCCGCGCCCGCCTTGATGACGGCGACGCCGCCCGCGAGCTTGGCGAGGCGCTCCTGGAGCTTCTCGCGGTCGTAGTCGCTGTCGGTGTTCTCGATCTCGCGACGGATCTGGGTCACGCGACCCTCGATCAGCTCGGACTCGCCCGCACCCTCGACGATCGTGGTCTCATCCTTGGTGATGATGACCTTGCGCGCACGGCCGAGCAGGTCGACCGTGGCGTTCTCGAGCTTGAGGCCCACCTCTTCGGTGATGACCTGTCCGCCGGTGAGGATCGCGATGTCCTGCAGCTGAGCCTTGCGACGGTCGCCGAAACCGGGAGCCTTGACGGCCACCGACTTGAAGATGCCGCGGATCTTGTTGAGCACCAGCGTCGCGAGAGCTTCGCCCTCGACGTCTTCGGCGATGATGAGGAGCTCTTTGCCCTCCTGGATCACCTTGTCGACGATGGGCAGAAGGTCCTTGATGTTGGAGATCTTCTGGTTGGCGATCAGGATGTACGGGTCTTCGAAGACCGCTTCCTGACGCTCGGGGTCGGTGACGAAGTAGGGGTTGATGTACCCCTTGTCGAAGCGCATGCCCTCGGTGAGCTCGAGCTCGGTGCCGAAGGTGTTGCTCTCCTCGACGGTGACGACGCCTTCCTTGCCCACCTTGTCGATGGCTTCGGCGATGAGTGCGCCGATGGCCGGGTCGGCGGCGGAGATCGATGCGGTAGCCGCGATCTGCTCCTTCGACTCGACCTCTTTGGCCGAGGCCAGGAGCTCGTCGGTGACGGCCTTGACGGCCTTCTCGATGCCCTTCTTGAGCGAGATGGGGTCTGCGCCGGCCGCGACGTTGCGCAGGCCCTCGCGCACGAGCGCCTGGGCGAGAACGGTGGCGGTGGTGGTGCCGTCACCCGCGACGTCGTCGGTCTTCTTGGCGACCTCCTTGACCAGCTCGGCGCCGATCTTCTCGTACGGGTCGTCGAGCTCGATCTCCTTGGCGATCGAGACGCCGTCGTTCGTGATCGTGGGGGCGCCCCACTTCTTCTCGAGCACGACGTTGCGACCGCGGGGGCCCAGGGTCACCTTGACGGCGTCGGCCAGCGTGTTGAGGCCACGCTCGAGACCGCGTCGGGCCTCTTCGTCGAAAGCGATGATCTTTGCCATAAGTGTGTCGTCCCTCCCGGACGGGTGACTGCTGATTTTGGCACTCGACGAAAGCGAGTGCTAACTCATTCTGGCACTCGCCCCTGGGGAGTGCAAGCCGCCCACCCGCGCGGAAACGACGACGCCACGGCATCCGGGATCGGATGCCGTGGCGTCGGGAAACGGTGATCAGGCCAGTCGCACCGACTCCGCCTGGGGGCCCTTCTGCCCGGTGCCGACGGTGAACTCGACGGCCTGGCCCTCCTCGAGAACGCGGAAACCCGACATCTCGATGCTCGAGTAGTGGACGAAGACGTCCTGGCCGTCGGCGACGGTGATGAAGCCGAAGCCCTTCTCGGCGTTGAACCATTTGACAGTGCCCTGCGTCATGCGAATCTCCCGTTGCTGAATGACGAGGTCATCGTAAGCACGCGTGATCCCGCCGCACCGGCCGCTCGGCCCATTGTTGACGCGCAGGCCGCGAACTTGTTACGCCGCGGAAACACGCGGCCGTCGAGGGGTCAGGGAGCGGTCGACGGCGACGCCTGACCGGCGGCGCGATCGAGGCCGATGACGACGACGAGCCGCTTCACGGCGCTCTCGTCGTCGGGGGTGCTGGGGTCGTCGGTCGGCTGCAGGAAGTCGCTCTGCGCGATCTGCGCGCCCCCGATGGTCTGGGCCAGGCCCTGGGCTGCCGCCTCGTCGGTGTCGCGGAGGTAGTAGATCGTCGTCTCGGCGAAGTCGGTGCTGTCGGAGTCACCGGTCTCGACGCCCTCACCCGGCCATCCGGCCGCCACGATCTGGTCGCGCACGGCGGCGGCGAGTCCCTCGTCGGCCGTGCCGTTGAGAACGACCACCGAGTACGACGTGTCGACGACGGCGGGCGTCGTGGGTTCCGCCGAGACGGTGGGCACCGGCGCGGGCCCGGAGCCGAACGAGATGCGACCCGACACCACCAGCGAGCCGAAGATGCCGGCGATGATCAGGGCGAGGGTGGCGATGGCCGCCCACAGGAAGATGATCCACCCGCGCAGCCGGGGATTCTCGGCGCGGTGGGCGCCGACGCGACCCGCATCGGCCGGCAGGTCGTCGAAGCGATCCCGCGGGAAGGTCGATCTGGCCATTGGACGATGCTACCGGTCCGACCCGCGCGCACCCGTCACCGGGTGGCGGTGCGGCCGAGGCGTGCGCGCTGCTGCGCGGCCGCGTCATCGCGGCGTCGGCGCAGGCGACGCACCAGCATGGGGTCGGACGCGAGGGCTTCGGGGGTGTCGATGAGGCGACCGAGCAGCTGGTAGTACCGGGCCGGCGTCAGCGCGAATTCGGCGCGGATCGCCTCCTCTTTCGCACCCCCATGGCGTCGCCATTCACCCTCGAAGGTGAGGAAGGCGCGATCACGGTCCGACAGGGGCACGCTTCGACGCTACTGCGCACCGCCCGTCGATTCCGGATGCCACGCCACCCACGCCCCGAGCGGATCGACCTCGGCGCGCACGTCGCCGTCGAGCGCGAGCGCGAACCCGCCCCGTCGGATGCGAGGGGGGTGCGTCCAGCCGTCGTGCAGTGCCGCGGCGTCGAGCGTGATCCACCGCCCCGCGGCCCGCGCGGCCGCGATGACGGGGGCGCGCCCGGCGCGCGGGATGTGGGCGAGCACGCCGGGCGTCGTGACCACCAGCGTCGCTCCGCGGGGAGCCTGCGCCGCGAGGGCGGGAAGGGCCGCCGCCCCCTCGCCCGCGACGAGAAGGGGCGGATCGGCCGTCGCGATGTCGAGTGCACCGGCGATGCGCTCACGCCTCCCCTCTTCGCCCGGCCACACCAGGCCCGTGAGCCACGCACGATCGTCGGCGGCTCGGGCGTCGAGGGGGTTCAGATCGATGCCGGCCCGCCACACGACGTCCGGCATACGCAGGTCGGGGTGCCCCTCGAGCTCGCACTCCAGCACGACCGGGCTGCGGCCGTCGGCGGGGTCGAGCGCGATGACCTCCTCGCCGCGGCGGTAGCGATAGGAGTACCGGTCGGGGTACAGGCACAGGCCCGCGCTCGCCCCCACCTCGAGCAACGCGATCGGCCCCTCGATGAGCGAGAGCGCCGGCAGCAACGCGGCGCACCGGAGCGGCTCGTTGGTCTGCACGCTTCGACGCCCGCACTCGACGACCACCTGATCGGCGTGGGCGACGACCCACGCGGCCCACGCGTCGACATCGTCCTCTGGTGCGCCCAGCAGCCGCATCACCGCGAAGACGAGCGGGGGCTGACGCCGCGTCTCCGCGATCCGGGCGAGAGCCTCGGCCACCGCGGTGTCGTCGACGACGCGCCGCGCCCACCCCTCGTACACCGCCGAACGACCCGGCGCCTCGTCGCGGGCGAAGCGCCCATAGCGATCGACGACGGCTTCCACGGCATCCTGCTGCATTCCGCAGATTATGCCGCGCCGACCTGACCGGCCCCCGGCACGAGAGAATAGGGACCGGAGAGAGGAAGATCCCATGACTTACGCCGTCGACAAGACCGACGACCAGTGGCGCGAAGAGCTTTCGCCCGAGCAGTACGCGGTGCTGCGCCAGGCCGGAACCGAACGCGCGTGGACCGGTGAACTGCTCGATGAGAGCCGCTCCGGTTTCTACACCTGCGCCGCGTGCGGCTCCGAGCTGTTCCAGAGCGGAACGAAGTTCGACTCGCACTGCGGGTGGCCGAGCTTCTACGAGTCGGTGCGTCCCGAGGCCGTCGAGCTCATCGACGACAACAGCCACGGCATGCAGCGCACCGAGGTGCGCTGCGCCAACTGCGGTTCGCACCTCGGACACGTGTTCCCCGATGGTTTCGGCACGCCCACCGGCGACCGGTACTGCATGAACTCGCTGTCGTTGAACTTCACCCCGGAAGAGACGGCGTGAGCGCACTCGAGGCGATGCGCGACCGCCGGTCGTGGTCGAAGGTCACCGACCTCGCCCCCACCGGCCCCGAGCTCGAGGCGTTCGTCGCGGCCGCGGGTCGCGTCGCCGACCACAAGACGCTGCGTCCCTGGCGGATCATCGAGATCCGCGGGAGCGACCGCGACCTGCTGGCCCGCGCATTGAACAAGGCCGACGGTAAGAAGGGCTACTCCTCGAAGCCCCGCCGCGCTCCCCTGATCATCGCCGTGGTCGCGAACCTCGAGTCGAAGAAGATCCCCGCGTGGGAGCAGGAGGCCGTGGCCTCGGGCGTCGCCCACATGCTGAGCCTCGCGCTCGACGAAGCCGGCTTCGGCGTGTTCTGGCGCACCGACGACAACACACGCAGCAAGGCGCTCGCCAAGGCGCACGGCCTGTCGAAGGGCGAGGTGCTGCTCGGCTGGCTCTACGTCGGAGGCAAGCCGCCGCGCTCGCGCCCGGTGCGTCGCAAGACCGTGGACGCCGCGAAGCACATCTCGCGTCTGCCCGGGAGCAAGAAGCGTCGCGCCGCCGACGACGCGCACCTCTGATCGATCCGTCTTCGTCGTACGCCGCCGGTGGGGCTCGTCCCCCCGGCGGCGTCGTCGTTCACGGGCGGGCGGCGCGCGTCATCCGCTGACCGGGCTCCGGCTCACGGCCGGCGGCGGCGCCACGGGACCGCCGCGACGATGACACCGACGATCGCGACCGCGGACGCGAGCAGGGCGACGGGGGTCGATGGGGCGGCGGGGGCAGGCCAGAGGGCGTCGAGCAGCACCGACGTGCTCAGAAGCCCCACGACTGACCCGAGGCCGAGCAGCAGCACGCCCGTGCGGCGAACGACCACCGCCGACAGGAAGATGTAGACGACCCCGACGGCTCCACCCACGTACAGCCAGGGCTCGGTGGGGATGACGCGTGGGGCGCCCACCACCCCCACGTGCACCACCGCGGCCACGACGAGCACCGCCGTTCCGCCGACGAAGTTGACCAGCGTCGCGGTCAGCGGGCTCTCGACGCGCACCCGCAGACGCCCGTTCGTCCCCTGCTGCCAGGCCACGCCCGCACCGGCGATGGCGGGGACGACCAGCATCCACAGCGGCACTCCCCCCAGCGCATCGCCCGACAGGCACACGATCACACCGGCGATGGCGAGAACGGCGCCGACGAGACGGCGCACGGTGACGGGAACGACCCCCGCCGGGCCGTAGCCGACCCGGTCGAGAACGAGTCCGCCCGTGGTCTGCCCGGCGACGAAGCCGACGGTGAACAACGCCACGCCGATGGTGGCGACCGTCAGGCCCTGGCTGGCGACGGTGAACGCCCCGGCCAGACCCCCCAGCAGCATCCAGGGCGGGATCGAGCGGGATCGGATGCCGGAGACCAAACGCCCGAACCCGCGTCGCCCCTCGGGCACCAGCGCCGACAGCGCGACGAGGATGAGCAGTCCCGAGCTGAACGAGATCGCGGCGGCGACGATGCCGTCACCGATCTCGGCGCCGAGGGTGCCGTTGATTCTCGCCTGCAGGGCCGTGAGGGCGCCGATGAGCACCGCTCCCGCCACGGCGACACCGACCGAACCGCGCTCCGACACCGCACTCCCCTCGCGCCCGAGGGTCGGGCCATCGTCGATCGTATGACGGCGGCGGCGTTGCGGACGGCGGCACCGCCCGGCGCAGAACTCACGCCACGGCCAGCGCCGGGCACGTCGCTGTCGACCGGAGGGGCACCGATGCACCAGGCTTTCCCCGTGACCCAGTTGCGCACCGACCACGACGACGTCTCCGAGATCATCGCCGATCTCCTCGCCGACGGCGTCGACCGCGAATTCCTCCCCCACGTGGAGGCCCACCTGCCGCGCCTGCACGATCTCTTCGTGCAGTTGTACGGCGAGCGTCCCGACGGCCGCGAGCGATTGGCATCCGTCGTCGATCTCGCCCGACGTTCGTGGGCGTTGCGTCCGACCGAGCTGAAGGCCATCGACCGCGAGCGCGAGAGCGAGCCCGGATGGTTCGAGAGCGAGCGCATGCTCGGTGGCGTCTGCTACGTCGATCGCTACGCGGGAGGACTCGGCGGCATCCGGGAGGCCATCCCCTACTTCCAGGAACTGGGCCTGACCTATCTGCACCTCATGCCGCTGTTCGAGAGCCCGGAGGGGAACAGCGACGGCGGGTACGCGGTGTCGAGCTACCGCCGCGTGAACCCGAAGCTCGGCACGATGCAGGAACTCTCCGAGCTCGCCGCCGACCTCCGCCGCGCCGGAATCTCGCTGGTGGTCGACTTCATCTTCAACCACACCAGCAACGAGCACCGGTGGGCGCGGAAGGCCATCGCCGGTGACCCGGCGTACGAGGATTTCTACCTGATCTTCCCCGACCGCGAGATGCCCGACGCGTACGAGCGGACCACGCGCGAGATCTTCCCCGACGACCACCCGGGGTCCTTCGTGCAGCTCGACGACGGGCGCTGGATCTGGTCGACGTTCTACCACTTCCAGTGGGACCTCAACTACGCCAACCCCGCCGTCTTCGAGGCGATGGCCGGCGAGATGCTGTTCCTCGCGAACCAGGGCGTCGAGATCCTGCGGATGGATGCCGTGGCCTTCATCTGGAAGCGGCTCGGCACGACTTGCGAGTCGCTGCCCGAGGCGCATCTGCTGCTCCAGGCCTTCAATGCGGTGCTGCGCATGGCCGCGCCCGGCCTGCTGTTCAAGTCGGAGGCGATCGTGCACCCCGACGAGGTGATCTCGTACATCTCGCCCGACGAGTGCCAGATCTCGTACAACCCGCTGCAGATGGCCCTCACGTGGGAGGCGCTCGCCACCCGCGACGGACGCCTGCTGCAGCAGGCGCTCGAGCGTCGCCACGCCCTGCCCGACGGCACCGCGTGGGTCAACTACGTGCGCAGCCACGACGACATCGGGTGGACCTTCGCCGACGAGGATGCCGCCGAGCTCGGCATCGACGGCTACCCGCACCGCCGCTTCCTCAATGATTTCTACGTCGGGCGCGCCGAGGGAACGTTCGCCCGCGGCGTGCCGTTCCAGGAGAACCCGCGCACGGGCGACGCGCGCGTGACCGGGACCACCGCCTCGCTCGCCGGTATCGAGGCGGGCGACTCCGCGGGTGAGGACCGCGTCGTCCTCGCGCACGCGCTCGCTCTGTCGACCGGCGGCATCCCGCTGCTGTACCTCGGCGACGAGGTCGCGCAGCTCAACGACTACGGCTTCGCCGACCGCCCCGAAGAGTCGGGCGACAGCCGCTGGGTGCACCGCCCGTTCCGCCCCGCACAGAACTACGCGGATCGCGCGGATGCCGGGACCCCGGCCGGACGCGTCTTCGCACGACTGGCGCGCCTGCTCGCCGTTCGTCGGTCGACCCCCGAGCTCGCCGGCAACGAGCTCATCGCCTTCGACGCGCACGTGGCGTCGATCGTGGCCTTCGTCCGCCCCGGCGACGCGGGCTTCGACGTTGTCGTCATGGCGAACGTCGCCGACAGCCCGGTGACCGTCGACGCGCTCACCCTCTCGGGCCTTCGACCCGAGGCCCTGGACCTCGTCTCGGGCGCTCCGACCTGGTTGGGCGCGGGCCTTCCGCTCGCCGCGCACGAGGTGCGCTGGTTGCGCGTGCGCTCGCGCTGACGGAGGACAGCGGGCGATGAGCGAGGCACCGGCGCACCAGACGCGTCACCTGGCCGCGCTGGCGGCGGGGGTGATCGCGCTCGCGACCGCGGTCTGGGCCCCGGCGGGCATGGTGGGCGACCTGCTCATGGTCGCCGTGGCCCTGTGCGCCCTGCTGTTCGCGCTGGAGGCGGGCAGGCGGCCCGGGCCCCTGCGCTGGGGCGCGATCGTAGGCGCGCTGCTCGCGGGCCTGTCGGCGATCGTGGCAGCAGCGATCCTCGTCGTCGATCTCGCACGACTGTTCTCGTGATCGCTCGGCGACGGGCGAGAACCGCAACGCGGCGGGATGTCAGGTGGCGGGCACCTCGTGCCGCTGCAGGTAAGTGGCGATCGAGCGTTCGCGGCTGCTCCCCCATCCGCTGCGTATCCGCATGAGGGTGAAGCCGGCGGTGCGCAGCTCGCGCGCGTAGTCGATGGTGAGTCGATGTCGGGCGAGCTTCTCCCACCCGCCGGGCATTCGGTAGGCATGTGTGACGGTTCGCGGTAGAGCCATTGTTCCCACTCCCTTGGGCGAGCGGACCGTCGCGTGGCTACGCCATCGGAGCGGTGCGCGTAGGGTACGCGGGTAGGTAATGGCGAGGATACCCATTCGACTACTGGTTTGTCTGTCCTCTTTTCGGGCGACGCCCCGGCAGGACTCGGTTCGCGCCGGCGGGCGTGCGGCATGCACCCCTATCCGCCACTGCGGCCGCGGCGTACAGTCCGAACCATGGGCGACAAGGAGCACGACGACGAGATCGCCGCAGAGAACTGGGATGACGAGGGCGGCCACCTGGCGACGCTGCGACGCAATGGCGAGTGGGACAGCTGGGATCAGACCGCGGGCGACCATTGGCACGGCTACTCCCCACCCACGACGACGCAATCGAAACGCGACAAGGACAGCCCACGAGAAGCACAGCCCGGCTCCGACGCCACTGCTCTGGAGCACTGGGATGACGACGGCGGAACGGAGCCGATCGCACGCCCGGCGACGACCGGGTCTCGGTCGCGTTCACCTCACCGGATCGCGCACTTCCCGCCCCTGTGAGAGGCGGGCGCTTTTCGCGTGAGCGGGGTGCTCGATCGAACGCCGTCGCGCTCGTCCGCAATACGCGCTGACCCCATGACGGACGTCCCCGCACCCGAGCCCAAGCACTGCGCCCGTGCGGCCGCCCCGGATCTCGCCGCGGTGCGCGGCATACTCGACCGCTTCGAGCTGTGGGACGCCGGGACCGAGTCGCGTGATGCAGGAGATCATCTCCCACGTCGCGCCCGAGCGGCCTCGTCGACTCGACGAGCATGATCATCGGCACCGGCACGCGCACGGGCGAGCTGCTCGCCCTGCAGCGGGACGTGCTCGATCTCGCCGCTCGCTGGGTAGCCGTCCGGCGCACGATCGCCCAGGACCGGGACGGCAAGTTCTTCGTGCAAGACTTCACGAAGAGCGACGCCGGCTATCGCGAGCTCGAGCTGCCGGCCAAGACGTCTTCCCGTCCAGCGTCGGCACGTTCCGGCATCCGAACAACTACCGCACGACCTGGCGGGCCGTGCTGCGAAGTACGACGTGGGAGGGCACGACCCAAAAGAGCTTTCGCGAGACGGGGGCGACGGTCGTGCGCGACGCGCTCGGCATCGAAGCCACGCGAGAACAGCTCGGCACCGAAGAGACATAGACGACTTAGCGCAGCTACGCCGATGAGGTACATCGCGGACCTGCGGTAGCTCAAGTTCCGTCTCGACTGCTATCTCGCTCGTTATGAGAACCGCCCCAGCTGCTGAGCGGTGGCGTGGCGATGCTTGACTGCGCGTTACTAACGGTCGCGGGGCGTCGCCTCGAGAGCGTTCGAGTAGTGCTCGGCGATGAGACTTTCGGATATCTCAACCTGGCAAGCCTCCCCGTCAAGCACTCCAGCCTCGGCCCTAGTCAAGCTCCACGGTGTGCCTGGCTTGTGTGTCAACGCGCTCAGTTGGGGGCCTGTCAGCGCCTCGTAATTCGCCAAGACAGCATCGAGCACGATGCGCTCGTCGAGCTCGATCGCCTTGTGATCCCCCCACGGCCAGGACGAGACGCTGTACTTGCCGCGGTGGTTGGCGTACAGACCGGGCGCGACAGGCCCGTTTCGCCATGCTTCAAAGTGCGCGTCGAAGAGTCGACGACGCCGAAGGGCCAACGACCAACCTTGCGCGATGTAGCAGAGCTTCTGCAGCTTCATCGTCGAGATGCTCTGGTTGCGAAAGTGCTGGAGTACGTACGCGGCAACATCGTTGAGGTTCGCCATCGTCAATCACCTGCCTTCTTGCTCGGAGTATACGACGCCCTTCCGACAGTGGCGGGAGCGACGCCGTCGAGCTGCTTTCTGGCTTCGTCGAACTCGGGCTGGACATCTGCAGCAGCCGAAGCGAGAAGCTCGATGCCGATCTCTACAAAACGAGCGATGGACATCGCGACGGCCTTTTTATCGCTCGTGAACTCAGTCTTCTTGTCGGCATCAAGGAACAAGGCTCCCCAAACGCGTCCCGGCGTGCCCACCGGAACGACGCAGAACGACCTCCACATAGCCTCCTTGTCACGCTCTACCGGGAAGTCACAATTACGGTGATCGGAGACAAAACGCGACTGACCGTTTCGGACGATTGAGATGATAGCGGCGCCGTGCTCCGTGTCAGGTTGGAACTGCGCGCGGGCCTTGTCTGGCCGGCCCTTAGATCGGCCCACGATCTTGAGATAGAAGTCGTCGACCGAACCGTCGTTCTCCGCTTCCTCGAGGCTGTACAAAGTTGCACGGCATTGCGAGATGGGCATGAGGGAGGTGGCCTGTAGCAGCATTGCGTCGATGAAGCGGTCTCGGTCAGCGAGAGTCCGCTCCGATTTCATCAATCCGTCGACAGCATCGGCTGCGCCGGTGAGCGAGTTACTGAAGCTACTGATCGCTCCGCGAGCATCTTTGCGGGTCGAGAGTGATCGCTTGGCCGCAACGCCCGTGACTACTGCTGTTGCGACGCTACTCACCAGCGCGACAATAGTCTCGACCCTCTTGAGAGAATCCCAGCCCTCGTCGAGTGGTGAGATTTCAATCAGGACGCCGCTCACCAGCGCCATAGCCGCGGCAACGACGGGAACGACGACGTCAGCTATGTCGGCCTTGTTAGTGCCAGTGTCGTCCATCCAGTTACCGAGCAATCGCTTGACCGGCGCGACTGCCGCCGCCCACTTTTCCCCCACTCGGCGAGCATAAGCCGAAATGTCACACACGCGTGCCAACGACCGCAGGCAGGCTTCGTAAGCCAAAAGAAGTTGGAAACGCCGATCAAACCGTGAGCTCGCCACGCTTGCCGTGGTCCTGGCTCTTGGCGACACGCACCTTATCGGGATTTTACGTGCCGGCTACAGGACTTGAACCTGCAACCCCCGTATTACAAGTACGGTGCGCTACCAATTGCGCCAAGCCGGCGTGAGGCGACGAGGAGCCTCGGGCCACGAGTCTAGGGCGTCCCTCAGGACACACCCGACCTCAGGTGTGTGTTCCGCTCTCTCGATCCCATTCGAGCGACTTCCACTGCAGGAACGAGCAGAGGTTGCCCGCCACGACGAGCTCTGCCGCGAGGCTCGCCATGTCGTGCGGCGAGAGCGTCAGGTCTTCGGGACGTCCCGTCAGGGTCGCCTCCCACAGGGGCTGGTCGTAGCCCTTCGGCTGCATGTAGATCGACGCCTTGGCGTTCATGAGGCTCATGACCACGAGACCGGTGTCCTGGCTGTCGGCGTCTTCTTGTTCGACGACCTTCAACCGGCCGGCGAACAAGTGTCCCTGCTCGCGGAACTCCTGCACCCACTCCTCCAGCTGCGCGCCGGAACGGCGCGGCGGGGAATCCTCGATCTGGTCCATGTCACCTGAATCGTACAGCGATGCGTTCACCGGCGGGATAGCGATTCAGCCTACGGGCGTCGCCGTCACCGACGGGGTCGGCGTAGCGGTCGAGTAGTAGGCGTTGCTGTCGACCGTGAGCACGAACTGCGCGAATTCCTTCGCGTCATCCATGCGTCCCACGTACGGCGTTCCGTTGACCAGCACCGTCGGGGTGGCCGTCAGTGCCTGACCGTTGGTGTTGGGGAGTCCCTTGATGGCGCGATCTGTCGCGGCCTTCGCCCACCCGGTGTACGTCTCGTCTTCGATGCAGGTGCGCACGGCGGCGATGTCGCCCACTCCCGCGCCCTGCGCCATGTCGGCGAGCTGCTGATCGCTGTAGCCGTCGGAGTCGACCGCGGGCTGATTCGTGAGCAGCTCGTGGTTGTACGCGAAGAAGCGATCCGACGCATGGGTGGCCACGCACGCGGCCGCGCCGGCGGCGCGCAGGCTGTACTTGGTGCCGTTCGACTTCGAGGTGAGCATCGCGACGGGGTAGTACGTCAGCGAGGCAGCGTCGTCACCTACCCACTTCGACAGCTGGTCGGCGTTGGCCGTCTCGAACTCGCGGGCCTCGGTCGACATGTAGTCGACGTACACGCGGATGTCGACGGGGGACGCCGTCCCCGTGGGGGTCGGCGTGGGTTCCGCCGTCGGCTCCGCACCCGCGGCCATCGTGGCCGCATTGCCGTCGATCGTCTGCTGCGCGCCCGGGTCGGCGACGCCCGAGGCGCTCGACACCATGAAGCCGTCGTCGGCCGCAGCTCCCGGCAGCGCCTGGGAACGCGGGTCGTGCGAGCTGAGGGCCGAGGTCACCGCGACGGCACCCACGGCAACGACGGCCACCGCACCGACGCCGATCAAGGAGCGACGCGCGATTCGCCAGCGCGTCTGCTTCGCCTTGACCTGCTGCGCCTTCTCGCGGACCGCCCCGCGGCGGTCGCGCTCGGCGGGCGAATTCGGTGACTGGTCGTTGGACATGGAACCTCTCGGGCACGGACTTCTGCCGCAGGAAATTGGGGGGACGCACGGGTGAGCGAACGAGCACCGATGCTAGCTAGGCAGTCTGGGAAATGACCAGACACGTGGCATACTGACCCTTGCGTCCACTGTCGGGCGCACGGGGTCGCCCCCGTTTTCCATTCACTACGGATCGTCCGGCACGTACCTGCCGGTGAAGGAGAAGAAAAAATGGCGTCCGTCACGTTCGACAACGCAACCCGTCTGTACCCCGGCGGAACCCGCGCCGCCGTCGACAAGCTCAGCCTCGACGTCGCCGATGGCGAGTTCCTGGTTCTCGTCGGCCCCTCCGGCTGCGGAAAGTCCACCTCGCTGCGCATGCTCGCGGGCCTCGAAGAGGTCAACTCGGGCCGCATCATGATCGGTGACCGCGACGTCACCGACGTGCCCCCGAAGGACCGCGACATCGCGATGGTCTTCCAGAACTACGCGCTGTACCCCCACATGACCGTCGCCGAGAACATGGGCTTCGCGCTCAAGATCGCCGGCATCGGCAAGGAAGAGCGTGCCGCTCGCGTGCTCGAAGCCGCCAAGCTCCTCGACCTCGAGCAGTACCTCACGCGCAAGCCGAAGGCCCTCTCGGGTGGCCAGCGTCAGCGCGTCGCCATGGGTCGCGCCATCGTGCGTCAGCCCCAGGTGTTCCTCATGGACGAGCCGCTGTCGAACCTCGACGCCAAGCTCCGCGTGCAGACGCGTACGCAGATCGCGTCGCTGCAGCGCCGCCTCGGCGTCACCACGGTCTACGTCACGCACGACCAGACCGAGGCGCTCACCATGGGCGACCGCATCGCCGTGCTCAAGGACGGCCTGCTCCAGCAGGTCGGTACCCCGCGCGACCTGTACGAGACGCCCAAGAACGTCTTCGTGGCCGGCTTCATCGGCTCGCCCGCGATGAACCTCTTCACCGTCGACCTCGCCGAAGGCGGCGTGCAGTTCGGTGACATGGTCGTTCCCGTCGAGGCCGACACCATCGGCAAGGCGCACGGCTCCGAGGTCACCATCGGTGTGCGTCCCGAAGACATCCAGGTCGCCCCGGCCGACGGCCGCGGCCTCAAGGTCGTCGTGGACCTCGTCGAGGAGCTCGGCGCCGACGGCTACCTGTACGGCCACACCGACATCAACGGCAAGCGCACCGACCTCGTCGCGCGCGTCGACGGCCGCCGTCACCCCAACGCGGGCGAGACGGTCGTGCTGGCGCCGGTCCCCGGCCACATCCACGTGTTCGACCTCGAGTCGGGCGACCGCCTGACCGACCGGGCCATCGCTTCGGCCTGACCTGACGCACCGTCGCGGCGCGTCCCGGTTCCCGATTCATCGGGGGCAGGGGCGCGCCGCACCGCTTTTTCCGGAGGTACCGTGAGCGACTCGCTCAGCATCACCGCCAGCACCGTCGACCCGGGCCTGCTGCAACTGCCGTGGTCGACGGGGCTCGCCGACTGGTCCAGCAACCACATCGTCGCCCTGCCCAAGGGCATCTCCCGCCACCTGGTGCGCTTCGCCAACCTGTCGGGCCGGGTCGTGGCGATCAAAGAGACCACCGAAGAGATGGCGCGTCGCGAGTACGACATGCTGGGCAACCTCGACCGTCTCGCGTCGCCGTGCGTCGAGCGGGTGGCCGTCATCGCCGGGCGCACCGACGCCTCGGGCCGCCCGTTGCCGGCGGCGCTGGTCACCTCGCACCTGCGCTTCTCACTCCCCTACCGCGCCCTCTTCACGCAGGTGCTGCGCCCGCACACCGCCACGCGTCTCGTCGACGCCCTCGCGGTACTGCTCGTGCGGCTGCACAACGTGGGCTTCTACTGGGGTGACGTGTCGCTGTCGAACACCCTCTTCCGCCGCGACGCCGGCGAGTTCGCGGCATACCTCGTCGACGCCGAGACGGGCGAGCTGCACGGCAACCGCCTGAGTCCCGGCCAGCGCGCCCACGATCTCGACATCGCGCGCACCAACATCGCCGGCGAGATCATGGACCTCGAGGCCGGCGGGCGACTCGAGGGCGGTGTGGATGCCGTGGCGATCGCCGACGGACTGGTGGCGTCGTACCACTCGCTGTGGGCGGCCCTCACCGACAAAGAGACCTTCGCCGTCGACGAGTCCTGGCGTATCACCGAGCGCGTGCACAGCCTGAACGCGCTCGGATTCGACATCGGCGAGATGTCGATCCGCACCGCGAGCGACGGCACGCAGGTGTCCATCCAGCCCAAGGTCGTCGATGCGGGCCACCACCAGCGGCGGCTCCTGCGCCTCACCGGTCTCGATGTCGAAGAGAACCAGGCGCGACGCCTGCTGAACGACCTCGACGAGTTCCGCGCCCGGGTGTCGCGTCTCGGCGCCGACGAAGAGATGGTCGCGCACGAGTGGCTCACGCGCGTGTTCGAGCCGATCGTGATGGCGATCCCGTGGGACCTGCGCGCCAAGCTCGAACCGGCCGAGGTCTTCCACCAGGTGCTCGAGCACCGCTGGTACATGTCACAGGCGCGGGGGCGCTCCGTGCCCCTGGCCGAGGTGGTCGCCTCCTACATCGACGACGTGCTGCGCCACCGGCGCGACGAGGCCACGGTCATGGGGCCGCCGACCGACACGATGTCGCTCGCTACGGTGTCCGACGTCGACGCGCCCGAGACCGGCGCGGTGCCCACGACCGACACGGACGCCGTCGACTGGCGCGATCTCGTCTGAAACGGCGAGGCCGTGGCATCCGGGACGAATCCGGGATGCCACGGCCTCGAACCGTGGAGGGCCTCAGTAACCGACGGTGAAGCGTCCCCGGGAGTGGCGCGGGTTCTCGATCTCGTCGAGGACGGCGACCGCGAAATCGGCACCACCGATGAACGAGTCGCCGTTGTCGTCGACGACGAGCACGTCGCCGCCGTCGCGATAGGTTCCCGTGCGCTCCCCCGGTGCCCACGAGCCGAAGCCCCCGGCCGGGTGCACGTAGAACCAGTCGCGGCCGGTGTCGTCGGCCTGCAGGTCTTCGAGCATGCCGATGGCCTCGCGGGCTTCGGGCTTGTACTCCTCGGCGAAGCCGTCGGTGTCGATGAGGCGAGGACCACCGTCGGCGACGAGCGAGCCGCCGGCGCCGCCGATGACTCCCAGACGCACCCCGTCGGGCAGCGCGGTGGCCAGCTGGGCGATGGCGGGGCGGAGCTTGCCCTCCATGTCGCCGCGCGGGGCGGCCGCCGACACGACGACCTCGACGCCTTCGAGTTCGGCGACGAGACCGGGCACGTCGAGGACGGTGCCCTCGATGTACGTCGCACCCTCGACGCGCTCGGCCGGGACCGAACGGGCGACGGAGACGACGGTGTGGCCGCGGCGGACGGCCTCGGTGACGATGTGGCTCCCGGCGTAGCCGGTGCCTCCGATGACAGCGATGCGGGGCATGGTGTTCCTCTCGACGGTCAGTGGGCGGCGCGCAGCGACGACACCTGGTACAGCGCGACGGATGCCGCGATGCCGGCGTTGAGCGACTCGGTGGCGGTCGAGATCGGGATCGACACGACCTGGTCGCAGGTCTCGGTGACGAGGCGCGACAGCCCCTTGCCCTCGGAACCCACGACGATCACGACGGGACGGTCGGCGAGGGCGAGGGCGGGCAGCGACACGTCGCCGTCACCGTCGAGCCCGAGCACGAACACGCCCTGCTTCTTGAACTCCTTGAGCGTCGCGGTGAGGTTCGCCGCGAGCGCCACGGGGATGCGCGCGGCAGCTCCCGCACTCGTCTTCCACGCCGCGGAGTTGACGCTCGCCGACCGGCGCTGCGGAATGATCAGACCCTGTCCGCCGAAGGCACCGGTGGAGCGGATGATCGCGCCGAGGTTGCGAGGATCGGTGATGCCGTCGAGGGCGACGAGAAGCGGCAGCTCGCCGCGGTCGACGATCTGCTCGAGCAGGTCCTGCGGGTGCGCGTAGGCGTACGGGGGGACCTTGAGGGCCACTCCCTGGTGCACGCCGTCGAAGCCGGCCATACGGTCGAGCTCGGGGCGCGTGACCTCGAGCACCGGGATGCCGCGGTTGGTCGCGATCGACAGCATCTCTTTGACGCGGTCGTCCATCTCGACGCGCTGCGCGATGTACATCGCGGTCGCGGGGATCTTCGCGCGCAGGGCTTCGAGCACCGAGTTGCGGCCGGTGACCGTCTCGGTGTCGTCGTTCGCCTTGGCGCGGCCACCGCGATTCTGGTTCCCCCCGACCGCGCGCACGCCGGGCTTGGACGTGCCCCCGGCGGCGGCGTAGCGCTCTTGGGCGGCCTTGCGCTTGCCGGCGGGGTGCCAGGCGCGGTCCTCGGCCTTGGGGGTCGGTCCCCGACCCTCGAGCGCCTTGCGGGAGTGCCCGCCGGTGCCCTTCAGGGGACCCTTCTTCTTGCCCGTGTTGCGCGCGCCCGGGCGTCCTGGCTTAGGCATTGATACTCCAATGTGTTCCGGCCGGAGTGTCCTCCAGCGTGATTCCTGCGGCAGCGATGGCGTCGCGGATGCGATCGGCCCCTGCCCAGTCCTTGTCGGCTCGCGCCTGCGATCGCTGGGCGATCATCGTCTGCACGAGGGCATCGAGAGCCATGTCCGTCGACCCGGTCGCGACCGCGGGCTCCGAGGCATCCAGACCCAGGATGCCGAGCATCGCGACGACGGAGCGGTGAGCCGTGATCGCGGCGTCGAGGTCGTGCCCGTCGATCGCCGCGTTGCCCGCACGCACGGTCTCGTGCAGCACGGCGAGAGCCTGGGGCACTCCGAGGTCGTCGTCCATCGCCGAAGCGAAATCTGCGGGGATCTCGCCCGGCACGGTTGCGAGCGGGTCGGCGCCGGCGGCTCGGAGCGCGCGCTGCCCGAAGGTCGAGATGCGCTCGAGCGCCGCGGCGGCCTCGTCGAAGGCCCGGTCGGAGATGTCGAGGTTCGAGCGGTAATGCGCGGCAGCGAGCGCGTAGCGCACCACCATCGGGTCGCGCGCATCGAGGACATCGCTCGCGAGGGTGAAGTTGCCGAGCGACTTCGACATCTTCTGTCCGTCGACGGTCACGAGTCCGTTGTGCACCCAGTAACGCGCGAAGGCGTCACCCGCGGCGGTCGACTGGGCGATCTCGTTCTCGTGGTGCGGGAAGCGCAGGTCGAGTCCACCGCCGTGGATGTCGAACTCGGGCCCGAGGTAGCGCCGCGACATGGCCGAGCACTCGATGTGCCACCCCGGGCGTCCCGCGCCCCAGGGCGACGCCCAGATCGCCGACTCGGGCTCCCCGTCTTTCGCGCCCTTCCACAGAGCGAAATCGCGCGTGTCGCGCTTGCCGCGGGGGTCGGCGTCGGCCGCCGATTCCATGGCATCCGGGCTCTGACGGGTGAGCTCGCCGTAGGCGGCCCAGGAGTGCACGTCGAAGTACACGTCGCCGTCGGCGGCGTAAGCGTGCCCCCGCTCGAGGAGCTCGGCGATGAGCTCCTGCATCTGGGTGATCGATGCGGTCGCCCGCGGCTCGTACGTGGGGGCGAGGATGCCGATGGCGGCGTAGGCCCGAGAGAACTCGAGCTCCATGCGATACGCCAGGGCCCACCACGGCTCGGCGTCGGTGGCGTTCGCGAGCACCTTGTCGTCGATGTCGGTGACGTTGCGCACGAACGTCACGCGCCCGAACCGGTGGGCGAGCCAGCGGCGCAGGAGGTCGAAGGCGAGCGCCGCGCGCACGTGCCCGATGTGCGGCCCGGACTGCACCGTCGGTCCGCAGACGTAGACCGTGACGTTCGAGGGGTCGAGAGGGACGAAGTCGCGCAGGACCTGCGCCTTCGTGTCGTACAGCCGAACAGTCACCGCCCTAGCCTACCGGCCGCCCCTCACGACGACATGTGAGGGAAACATGCGCTCGGTACGGTGCCGACATGCCCCTCATCATCCGTCCCGACGACCTCTCCGGAGACGAGACCCGCGACCTGGTCGCCGCGCACCTGGCCGGCATGCTCGAGAACACCCCGATCGAGAGCGTGCACGCGCTCGACATCGACCTGCTCACCGCCGAGGGGGTGACCGTCTGGTCCGCCTGGGTCGACGACGAACTCGCCGGTATCGGCGCGTGCAAAGACCTCACCGCCGACCGCGCAGAGGTGAAGTCGATGCGCGTGGTGGACCGCTTCCTCGGTCAGGGCATCGGCCGCGCGCTGCTGCGCCACATCGTCGACGACGCCCGGGAACGCGGCATCCGGAGCCTGTGGCTCGAGACCGGGAGCACCGATGACTTTCTTGCGGCGCGACGCCTGTACGCAAGCGAGGGATTCGTCGAATGCCCGCCCTTCCCGCCCTACGCGGCCGACCCCCTGTCGACCTTCATGACGAGGCAGCTCTAGATCGGAACGACCAGGGCGGTGGCGAAGGCCGCGACGCCCTCGGTGCGGCCGGTGAAGCCGAGACCGTCGGTCGTCGTCGCACTCACCGCGACGGGTGCGCCGCCGAGCGCGGCCGACAGCACCCGCTCCGCCTCTTCGCGTCGTCCGGCGAAGCGCGGACGATTGGCCTGCACCTGCACGGCGACGTTGCCGACCCGCCACCCCGCCGTGTGCAGCAGCCCGAGGGTGTGGGCCAGGAACGCCTCGGCGTGCGCCCCGGCGAACTCCGGACGATCGGTGCCGAAGTGGGTTCCGATGTCGCCGAGGCCGGAGGCGGCGAGCAGCGCATCGACGATCGCGTGTGCGACGGCGTCACCGTCGGAGTGCCCCGACAGCGCCGGCTCCCCGGGCCATTCGAGGCCGGCGAGCCAGAGCGTGCCGTCTCCACCGAATCCATGCACATCGGTGCCGAGTCCGACGCGGGGCACGTCCTTCGCGGCCTCGGCGGATGCCGACGATGAAACGAGCGCGCGGGCGCGCTGCAGATCGGGGGCGGTGGTGATCTTGAACGACGACGCGTCTCCCGCGACCGTGACCACCGCATGGCCGGCCGCCGCGACCAGTGCGGCGTCGTCGGTGTGATCCGCGTCGGCCACGGCCACGGCCGCCTCGAGCTCGGCCCGGCGGAAGCCCTGCGGCGTCTGTGCGGCCGCGAGCTCGGAACGGTCGACGCCCTCGACGACGCGGCCGTCGGTGTCGACGCGCTTGATGGTGTCGACGACCGGGACGGTGGGGATGACAGCGGCCGCCCCCGCGGCGACGGCGGCGACCACACGGTCGAAGACGGCGGGCGGGGTGAGCGCACGGGCGGCGTCGTGCACGAGGACGATGTCGACCTCAGCGCCGAGCGCCGCGAGGCCGGCGGCGACCGACTGCTGACGCGTCTGCGCCCCCGTGACCACCGTCACGCGGTCGTCGCGCCCGCCCGCGGCGCGCGCCGAGGCGAGGGCCTCGGTCTCGTAGCCGACGGGCACGACGACGATGGTCTGCGCGTCGGGCCCCGAGAACACGCCCCGCAACGCGTGGTGCAGGATCGTGTGCTCGTCGAGCGCGACGAACGCCTTCGGGCCGCCGCCGTTCAGGCGCGTACCGGAACCGGCGGCGACGACGATGATCGCGAGACGAGGAGCGGGTGCAGAAGTCACCCGCCCACGCTAGCGCGCGCCCCGTCGACCGGAGCGGAGGGCGTCAGGACGCGAGGACCTCGTCGAGCACGAGGCCCGCACGGTCTTCGTCGGTCTTCTCGGCCAGAGCGAGCTCGGAGACGAGAATCTGCCGCGCCTTGGCGAGCATGCGCTTCTCGCCGGCCGACAGTCCGCGATCCTGGTCGCGGCGCCACAGGTCGCGGACGACCTCGCTGACCTTGATGACATCGCCGGAGGCGAGCTTCTCGAGGTTCGCCTTGTAGCGACGCGACCAGTTGGTCGGCTCCTCGGTGAAGGGTGCACGCAGCACCTCGAAGACGCGGTCGAGACCCTCTTTGCCGATCACGTCGCGAACGCCGACGAGGTCGACGTTGTCGGCCGGGACCTCGATGACGAGGTCTCCCTGCGTGACGTTGAGCTTCAGGTATTTCTTCGTCTCGCCCTTGATGACGCGTTCCTTGACCTCGATGATCGTGGCCGCGCCATGGTGCGGGTAAACGACGGTCTCGCCAACCTCAAAAAGCATGGAGTTATGTCCTTTCGGCAACACCCAGGATACCACAGGCTCAGATGCGCTATTGTTCCGCCCACCTTTGCCGACCTCCCCTTCCCGTGCGTGCGAGGGCGGGCGGACACCGCGAACCCCGTAGGATGATGACGATGTCGTCTGTCGATCTTGGAGGATCCGTGAAAACGCGCCTGATCGCGTCCATCGCCGTGGGTGCCGCCGTCGTGCTGGGCACGACTGGATGCAACATCCTCGCCCCGCAGGCGACCACCATCGACTACTCCGCCTCTGACGGGATCAACGTCCCCGCGGAGTCCGGCCCACTGTCGGTACGCAACGTCCTGATCGTCGCGAACGGCGACGGAACGGTGGGCAATTTCGTCGCCGCCGTCGTCAACGACACCACCGACCCGCAGACCCTGCGCATCGAGGTCGGCGAGGGCTCGTCGGCCGTGCGTTCCTCGGTGAACGTCCCGGCCCAGCGCACGCTGAGCCTGGGCGACCTCGCGAACGACGTCGAGCCCCTGCGCCTCGACGGCATCGACGCCCAGCCCGGATCCACGGTGTCGGTCTACTTCCAGTCCGGTGACGGCGAAGGGGCGCTCATGCAGGTCCCCGTCCTCGACGGCGCCCTGGAGTACCTCGCGCCGCTGGCGCCGACCGCGACCCCGTCGCCCTCGCTGACGCCGATCCCCGTGCTGCCCACGGTGACCCCGACGCCGAGCCCGACCCCCTCGTCCTGAAACACGACGAAGGCGCCGACGATCCGATCGTCGGCGCCTTCGTCGTTCGTGGGAGGGTCAGCCCTCGAAGCGGTAGCCGAGTCCACGCACGGTGACGAGCATGCTGGGGTCGCTGGGGTTCTCTTCGATGCGCGAGCGGATGCGCTTGATGTGCACGTCGAGCGTCTTCGTGTCGCCGAAGTAGTCGGTGCCCCATACCCGGTCGATGAGCTGGCCGCGGGTCAGCACGCGCCCGGCGTTGCGCATGAGCACCTCGAGGAGCTCGAACTCCTTGAGCGGGATGCTGATCTCCGCACCGTTGACGGCGACCGTGTGCCGGTCGATGTCGAGCACGACCCGTCCGCCGGTGAGGATGCGGTCGTCGAGATCGGCCTCCTCCGGAGCGCGTCGGCGCAGGACCGCCCGCATGCGGGCCAGCAGCTCGCGGGTGGAGTAGGGCTTCGTCACGTAGTCGTCGGCGCCGAGTTCGAGACCCACGACGATGTCGACCTCGGAGTCCTTCGCCGTGAGCATGATGATGGGCACCTGCGTCGTCAGCCGGAGCTGGCGGCACACCTCGGTTCCGGGCATGCCCGGGAGCATGAGGTCGAGCAGCAGGATGTCGGCTCCTCGCTCGCGGAAGGCGGCGAGCGCGAGCGTGCCGTCTTCGGCGATCTCGACCTCGTATCCCTCTCGACGAAGCAGATAGGCCAGGGGGTCGGCCAGGTCGGGTTCGTCCTCGACGATCAGAACACGAGTCATGCGGTGTCTCCCTTCGCGGGGACGGTCGGCGCGCCGCCGGCCTTGCGGCCCTTGCGACGCGGTTTGGAACGGGCGGGGTCGATGTCGGGCGCCTCCGACAGGGGGAGGCGGATGGTGAAGGTCGATCCTCGGTCGGGCCGCGACCAGAGTCGCACCTCACCGCCGTGGCGCTGCACCGCGTGCTTGACGATCGAGAGGCCGAGCCCGGTTCCGCCGGTGCGGCGAGAGCGTGCCTGATCGGCACGGTAGAAGCGCTCGAAGACGCGGGCCTGATCGGCCTCGGGGATGCCGATGCCGCGGTCGGTCACGGCGATCTCGACGACGCCGTCGTCGAGTTTGACGCCGAGCCCGACCTTGGACCCCTGCGGCGAGTAGGCGATCGCGTTCGCGACGAGGTTTCCGACCGCCTCGGTCAGGATCTGCGGTTCTCCCCGTACCCACAGCCCCTTCGTGCCGCCGCGCACCACGGTCACCTGCGCCTGATCGGCCTGCACGGTGTGGGCTTCGACGGCCGAGGTGACGACCTCGTCGATCGAGACCGCGCGGACGTCGCGCAGCTCATCGGAGGCCTGCAGCCGCGACAGGCTCAGGATGCGGTTGACCAGCGCCCCCAGACGCGTCGCCTCGGCCTGCAGCCGCGACGAGAAGTGACGGACCTGATCGGGGTCGTCGGCGGCTGATTCGATGGCCTCGGCGAGCAGACTGACAGCCCCCACGGGGGTCTTCAGCTCGTGGCTGGTGTTGGCCACGAAGTCACGGCGCATCTCTTCGACGCGCTCGCGCTCGGTGATGTCGCGCAGCACCAGCAGGGTGAGGCGCCCCGAGATGGGCGTGGCGCGGACCGCGACCAGCCGGGGCTCGGCCGGGGCCGCACCGCGACGGAGCCGGAGGTTCTCACCGATGCCCGCGCCCGTGTCGCGTGCCACACGAGCCACGCGGCGCAGGTCGTCGCTCGCGATGACCTCGCCGGATCGCAGCCCGAAGACTTCGGCGGCGGGCGAGAGCGCCAGCACGGTCGACGACATGTCGCACACGATCGCGGGGTCGTCCATCGCCCCCAGCATCGCCTCCACGCCCTCGGGCACTTCGACGGAGGTCTGCGCCATGGAGCGGTCACGGGCCCGCAGCGCGACGACCAGCAGGCCGACCACCGAGCCGCCGACGAGGAGTCCGACGAGGAGCGCGAGCAGCGGGAGCTGCGTGTGTTCCATGGCACCAGCGTAGAGCCGCCGATCGAACGTCACCCGCCGTTCACCCCCGCCGGGCAGTCGGGAGAGGCTACTATTCACTGTCACTGCACCGCTCGTTAACCTTCGCTGGGAAGAATCCCCGAAGGTAGCGGGACGTATGTGTGCCGTGCCGCCGACGGAAGGTACCGCGATGCGCGAAGTATTCCACCAGTCCCTCGAGGACGTCCAGAGCCGCTTGGTCGAGATCGCCGAACTCGTCACGGTCGCCATCGACCGCGCCACCCGTGCTTTCGGATCGAGCGACGTCGCCATGGCCGAAGAGGTCATCGAGGCCGACGCCATCATCGACGAGAAGGCCTTCGAGCTCGACGAGCTCGCCATCGAGATCCTCGCCCGCCAGCAGCCGGTCGCGCGCGACCTGCGCATCGTCGTGACGGCGCTGCGGGTCAGCGCGTCGCTCGAGCGCATGGGCGACATGGCCGAGCACATCGCGCAGCTCGCGCGCTCGCGCTTCCCCGAGCGCGCCATCCCGCGCGGCCTCAAGACGACCTTCACCCGCATGGGTGAGTTCGACGTCGAGGTCGCCCGCAAGCTCACCGAGCTGCTGCGGACGCAGGACCTGCGTATCGCCGACGAGATCCGCAACGCCGACGACGCCATCGACGAGCTGCACATCAGCGTCTTCGAGAAGGTGCTCGGCGACACCTGGAAGGGCGAGGCGACGGCCACGGTCGACGCGACACTCGCGAGCCGCTATCACGAGCGGTTCGCCGACCACGCCGTCTCGGTGGCCAAGAAGGTCGTGTACCTCGCGACCGGCGATTGGGCCGGCGCCGACGACGAGGTCGAGACCAGCCCGGTCATCTGAGCACCGACGACGAAGGGGTGGATGCCGATCGGCATCCACCCCTTCGTCGTTGCGTCAGTGCTTGTTGCCCTGCGCGGCGACCGCTGCGGCGCCCGCAGCGGCGGCCTCGGGGTCGAGGTACTCCCCCGGTCCGAGGGGCTTCAGGTCGGCGTCGAGGCGGTAGACGAGCGGAATACCCGTCGGGATGTTCAGCTCGGCGATGTCGGCGTCGCTGATGCCCTCGAGGTGCTTCACGAGACCGCGCAGCGAGTTGCCGTGCGCCGTGACCAGGACGGTCTTGCCGGCCTGGAGGTCGGGGACGATGTCGCTGTGCCAGTAGGGCAGCATGCGGTCGATGACGATCGCCAGCGACTCGGTCGCGGGGACCTCACCGTCGATGCCGACGTAGCGCGGGTCGCCGACCTGGCTGTACTGGTCGTCGGCGGGCAGGGCCGGCGGCGGAACGTCGAACGAACGACGCCAGAGCATGAACTGCTCGTTGCCGAACTCCTCGAGGGTCTGGGCCTTGTCCTTACCCTGAAGGGCGCCGTAGTGACGCTCGTTGAGGCGCCACGAGCGCTTCACCGGGATCCACAGGCGGTCGGCGGCGTCGAGCGCGATGTTGGCGGTCTGGATGGCGCGGCTGAGGACGGAGGTGTGCAGCACGTCGGGCAGCACGCCCGACTCGGCGAGCATCTCGCCGCCGCGCTGCGCCTCGGCCTTGCCCTGGTCGGTGAGTCGCACGTCGACCCAGCCGGTGAACTGGTTGGTCTTGTTCCACTCGCTCTGCCCGTGGCGGAGGAGGATCAGCGTGTGAGGCGCGGTCATGCCTCCATGTTATCGACGCGCGCGGCTGGCATCATGTTCCGGTGACTCCCTCCCCCGTCGGCCGCCCGACCCGCGGGACGACCGGGGTCAATCGGCTTCGCCGGGTGGACCGGTGGATCGCCCGGCATCCGGTGCTGCGCCGCACCGACGACCCCCTCGTGGTCGACCTCGGCTTCGGCGCGAGCGCGGTGACGCCCCTGGAACTCCTCGCCCGTCTGACGAAGCAGAGAGCGGATGCCACGGTCGTCGGGCTCGAGATCGACGCCGAGCGCGTCGCCCGCGCCCGCGCGCAGGCGGAGGGCGTCGCGGGCGTCACCTTCGCTCGCGGGGGGTTCGAGGTGCCGCTGCCGGGCCGGCGACGCCCCGCCGTCATCCGCGCGATGAACGTGCTGCGTCAATACGACGAAGACGACGTCGCCGACGCCTGGGGCCGCATGTGCGCGCGGCTTCAACCCGACGGCATCCTGGTCGAGGGCACCTGCGACGAGATCGGGCGCATCGCCACCTGGGCCGAGATCGGGGCGGATGCCATTCCCCGCAGCCTCACCATCTCGCTGCGCCTGGCAGAGCTCGAGTCCCCCGCGATCGCGGCCGAGCGTCTACCCAAGGCCTTGATCCACCGCAACGTGGACGGCGAGCGGGTGCACGCCTTCGTGGCCTCCCTCGAGCGGGAGTGGACGCGGGCGGCCGTGGTCGCGCCCTTCGGCTCCGTCCACCGGTGGCGCATCGCCATGATCGCCCTCGCCGACGCCGGCTGGCCGCTGGTGCGGCGCGAACGCTGGCGGTTGGGCGAGGTCGGCGTCGCGTGGGAGGCCGTCGCGCCGCTCTGAGCACGACTCGGCGTGGTCGCTCAGATGCGCGGCAGAAGCGCCCGCGCTTCGGCCGACGGCATCCCCGCGGCCACGAGCAGGTCGACGGCCAGCGGACGCAGGGCCGCGACGAGGTTGAGTTCTCCGACACCCCCGCCCGGCAGGAGCGCGGCGGGGTCGAGGCGTCGGATCACCGCGACCACCGCCGCGCGGGCGACGGGCTCGAGCGAGATGTCATCGAGGCTGTCGCGCACCAGCCCCGCCCCGCGGGCGAGCTCGGCGAGCAGATCGGCCGGGACCGGACGCGCCTCACCGTCGACGCAGAGGTACGCCGCGCGGCGGGCGACGACGCGCAGGTTGCGCGTGGCCAGATCGAGCGCCTCGCGCACGCGGGCATGCCGCTGCAACTCGGTGCGCTGGCGGCGCAGGAACGGCGAGATGCGCGCCACCTCGCGGCCCGACTCCAGCGAGCCGCTCCACGCGTCGACGTAGGTCTGCAGGGACCGCGCGCGTTCCAGGCCCCGCTCGGCCCGCGCGCGGTCCCCTCGGCGGAGCGCCCGCACGATCGTCGCCATGGCCACATCGAGCGCGTCGAACAGCTCGTCGGCGTCGCGAAGCTCGGTGCGGCGCAGCGTGCGCGGGATGAGCGCCGTCACGATCAGAGCGGCGACACCGCCGATGGCCCCGTCGACGAGGCGGAGGAAGGGCGCCCCGGTCACCACCACCAGGGCGATGAGCGACTGCACCACCGCCGCGAGCGCGAACCCCGGCTGCGGCGAGAGGAAGCGCGCGACCACCAGGGTGACCGACATGGCCACGGCGATCTGCCACCAGCCGCTTCCGGCGGTCACGAGCACGATCTCGGCGATCAGGATGCCGACGAGCATGCCGACGACGGTCTCACCGACACGCCAGGGTCGCGCGTCACGCACCAGTCCGAGGCTCGACACCGTGACCGTCGCCGCCAGCAGCGGGACCGGGTGGCCCAGGACGAAGTGCGCGAAGGCGTACGCCGAGGTGGCCGCGACCACGATCTGGACGATCGCGGGCAGCGACTCGCGCACCCGCGCGACACGTCGCCCCAGGGTGGAACGCAGACGGGAGGGAGGAACGACGACGCCGACCGTCGTCGACGAGTCGTCGGCGCTCATTCCGCGGCGCGGCGGCGACCCAGGCGCGGCAGACGCGGTACAGACGCGGTGGCGCCCGCGTCGGCGGGCACGACGGTCTCGGCGGCCGCGGCGATCGGGCCGTCGGCCGTGTCCACCACGAGCGGCACGCCCTCGGGGGCCGTGCGCTTGACGAGGGCCAACGCGATAGGCCCGTCTTCGTGGTGGATCGCGACCGAGGTGATCGTGCCGATCACGCTGTCACCCGCGCGCACGGCATCACCGCGCGCGGGAAGCACACTGTCGCTCCCGTCGAGCTGCAGCGCGACGACACGACGCGGCGGGTGGCCCAGGTTGTGCACCTTCGCCACCGTCTCCTGACCGCGATAGCAGCCCTTTGACAGGTGCACGGCGGTGCGCAGCCAGTCCATCTCGTGCGGAAGCAACCGCTCGTCGGCGTCGAGGCTCACGCGCGGGCGCCACGCGGCCACGCGCAGCGCTTCGACCGCGTCACGACCCGCGAACGCCATCTCTCCCGCGACAGCGGCATCGATCAGGCGGTCGAGCTCTTCGGCATCCACGATGGCCTCTGCCCAGTCACGGTCGGCTCCCGGATGCGGATCGACACGGGCGTACGCCCATCCGCCGGGGGTGACGTCGGGCCACGGGTCGACCCAGACCGGAGCCGCCGCGGTGAGGGCCTCGACGGCGGCACGCGTGCCCCCGATCACCGACAACTCGTCGGAACGATCGCGCACGTCCACCCGCAGGCGGAAGCGCATGCGGGTGAGCCAGGTCAGGAGCGCCGCGGCGTCGGACGCGTCCACGATGAGCCAGGTCGTCTCACCGTCGTCGACGACCGACGCCGCGTGCTCGACGCGTCCCTGCGGGTCGAGGATCAGGAGTTCCGTCGACACTCCCGGGGCCAAGTGCGTCAGCGCCTGCGACGACAGGGAGTCGAGCCAGCTGCGCCGGTCTTCGCCGCCCACCGAGATGACGCGGCGGTCGCCCAGAGGAGCAAGCGCGGTTCCGGATGCCAGACGGCGCTGTTCCGCGACGGGAGAACCGACATGGCGCAGCCCCGCGTCGTCGACGACCGCGCCGGGAACCTGCGACAGGGAAGCCATGGTCACTCCGCCCGGGCCAGGCGCGCAGACGCGTGCGAGCCCAGTTCGCGGCCGAGGGCGGCGATGTCCCAGGCCCACAGCAGATGATTGTCGACGAGACCGTAGAGGCGCGTGGCCGCAGCGTACGGCTTCGCGCCGGCGGCGCGCACCACGGCGTCGGTCGCCAAATCGATGCGCGGACCCTTGACCTGACCGACGTACAGCTCGAGCACGCCGTCGGCGTGGGCGAGGCTGACCTCGAGGTCGAAGCCGCCGTCGGCGTTGCGCAGAGCCTCGACGTCGTCGGCGGTGCGGACCGCCGCGGGGGCGGACGGCGGGAGCAACGCGGGACCCGCGTCGGCGTCGGTCGCCGGTCGCGCAAGGCGCCAGTACCCGGTCTCCGCGACCAGGGGACGACGCGCGTCGCCATCGAGCAGCCAGGCGTCGGCGGAATAGTTGAGGTACCCGCCACCGTCGTGGCTGAAGCTCACGCGATGCGCGAACTCACCCGAGAACGCATGCCCGTCGAACTCGTAGTCGATGACGCCGGTGCCTTCCCAGACGCCGACCAGCCACGACAGAGGGACGAGGTCGGCCGGAAGATCGGTCGGGATCTCGATCACGGTGCGCTCAGCGCTGGCCGCGATAGAGGTTCCAGACGACCGTGCCGGAGACGAAAGCGATCGCCAGCGATGCGAGGCCGAGAAGTCCCACGAAGAAGAGTTCGAGCGCGAGGAGGTCCATGAGGCGAGTCTATCCGGGAACCGCGCGCGACGGATCGTCGCGACCCGTCATCCGTTGACGATGGATGCCAGACCGAAACCCGCCGTGACGATGCCGAGCACGAGCAGCGCACCGAGGGCGCTCAGCGCCATGCGCTGGATGAACGCCTGCGACCGCCCGTACCAGAGCTGGATGGCGAAGGCGACGATCAGGCAGCCACCGAGCGCGACGGTCACCCACTGCGCACGCCAGCCCTCGGGGCGAACACCCCGATGGCCACTCCGGCGATCAGCGCGAGTACCCACACGGCGACGATGCCGCCGAAAGTCCGGCGCGGCGCGAGGTCGGGAGTCGACATGGATCCATCATCACCCAGGACGGGCCGAGAGCGCGAGCGCGGGCCGATGACGGCGCGCGGCGGCGCGTCACCCTAAGATGGGCGGGTGCGCGGCAGGTCGCGCGGGAGGTCCCTTTGGCACAGCTTCTGGTTCTGAGCTCCGCACCCGGCGGCGGAGCGGCCTTGCCTGCGCTCGAACTGCTGAGCCACCGCGTGCGCCAGATCCCCGCCGAGCCCGCTCAGTTGGTGAACGCGCCCAGCGCAGACGTCGTCTTCATCGACGCGCGCTTCGACCTCGTCGGCGCCAAGTCTCTGTGCAAGATCATCTCGACCACCGGCATGGAAGCACCGCTCGTGCTGATCGTCACCGAGGGCGGTCTCACCGCCGTCTCGACCGACTGGGGCATCGACGACGTGGTGCTCGTCGGCGCCGGCCCCGCCGAGATCGACGCGCGCATCCGCCTGGCCATGGGGCGCCGTGCCGCCGACCAGGTGTCCACGCGCATCCAGACCTCGGGCATCTCGATCGACGAGTCCTCCTACTCGGCCAAGGTGCACGGCAAACCCCTCGATCTGACCTACAAGGAGTTCCAGCTCCTGCACTTCTTCGCCACGCACCCCTCGCGGGTGTTCACGCGCGAGCAGCTGCTCAGCGAGGTCTGGGGCTACGACTACTTCGGCGGCACCCGCACGGTCGACGTGCACGTGCGACGACTGCGCGCGAAACTCGGCGATCTCGAACAGCTGATCGGCACCGTCCGCAACGTCGGGTACCGCTTCAACGTGTACGAAGACGACCCCGCGCCCGCGGCATCCTCCCCCTCCTGACGACGCACGCACCTCGTGTTCACTCGCGTGTCACCGACCCCTGACATGATGTGGGAATGATGGAACACGACGCGCTGGATGCCGGGCTCGGCGACGCCGACGACGACGACTTCGACGAGGCCGTCGAGGCCGCCGACGACCAGCTCCCCGATCACCGTTACCTCGATCGCGAGATCAGCTGGTTGTCGTTCAACCAGCGCGTCCTCGAACTGGCCGAAGACCCGATGGTCCCGGTGCTCGAACGGGCCAACTTCCTCGCCATCTTCGCCAGCAACCTCGACGAGTTCTTCATGGTGCGTGTCGCCGGCCTGAAGCGCCGCATCGTCACCGGCCTCGCCGTACCCACCAACGTGGGCCGCGCACCGCTCGACGTGCTCGCCGACATCTCGGCCGAAGCGCACCGCCTGCAGGAGCGCCACGCCGCCGCCTGGACCGAGAAGGTGCGCCCCGCGCTGGCCGAGGCCGGCATCGAGGTCGTGTCGTGGGACTCGCTCGACGAAGACACCGCCGCTCGCCTGACCGAGTACTTCCAGCGCAACGTCTTCCCGGTGCTCATGCCGCTCGCCGTCGACCCGGCGCACCCGTTCCCCTACATCTCGGGCCTCTCGCTCAACCTCGCGATCCGCATCCGCAACGCGCGCACCGGCCGACAGGAGTTCGCGCGCCTGAAGGTGCCCCCGATGCTCCCCCGTTTCGTCGAGATCAGCGGTGGCCCCGGCGTGCGCTACCTGCCGCTCGAGGAGCTCATCTCGAACCACCTCGGCGATCTGTTCCCCGGGATGGAGGTGCTCGACCACCACGCGTTCCGTCTGACCCGCAACGAAGACATGACGATCGAAGAGGACGAGACCGAGAACCTCATCCAGGCACTCGAGGCCGAGCTGCTGCGCCGGCGGTTCGGGCCGCCCATCCGCCTCGAGATCACCGAGGACATGGATGACGTGACCCGCTCGCTGCTGCTGAGCGAGCTCGACATCACCGAGCAGGAGGTCTACCGCCTGCCCGGCGCCCTCGACCTGCGCGGCCTGTTCGACCTGTCGCGCATCGATCGCCCCGACCTGCGCTACCCGCCCCACGTGCCCAAGACCGCCCTGGCCTTCCAGCCGGCGGAGCAGAACGGCCGCGCCGACCTGTTCGGCGCGATCCGCAAGGCCGACGTGCTCGTGCACCACCCCTACGAGTCGTTCGCCACGAGTGTGCAGGCCTTCCTCGAGCAGGCCGCCCGTGACCCGCACGTGCTCGCCATCAAGCAGACGCTGTACCGCACCTCGGGCGACAGCCCCATCGTGCAGGCGCTCATCGACGCCGCCGAAGCTGGCAAGCAGGTGCTCGCCCTCGTCGAGGTCAAGGCGCGCTTCGACGAGGCGAACAACATCGTCTGGGCGCGCAAGCTCGAGAAGGCCGGCGTGCACGTCGTCTACGGCCTCGTGGGGCTGAAGACCCACTGCAAGCTCGCCCTCGTCATCCGAGAAGAAGAGGGACGCCTGCGCCACTACAGCCACGTGGGCACGGGCAACTACAACCCGAAGACGAGCCGTATCTACGAAGACTTCGGCCTGTTCACCGTCGACGATCAGGTGGGTCGCGACCTCACCCGTCTGTTCAACGAACTCAGCGGGTACGCGATCGAGAAGAAGTTCAAGCGCCTGCTCGTCGCCCCCCTGCACCTGCGCAAGGGTCTGCTGCGCCACATCGACAAAGAGCGTCGCAACGCCCTCGAGGGCAAGACCTCGGGCGTGCGGATCAAGGTCAACTCGATGGTCGACGAAGAGATCATCGACGCCCTGTACCGCGCCAGCCAGGCCGGGGTACCCGTGGATGTCTGGGTGCGCGGCATCTGCTCGATCAAGCCCGGGGTCGAGGGGATGAGCGAGAACATCACCGTGCGCTCCATCCTCGGTCGCTACCTGGAGCACTCGCGCATCTTCACGTTCGACAACGACGGCGATCCGCAGGTGTTCATCGGCAGCGCCGACATGATGCACCGCAACCTCGACCGCCGCGTCGAGGCCCTGGTGCGCGTGGTCGATCCCGCGCAGGTCCAGGAGCTGATGACGCTGTTCAGCCTCGCGATGGACGACGGCACGAGCTCGTGGCACCTCGGTGCCGAGGGCGAGTGGGTGCGTCACAGTGTCGACGCCGACGGCGCACCGCTGGTCGACCTGCAGGAGCACACGATGGCGCTCGTCCAGCGCAAGCGCCGCGCACGGTCGGCGCGGTGACCGAGACCGCGATCTATGCGGCCGGCGGCGTGGTGTGGCGCGTCGTCGACGGAAAGCTGCGCGTCCTGCTCATCCACCGCACCAAGTACCGCGACCTGACGCTGCCCAAGGGCAAGGTCGATCCCGGCGAAACCCTCGCCGAGACGGCCGTGCGCGAGATCCGGGAAGAGACGGGCATCCGCGTGGCGCTCGGCGTGCCGGTCGGAGTGTCCCGGTACCGGATGCCGAGCTCGCGCACCAAGATCGTGCACTACTGGGCCGCCGAGGCCACCGATGCCGCCGTCCGCACCTCGTCGTTCGTGCCGAACAAAGAGGTGGCGGCCGTCGAGTGGGTGAGCCTGAAGAAGGCGCGGAAGAACCTCAGCTACCCCGTCGACATCGAGATCCTCGACGAGTTCACGCGGTTGGTCGACGAGCAGGCGCTTCCCACGTTCCCCGTGATCGCCCTGCGCCACGCCAAGGCCCGCTCGCGCGAGGAATGGGAGGGCGAAGACAACGATCGCCCCCTCACCACGCGGGGACGCCGACAGGCCGAGGCCATCGTCGGGCCGCTGCTCGCCTTCGGCGTGCGCCGGATCGTCTCGAGCCCCGCCGAGCGCTGCGTCCGCACGGTCACTCCCCTGTCGCACGCGCTCGGACAACGCATCCAGGTCAGCGGCGAGATCAGCCAGGACGCCTGGGAAGAGGGCCGTTCCGACGCGCGGACCGTCATCGGCGAGCGCGTGCGGGCGCGCAAGCCCGTCGTCCTCGCCAGCCACGGTCCCGTGCTGCCCGACATCCTGAACGAGATGGCACTGGCCACCGGCACCATGCGCGGGTCGTACCTGGGCAGTTCCTCGGCGCTCGAACCCGGCGGGTTCTCGGTCGTGCACATTCCGGTGGCGCACCCCGGTGCGGGCATCGTCGCCATCGAGACGCACGAGCCGCCGGTGTGACCCTTCCCCCCGACGTCCGCGTCGCGTGGCGCGAGGTCCCGCCGGGCTTGGTGCGCCGCGAGGTGTCGCGGTCGTTGCTCGCCGAGCTGCTCCCGGGGGCGGACGTCGTGTCACGGTGCTCCGCGTGCGGCGGTGAACACGGGCGCGTGCGGGTCACGGGGGTCGAGGCCACGGCATCCGTCTCGTACGCGGAGGGGTGGGCGGTGGTGGCGACCTCACGTTCAGCGGGGTCGGTGGGAGTCGACGCGGTCCCCGCCGAGGCGACCGGCCTCGACAACGTCCTGCCGGGAGCGGATGCCCGCACCTGGGCGCGGGTGGAGGCGGTGCTCAAGGCCGACGGTCGCGGGCTCAGCGTCGACCCGGCGCGCGTGCGGATCGAGCGCCGGGCGGACGACACCTGGGTCGGTCGGGTCGACGACGGCGCTCCGTACGACGGGTACGACGTGGTGGGCCCGCCGGACGTCGTGGTCGCCGTCGCGGTGTCACCCGGGGCGTGTGCCGCTCGATAGCGGTGGCCGGGGGCGAGGCGGGCGCGACGCGGATGAGCGGCGGGTACGGGGCGCGACGGCGGGCGTGGGGCTCCTCGGCGCGTGACGAGCGGAGGACGCGGAGCGCTCAGGCCCCCTCCCCCCGCCCCTCGCCCTCCGCTCGCCCCGGCGACCGGGGCAGGAATGTCAGACCCGAGCCGGCAGAGCGGTGCGGTCGACCCACGCCGACAGCACCAGCGCGGCATCCGCTCCCCCGGCCCGAGCCACCGCGGCGCGGAAGTCGTCGGTCGTGACGAGTGCGTGGCGGTGGTCGGCGGTCCAGGCGCGCAGCAGATCGAAGAACGCGACATCGCCCAGGGTCCGCCGCAGCGCGTGCAGCGTCAGCGCGCCGCGTTTGTACACGCGGTCGTCGAACATGTCGTCGGGTCCGGGGTCGATCAGCAGCAGATCGCGCGGCTTGGCGGCCAGTCGGGCGTAGTGGTCGTCGACGCAGGTCTGCACCGAAGGACCGCCCGAGGCCTCGGACCACAGCCACTCGGCGTAGCAGGCGAAGCCCTCGTTCAGCCAGATGTCGCTCCACCGCGCGAGACCGACGCTGTTGCCGAACCATTGGTGCGCCAGCTCGTGCGCGATGAGGCGCTGCGCCGCGGGCACGAGGTGGTTCATGCCGAAGACGGCGAGGCCCTGCGCCTCGAGCGGGATCTCGAGCTCGTCGGCGGTGACGACGAGCGTGCACGCCTGCTGCGGGTACGGCCCGAACAGGCGGTCGAAGAGCCGCAGCATCTCGGGCACGGGGGCGAAGGCGCGGTCGACCGCGGCCGTCAGCGCCGGCGGGGCGCTGACGGTCACCGGCGGCACGACATCGACGCCACTGCCCGCCAGGGGACGCGTGCGATACCGGCCCACGTGCACCGCCGCCAGGTACGTGGCGGTGGGCACATCGGAGGTGAACACCCGGGTGGTGCGACCGCCCCGGCGCATACTCGCTCCCGCGACGCCGGTCGCGGCGACCTCGTAGCCGTCGTCGACCGTGATCTGCATGCGCATCGAGGCGCGGTTGTCGGGCCGGTCGTTGCACGGGAACCACGTCGGAGCCCCCGTGGGCTGGCCGGCGACCAGCGCGCCGTCGGTGAGTTCCTCCCACCCGACGGTCCCCCAGCGCGAGCGACGGGGCGCCGGCGTGCCGGCGTACGCGACCTCGACCTCGAACCGATCCCCCGCGGCGAGAGCGCGCGCGGGCGTCACGCGGATCGCGTGCGGACCGGCCGTCACTCGGGCGGCGGCTCCGTCGACGCGCACGCGCGAGGTGCGGAGCCCGACGAGGTCGAGGGCGAACGAGGTCAGCGCAGTGCGGGCCACGGCGACGATGGTCGCGGTCCCCTCGAGCCGATTGGTGCGTACGCGATAGCCGAGGACGAGGTCGTACGACTGCACGTCGTACGAGGCGTCACCGCTCTGCGGGGCGTAGGAATCGGTGGCGCTCACGTGGTCGACTGGTAGGCGCGGACCTTCACGGCACGCCACGGACCGATGGGGTTGCCGCTCCAGCGCGAGCCGACCGGAACGGTCTCCCCGCGCATGACCAGCGAAGCCGGCCCCACGGTCGCGTGCGCACCGAGGGTGGAGGCGGGAAGGACCACGCTGTGCGGACCGAGGGTCGCCCCCGCTTCCAGCTCGACGGTATCCATACTCATGATTCGATCATGGAACAGATGCGTCTGCACCACGCATCCGCGGTTGACGGTTGACGCGGCCCCCAAAGTGACCAGGTCGGGTTCGGGCAGCCAGTAGCTCTCGCACCAGACGCCGGCACCGATCGTGGCGCCGAGGCTCCGCAGCCACACGGCGAGCGCGGGGGTTCCCGTCGCCGCGCGCGCGAACCACGGGGCGGCGACCATCTCGGTGAAGGTGTCCGAGACCTCGGTACGCCACACGAAGCTCGACCAGAGGGGCTGTTCCCCCGCGCGGATGACGCCGACGATGGCCCACTTGGCCGCGGTCGAGACCCCGGCGGCGACCGCCCCCGCGGCCAGCATCACCAGGCCCGACAGCAGCAGCGTCCACACCGGCCCGACGCTCTGCCAGAGCCCGGCGAGGGCGAAGATCACCCCGAGCCCGATGGCGCAGGTGACGACGACGGGGACGAAGCGCCCCAGTTCCCACAGCGTCCGCGCCAGACGCAGACCCGACGTGGGGCGGTAGGTGCGCGACTCGTCGCCCGCGGCCGAAAGGCGGCGCAGACGCACCGCGGGCGAGCCGAGCCACGACGAACCCGCCTTGGCCTTCATCGGCGCCGCCGACAGCACCGCGACCAACCCGTCGCGCGGCACGCGGTGCCCCGGCGCAGCCATGCCCGAGTTGCCGAGGAACGCGCGCTTGCCGATGCGCACCGGGCCGATCCGCAGCCATCCGGCGCGCAGTTCGTAGGACGCGACCATCGTGTCGTCGGCCAAGAACGCGCCGTCTTCGATGCGGGTCATCGACGGGATCAACAGAACGGTCGACGCCTCGACGTCGCGACCCACCTCGGCGCCGAGCAGGCGCAACCACACGGGGGTGAACAACGACGAATACAGCGGGAAGAGGATCGTGCGGGCGGCATCCAGAAGTCGTTCGATGGTCCATGCCTGCCACGCGACGCGGCTGCGCACGGGGTGGGTCCCCTCGGTCAGGCCGATCGAGAGCAGCCGCACGAGCAGGACGACGGATGCCGCGAACACGAGCCCCGTGACGGCGACGGCCGGCACGAGCCAGACGAACGCGCCGCCCGCAGCCCCGGCGAGCGAATCCGCGCCGCGCATGCCCTGGGCGACGACGAGCGCGCCCACGGTGAAGGCCGCGAGCGGCAGCAGCGCGAGCACGAGCGCCGACGCCGCGTACGCCCACAGCCAGCGGGTGGGCGCGGGCGGGCGCTCGGTCGGCCATCCCTTCGCCGTCCCGCCGACGCGCACGGCGGGCGAACCCGCCCACGACTGGTCGGCCTTGACGCGGCCGAACACCGCGGAACCGGGGGCGATCTCGGCTCGTCGGCCGATGCGGGTGCCCGGCGCGAGCGTGGAGCGCGCGCCCACCGTCGCCTCGGCGCCGATGCGCACCTCGCCGATGCGCACGAGGTCGCCGTCGATCCAGTACCCGGTGAGGTCGACCTCGGGCTCGATCGATGCGCCGTCGCCGACGACGAGCATGCCCGTGACCGGCGGCAGCGCGTGCATGTCGACGTTCCGGCCGATCCGCGCGCCCAGAGCGCGGGCGTAGTACGACACCCAGGGGGCGCCGGCCAGACCCACGGCATCCACCTGGTCGGCGATCTGCTCGGCGAGCCACAGGCGGATGTGCACCCAGCCGCCCCGCGGGTGATCCCCGGGCTGTACCCCCGCCAGAAGCAGACGAGCGGATGCCACGGCGATCGCCATGCGTCCGAACGGCGTCGCGAAGATCAGCAGACCGACCACGAGCAGGGGCCAGGGCACCGACGGCAGCACGTCGAAGCCGGGGAGGAGCCGCAGCACGGCCGACGCGGTGAGCAGGTACAGCAGCCACCGCACGCCGGAGAGCACGAACAGCGGCGCGCCCAGCAGCGTCTGCGCCCACTGGGTCGTGCGCGGGGTGGGCTCGGCGCGGTGGAACTCCGCCGCGCCCTCGTCGACCAGCTGCGGACCGAGGGCCTTCGCCATCGCGCCCAGACGGGGAACGTCGTAGATGTCGGCGACCGAGAACTCCGGCACCCGCGTACGGATACGCGAGACCAGCTGCGCGGCCGCGAGCGAACCGCCGCCCAGGTCGAAGAAGTCGGTCTTGCGCTCGGTGACGGCGACGCCGAGCACCGCCTGCCACTGCTCGGCGAGCCAGGCCTCGTCGGCCGAGAAGTCGGTGGGCGCGGGGGCGTCGACGCCCGGGAGCGGCCAGGGCAGTGCCGCGCGGTCGACCTTGCCCGAGGTGCGCACCGGCAGCGCGTCGACGACGCCGAGCAGCGGGATGGTCGCCGCCGGCAGGCGCTCGGCGAGCGCGGCGCGCGCGGCGCCCCGGTCGAGGTCGACGCCCTCGTCCATGACCAGGTAGCCGACGAGCACGGGCACGCCGGCCTCGGTCGTGCGCACGGCGACCGTGGCGGCGCTCACGCCCGCCAGATCCTGCAGCGCCGACTCGACCTCCCCCAGCTCGATGCGTCGTCCGCCGACCTTGACCTGGTCGTCGGCGCGGCCCTGGAAGACCAGGCCTTCCGACTCGAACCGCACCAGGTCGCCCGAGCGGTAGGCACGATCCCACCCGAGCGTCGGCATGGGCGCGTACTTCTCGGCGTCCTTCGCGGGGTCGAGGTAGCGGGCGAGACCGACCCCGCCGATGATGAGCTCTCCGGTGCCCCCCTCGGGAACGGGGAGTCCTTCGGCGTCGACGACGGCCAACGCCCATCCGTCGAGCGGCAGACCGATGCGCACCGGCAGCGAGCCGTCGAGCGCGGCCGCGCACGCGACCACGGTGGCCTCGGTCGGCCCGTAGGTGTTCCACACCTCGCGCCCGTCGGCGACCAGGCGGGCGGCGAGCTCGGGCGGGCAGGCCTCGCCGCCGAAGATCAGCAGGCGCACGTTCTCGATGGAGTCGGCGGGCCACATCGCCGCCAGCGTCGGCACGGTCGACACCACGGTGATGCCCTGGCGCAGCAGCCACGGCGCGAGGTCTTCGCCGGAGCGCACGAGCGAGCGGGGGGCGGGCACCAGGCACGCGCCGTGTCCCCAGGCGAGCCACATCTCCTCGCACGAGGCGTCGAACGCGACCGACAGACCGGCCAGCACACGGTCGCCCGGTCCCAGCGGCTCCTGCTGGAGGAACAGGCGCGCCTCGGCTTCGACGAATGCCGCCGCCGAACGGTGCGACACGGCGACGCCCTTGGGAACGCCCGTCGAACCCGAGGTGAAGATGATCCACGCGTCGTCGTCGACTCCGGGCGGGGCCACCACCGGCACCGCGTTCGTGCTGGGATGCGGCGCGTCGCCGTCGTACAGGCGCACGAGGTCGGCATCCGCGTCGTGGGAGACGAACTCCCCGGCGCCCACGACGATGCCGCGGACCCCGGCTTCGCCGAACACCAGGCGGGCGCGCTCGTCGGGATCATCGGCATCCACGGGCACGTAGGCGGCGCCGGCGGCCATGACCGCGAGGATCGAGACGTACAGCTCCTTGGAGCCCGACGGCATCCGCACCCCCACGCGGTCGCCGCGGCGCACACCCGCCGCGTGCAGGGCGCCGGCCGTGCGCCAGACGCGCGCGAGCAGCTCCCGGTAGCTCAGGGCGCCCGAGCCGTCGTCGATCGCCGAGGCCTCCGGATGCCGTGCGGCGACGTCCGAGAGCAGATCGATGAGGGTGCGCGCAGGAGCCGCGGCATCCCGTCGGTCCAGCGGAGCCTGTGCGGCGGAGGCAGAGTTCGTCACGGGGGTGAACAGTACAACCCCCAGGAAAACACCCCGGACGGGCCACACCGGTTCACCTCCCGTTCACCCGTGGGGCGCAGTCTCGTAAGAGTCGCTGTTTACCGTTCACGACGAACCCTGCACCGGGTTCCTGTTCCCGACATGCGAAGGATTCACACAGTGAAGCTCTCCCGAATCGCCCAGCTGGGCACCGTGGCCGCCGTGGCCTCTCTGACCCTCGCCGGCTGCGCCGGCCCCTCGAGCTCCGGCGGCGCCGCGGGCTCCTCGGAATCCCCCTCCTCCTCCGACGTGGCGTTCACGATCGACTCCTCGCTCTCGGGCACCATCACCGCCGGTGGCTCGAGCGCCCAGTCCAACGCGCAGGCCGCGTGGACCAGCGCCTACAACGCCCAGGCCAAGGGCGTCACGATCAACTACGACAAGTCGCAGGGCTCCGGCGGTGGCGTCACCAACTTCCTGAGCGGCGCGTACGACTTCGCCGGCTCCGACTCGCCGCTGAACGCCGACCAGACCTCGCAGTCGGTGGCGCTGTGCACCGAGGGCGGCGTGAACATCCCCGTCTACCTCGACGGCGTCGCGATGATCTTCAACATCCCCGGTGTCACCGAGCTGAAGCTCTCGGGCGAGACGATCGCCAAGATCTTCGCGCTGCAGATCACCGACTGGTCCGACCCGGCCATCACCGCCGACAACGGCACCGAGCTCCCCGCCGGCGCCATCACGACCGTCGCGCGTTCGGACGGCTCGGGCACCACGCAGAACTTCACCAACTACCTCGCCGCGACCCAGTCGTCGGTGTGGACCTACCCCGCGGGCAAGGACTGGCCGGTCGAGGGCAACGTGTCGAAGCAGAAGGGCGGCTCCGGCGTCGTCGAGGCCGTCAAGGCGGGCTCGGGCACCATCGGCTACGCCGACCACTCGGCCGTCGGCGACCTCAACTCGGCTGCCGTCATCCAGGACGGCACCGCCGTCGCCTACAGCCCCGAGGCCGTCACCGCGACGTTCGAGGCTGCGGCCGTCGACGCCAGCAACGGCATCGCGGGTGACCTGTCGAAGAAGTTCGACTACTCGAAGCTCACGGCCGAGACGTACCCCATCCCGCTGGTGTCGTACGCGATCACCTGCAGCACGTTCAAGGACGCCAAGCAGTCCGAGCTGGTCAAGTCGTACCTCGGCTTCGTCACGAGCTCGCTCGGCCAGCAGGTCGCGGCCAAGAACGCCGGCTCCGCACCGCTGCCGGACTCGGTCCTCGAGGCTGCCGCCGAGACCCTCTCGGCCATCAAGTAAACATCTGTCGGACTCGGCCCGGCTCGCACCTCTCGTGCGGGTCGGGCCGGGCTGATCGAAGCGATCGATCATCATCGAGCGTTTCGCTGAGCCGAATCCTCACAGAACACCCGACCGAGGAGCACCCCATGACCCGTGCCGAGCGTGAGGTCCCGCGTGACTGACACCGTCGCTGACACCGAGACCGCCCCGTCGTCCCCTCCGCCGCCTCGAGCGAGCATCGTCGGGAAGCGTCGCGTCGGCGACACGGTCTTCCTCGGTCTGTCGACCACGGCTGCCGTGTCGATCATGATCATCCTCGCGGGCGTCGCGATCTTCCTGATCCTGCGTGGGCTTCCGGCCATCACCGCCAACTGGACCGAGGGCGACCTCGCCGGGTACCAGAACGGCACGTGGACCAACTTCTGGGAGTACGTCGGCCCGCTGCTGTTCGGCAGCATCTGGGCGGCGCTCATCGCCATGGTGATCGGCACCCCGGTCGCCATCGGCATCGCGCTGTTCATCTCGCACTACGCGCCCCGCAAGATCGCCGGAGCCCTGGGCTACGTCGTCGACCTGCTCGCCGCGGTGCCCTCGATCGTCTTCGGACTGTGGGGCATCATCGTGATGCGCCCGCTGCTGCTGCCGGTGAGCCAGTTCCTCAACGAGTACCTCGGCTGGATCCCGTTGTTCCAGGGCCCCGTGTCGAGCACCGGCTCGACGATGTTCACCGGTGGAGTGGTGCTCGCGGTCATGATCCTCCCGATCGTCACCTCGATCACCCGTGAGATCTTCCTGCAGACCCCGCGCCTGCACGAAGAGGCCGCCCTCGCCCTCGGCGCGACGCGCTGGGAGATGATCCGCCTCGCGGTGTTCCCCTACGCCCGCAGCGGCATGGTCTCGGCCACCCTGCTCGGCCTCGGGCGCGCGCTGGGTGAGACCATGGCCATCGCGCTCATCATCTCGCCGAGCCTCATCTACTCGGTGCTGCTGCTGACCGACGGCTACAACTCGCAGACCATCGCCGCCAACATCGCCCTGAACTTCCCCATCGCGACCGACCTGCAGCGCTCCGCGCTGATCGGCACGGGCCTGATGCTGTTCGTCGTCTCGCTCGCGGTCAACATGTTCGCGCGCTACATCGTCGCCGCGACGGGCCCGGGGGCCAAGGGTCGCAAGAAGGGAAAGCGCTCGTGACCGCCTCCGTCACCCCCGCGGCCTCGACCCCCCTGGCGCTGACCAGCGGCCGGCTCCCGCGTTACATCGAGCCCGCGCTGCTCGCCGGTGTCGCCGTCGTCGTCGCCGCGATGCAGCTGCTCATGGGCGGCTTCAACATCGCGACCTGGCTGATCCTGACCGCCGTGCTGTACCTGATCGCCATCGGCGTCGGCTCCAGCATCGTCGAGAACCGCCGCAAAGCGGTCGACCGGGTCGTGCGCGGCCTCGTCACCGTGGCCTTCCTTCTCGCCGTGGCGCCGCTCATCTCGACCCTCTACACCGTGGTGTCGAAGGGCCTCGCGGTGGTCAACCTGCAGTTCATCACGCAGGTGGGAGGCACCGCCTTCGACCCGAACACCCTCGAGGTCGTCGCGACCCCCGGTGCCTGGCAGGCCGTCACCGGAACGCTGATCATCACGGGGATCGCGGCCCTCATCTCGGTGCCCATCGGCATCCTGGCCGCGGTCTACCTCGTCGAGTACGCACAGCCGAACAACCCGCTCCGCCGCGCGATCACGTTCCTCGTCGACGTGATGACCGGTATCCCCTCGATCGTCGCCGGTCTGTTCGCGTTCTCGCTGTTCAGCCTCGTCGTCGGTCCGAAGGCCTTCAGCGGCTTCTCGGCATCCATCGCCCTCTGCGTGCTGATGATCCCCATCGTCATCCGCTCCACCGAGGAGATGCTGCGTCTGGTGCCCGCCGATCTGCGCGAGGCGTCGCTCGCCCTGGGCGTGCCGCGCTCGGCCACGATCATCAAGGTCGTGCTGCGCACTGCCGCCAGCGGCATCATCACGGGTGTCGTGCTGGCCGTGGCCCGCGTGGTGGGTGAGACGGCGCCGATCTTCATCGCGGCGAGCTTCACCGACAACTTCAACGCCAACCCGTTCGACGGTCCCATGCAGACCCTCCCCGTCATGGCCTACACCGCCTACAGCTTCCCCGGCCAAGACATCGACGCCTCTCAGGCCCAGGCCTGGGGCGCGGCGTTCCTGCTGGTCGTCCTCGTCGTCATCTTCAACCTGATCGCCCGGATCGTCGCGGCCGTGTTCGCGCCGAAGGCGCGCTGAGCTAGGAAAGGCACTCCCGTGTCCAAGAGCATCGAGGTCCAGGACCTCAACGTCTACTACAGCGACTTCCTCGCGGTCGAGGGCGTCTCGATCGACATCGAGCCGCGTTCGGTCACCGCCTTCATCGGCCCCTCGGGCTGCGGCAAGTCCACGTTCCTGCGCACCCTGAACCGCATGCACGAGGTGATCCCCGGCGGCCACGTCAAGGGCCGCGTGCTCATCGACGGCGACGACCTCTACGGTCCCGGTGTCGATCCCGTGCTCGTGCGTCGTCACGTCGGCATGGTGTTCCAGCGCCCCAACCCGTTCCCGACGATGTCGATCCGTGAGAACGTCCTGGCCGGCGCGAAGCTCAACGACAAGCGCATGTCGAAGAGCGACGCCGACGCCCTCGTCGAGAAGTCCCTGCAGGGCGCCAACCTGTGGAACGAGGTCAAGGACCGCCTCGAGAAGCCCGGCGGCGGACTCTCGGGTGGTCAGCAGCAGCGTCTGTGCATCGCCCGCGCGATCGCGGTCTCGCCCGACGTGCTGCTGATGGACGAGCCCTGCTCGGCGCTCGACCCCATCTCGACCTTCGCGATCGAGGAGCTCATCTCGGAGCTCAAGAACGAGTACACGATCGTCATCGTCACGCACAACATGCAGCAGGCGTCGCGCGTGAGCGACAAGACGGCGTTCTTCAACATCGCCGGAACCGGCAAGCCCGGCAAGCTCATCGAGTACAACGACACGTCGGCGATCTTCACCGCGCCGACCGTGCAGGCCACGGAAGACTACGTCTCCGGCCGCTTCGGGTAAGCGCCAGAACGACGAAGGCCCCGCTTCAGCGGGGCCTTCGTCGTTTCCGCGCCGGGGCGGGCCGGTCGCGCGGGCTGGGCGCGTGAGCTCAGTCGCGCGGGCTCAGCAGGTACGCGTTGAGGTCGGCGGTGAGCTCCCGGTCCACCGTCTTCGGACGACCGTCGACGGCCGACACGGGCGCGGCGAGACGCACGCTCGACAGCAGCCACGCGGCATCCGCATCTTCGAGGTCGTCGAGCAGGACGGTCTCGTACGAGGTCGAGAACCCCCGCGACTCCAGGTGCGAGAACAGGCTCAGCTGCGTCGTCCCGTGCAGGATGCCGGCCTGCGGCTCGGGGGTGACGAACCGGTCGCCCACGCGCAGCAGGACGGATGCCGTGGGCGCCTCGAGAACGACCCCGTCGTTCGTGACGAAGACGGCGTCGTCGGCGCCGCGGCGCTGGGCCTCGCGGATCGCGGCCATGTTCACCGCGTACGACAGGGTCTTGGCCCCCAGCAGCAACCAGGGGGCACGGGCGGGGACGTCGGCCGGGTAGCCCCGGTCGAGGGTGGCGATGCGTACGCCGTCGCGTCGGGCGCGGACGTTGTCGGGGGCCGTGGCGAGGGTGATCCACGCGGTCGGCGACGCCCCGGATTCGACACCGCGGCTGAGGATGAGCTTGATGACGCTCTCGCCGGCGCCGGCCTCGGCGGCGACGCGCTCGATCGCGGCCCGCCACTGCGCCGGATTCGGCGTGGGAAGGTCGCACAGCCCCGCGGACCGGGCCAGACGTTCGAGGTGGGGCCCCACCTCTTGCGGGTGGCCGTCGACGACGCCGAGCGATTCGAAGACCCCGTCGCCCCGCTGCGCACTGAGCTCACCGAGCGGCAGCACGGGAGCGTTCGGATCCACCGTGTGCAGCGTGTCGGAGAAGTCCTCCCGCTGATCGTCGGATGCCACGGGGTCGATCACGAGAGCGAAACGCCAAGCCATGCAGCGAGCCTAGGGCCGCCGAAGCGACACGCCCGGGGCTTGTCAACGGGTCGCGCGGAGGGAATGTCTTCGGCCGACCCTTGTTACACTCTTCTAGCCGGGCCGCAGTAACCCCGGGCTCCATCTTTTGCCGCTCTGAGCGGCCATGCGCCGAGAGGCGTTCTGCGGTCCGGCACTTATCTTTTTTCTGCGACAGTCGTCGCGTCGCAGGCTCGAGAGGCATCGCCCTCGTCTGCGCGGCACTCTTCTCGTCGTCCGGCGCCGGCGGAACGCGGGCGGCACCACGATCCACCGCCGCAGGCCCGACGGGTCGCGTCATCCGCTCCGACTCAGGCGAGCGCGTCGCGGCGCCAGAGCGCGGCGGATGCCGACAGGTCGTCGGCGTACGTCGCCAGGCGCAACGCGCGGGTGGTGAGCGCCGTCGCCCGCTCCGACTCGGTGTTCTCGTAGTCATCGGCCAGATGGCTCGACCCCGAAGCCTGCACACGGCAGAAGGCCGCCGCGCGATCGAGCGCCACGGCGAAGTCCCCCTCGAAAAGGCCTCGCAGGATCGTGTCGATCAGCTGCACGAGTTCTTCCGGTCCGGCGGGGGCAGGCGCGCCCGCAACGACGGGGTCGACCGTGGCGATCTCGCTGCGTCCCCGCTCATACAGAAGAGCCGCCGTCGGGGCGTCGTCGTGGATCATCAACTGCAACAGGTACAGGCGCCAGAGTGCGCCGGGCAGCGACTTCGCCGGGGAACGCGACCACAGCTCCGCGATATCGTCGATCCCGTTGTCGTCGGTGAAGGCGACCAGTCGCTCGACGACGTCGACGGTGGGGTCTGCCCGCACCCTCGACAGCAGGGCCTGCGCGGTGCTGTGCGCGACGCGCGACACCTCGGCGGGGTCCTCCGCCGCGAACAGGCGGTCGAACAGCTCAGCGGGCCGTCGCACGGGCTTGTGGAACTCGCGTGAGGAATCGCTCATCGTTCCAGGCTAGGGCGTCGACCCTCACCGTGGGCCGAGAGCGAGACCCGGGCTCAGGCCGTCGCGACGGCGACGACGGCGTCGGTGCTGGGCGTTCCGTCGGGCGAACCGCCCGCCGGCTCGATCGTGACGGCGATGACGTCGCCCTCGTGCATCTGGCCCTCGAGAACCGCGGTCGCCGAGCCATCGGCATCCGGCTCGAAGGTTCCGGCGGCGATCGGGGTGCCCTCGCGCACGAACCACAGCTCGTACGTCTTGTCGGACGGAAGCGCGGGCATGCCGTCGGAGACCAGCACGCTGCGTCCGGTCGACGCCGACCAATGGGCGGTCGCGACGGTGCCGTCGGGCATGGTGGCCGTGGCCGAGCGGGCGTCGGGCGATCCTTCGATCTGCTCCAGGGCGACGACGGCGGCCGGGGGTGCCATCAGCTGACCCACGCTCACGGCGCCGAAGCCGAGAGCGAGAACAGCGGCGAACGACGCAGCCAGGGTGAACCACCGGCGACGGCCCCAGCCGGATGCCGAGGCGACGGAACCAGTCGATACGGGCTCACGCTCCGTCACGACAGGGGTGAGGCCCGCTGCGGCGAAGTCCTCGTCGTCGAGCGGGGCGGGGGTCGCCGCAGCGGGGGAATCGTCTTGGGGAAGATCGGAGATGCGGGCGAACAATGACGCACGCACGGAAGCAGGCGGCTCGACGGGCTCGATGGTTTCGCTGATCGCGGCCACGGCGTCGGCGGCAGATCGAACGTGGGAGTCCCAGTGCGGATTACCCGCCAGAGCCTCCTGGTACGCGCGCTCATCTGCTGCCGAGAGCGCGTTCAGCGCGTGCCCGGCAGCGAGGTCGGCGAAGTCCCTCTCGTTCACTTGTCCACCCCCATTTCCATCCTCAAGCGTGACAATCCGTCGCGCATCCTCGTCTTGATCGTTCCGAGCGGCGCCCCGACGAGAGTAGCGATCTCACTCTGGCTGTATCCACCGAAGTAGGCCAGGGTGAGGGCTTCTTTCTGCGCTTCGGGAAGCGCCGCCAGTGCATCGACGACGCGTCGCCCCTCGATCTTCATCTCGACTTTTTCAGAGACGTTGTCATAGGCAACGTCCATATCGCGGAACCCCGCGCGTACGTCACGATCGGCACTGGACTGCGACGACCGCACGCGGTCCACCGCTCTCCGGTGGGCGATCGTGAGAACCCACGACCTTCCTTGGCCTCTATTCGGAGTGAACCGCGCGGCGGATTGCCAGATCTCGAGGAAGACCTCCTGCAGCACCTCTTCGCTCTGCGATCGGTCGACGAGCACGCGCAGGATGAGGCCGAAGGCACGAGCCGACAGGACGTCGTACAGCTCGGCGAAGGCGAGGCGGTCGCCCGTCGCGACGCGCTGCAGCAGCGCTCCGACCTGATCGACAGGCTCCGTCCCGTCGTCGGGAAGGTCGAAACCGTCGATCACCATGGCCCCCATCATTCCTTACGCATACAGAGACCCCCGTACGCGCGCGCGCGAGCCGCTCAGCTCGGTGGGGTCATCCCCCCACCTGCGGGGCCGACAGGGCTCGGATCGAAAAGATTCTGAAGAGTATTTACGAGCTTCTGACCTGGACTTTTTCTGCTACCGAATGCCGAAATCCGACCCCGATCGCAACAATCCGCAATCCGATCCCCCGGGGGTCCCGAAGACCCTGTGTAAGCCGCTCCACGGTGAACCGCCCCTCGCACCGGGGTGTCCCTGACGGGTCGCAGACGCGATCCGAATGATTCTCGGAGGAATGTCATGCTCATCAACAAGAAGCCCGTCGTTGCTGGTCTCGCCCTCGTTCTGGGCTCGGCCTTCGCACTCACCGCCTGCTCCGGCGGCTCCACCACCTCGGGCGGCACCACCGAGGAGAGCATGGCTCCCTCGATGGCCGCCTCGCCCTCTGCCTCGGCGACGTCGTCGATGATGGACCCGGCCGCCAACCTCGTCGGTGCCGGCTGTGCCGACTACGCCGCCGCCGTTCCCTCGGGCTCCGGCTCGGTCGCCGGCATGGCTGCTGACCCGGTCGCGGTCGCCGCCTCGAACAACCCGCTGCTCACCACGCTCACCGCGGCGGTCAGCGGCCAGCTGAACCCCGACGTGAACCTGGTCGACACGCTCAACGGCAGCGAGTTCACCGTCTTCGCTCCGGTCGACGACGCGTTCGCCAAGATCGACGCCGCCACCATCGACGGCCTCAAGACCGACTCGGCCACGCTGACCAAGATCCTCACGTACCACGTGGTTCCCGGCCAGATCGCGCCCGACGCCATCGACGGCACCCACACCACGGTCGAGGGCCAGGACGTCACGGTCGCCGGTTCGGGCGACTCGATCACGGTCAACGGCTCGGCCAACGTCATCTGCGGTGGCGTCCAGACCGCCAACGCCACGGTGTACCTCATCGACTCGGTGCTGATGCCCCCGATGTAATTCTCGACTGCGCGGTCTCCGCGCACTCGATCGGTCGATCACCGACCGGATTAGACGGCGAGCGCCGGACCCCAGGCGAGGGGGTCCGGCGCTCGCTTTCGTTCGTGGGTCAGTCGTCGATCGCGCGGACGATCTCGTCCTGCACCAGACGCGCCGCGACCGGACCCGCATTCATGAACCAGGGGTCGAAATCAACGGCCACGGTGTGCCCATCGGCGACCGCGTTCAGGGTCGGCCACAGCGGCGCGTCCTCGATGAAAGCCAGCCCCTGGCCGGTTCCCGCGTAGAACAGGCGATCGGCGTCGGCGAGGTCGATCTGTTCGGCGCTGATCTCTTGCGACGTCTCGTCGAACTGCTGCGACGCCGGCCGCCCCAGCCCCAGATCCTCGGCGATGCCACCCGCGAACGACGGCACCCCCATGATGCGGGTGCGGTCGCCCGTCGACTGCAGGAACGACACGGTCGGCTCCCCCTCCGGGTGCGTCTGCGCGAACGCCGCACTGTCGGCGTGCAGAGCGTCGAGGATGCCGCGCGCCGCGCCCTCGTCTCCGAGGGCGTCGGCGATGAGCAGGAAGTCGCTCTTCCAGTTGACGCCGTTGCCCTTGGTGACGACGGTCGGAGCGATGGCCGCGAGCGCGTCGTACAGCTCTGCGCCGCGCGTGGAGTTGATGAGGATGAGATCGGGGGCCGACTGCGCGAGGGCCTCGAGGTCGGGCTCGGTGCGCTGGCCGATGTCAGTCATGGCGCTGAGGGCCGCGGCATCCTGAGTGAAGGCGTCGACGAGGTACTGCGGCACGAGCCCGCTGTTCTCGGCGCGCGTCGCGGCGGTGGGGACCTCGCCGAGGGCGAGGAGTGCGTCGAGCTGACCGGTCGACACGACGGCGATGCGCGTCGGCGCGGCGGGGATCTCGGTCGCCCCCTCGAAGTGGGTCACCGTGCGCGGGAAGACGCCGTCTGGCTCGGTCGAGCCCATACCGGGTTCGAGGTCGCGCGCCACGACCCATTCGCCGGTGGAACCGGCTTCGGCATCGACGGTCGACGCGGGGGCGGGCGAGCCCGCGCAGCCGGCGAGGGCGAGCACGGCCGTCACGCCGATGACAGCGCCGAGGCGACGAGGACGAAAACGGGTGCGGAAGGACGGAGAACGAAAAACAGTCACGAAGTGAGGTTATCCTTACCTTCGTGCCTGACCTCGCCACCGTCACTCCCCCGACGGCGGTCACCCGACTCGTCACCCGTCACCGGGCCGCGCGAATGCGCCTGGTGATTCTGACCGTCGCGATGGTGGTGGCGGTCATCGTGCTCACCGTCGCCAGCCTCGCCGTCGGGTCGCGCGCGCTCGCCCCCGCCGACGTCATCGCCGCCCTGTTCTCGGACAGGCGAGATGCCGCGGGCGTGATCGTGCACGAGCTCCGTGTTCCACGCACGCTCACCGCCCTGCTGGCCGGTGCGTGCCTCGGGGTGGCGGGTGTGCTCATGCAGGCGGTCACCCGCAATCCCCTCGCCGATCCGGGTTTGTTGGGCGTCAACGCGGGAGCGGCCGTCGGGGTGGTCGTGGCGATCGCCTTCTTCGGCGTGGGGACGGCGAGCGGATACGTCTGGTTCGCCTTCGCGGGAGCCGCGTCGGCGGCCCTGCTGGTGAACGCCGCCGCCCGTCCCGGTCGCCGCGGCGACACCGTCGGACTGATCCTGGCCGGAGTCGCGCTGAGTGCGTGTCTCGGCGCGGTCGTGCGCATCATCACGCTCGCCGACGACGACACGTTCGAGTCGTTCCGGTTCTGGGCCGTCGGCTCGTTCGAGCGGCGCGACGCGGACGTGGCGGCGCAGGTGCTCCCGTTCGCGATCGCGGGCCTGATCCTGACCCTCGTGATCGCTCGGGGACTCGACCAGCTGCGCCTGGGCACCGACCTGGCCCGCTCGCTCGGAACCTCGCCCGCCCTGACGATCGTCGGCGCGGGCGCGGCCATCACCCTGCTCTGTGCCGCCGCGACCTCGGCCGCGGGGCCGCTGGCCTTCATCGGCCTGATCGTCGCCCACATCGTGCGCCGCACCGTCGGCGGCGACGTGCGCTCGACGATCGTCCTCGCCGCCCTGTCGGGTGCGGCGCTCACCCTCGCGAGCGATGTGATCGGACGCGTCATCGCGATACCGGGCGAGGTCGAAGCCGGGATCGTCGCGGCGTTCGTCGGGGCGCCGCTGCTGCTCTGGCTCGTCGTTCGGAGGGCGTCGTGATCGCCGCATCCCACCCGCCGAGCCGCACGCTCCCCCGACGGCGCCGCCGCGCGACGCTCGTGGTCGGCGTGACGATCGCGATCGCCGTCCTCGCGGCGATCGCCGGCCTGACGACGGGTTCCTTCCACACCTCGTTGAGCGACGTGGCATCCGCCCTGATGGGGACGGCCGACGGGCCCACCACCGTCGTCGTCATGGGGATGCGCGTTCCACGCATGCTCGCCGCCCTCGCGATCGGCGCGGCGCTGGGCCTGGCCGGCGCGGTCTTCCAGACCCTGGCACGCAACCCGCTCGCGAGCCCCGACATCATCGGGTTCAGCGCGGGCTCGGCCACCGGCGCCCTCGTCGGGCTCACGCTCATCGCGCCCACCGCGTCGCCCGCGGCGGGCGCGTGGATCGGCGGCATCCTGACGGTCGTGGTCGTCATGGCGATCGCGCGCAGCGTCGGCGTCTCGCGCGAGCGGACCATCCTCGCCGGCATCGCGCTGAGCACCCTGCTGGCGGCCGTGAACGATTATCTGCTCACCCGCGCACCGATCGAGATCGCCCGCAACGCCGACCAGTGGCTGCACGGCAGCCTCGTCGCGACCACGCTCTCCGACGTGGCCCTGCTCGTCGGGGCCCTCGGCGTCTTGGGTTTCATCCTGGTCCTGGTGCATCGTGACTTCCGCACTCTGGAGCTCGGCGACGACACCGCCCGCTCGTTGGGCGTTCGCATCGGGCACCTGCGGCTGCTGCTCATCGTGGTCGCGGCTCTTCTGACCGGAACCGCCACCGCCGTCGCCGGTCCCATCGGGTTCATCGCCCTCGCCGCCCCGCAGCTCGCGCGCCGCACCATGGGCACGAGCGGGATCCCCCTGTGGGGATCGGCGGTCACGGGCGCCACGGTGCTGCTCGTCGCCGACGTCATCGCCCAGCGGGCGCTGGCCCCGCTGCAGATCCCCGTCGGATTGCTGACGGCCGTCGTCGGAGGCGCCTACCTGTTCTGGATCGTGGCTCGAACGCGTCGGTGAGCACGAGCTCGTCATCGCGCCCGGTAAGCTGGACGATGAGGGCCTCTAGCTCAGTCGGTAGAGCATCGGACTTTTAATCCGCGGGTCGTGGGTTCGAGCCCCACGGGGCCCACCACGCACGCTCTGGGGCTGCGCCAGATTTCGTCGGGAAGCCCAAAACGGAAGTCCCGGCGGAATCCGTCCAGCTCAGGTGGTGTGACAGGCGTACGCGCAGTGGTAACAGCCGTTTACATCGCTGTAGTAACCCTTGGCAGCTTGAACAGCTCCGCTGCAGGACGCGTGGTATCCCAGATCCCGCCGATTGACCGGGGCCGGTAAGCACGCCTTTGTCGAGGCGAGGTCATGGACCTCGTGATCCCCTGAGCTAGGCTGAGCATTCTTGTTTACGGTGTAGTACGGCATTGCACTTCCCCAGTTCTACGCACACCAGCGTGCGTCTGTTGATTGTAGGCGCGCCCTCCGACACCGCCCCCGGCATTTAGTTTCGAACAGCGGCAAGCACAGAGTCGGTGAACGACTGCACCTTGACCGCGTCTCGATTCAGGTCTCCACCTCCGAGCGCAACGTCGATCGCATGCGCGGCCTTCTCGAAAAGCTCGATGGCCTTCGAGTCATCCCATAGCACTTCGTTGATCTTCTGAGCATAACCCTCCATCTTATTGGCGGTGAATGCGGGCATTGCGTTACCCTTCGCGGCTATGTACCGCGCCGCGGTCAACAGGTGATAGCGAGCAGGCTTGTACCTCACCGGGATCTGGCCGTTCCGGAACAAATACTCGAGTTTGTAGTAAGCGAACGCGGAGGTGTAGTACGGCTCGATCTTGTGCTCAGACTGGAAGATGGTCTTGCCTACATAGGGTTTGAGTTCGGAATAATAGTTCGCTGCACGACGGGGCTCGTCTAGAAACATCGCCGCGAACGACCGAAGCGCGAGGGTCTTGGTGATGATGCGCACTTTTTCAACACCTTGGGCACTGAATTGCTTCGACCGGCGCTCGTAGTGCAGCCGATGGCGTTCGTCTCCAACCGACGACATGAATGCTTCTAGCTGCTTCTGGAACGTCGTGAGGGCGAAAAGATCCTCGTCAGTGACTTCTGTCTGACGGTTGGTGGCCGTGGTGATCGCATTGATCACTTCGTCGTCGTTAGTGGCGATGACCTTGAAAGGAACCCCGAGATTATCTGGAAGTTTATCTCGGGAGTTATACAGAACGTGACTTGTCTGGCAACCGTTGACAATTTGGTAATCAGATACATGAAACTTGTTAGCCGTGCTTTTCAGCCCACGTGCAACGAGGGTCACTCCGTTGTTTAGCACCGCGAACCGATCCGATCCCTCTGGAGTAGAGAGACTGTGAGCCATTTCATTGTTCACGGGGTTGTCACCCTGGAAGTCACGCACGTTGTCCTCGAAAATGTGACGACGGATGCTGCCGGTCTCCGCATCCGACACAATCTTGAGGAACTCACTAAGCGGCAATACACCAATATACGACTCAGTCACACCCTCGATATCGGGCAAAGTCGCCTTGTTCGCGAAGGTAAACTCAACTGAAGTTGCGTTCTTGGATCTGATCCAAGCCGCCTGAAGCTCCGTAGCACCGAACGGTCGTAGGGTGACTCTGCTGAACAGGTTGGTCTCAGCGAGCCGCTCTTCGGCGCGCCGAATTTTACCAACCAGATGTGCATCGTCGGTCCACTTCCCGGTGCTCACGTAGAACATCTCGCAGGTGGGCTTGTCATGTTTGAACTGTGAACTGTGATCGTAAACCCAGGTCATCAGCTCCCGAGCAGCGACAATACGATCGGAAATCGGGAGTCTAGGCGACTCCTCAAAAAACTCCAGGACACCGTCGCCGACCGCCGCAATCTCTTCTCCGCTGAACCCGCTAGCCGACTTCGCCTGGATGAATATGAATCGGACATCCAAATATCCGTTGGTTGTTAAGAACTCGGACATTTCGTCGATGTCGGTCACCAGCGCGCCGTTGACAATAACCGCAACACCATCGAGCGCCAGGTCCGCACCTCCGCCGGTGTGAACGTCGACGACGCTGAACTCGTCGTCATAATTCTCGGCCAGCACGCAGTAGTTCACGAAGTGCTCGAAAGTCGTTGCCGACTGTCCCGCTGGCAACGCTTGCTCAGTACGAAAGTCCTCGACGTATGCCGTTGTGATCCTGTCCATTCCAGGATCATGGCACAGCTAAAAATCCCGCCCGCGGCACATTTTCAAGGCGCGACATGCTGCGCGTAGTCCATCGGGTGCAGGTGCGTGTAGATCGTGTCTGCCTGCTTCGTGGGGTTGAGGCCGTACCCCGCTCCCCGCGGCCGGATCAACTCTGACATCATCGAGTTCTCTCGGCCGCCGCCGCGACCGGCAAAATCGAGACGCCAAACCTCGTCCAATTTGCGTAGATCGAGCAACAACGATGAGACTTACCCCCCTGGCATTCCGCGTCGTGGCTAGGGGTACGCCCCAACGTCGTACGTCTAGTCAAGCTTGCTGAGTGGGTAGTCGGCCTTCTTGCGCTTTGGATTGGCCTCGTTGATTCGCAGTGTGGCCCACCGCGGAGGCGTACCCGCCAGTCGCTCGACTGGCCGCCTATGCACCAGCAGCACGGCACCGACGTACGCGCGCAGCTGGACGTCGGACAAACCCGACTAGGGGCGGGTGATGCACCAGGGCAAGAGTTGAACCGTTCAACCGCTGCCGGCTTCACATCATCGAGACACCTCGCCTTCCTCGGCAGACCGCGCGCGAGTTCTACTCTTCGCGCCCGTTCGATCGAGCTATTGAACGGAGGTGGGTGTCAGTTCGCCGAAATGCGTCGACCGGGAAGCGTTCTCGATCTGAAGGCACCGGATATCACGCGACGCGCTGGCGCCTGACCGTTCTCGACTGCCCCGAAGTAGCGGGCCAAGGGGTAGGCGCCCGCCTACCCGCCCGACTCCCACAATGCATGTCAAATGGTTCGTCGCCGTCGCACGGGTTTGCTTCGCGGCCACCACCTCACACCCGCCGAGTCCGAGCCGACGTTCTATGCTGACCACACCACCGCCGATCGATCGGTGAGAATCGAAATGCGCGGGTCTCCCCAGACCCAGGGCGCCGCAGTAAGCCACCGAATGACCGTCGGGTAGGCACTCGTACCCGCAGCGTTCCCACCGAGCCGACTTTGCGCGCCGCGGCGGAGAAGGTGTCACGGACATCGAAATGCTCCACATCGATCGCGCGCGGAGTAGGCGACCATCCCACCGGAGCACAGGATGAACTCATACCGGCAGGCCGATTGGGACGCGAGCCCCGAGCATCCATCGACCGTGGTGAAGCCGTACCTGATGGGGACAGGGGTAGTGACCGGGGAAGACACCGGCACCCGCCCGCTCTCGCCTCCGCACTCGCACGCCGACGCGATGCTCGCGTGGTGCTACCGCGGCACCGTGTGGATCCACCTGCAGGACGCGATGTGGCGACTCGCTCCGGGCCAAGGGGTCTGGATCCCCGCGCATACGCCGCACACGGCGCACCACGAACGGGACTCCGTCGGTTGCTACACCTATCTGCCGGCAACGTCCGCCATCACACCGATCGACGACATCACACGGGTCCTCGTGCCGCGCGCCGTGCAGGAGATGCTGCTGCACCTCGGCATCAACGACATGCCCACCGACCTGCGCGTGCGCATCCAGTCCACTCTGATCGAGATGCTGCAGCAGCCGACCCCCGATGCGCTCAATGGCTGGGGCGAGGTCCCGCTGCCCACCGACGAGCGCGTGCGCGCGCTGACGCAGGCGGTGCTGGACGATCCAGGCGATCCGCGCAGCGCCGGCGAGCTGTTCCTCGCCCACGGTCTGCATGAGCGCACCGTACTGCGCATCTTCCAGAACGACGTCGGCATGACGTTCGGGCGGTGGCGCACCGGGGTTCGGTTGACCCTCGGCGCCCGCCTGATCATCGATGGCACCCCCATCGGTGCGGCGGCTCACCGGTGCGGCTATGCCACGACCAGCGCCTTTTCCGCGAGCTTCAAGGAGCGGTTCGGACTCACCCCGCGTCAGCATGTCGCACGCGTGCAGGCGGACTCCGCACACCACCTCTATTGGCGCTGACTCTCGCGCCCGCTCGAGCCGACGTGTCTGTTTGACGACACAAGTCGTCCATCGATCGACACTGGCCGCCGCATCCGCGATCTAGCATCGATTTGTTAGGGCATGCTTACCTAACTTCTCGCCGCGTTGCCGCGGCACTCCCCTCCCATCTCTCAAGGAGAACCATGTCGCACGCTTTCGCGCGCCCGAAAATCCGGCGCGGGTCCGCGCTCGTTGCCGCGGCCATCGCCGCTGCCCTCATCCTGACCGGCTGCTCGACCAGCGGCGAGACCGCCGGATCCACCACGCCCTCGACCTCCGCCGGTGGCGTGGTCATCGAGCACGGCCACGGCGAGACCGTCATTCCCGAGAAGCCTCAGCGCGTCGTCGCCCTCGGCTGGATGACGCCCGACGTCGTCGCCGCCCTCGGCACGAACCCGGTCGGCATCGAAGAGGTCTGGGGCGCTGGCGAGAGCGGCTACCAGCCGTGGTTCGAGGAGTTCGTGACCGAGAAGTACGGCGAGACCCCCGAGATCATCCCGTTCACCGAAGACGGACCCAACTACGAGGCGATCAAGGCCCTCAAGCCCGACCTGATCCTCAGCCTGTACTCGGGCGTGAGCGACATCGAGTACGAGCGCCTCAGTGAGATCGCGCCGACCGTGCCGTACATCGACGGACCGTGGAATCCGGGCACCTGGGAGGGCATGACGCGGACCGTCGGCAAGGCGCTGTCGGAGGACGCCAAGGCCGAGGAGCTGATCGCCGAGACCGAGGAGCAGATCACCACCCTCGCCGGCGAGCACCCCGAGTTCCAGGACAAGACCTTCGTCTGGGGTCTGACCCTGAACGAGGGCGGCACCGACCTCGGCGTCTATCTGAACTACGACCCCCGCGTGCGCATCACGGAGGCGCTCGGATTCACCTCCACCTCGGCCATGGACAGCTTCCTCGCGAGCGCCGAGGGCGACAACTGGTACACCGGTGTCAGCCTGGAGAAGCTCTACGACGTGCAGGCCGACCTGTTCGCCGCCTGGGGCGGGAGCGCCGCGGAAGGCACGTACACGGTCGAGAACAAGGTCGTCTCGCGCTGGAACCCGGTCGCGAACGGTTCCTACGTGATCTACGCGGATGCCGTGAAGGCCTCCGCGATCAGCGCTCCGACCGTGCTGTCGCTGAAGTACATCCTCCCGACGTACGTCGACGACCTCGCGGCCGCGCTGCAGGGCACGCCGACCATCGCGGGAGAGTGACCCGCGAGATGTCCCTGGCGACGACAGACGGCACGGACGTCTCGAACACGGGTGCGGAGGGCCGGGCAGTCGGCTCTCCGCACCGCAACGCGACCCTCGTGCTGGGACTCATCGTCTCGGCGGTGGTGCTGGTGCTCGCCACCCTCGCCTCGCTGGCCGTCGGCAACCGGGCGATCGATCCCCTCACCGTGCTGCACTCCCTGTTCGCCTATGACGACGCCGACCCCCTGCACCTCATGGTGGTGGAGCTGCGGGTGCCCCGAACGGTGCTGGGCATCGTCGTGGGCGCGGGCTTGGCCGTGTGCGGCGGGCTCATCCAGGCCTTCACCCGCAACCCCCTGGCCGACCCCGGCATCCTGGGGGTGAACGCGGGGGCATCCTTCGCCGTCACGTTCGCGGTCGGGGTGCTGGGGCTGACCACCCCCGGCGCGTACGTGCCCTTCGCGCTGGCCGGTGCCTTCGTGCTGACCATCCTCGTGTACGCGCTCGGCTCGTTCGGAGCCTCCGGGGCCACGCCCATGAAGCTGACGCTCGCCGGGGTCGCCCTCGGCGCGGCGCTCACCGGCCTCACGACCGCGATCGTGCTGCGCGATCTGGGCACGCTCCAGGTCATGCGCTTCTGGGGCGTAGGCTCGATCGGCGGACGCACCCTCGACCAGCTCGCCTGGGCAACCCCGCTGATCGTCGGCGGTCTGCTGATAGGGCTGTTGTGCGCCCGTTCCCTGAACGCGCTGGCCCTCGGCGACGACCTGGCCCAGGCGCTCGGCGCCAGGGTGCGTGTCACCCGCGTGCTCGTGATCATCGCGGTCACGCTGCTGGCGGGCACGAGCGTCGCCGCCGCCGGTCCCATCGCTTTCGTGGGGCTGATGATCCCCCACATCGTGCGGTGGTTCACGGGCCCCGATCAGCGCTGGGTGCTGACGTACGCCATGATCATCGGCCCGACCTTCCTGTTGTTCGCCGACGTCCTGGGCCGCATCGTGCTGCCCAGCGGCGAGCTGCGCGTCGGGATCGTCACCGCCCTGCTGGGCGCCCCGCTCCTGATCGCGCTCGTGCGCCGCGAGCGGGTGAGCGGACTGTGAGCATCGATCGGCGCCCCACCCCCACCGCACACGATGACGCAGCCTTCGCGCCCGTCGACCGCGGACGTCGGCAGATCCGAATCGACACCGCCCGCGTCGCGACGCTCATCCCGGTCCGCTCGATCGTGATCTGCGTGCTGCTCGTCGTCGTGATCGTCGCCGCGGGTCTGTGGTCGATGACGATCGGCGCCTACGAGGTGGACCTCGCGGCGGTCATCCGCGCTGTCGTCGACCCGTCCTCCGACTCCGACATCCGCCAGGTGGTCCTCGAGTGGCGACTGCCACGGGTCTTGTTCGCGGTGCTCTGCGGCGCCGCTCTCGCCTTGGCCGGCGGCATCTTCCAGTCGCTCACCCGCAATCCGCTCGGCTCGCCCGACATCATCGGCTTCGGCATCGGCGCCCAGTTCGGGGTGACCCTCACGATGGTGGTGCTGGAGCTGAACACCTACATGTTCAAGGCCGCCGGGGCACTCGTCGGCGGTCTGCTTACCGCACTGCTCGTGTACGTGCTGGCGAACAAGAGGACCCTGTCGTCGTTTCGCCTGATCATCGTCGGTATCGGCGTCTCGGCCGGGCTCGGGTCGCTCACCTCCTGGATCCTGATCTCGGTCAGCGTCGAGAAGGCCATGATGGCGGCGACCTGGGGGGCGGGTTCGCTCGCCTCGCTCGGCTTCGAGCAGCTGGTCCCCGCCTCGATCGTGTTCGCGATCGTCACCGTGTTGTCACTTCCGCTGAGCCGCACGCTGCCGGTTCTCGAGATGGGCGACGACGCGGCGACCGCGCTGGGCATCACTCCCGGTCGCACGCGGCTCGCCGCGATGGTGTTCGGCGTCGCTCTGGTGGCGCTGGTCACCGCGGCCGCCGGCCCTCTCTCGTTCATCGCGCTGGCGGCTCCGCAGATCTCGCAGCGCCTCACCCGCTCGAACACCCCGATGGACCCCGTCCCGGTGATGCTGACCGGCGCCGCCCTCGTCGTGGTCTCCGACGCGGTCGCCCAGCTCGTCGCGGTCCCCGTCGGGGTCGTGACGGTCTCGATCGGCGGCATCTATCTCGCTTGGCTGCTGGCCGCGCAGTACGCGCGCCGCACCTGAAAGGAACACGCATGATCGCTTCGCTGCGCGCCCGCGACATCACGCTGGGCTACGGGGAGACCCCCGTCATCTCCGACCTGTCGCTGGAGGTGCCGGACAACTCGTTCACGATCATCATCGGACCGAACGCGTGCGGCAAGTCGACCCTGCTGCGCGGGTTCGCTCGACTGCTTCGCCCTCGCACCGGTGCCGTGCTGCTCGATGGCGACGAGCTGCGCTCCCTCAAGCCGAAGGATGCCGCACGCAAGCTGGGGCTCCTCCCCCAGTCGTCCCTCGCCCCCGACGGGATCACCGTCGCCGACCTGGTCGGACGGGGCCGGTTCCCCCACCAGAGTGCGATGCGCACCTGGAGCGCCGCCGATGAGCGCGCGGTCTCCGAGGCGATGGCGGCGACCGGGGTCACCGATCTGTCCCGCCGGCTGGTCGACGAACTCTCGGGCGGCCAGCGGCAGCGCGTATGGGTGGCCATGGCCCTCGCCCAGCAGACCCCGCACCTGCTGCTCGACGAGCCGACGACCTTCCTCGACATCGCGCACCAGATCGACCTGATGGAGCTGTTCGCCGATCTGCACCGCAGCGGCACCACCCTGGTGGCCGTACTGCACGACCTCAATCACGCCGCGCGCTACGCGACCCACCTCGTGGCGATGCGCGACGGGGCCATCGTGGCGCAGGGAGACCCCCGCGAGATCATCACCGCCCATCTCGTGGAGGCCGTGTACGACCTGCCCTGCACGGTGATCACCGACCCCGTCTCGGGCACACCGCTGGTGCTGCCGCTCGGTCGGCGGACGCAGTGACGACAACAGTGACGAAGACTCCGCGGCGGCTCTTCGGGATCGCGCTGAAGGCCGAGGGGCGCGGTGCGGCCCTCGCCGCGGCAACGGCACTGCTCATCGTGCACGCGCTGGCCGAGGCCACGATCCCCGTCCTCATCGGCGCGACGATCGACCGCGCCGTGCTCCCCGCCGACCCGGTCGCGCTCGCCGTCTGGATCAGTGTGCTGGTCGCGACGTTCCTGGTGCTCACCGTGAGCTACCAGTCGGCATCCTGTCTGATGGTCTCGATCTACGGCTACGGCGAGCAGGCGCTGCGCCACCTCGCCCTGTCGCGAATGCTGCGCCCCCGACTGTCCCGCCGCACGGTGACGCCGGGTGAAGCGCTGACCTTCGTGACCTCCGACACCTATCGCGTGGCCGGTGTCGCCTGGTCGGTGGCGCAGCAGTGCTCCACGATCGCCGCGATCGTCGGCGCCGGGCTGGCGATCCTGGTGATCTCGCCGGTCGCGACTCTCGTCGTGTTCGGTTCGACGATCGCGATGATGTTCGTGATGCAGGTCGTCTCGCGTCCGCTCGAGCGTCGAGGCTTCGCCGAACAGCACGCCGCCACCGAGGCGGGGGCCATCGCCGCCGACTTCATGAGCGGATTCCGCGTGCTGGTGGGCATCGGCGCCCGCGAGGAGGCCGTGCGGCGCTACGTCGCCGCGAGCGACACCGCCCGGCGAGCCGCGACGGCCGCCGGTCGATCCCTCGCCTCGTACGAGGCGATCAGCAGCACGCTGGCCGCGGTCGCGACGACCGCGCTCGCGGGGATGTCGGCGTGGTTCGCATCCGAGGGTCGCATCAGCATCGGCGAGCTGGTCGCCGTGCTCGGCCTCGCCCAGTTCATCACCGGCTACCTCGCCTACGCGGGCTCGTTCCCCTCGAACTGGATCCACAAGCTCGCCTCGGCCAAGCGGCTCGCCGAGGTCATCGACGCCGAAGACCTGCTCGCCCCACCCGTGACGCACGAACGCCGTCGGGATGCGGCGGACGACGTCGTGCTGGCCTTCCGGGCCGGCGCCGAGCCCGAGTCGCTCGTCGAGGTGAGGAAGGGCGAGCTGCTCGGCATCCTTCCTCCCGACAGCGACACGGCCCGAGCGCTCTCCCGACGCCTCGGCCTGCGCACGCCGCCCGTGCCGGGTCACGTGCAACTCGCCGTCGACGGTGAACGACGGGACCTGTCCGAGTGGGACCCGGTCGAATACCGCCGCCGCGTCGTCGCCCCGCCGCACGGTCAGACGATCGTGAACGGCACGCTGCGCGAAGCCGTGCGCGGACACGGCACCGACGGATCCCCGAACCCCTCGCTCGTCGACATGGCGGCGCTGCAGGACACCGTCGTGCAGATCGGGGGCTGGGACTCGAAGGTCGGCGAGGCGGGCCGACGACTTTCGGGAGGACAGCGACAGCGCATCGGGATCGCCCGCGCCCTGCACGCGAAGGCCGACGTGCTCGTGCTCGACGAGCCGACCTCGGCCGTCGATGCCGTCACCGAGGCGCGCATCGCCCGTTCGCTCGCCCGACACAGCGACACCGTCATCGTGATCACCACCTCCCCCGTGCTGCTGGGAGCCTGCGACCGGGTCATCGAACTCTCCTCCCACGGATCGGAGTCGGCATGAGCGACGCCCTCGACACCGCCCCGCCCCTTCTGCCGATCGCCTCCGGCGCGCGCGTGCGCACGGCGATCGGGGCACTGCTGAGACAGCACCCGGGCAGAGTGGCCGGCGTCGCCGTGCTGTTCCTCGCGGCATCCGCTCTGGGCATCGTGATGCCCGCGTGTCTGGGGCGCATCGTCGACGCCGTCTCGTCCGACGCGGGATCCCTCACGATCGCGGGCTGGGTCATCGGCGCCGGTGCCGGGGCGATCGGATCTGCGGTCGTGATGCTCTGGGCGGTGCGTGTGCTCACCGCACTGGTGCAGGACATGCTCGCCCGCCTGCGCGAAGACGTGTTCACCTCGGCCATGCGCCTGCCGGTGAGCACCGTCGATGACGGCGAGAGCGCCGACCTGCTCTCCCGCCTCACCGGTGACGTCGACGCCGTCGCGGAAGCCGGGGGCAACGTCGCGCCCACCCTGTTGTCCGCCGCCTTCGCCATCGCCGTCTCGGTGGTCGCGCTGACCGCGCTCGACCCCTGGCTCGCGCTCGCCGGTATCGCCTCGGCGCCGTTCTACGTGCTCGGCACCCGGGCGTTCCTGCGTAGGTCGCGCGTCGTTTTCCGCGAGGTGCGCATACGTGAGGCCGCGCGCAGTCAGGCCGTGCTCGAGGCGGTCGAGGGCATCGACACGCTCACCGCGTTCAACGAGCAGGATCACGCGCTCGCTCGCGTGTCCGAGCGCGCCGAAGCCTCGATCCGGATGCAGATCGAGGGCGTCCGGGTGACGAACCGGCTGTTCCGGTGGATCAACGCCGGAGAGCTGGTCGGCCTGGCCGCGATCCTCGGTACGGGTTTTCTGCTGCAGTCCGCCGGGGCGATCACGGTGGGCATGGTGACGACGGCGGCACTGCTCTTCCATCGGCTGTTCGGGCCGGTCGGTCAGTTGATCTTCGGACTCAACGACATCCAGCGCGCGGCGATCGGACTCGCGCGCCTCGTGGGCGTCATCGACCTCGCTCCGGCGCCCTCGAGCGCACGGGAGGGGGAATCGGATGCCGCTTCGACGGCATCCGGAGGGCTCGAGGTGCGGCAGGTGACGTTCCACTACCCGACCACCGGCCGCGGTATCAGCGACGTGAACCTGCACGTGCCTGCGGGCACGACCGCCGCGCTGGTCGGCGCCTCGGGGTCGGGCAAGAGCACCCTTGCCCGGGTGATCGCCGGACACCACCCGCCGACGTCGGGCAGCGTGCACCTGGCCTCCACCGCGAATGCGCCCTACTACCTCTCGCAGGAGCTGCACCACTTCCGGGGCACGATCGCCGACAACCTGCGCCTGGTGGCACCCGACGCCAGCCTCGACCAGATGGTCGCCGCGGTGAAAGCGGTCGGGGCGGACTGGGCGGTCGACGCGCTCACCGCGCAACCCGGCGGCTCCGACTCGTCGCATGAGCCCGCCGTGCCCCTGGACGAGGGCCGCATTCAGCAGCTCGCCATCGCGCGGGCGTTCCTGGCCGATCCCGCCGTCGTGATCCTCGACGAGGCGACCGCCGACGTCGGGCTGCACCACCGCGACGCGGTGGAGAAGGCGATTACCGCCCTGCGCCACGGCCGCACGGCGTTGCTCATCGCGCACCGGCTGCAGCAGGCCGCCACGGCCGAGCAGATCGTCGTCTTCGCCGACGGGCGTCCGACGCAGCGCGGCACGCACGAGACGCTCCTCGCCGTCGACGGGCTCTACCGCGACGCCTGGACCGCCCAGACCCCCTCGGCGCAGAACACGACCACCCGTTACCCCCGCCAGCCCTCCCCGAGCCCAGAGACGGAGACTCCGTGATCATCCACCGCGGCATCGTCAGCAGCACCACCACCCTCACCCCGAACCTGGTCCGCATCACCCTCGGCGGCGACGGCGTCGCTGACTTCGTGAGCACGGGGATCGGCGACGAATACGTGCGCGTGTTCTTCCCGCGCGGCGAGGACCCCACCGACGTCTCACTGCCCATTCCCGCCGGGGACTGGTGGGAGACCCCGGCGGGGGCGCCGGAGGCTCCGATGCGCACGTACACGATCCGTGCCGTGCGCCAGGATGCCGGCGAACTCGACATCGACTTCGTGACCCACGAATCCGGTGTCGCGGGGCCGTGGGCGCTCCGCGCAGAGCCCGGCCACGTGCTCGGCCTGAACGCGCCGACCGGTCTGTACGCTCCCCCGGCCGGCATCACCTGGCAGGTTCTGGTGGCCGATCTCACCGGCCTGCCCGCTGCGGCACGCATCGCCGCGAACGCGCCGGAGGGCGTGCGCACCCGCGTCGTCCTCGAGGTCCCCCACGAAGACGACCGGCTGCCCTTCGACGCGGGCCCCGATGTCGAGGTCACCTGGGTGATCGGCGGCAACGGCCACAGCCCGAGCGCTCTGGGTCACCTGGTGCGCGGCGTCGTAGACGCGCGTCTCCCACTCGACGAGGGCTACGTCTGGGTCGCCGGCGAGACCGTCGCGCTGCGAGACGTCCGCAAATACCTGCGCAAGGAGCTCGGCCTGCCCGCGACCAGGTTCAAGGTCGTCGGATACTGGACGCCGGTCGCCGCGTGGGACGAGAAGTTCGCCGCACTCCCCGAGTCCGTCCAGAAAGAGCTCGCCGCGATGTGGACCGAGTCCACGGACGACGAGCCGGAAGACGTGCAGATTCGCGTCGAGGAGCGCCTGGGTCGCCTCGGACTCTGACGGTCAGCGCCGCACCCGACAGCGGGCGGGAGACATGGCATCCGCTCCCCCTACCCGAGCACCTCCACGCCGAACCCCGCCACCACGTCGCGCACCTCGGCGAGGTACCGCTGCGCCTGCTCGGTGAGGGGGATCGCGGTGCGGCCGATCCAGCCGATCTCGATGTGCTCGTCGACGTCGAGGGGCACGGCGACGATCTCGGGGTCGAGGTCGTCGCTGATGATGCCGGTCGAGATCGTGTAGCCGTCGAGACCGATCATGAGGTTGAAGATCGTGGCGCGGTCCGAGACGCGGATCTCTTGCGCGCTCGACAGCGTCGAGAGGATCTCTTCGGCGAAGTAGAAGGAGTTGTTCGCCCCCTGGTCGAACGTCAGGCGCGGCAGGGCGACGAGGTCGTCGAGGGTGGCGCGCGTGCGCTGGGCGAGCGGGTTGCGCCGCGAGACGAAGATGTGCGGCTCGGCGACGAACAGCGGGTGGAACGCCAGCCCCGAGTCGCGCAGCAGCTTGTCGAGGACGTTGCGGTTGAAGTCGTTGCGGAACAGGATGCCGAGCTCGCTGCGGAGCGTGCGGACGTCTTCGATGATGTCGAAGGTGCGGGTCTCGCGCAGCGAGAACTCGTACTCCGCCGCGTTCGTGCCCTTCACCATGCGCACGAACGCGTCGACGGCGAACGAGTAGTGCTGGGTCGAGACCCCGAGCAGGCGCCGCGAGGGCGGCCGGCCGAGGTAGCGCTGCTCGAGCAGCTCGGCCTGTTCGACGACCTGACGCGCGTAGCCGAGGAACTCCACGCCGTCGACGGTGAGGGTGACCCCGCGCGCGGAACGCGTGAGCAGATCGCGTCCCACCCGGTGCTCGAGGTCTTTCATCGCGGCCGACATGGTCGGTTGAGCGACGAAGAGGATGTCGGCCGCGGCGGTGATCGATCCCTCGGCGGCGACCTCGATGAAGTACTGGAGCTGTTGCAGGGTGATGCCGCTCGTACGCTTGGCCATAGCCCCAGGCTATAGGCGTGCATAGCTGAGCGGAATTACCCGATGACCGCGGCATCCGAGCACGATGGAGTCACCGACTTCCCCGAGGCCCGCGCCTCTCGGCCCCGATTGGCTTCTCATGGCGAACGACATCACGTTCAGCATCAGCACCACCCGTTTCGACGAGGACTACGCCCCGGCCGACACCTCGCGCGTCACGACGAACTTCGCCAACCTCGCGCGGGGAGAGCACCGGCAGCAGAACCTGCGCAACGCCCTCTCGATGATCGACCGCCGCTTCAACGACCTCGCGAGCGACGACAACCCCACCGGCGACCGGTACCGCGTCGAGCTCGACATCGTCTCGGTGCAGCTGCAGTTCACCGACGGCGCCGACGACGAGCACATCCCCGTGATCGAGGTGCTCGACGTGCACGTCGTCGACACCGCCACCGGCGAGCGCCATCGAGGGATCGTCGGCAACAACTTCTCGTCGTACCTGCGCGACTACGACTTCAGCGTGGTCCTGCCCGCGGCCAACGCGAGCGGCACCGGGTTCACGGTGCCCGACGATTTCGGCATCCTGCACGGAAAGCTCTTCCAGCACTTCCTCGACTCGGATGCCTACCGCGAGCGCTTCCCCCAGTCGCCCGTGATCTGCATCAGCGTGTCGACGAGCCGCACCTACCGCCGTACGGGCGTGGTGCACCCCGTGCTGGGTATCGAGTACGAGCAGGACTCGTTCTCGATGACCGACGAGTACTTCGCCAAGATGGGCCTGCAGGCGCGCTACTTCATGCCGCGGGGCAGCGTGGCGCCGTTCGCGTTCTACTTCCGCGGCGACCTGCTGGGTGACTACACCGACCTGCAGCTGATCGGCACCATCAGCACGATGGAGACCTTCCAGAAGATCTACCGCCCCGAGGTCTACAACGCCGTCACCCCCGCCGGCGCGGTCTACCGTCCGACGCTCGACCAGCCCGACTTCGTGCGCACCGGCATCGACTACGACCGCGAAGAGCGCAGCCAGCTCGCCGTCACGCAGGGGCGCTACGCCGAGGAGCACTTCGTGAAGCCCCACCGCCTCGTTCTCGACCAGTGGGCCGCCGCCTACGCCGCCCCCGTCCGATGACCCGCGAAGGATCCACCCCCGTGCCCACCCTTCTTCCCACCTCCACCGTCGGCAGCCTTCCCAAGCCCGCGTGGCTCGCGAAGCCCGAGGTGCTGTGGTCACCGTGGGAGCTCGAGGGCGAGATCCTCGTCGAGGGCAAGCACGACGCCCTGCGCTCCGCGGTGCAGGAGCAGGAGCGACGCGGGATCGACATCATCAGCGACGGCGAGCAGACGCGTCAGCACTTCGTCACGACGTTCATCGAGAACCTCGACGGCGTCGACTTCGAGAACCGCGAGACGGTCCGCATCCGCAACCGGTACGACGCGAGCGTTCCGACCGTGGTCGGCGCCGTGAGCCGCCGGGGCCCCGTGTTCGTCGACGACGCCGCTTTCCTGCGCACGCAGACCGATCAGCCGATCAAGTGGGCACTGCCGGGACCCATGACGATGATCGACACGCTCTCCGACCGCTACTACGGCAGCCGCGAGAAGCTGGCGTGGGAGTTCGCGACCATCCTCAACCAAGAGGCACGCGAGCTCGAAGCGGCGGGGGTCGACATCATCCAGTTCGACGAGCCCGCCTTCAACGTCTTCTTCGACGAGATGAAGGACTGGGGTGTCGCCGCGCTCGAACGCGCAGCCGAAGGCCTGCGCGCCGAGACGGCCGTGCACATCTGCTACGGCTACGGCATCAAGGCCAACACCGACTGGAAGGCCACCCTCGGGTCGGAGTGGCGGCAGTACGAGGAGTCGTTCCCCCTGTTGCAGCAGTCGTCGATCGACATCGTGTCGCTGGAGAGCCACCGCTCGAACGTGCCGATCGATCTCATCGAGTTGATCCGCGGCAAGAAGATCATGCTCGGGGCGCTCGATGTCGCCAGCGAGCGGATCGAGACCCCCGAAGAGGTCGCCGACACCCTGCGGCGCGCGCTGCAGTTCGTCGACGCCGACAAGCTCATCCCGAGCTCCAACTGCGGCATGGCGCCGCTGCCGCGCGGTGTCGCCTTCGACAAGCTCAGCGCGCTGTCGGCCGGAGCGGCCCTGCTGCGCGGCGAGCTGTCCGGCACCGCCGCCTGAGTCCCGAACGGCGGATGCCACGCGGGCGGCGTGGGCGTGGCAGAGTCGGATCACACCGCTTTTCGTTCCGAGGAGAACCATGCCCATCGCCGCCGATGACCCCCGCCTGTCCTCCCCGTTCGAGGCGGCACCCACCCGCTACGACGACGTGCCCTTCGCCCGCGCCGGGGCCAGCGGCATCCCCCTTCCTCGCATCTCGCTCGGTCTGTGGCAGAACTTCGGCAGCGGGCGCACGCTCGACACCCAGCGCGAGATCCTGCGCCACGCGGTCGACCGCGGGGTCGTGCACATCGACCTCGCCAACAACTACGGCCCGCCCTACGGCGCCGCCGAGACAACCTTCGGCACGGTGCTCGACACTGACCTGCGCCGGTACCGCGACGAGCTGTTCGTCTCGACGAAGGCGGGCTACGACATGTGGCCCGGCCCGTACGGCGACGGCGGCTCGCGCAAGTACCTGATCCGCTCGCTCGAGCAGAGCCTCACGCGCATGCGCACCGACTACGTCGACGTCTTCTACTCGCACCGCGTCGACCCCGAGACCCCGATCGAAGAGACGGTCGGAGCGCTCGCCGACATCGTCCGCAGCGGCAAGGCGCTGTACGCGGGCATCTCGAACTACCCGGCCGATCTCACGCGACGCGCGCACGAGCTGCTCGCCGCCGAGGGCGTGCGCCTGTTCATCCACCAGCCGCGGTACTCGCTGTTCGACCGCACGCCCGAGGCCGAGCTGTTCCCGGTGCTGCGCGAACTCTCGGTCGGCAGCGCCGTCTTCTCGCCCCTCGCCCAGGGACTGCTGACGGCGAAGTACCTCGACGGAACGGTGCCCGCCGACTCGCGCGCCGCCGACAGTCGATTCCTCGACGAGTCCGCCCTGACCGACGACTACCTCGGCCGCATCCGCGGGATCGACGGCGTCGCGCGCGAGGCCGGCCTGTCGATCCCCCAGCTCGCCGTGGCGTGGGTGCTGCGCAATCCGGTGGTCACGACGGCGATCATCGGCGCCTCGCGCACGAGCCAGATCGACGACGCGGTCGCCGCAAGCAAGGTCACGCTGACCGACGACGTCATCGCGGCCCTCGAGCCGTTCGCCGCGACCGTGGGCGGGTCGCTGCGCTGACCCTCACCCACATCGGCGGGCGTTGCGCAACCGCCGGGGTATCCGGCATCCGTTCGCGTTGAGTGGGACTCCCACGACGCAGAACGAGGAGTGACCATGGGTGTCGGACGTTGGATCGGAACCGGAGCGGTGGGACTCGCGGGCGCTGTGCTCGCGCGGACGGCGATCGGTCGTGCCGCTGCGGCGGGGACCGTCGCCTACCGGGTCTGGAAGGACCCGAAGGTGCAGAAGATCCGTCGCAAGGTGCAGGCGAAGCTGCTGAAGCAGCGCAACGCGCGCTGAACGACTAGCGCCCCGGGAAGACCCCGAGCACGAGGCAGGCCACGCCCGCCACCGCGAGCACGGTCGCGTAGACCCACCGGTGATCCATATCGATCAGGTGCGAGTAGATGCGGTTCACCCGTGCCGCGGTGGCGGGGAAGTGGATCCACGCCGTGGCCAGCAGCACGAACGGCGCGGCGAGCGCCACGAGGAACACCGCGTAGGCCAGCCACCGCAGCAGGGGGTGGTCGCTGACGCCGTCGGCGATCCGCCCGGTCATGTACATGATCGGCAGCGTCGTGAATCCGATGACCGAGCAGCTGACGCCGAGCACGTAGTAGCTCCACGAGTGCGCGCGGGCCTGGACCTGTCTGCGCGCGGGGGAACGCACCGGGACGCGGAGCTTCCACCACGCCACCGCGACCGCACCGAGCAGGAACATCGTGCCGGCGATCAGGTCGACCCGCCGGTCGAGCACCGCCTCGGTCGTGCTGCGCTCAGCCGCCGCGACGAACTCGGTGGGGTCGAAGCTCTGCAGCAGCAGGTACAGGATCGTCGCCCCGGTCGCCAGGCCCCCGACCATCCACCCCATCCGCGCCGGAACGCGGGTGTTCTGGGCGAGCATGTCGGCGGTCGCCCCGTACAGAGCCGGGTTGAGCCCGAGGGTGAGTCCCAGACCGACCATCGTCGTCAGAGCCGCGGCCCAGCGGGCGAGGTCGTCCACGTCGCGGGTTCCTTTCGCACGAACGGATCCCGGATGCCGTGACCACGGGTCGTCACATCGTATCGACGCGCGATCCGTCGGCACCGCCCTGCCCGCCGGCCGATCGTGCGGCGTGAGATATCGTCCCCGGCGGCACGGCGCCGCTCACCGGGCGTCGAGCGGCAACGCCGACACGGGCTTGGTGACCCCGAACGCGAACGTCGTGTCGATCGAGGCCAGTGAGGGAATGGCGCGGAGGTGTTCGCGCAGCAGTCGCTCGTACGCGTCGAAGCTCGACGTGACGATGCGCACGAGGTAGTCCCAGTCGCCGGCGAGCAGGTGCGCTTCGACGATGTGCGGAATGGCGCGCAGGCGCTCCTCGACGGCGTCGACCGTCGCCCCCTCGTGCGAGGCAAGCCGCAGGCGCACGAACGCGGTGATGGGGAGGTCGACGGCGCGCGGCGAGACGACGGCGCGATAGCCCTCGATGATGCCCGCCTGCTCCAGCTGGCGCACGCGCCGCAGACAGGGCGAGGGCGACAGCCCGACGCGGTCGGCGAGCTCCTGGTTGGTCAGGCGGGCGTCCTGCTGGAGTTCGCGCAGAATGAGGCGATCGATGCGGTCGAGCGAGTGCATGCAGCAGATTCTGCCAATCCACGTCACTGTTCGGCAATATTCGCAATCGGCTGCGGCGCGGCGCTCCCTACCGTCGAGGGGTGACGACGTTCGCCCTCCCCCGCCCTTCTCTGCTGTCGCCCCGCGTCGTCGTCGGCACCGCCGCCCTCGCGGCGGTCGTGGCGCTGTGGTCGGCGTTCGCCCTGTCGACGCGCGCCCTCGACGGCGTGGGGCTGACGATGGCCGACGCCGCGGTCGTGCGTTTCGCCGTGCCCGGCCTGCTGCTCGTCCCGTGGATCCCGCGGACCCTTCGCATCCTGCGCACCGAACGCCCCGCCGTCGTGGCGCTCGTGCTGCTGGCCGGCCTTCCCCACTTCCTGATCTTCGCGTGGGGCGCGCACCTCACCTCGGCGGCGCTCACCGGGCTGCTCGTGCCCGGTACCGTGCCCCTGTTCGTCGCCGTCCTGCTCTTCCTCCGCCATCGCGCCGCCGTCTCGCGCCGGCGCCTGCTCGCGCTCGGGGCGATCGTCGCGGGTATCGCCGCCGCCGCAGCCCTCACCGGCGACACCGCGAGCGTCGGCGGCGTCGCCGTGCTCGTGGGCGCGGGCTTCGTCTGGGCCGTCTACACGCTCGGTCTCGCCCGGACGCGGCTCGATCCGCTCGGTGTGATCGTGATCGTCTCGCTCAGCTCCACGCTCGCCGCCGTCGCGCTCATCGTGACGGGGGTGATGCCCTCGCACCTGCTGGCCGGCACCGCCGACCTCGCGAGCCTGGGTACCTACGCCCTCGTGCAGGGCATCGGCACCGGGCTGCTCTCGACCGCGTGCTACGTCGTCGCGGTGAAGAACCTCGGCAGCAGCATCACCGCGACAGCCGGAGCCCTGAGCCCGGTCCTCACCGCCCTCGTCGCGGTCCCACTGCTGCACGAGCCGCTGACGGCGGGCCTCGCCGTGGCGCTGGCGCTGATCGTCACGGGAGTCATCGTCTTCACCCTGGCGCCCCGACGCGCCGCTCGGCCGCTCGACGCGGCATCCGTTTCGCCCGCCGCTCCGAACAGAGGGTGAGGCGTAACCGCGCGTGCGTGGGGAGCAGAAACGAGGGATGCCATGTCGACCGACACCGCGGTGAAGAACTCCACCCCGACGAAGGCCCGGAAGCGGCACGCGTGGCCGTGGGCCGCGTTCGCCGGCATCGTGTCGGCGGCGGTGCTTCTGGCCGTCGCCGAGCTGCTCGCCGCCCTCTTCGCACGGTCGGCGAGCCCGATCCTCGCGGTCGGTTCCGTCATCGTCGACATCGTGCCCCGGCCGCTGAAGGAACTCGCGATCACGCTGTTCGGCGAGACCGACAAGATCGCCCTCCTGGCTGGTGTCGGACTCGGTGCCGCCGTCGCCGCGGCCGTCGCCGGCATCCTGCAGTACCGCCTGCGCCCCGCCGGCGCCGTGGTGCTCGCCATCGGCGGTGTCCTCGCCACCGTCGCCATCCTCACCCGCACGGGAGCCGGCGCCCTCGCCTGGCTGCCCCCCGTGATCGGCACCGCCGCCGGCGTGTTCGTGCTGATGTTCTCGACCACCAAGCTGCGCCGCTGGATGACGGCTGCCGCGGCCGACGCCGACACGCGCGGCACCGATCGACGCGGCTTCCTGCTGTTCACCGGCCTCACCGCCGTGGGCGCGGTCGTCGTGGGCGTGGGTGCCCGCGTGCTCAACGCGACCAGCTCGTCGGTGGCCGCCGCGCGCGACGCCCTGCGACTGCCCACGGCCCGCACGACCGTCACCCTCCCCGAGGGCGCGAACTGGGAGCTCCCGGGCCTCAGCCCGATCATCACGCCCAACGCCGACTTCTACCGCGTCGACACCGCGCTCACCGTTCCGAACGTCGATCCGACCACCTGGCGCCTGTCGATCGAGGGGATGGTGGACACACCGATCGAGCTCAGCTTCGACGACCTGGTCAACATGGGTCTCGATGAGTACGGCGTGACCCTGACCTGCGTGTCGAACGAGGTCGGCGGAGGTCTGGTCGGCAACGCCATCTGGACCGGCGTGCCGATCCGCGACATCCTGCGGATGGCGGGGGTGCAGTCCGGGGCCGACATGGTGCTCTCCGAAAGTGTCGACGGGTACACGGCATCCACTCCCCTGGGCTCGCTGACCGACGACAACCTGGATGCCATCTTCGCCGTCGCCATGAACGGAGAACCCCTGCCGTTCGAACACGGCTTCCCCGTGCGCATGGTCGTCCCGGGTCTCTACGGCTACGTGTCGGCGACGAAGTGGGTCACCAAGCTCACCGTCACCCGTTTCGACGAGGTCGAGGCCTACTGGACCCCCCGCGGTTACTCGGCCGAAGCCCCCATCAAGATGTCGTCGCGCGTGGACACCCCGAAGATCGGTACGCCCGTCACCGCCGGTGCGATCACCGTGGCGGGCATGGCGTGGGCGCAGCCGATCGGCGTGGCCACGGTCGAGGTGAGCATCGACAACGGCGAGTGGCAGCCGACCACCCTGTCGACGCCCATCAACGACCAGTCGTGGGTGCAGTGGAAGTACGACTGGACCGCCGAGAAGGGCACGCACTACATCGCCGTGCGGGCGACCGACAAGCAGGGCAACGTGCAGATCGAGGATGCAGCCCCCATCGCGCCCAACGGCTCCAGCGGCTGGCAGCGCACCCTCGTCACCGTGTCGTGACGGTTTCGGAGGCGTAATGATCTTGTCAATCTCTGTCGCGGGGTCGCCGCGTCGGGGATGATCGGAGAATGCCTTCAGCAAGCATCCCGAGCCGCTTCTGCGTGCGCCGATGAGCACCGCAGAGAGCGAGCCTCCGATGACAGACGCCCACCTTCCTTCTTCTGCGCAGCCGACTCCTCTGCCTATCCGACGCTCCATGCCGGCGGACTGGGACGGTCAGGTCGACCTCTTCGCCATCGTCAAGCTCGACAGCGGCGGATTCGTGCGGGGGTGGAACCTCGGCGCCGAACTGATCAAGGGGTACAGCGAAGCCGAGATCGTCGGGTCGCACTTCTCGACCTTCTACCGCGAAGAAGACCGGCGTCGTGGCGTTCCCGACCAATTGCTCGCCGCCGCCCAGCGCGACGGGCACGTCGAAGACACCGGCTGGCGCGTGCGGCAGGACGGCAGTGAGTTCTGGGCCCGCGTGACGATCTCGGCGATCCGCAACGATCAGGGCCAGGTGCTCGGTTTCGTGAAGATCGTGCGCGACCTCACCACCGAGAAGCAGGAGGTCGACCATCGCGACGCGCTGCAGCGCACGTTCGCGCACGACCTGCTCTCGCCCGTGACCGCTCTGCGCGGGTACCTCGATCTCATCGGCGAGGAGCTCGACCCGGATCACCGCCTGCTGCGTCTCGCCGGCGAGGCGAGCGACCACCTCATCGCCATGGCCCAGGCGCTGCTCGCGGACTCGACCACGACGGCGGATCGCGGTCGCCGCCGCGCCACGCTCGACCTCATCACCCGCGGTGCGGTCGCTCTCGTTCTCCCCGGACAGGCGCCCACCCGCGTGCAGTTCGGACACGTCGACGCCGTTCCGGTGCTGGGTGACGTCCTGGGGCTTCGTCGCGCCGTCGCCAACGTGCTCGAGAACGCCGCCAAGTACTCCGACGACGTCATCGAGATCGACCTGTTCGAGACCGACGAGGGCGCCGCCGTCCGCGTGCGCGATCACGGCCGGGGCATCCACCCCGACGACCTGGCGACGATCACGACCGAGGGCCAGCGCGGCCGCTACGCCGACGCGAGCGACGGAGGAAGCGGCATCGGCCTCGCGAGCGTCCGCCAGATCGTGTCGGCGCACGGTGGGACGCTGCGCATCGCGAGCGACCCGGGCGAGGGGACGAGCGTGACCATCACGATCCCCCGCGCCGACGACGTCATCGCCGAGAGCGCGTGAGCTCTGCGCCGGCCGCCTCGATCTCGGCCAGCGCCGCGGCGCTCGAGGTCGGGTGCACGCCGGCGATCAAGTCGGTCAGCACGCGCACCGAACGCCCCGCGGCGATCGCGTCGAGAGCCGACGCCCGCACGCAGTAGTCCGTCGCGATGCCGGCGAGATCGATGTGCCGGATGCCGTGCGCCTCGAGGATGCCCGCGGCCGTCTGGCCGTCGTCGGACACGCCCTCGAAGAGCGAGTAGGCGGGCTTTCCCTGCCCCTTCTTGAGGTGGTGGGTCACCCGCGCGGTGTCGAACACCGCGTCATAGTCCGCCCCGTACGTGCCGCCGACGCAGTGCACCGGCCAGGTGTCGACGAAATCGGGGGTGGCCGAGAAGTGCCCCCCGTTGTCGTCGTCGCCGTGGTGCCAGTCGCGCGAGGCGACGACGACCGCGTAGTCGTCGGCGTGGGCCTCGAGGTGGCGCGAGATCCGTTCCGCGACCGCATCACCGCCCTCGACGCCCAGCGCTCCGCGCTCGGTGAAGTCGTTCTGGACATCGACGATGAACAGCGCCCGGGTCATGCGTCGAGCCTACGCGCGTCGACATCGGCCCGGCCGAGTTTCGACGGCCACCAGATGCGGCGCCCCAGGTCGTAGGCCAGCGCGGGAACGAGCAGGGAACGCACGACGAAGGTGTCGAGCAGCACCCCGAACGCGACGATGAACGCGATCTGCGCGAGGAACAGGATCGGGATGACGCCCAGGGCGGCGAAGGTCGCCGCCAGCACCAGGCCGGCCGAGGTGATCACGCCGCCCGTCGCGACGAGTCCCCGCAGGATGCCGGGACGGGTGCCGTGCACGAGGGACTCCTCGCGCACCCGCGACATCAAGAAGATGTTGTAGTCGACGCCGAGGGCGACAAGGAACACGAATCCGTACAGCGGCACCGACGGGTCGGCACCGGGGAACCCGAACACGCCGTCGAAGACGAGGGCGCTCACGCCCAGCGCCGCGCCGAACGACACGATGACGGTCCCGATCAAGATGAGCGGCGCGACGATCGAGCGCAGCAGCGCCATGAGGATGAGCAGGATGACGACGAGCACGATGGGGATGATCAGGGTGCGGTCGCGGATCGAGGTGTCGACCGAGTCGATGTCGGTCGCCGTCACGCCGCCCACCATCGCCGTCCCCTCGCCGAGCTCGGTGGTCAGGTCGGCGCGCAATGACCTCACCGTGTCGTCGGCGGCCGGGGAGTCGGCGGTATCGGACAGCGTCGCGGCCAGCAGCACGTCACCGTCGGAGACGGTGGGCGCGGGCGCGGGCGTTCCCGGTGCACCGAAAGCGGTGGTCTGCAGGACACCGTCGCTCACCGACACGGGGGCCTGACCGCCGGGGGCGTCCGCGGCGAGGACGCCCACGCTGTCGATGCCGGCGGTGCGTTCGAGCACCGTGACGGCGTCGGCCGCCCGGCCCTCGGGCACCAGCACGTAGGCGGGGCTGCCCGATCCGCCCGGGAAGTGCTCGGCCAGGGCCGCCTGCCCGTCGCGCGCCTCGGAGGCGCCGAGCACGAGGTCACTGGCGGGAACGCCGTCGGCGCGCAGCTGGGTCACCCCCACGCAGGCGGCGAGGAGCACCAGGGTGCACACGATCCACACGGGGCGTGCGCGGCGTGCGACGAACCGCGCCTGTCGCGGCCAGACGCCCTTCGCGGGCGCGGTGAGGTCGGCGGGCAGGGCCGCAGCTCCCGGCTTCGGCAGGAACGGCCAGAACGCGGCACGGCCGCAGAGGGCGAGCAGCGCCGGCAAGAAGGTCAGAGCAGACAGCACGGCGAACGCGATGCCGATCGAGGCGATGGGCCCGAGCGCACGGTTGGTGGCGAGGTCGGAGAGCAGCAGGCACAGAAGGCCCGCGATGACCGTTCCGCCCGAGGCGAGGATGGGCTCGACCGCTCCCTTCCAGGCCCGGATCGTGGCATCCCACCTCTTCTCACCCTCACCGATCGCCTCACGGAATCGGGCGACGTACAACAGGGCGTAGTCGGTGGCCGCGCCGATGACGAGGATGAAGAGGATGCCCTGCACCTGTCCGTTCAGCACCACGATCCCCGCGAACGCGAGCCACCACACGGTCAGCAACGCCACGCACAGTGCGAACACCGAGGTGAGCAGCACGAGCACCGGCAGCAGCGGCGAGCGGTAGACCACCACGAGGATGACGAACACCGCGCCGAGCGCGACGATCAGCAGCAGCCCGTCGATGCCGAGGAAGCCCTTCACCAGGTCGGCGGTGAACCCCGCGGGTCCCGTCACCCACGCCTCGACCCCGGCGGGGACGTCGGCCGAGACGCGCTCCCGCACCTGCTCGACGACCTCGCGCACCTCACCGGAGCTGTCGATCGGCACGAAGATCTGCGCGGCCGTGGCGTCGTCGGACACGAGCGGCGCCGACGCCTCGCCCGTGACGCCGTCGATCGAGGCCACCTCGGTCGCGAGGGTCTGCAGTGCACTCAGCTGCACGTCGGTGAGCGCGCTGCCGTCGTCGGTGGCCGCGACCACGAGCGCCGGGATCGTGTCGCCCCCGGTGAAATCGGTGAGTCGCTCGCTGACCTCGGTCGCGTCCGCCGACTGCGGCAGGAACGACGACTGGTCGTTCGTGGCCACCTGGTCGACCTTGCCGAAGAAGGGTCCGCCGATCGAGCCGCCCACCACCCAGAGCAGCACGAGCAGACTCGGGATGCCGATGCGCAGCCACCGCGACACCGTGGGCGCGGAGCGGTGGCGGCGGTCGCCTCGCGATGAGGCGGGGTCGCCGGAAGCGCGGCGTCGAGACGGGGTGGGCGCAGGAGAACCGGACATATCGCTAGCTTATCTAGCAATATGTGCCTCGCGTCAAGTCCTACCCCTGCACGAAGAGCACCACGATCGACGCGATGAACGACACCGCCCCGAGCCCCAGCACCCCGGCCGCGAGCAACGACACGAATCGCACCGACGGCGACGACCGCGTCAACCGCATGCGGTGCGCCGACCCCCGCCGGTAGAAGATGTCGGCCATGTCCGCGTCGCCGAGGCGAGCGTCGTCGTGCGGCGCCAGGGGGGCTTCGTTGACACCGCCGCCCTCGTCGAACCACCGCACCACTCGCCCGCCCTCGGCGTGCTCGACCACGGCACGTGTGGGCACCCAGGTGCCGTCGGCGAGTACCAGGACGACCGCGACGAACGCGAGCAGAATGCCCCCACCGAGCCCCACCCACGTGAAGATCTCGATGAGGGCGTCGAGCGCGTTCGACACGGGGGCTCCTGCGGTCAGCGGGCGGATGATCGCCGCCGCACGGCACGGGACGACACGGATCCCAGCCTATCGGGCGAGCTCCCCCGCCCCCGCAGCTCCGCGCTCGCGACGCTGCGTCCACACTTGCGTCAGCCCGAGGGGCACGGGTACACCGCGGGTCGCTCCGAGGTTCGTCTCGCCGACGAACCAAAAGACCCCCACCCGATATGCGGGTGAGGGTCTGGTGGAGCCGCCTAAGGGAATCGAACCCTTGACCTATTCATTACGAGTGAATCGCTCTGCCGTCTGAGCTAAGGCGGCATGTGCGCGCTGTCGCGTGCACGATCATCGATCCTACATGCTCCGGCGGGGTCTGAGGTACGCGCGCCGGGGTGGGATCAGTAGTCTCCGGTCGCCGAACGGTCGGCGAGGATGTCGCGGCTCGACGACAGGCCCAGGCGAGTCGCGCCCGCGGCGATCATCTCTTCGGCCGCCGCACGGGTGCGGACGCCTCCGGATGCCTTGACCTCGGCGCGATCGCCGACGGTGCGCTTCATCAACTCGACGGCGTGCACGCTGGCCCCGCCGGCGGGGTGGAAACCGGTGGAGGTCTTCACGAAGTCGGCGTCGGCGGCGACCGCGACCTCGCACACCGCGACGATGGCCTCGTCGGACAGTGCGGCCGACTCGATGATGACCTTCAGTACGGTCGGGGCCGGAGCGGCAAGTCGCACCGCGCGGATCTCGGCCTCGACGACGTCGTAGCGCCCCTCGATCGCTGCGCCGACGTCGATGACCATGTCGATCTCGTCGGCGCCCTGCGCCACCGACAGGGCGGCCTCGGCGGCCTTGACCTCGGCGTGGTGCTTGCCGCTGGGGAAGCCGCAGACGACGGCGACCTTGAGTCCCGCGGGCACCTCGACGGGCAGGAACGACGGCGACAGGCAGACGCTGTAGGTGCCGAGCTCGGCGGCCTCGGCGATGATGCGCTCGACGTCGGCGCGCGTGGCCTCGGGCTTGAGCAGGGTGTGGTCGATGTACGACGCCAGGTCGGCGGTGGGCGCGGTCATGGGGGTCTCCTCGGGGTGTGACGGATCCAGCCTAGGCGCGGGCGCCGGCGGTGGGTTCGGGGGTCATCCGCAGCGCAGGCCCTCGGCCGGCACCGTGCCGCCGACCAGGTAGTCGTCGACGGCACCGTTCACGCAGTCGTCGCCCTTGTTGTAGGCGAGGTGTCCCTCGCCGACGTAGGTCACCAGCACGCCCTGCGACAGCTGGTCGGCCAGGCTCTGCGCCTCGGCGTACGGGGTCGCGGGGTCACCGGTCGTTCCGAGCACCACGATGGGGGGTGAGCCGGGCGCGGTGATGGCGGCACGCGTTCCGGTCGGCGGGGCGGTCCACGCGTCGCAGGGATCGGGTCCGACCCAGTACGGCGCCACGACCGGGGCCTTCTGCTCGAGCTCGGCCAGCAGCGCGTCGCTGTCGGCCTCGCTCTCGGCGGGGTAGTCGACGCAGTTGTACGCCCGCAGCGCCTGCATCGTGTTGTCGGTGTAGCCGCCGTCGGTGCGACCGTTGTAGAAGTCGGCGAGCTGGAACGCCACCGACGCGTCGCCGTTCTGCGCGCCGCTCAGAGCGGCACGCAGATAGGACCAGTTCTGGTCGCTGTAGAGCGCGGCGATGATCGCGGTCATGAGCGAATCCGCTCCGAGCTGACGACCGTCACCCGCCGTGATCGGTCGCGCGTCCACCCGCTCGAGCAGCGACGACAGATCGGCCATCGCGTCGTCGACCGAGCCCGTGAACGGGCAGTCCGACTTCGTCACGCAGTCGGCCATGAACGCCCGCAGCGCGTTCTCGAAACCCACCGCCTGAGCGATCCCGCTCGCGCTGGCCGGGAGGCTCGGGTCGATGCCCCCGTCGAGCACCATGCGCCCGACGCGTTCGGGGAACAGGCCGGCGTACGTCGTTCCCAGCAGCGAGCCGTACGAAAATCCCAGGTAGTTCAGCTTCGCGTCGCCGAGCACGCCACGCAGAAGATCCATGTCGCGCGCGGCGTTCTCGGTCGAGACGTAGGGCAGGATGCCGGCGCTGTTGCTCTCGCACGCCTGGGCGAAGTCGACCTGCCGCTGCTCGAGAGCGGCGTTGCGCTCGTCGCTGCCGCGCGCTCCGGGCGGGATGTCGTACAGGTAGGCGTCCATGCCCGCGGCGTCGTAGCACGTCACCGGCGACGACTGACCCACCCCGCGCGGGTCGAACCCGATGACGTCGTACGCGCTGGTGAGCGTCTCGTCGGCGACGAGCGAGAGCGAGTCACGCACCGTGTCGACGCCGCTGACCCCCGGCCCACCGGGGTTGGTCAACAGGGAGCCCAGGGGCTCGCCCGACGTCGCGCGGTGGCGGATGACGGCCAGCTGCAGGTCACCGGCCGAGGGGTCGGCGTAATCGCGAGGGGCGGTGACGGTCGTGCAGTCGAACCCGGCGCTTCCGCAGGCTTCCCACGCGAGCGTCTGGCCGTAGTACGGCAGGAGTGCCGCGTCGACGCCCTCGGTCTGCGGAGCGAGCGAGCGCCCCCCGTCGGGCGCCATCGGCGGGATCTGGGCGTAGAGGCACCCGGACAGGGCCAGGGCGACCCCGGCCACGCCGGCGATCACGGCGGCCAGACGACGGCGCGCGCTCACGGGGCGGAACCATTCGCGACGGTGATCATGAGACTCTCCAATGCCAAGAGGGGCGCCGCGTTCTGCTCGAGGTGCGAGCGGGTGTCGGAAATGCGGTCGAGCACGCCGAGGGTACGGGTCGGCGTCCACTCGGCCGCGAGGGAACGCAGGTCGTCGAGGCGCTCGCTGTTGACCAGGTCGCCCTCGCGGCCGTACTGGATCATCACGACGTCGCGGAACAGGGACTGCAGGTCGGTGAGCACGCGGTCGATGCCATCGCGCAGGCTGCGGGTGGCGCGCCGCTTCTGGTCGTCTTCGAGGGCGTTGACCTGGCCGCGGACCGACGGCGGCACCGCGGCCCCCTCGGCGACACCGAAGGTGCGCAGCAGCGCACGCCGTTCTTCTTCGTCGCGGGTGGCGGTGAGGGCCTTCGCATCATCGGTGGCCAGGCGCACGATGCGTCCCGCCACCTCGACGGCGTCGCCGATGCCGCGCACCGCGAGGACCGCAGCCAGGGTCTCGGCACGACGGGCGCGGGCGTCGTCGTCGGTGGCGAGGCGTTGCGCCATGCCGATGTGGCGCTGCGCGTGGCGCGCGGACTCTTCGGCGATGTCTGGGGCGACACCCGTGCGTTCGACGATGAGGGCGGCGACGTCGGTGACCGAGGGCTCCCGCAGGCGCAGGAGCCGTACGCGGGAGCGGATGGTCGGCAGAAGGTCGGCATCGCTCGGGGCGCACAGCACCCACACGGTCTTCTCGGGGGGCTCCTCGAGGGCCTTCAGCAGCACGTTGGACGTGCGTTCGGCCATGCGGTCGGCGTCTTCGACGACGATCACCCGGTGCCGCCCGAGCGACGGCGCGAATGACGATCGCTCCACCAGACGGCGGGCCTCGTCGATGCGGATGACGACCTGCTCGGTGCGCAGCGCGGTGAGGTCGGGATGGGTGCGGGCCAGCACCTGCTGCTGCGCCCGCTCGTCGCCCGGCTCGGCGATGAGCGCCGCCGCGAACGCGTACGCGAGGGTCGAGCGCCCCGACCCGGGAGGGCCCGTGATCAACCAGGCGTGGGCGAGGGCGGCGGGGTCGGATGCCGCGGCGCGCAGGGTGTCGACCGCGTCGTCTTGCCCCCACACGGCGTCCCACGGGAACGGCGCCGCCGCGGCGGGCGTGGACGGCGGGTCGAGGGCGACGGACATGGGCTCCAGCCTAACCGTGGGCTCCGACAGCTTTCCCTGGCTCGTCACCGCGCGATGGAGGGCGCGCTCGCCCAAGGGCGCCGGACGTCGATACCGCCGGGGTACCGCGGTAGAGGACGCGTCAGCCCAGCCGCGTCGTCACGGCGTCGCGCACGTGCGCGGCCAGAACCTCGGGCGCCTCGGTCGCATCGAGCACGAGGAAACGCTCCGGCTCACGTCGTGCGAGAGCCAGGAAGCCGTCGCGCACGCGGGCATGGAACTCGTTCTTCTCGGCTTCGAGGCGGTCGAAGGGCTTGTCGTCGGCATCGAGGCGCGCTCGCGCGGCGGTCGGGTCGAGGTCGAGCAGCACCGTGAGGTCGGGCAGCAGCCCGTCGGTCGCCCAGAGAGACAGCGCCCGCACGTCGTCGGCGTCGAGGACGCGGCCCGCCCCCTGGTACGCGACGGAGGAGTCGAGGTACCGATCCTGGATGACGACGTCGCCGCGCGCGATGGCGGGCTGCACGACCGTCTCGACGTGGTGCGCGCGGTCGGCGGCGTACAGCAGAGCCTCTGCGCGGGCGTTGATGTGCCCCCGGTGGTGCAACACGATGTCGCGGATCCTCACGCCCACCTCGGTGCCGCCCGGTTCGCGCGTGCGCACCACGTCGCGACCGTCGGAGCGCACCCACTGCTCGAGCAGCGACGCCTGGGTGGTCTTGCCCGCCCCGTCGCCGCCCTCGAAGGTGACGAAGAGGCCGGGGCCCCCGGCCGCCGCCGCGCGCGGGGCGTGCAGCGGCCGGGTGTCCTCGATGGTCACGACTGCGTCGCCGGCGCCTTGCGCGTGGTCGTGGCCCTCGGCGCGGCCGTCTTGCTGGCTGCCGCCGTCTTGCTGGCGGTCGATCTGGCGGCGGTCGTCTTGCTGGCCGCCGTCTTGGCCGCGGTCGTCTTGGCCGCCGCGGTCTTGGCTGCCGTGGTCTTGGCAGCGGTCGTCTTGGCAGCGGTCGTCTTGGCAGCGGTCGTCTTGGCAGCGGTCGTCTTGGCAGCGGTCGTCTTGGCGGCGGTCGTCTTCGCCGCCGTCTTGCGCGCCGGCGCCTTCTTGGGCGCGGGGCCCTTGGCGCGCTTGTCGGCGATGAGCTCGACGGCGCGCTCGAAGGTGACGGCCATGGCGTCCTCACCGCGCGGGACCGTGGCGTTGGTCTCGCCATCGGTCACGTACGGTCCGAAGCGGCCGTCCTTGAGCTTGATCGCCTTGCCGCTGACCGGATCGGCGTCGAACTCCTTCAGGGCGCTCGACGCACGACGTGCGCCGTACTTCGGCTCGGCGTACTTGGCGATCGCCTCGTCGAGCGTGATCTCGAAGATCTGCTTCTCATCGTCGAGCGACCGCGAGTCGGTGCCCTTCTTGAGGTACGGCCCGAACCGCCCGTTCTGCGCGGTGATCTCGGCACCGGTCTCGGGGTCGGCGCCGACGACGCGCGGAAGCGACAGAAGCTGCAGGGCGGTGTCGAGATCGATCGTGTCGACCGACATCGACCGGAAGAGCGAGGCCGTGCGGGGCTTGGGCGTGACCTCTTTCTTCACGCCGCGCTTTTTCGGCTGCTCGACGACCTCACCGGTGGCCTGGTCGACCTCGTCGGGCTCTTCGGCATCCACTTCTTGCACGTACGGCCCGAAGCGGCCGTCTTTCACGACGACGAGCTTGCCGTTCTCGGCGTTCTCGCCGAGCACGCGGTCGCCCGCGACGGGGGCGTCGATGAGCTCCTGGGCCTTCTCGGGCGTGAGCTCGTCGGGCGCCAGGTCTTCGGGGATGTTGACGATGCGGGGCTTCGTCTCGGCGTCAGCCCCGGGCTCCGTGATCTCGAGGTACGGACCGTACTTGCCGAAGCGCAGGGTGGCCGTGTCGGTGATGCGGGTCGAGTTGAGCTCGCGGGCATCGATCTCGCCGAGGTTGTCGACGATGTGCCGCAGGCCCACCTGCTTGTCGGAACCGAAGTAGAACGACTTCAGCCACTCCGTGCGACGCTGCTCTCCGCGGGCGATCGCATCGAGGTCGTCTTCGAGGGCGGCCGTGAAGTCGTAGTCGACGAGATCGGCGAAGTGCTCTTCGAGCAGGCGCACGACGCTGAAGGCCAGCCAGCTGGGCACCAGGGCCTGGCCGCGCTTGGAGACATAGCCGCGATCGAGGATGACGCCGATGATGCTGGCGAACGTCGACGGGCGGCCGATGCCCTTCTCTTCGAGCGCCTTGACGAGGCTGGCCTCGGTGTAGCGCGGCTTGGGTGAGGTGCTGTGGCCCTTGGGCTCCACGTCACTGACGGTGAGTTCGTCGCCCGCCGCGACCGCGGGCAGGGACTGGTCCTCGTCGTCGTCACGCCCGTTGCGCTTCTCGTCGTTGCCCTCTTCGTAGGCCTCGAGGAAGCCCTTGAAGGTGTAGACGGTTCCGGACGCCGTGAACTCCGCGACCTGCTCGCCCGCGGCGACGGTGAGGGTGACCGTGGTGGTCTCGTACTTGGCATCGGCCATCTGGCTGGCGACCGTGCGCTTCCAAATGAGGTCGTACAGCTTCTGCTCGTCGCGGTCGAGCGACGACGCGAGCGACGCCGGCGTGCGGAAGGTCTCACCCGAGGGGCGGACGGCCTCGTGCGCCTCTTGCGCGTTCTTCGACTTGCTCTTGTAGACGCGCGGGTTGGCGGGGACGGCCTTGTCGCCGTACAGCGAGACGGCCTGTGCGCGCGCCGCCGAGATGGCCTGCCCCGAGAGGGCGACCGAGTCGGTACGCATATAGGTGATGAAGCCCTTCTCGTACAGACGCTGCGCGACGCCCATGGCGTGCTTGGCGCTCATCGAGAGTTTGCGGCCGGCCTCCTGCTGCAGGGTGGAGGTCGTGAAGGGGGCGCGGGGGCTGCGCGTGCCGGGCTTGGCCTCGACCTTGGCGACCGTCGCGCGGCCGGCGGCGGTGATGGCCGCGGCGAGTGCGCGGGCCTTCGCCTCGTCGAGCACCACGACGGCCTTCTTGAGGTTTCCGTTGTCGTCGTAGTCGCTGCCGCGGGCGATGGGAGCGCCGTCGAGACGGGCGAGGCGGGTGGTGAACGAAGACCCGGTCTGCGACGCGAGCGCTTCGACGTCCCAGTATGACGCCGACACGAACGCCATGCGCTCGCGCTCGCGTTCGACGACCATGCGGGTCGCGGCGGACTGCACGCGGCCGGCGCTGAGCGCCGTGCCCTCGCGGCCGGATCCCACCTTGCGCCAGAGCACGGGCGAGACGTCCCAGCCGTACAGGCGGTCGAGCACGCGACGGGTCTCCTGCGCGTCGACCAGCGACACGTCGAGTTCGCGAGTGTTCTCGGCGGCTTCGCGGATGGCGTCCTTCGTGATCTCGTGGAAGATCATGCGACGCACGGGGACCTTGGGCTTGAGAACCTCGAGCAGGTGCCACGCGATGGCTTCGCCTTCGCGGTCACCATCAGTGGCGAGCAAGACTTCGTCGGCCGTCTTCAGCGCGCGCTTGAGCTCGGCCACCGTCTTGGTCTTGCGGTCGTTGACCACGTAGAACGGGTCGAAGTCGTTCTCGACGTCGATGGAGTACTTGCCGTACGCCGCCTTCTTGTCGGCCGGGATCTCTTTCTTCGACGCGAGATCGCGGATGTGACCGACCGAGCTGAGCACCTCGTAGTCGTCGCCGAGGTATCCCTGGATCGACTTCATCTTCGTCGGGGACTCGACGATGACGAGCTTCTTGCCGTTTGCCACTGGGGTCCTTTCGTCGATGCACACCATACACACGCCTGCCTGGCGGGGTTCCGGGAGGACTCATGGGCTCGGGACATCGGGTGGTCCGGCCCGCGCGCGCACATCGAATGGAATCCCACCGTACGCCCCAGCGACGGTGACGGTGGCGACCAGGCCGTCGACATCGCACTCCTGCAGGCTCGCACCCCCCTGCTCGGCGACGACCGTCGCCGCCTCACAGGGCACCCCCGTCACCGCCCCGCTCACCGTGTCGGCCGCGGCGAGGGCGGCGGCATCCGCGATCCCCGACAGCCGTTGCACCTGCACCACGGCGCCGAGAGCGAGTCCGAGAGCGACGGTGGCGCCCGCCACCACCGCGGTGACGCCGACCACCGCGACCGTGCCCGCCATCAGCGCCCTCCGTCGAGGGCGCAGGCCCGCGCGGTCACGGGCGCGAGCGGGAGCGCCGACGCGATCGGGGCGGAAGCCGTGATGCAGACGAGGCCGTCGACGCGTTCGACCGACGCGCTGCCCCCGACGCCGTCGACGACGGCGAGCCCGCCGCCGTCTCCCCGCCCGAGCAGTCGCGCGGCCTCGGTGGCGCTGTGCTGCAGCCGGACGGCCGTGGCGACCGAGCCGAGCGCCCCCACCCCCAGCGCCAGCACGACGATCAGCGCGGGGAGCGCGACAGCGAACTCCGCGGTCACGGCACCGCGCTCGTCGAGTCGTGGCCGTCGACGCTCGGCCCGGTGAGCCGCGGACATCACTGCACCGTCAGCGCACGACGAACGAGATCGGTGAGGATCCCGCGCACTTCGTCGCTGCGCATGATGACGACGAGCAGCCCGGCGAAGGCGACGGCGGCCATGGTCGCGATGGCGTATTCGGCGGTCGCGGCTCCTCTCTCATCGAGGAAGAGGGCACCCGCGCGCCCCGAGGTCAGCGCGGGGACGCACACCTCGTGACGAGCGGCGGCGGCGGTGGGAAGGAAGGGAATGGTCATGGCGACTCCTTTTCGGTGAGAGACCCGGGCGAAGAGGCATCTCCGCCCATCGGATCGAGGGGAGGTGAGCGGGTGGGGGCGAGAGTGACCCCTCGCTAGGGGAACCCGCTGGAACGCAGCAGGCCGAGCATCATCGGCACGACGGCGAGCAGGAGGAACGCGGGCAAGGTGCAGGCGCCGAGCGGCACGAGAAGGTGCGTCGACAGGCGCGCGGCCGCCGCGCGCCCCTCGGTGCGGGCGCGATGACGTGCCATCCACGCGTCGCCGCGCAGCAGCTCGCTCGCCGGCACACCGGCGCGCACGGCCAGCTCGAGAGTGGCCTCGATGGCCTGGTCCCCCGAGGTCTCGGAGGGCGGCGGCTCGACGCGGCCGGCTGCGGTGGCGAGCTGACGCGCCCGATCGACCGAGATCCCCGCCGAGAGGGCGACCGCCCATAGCTCGGCGTTCAGACCCGGCACACCTCGGGGTGGCCTCGCTCGGCGCACGAGATGGCGGGCCCACAGGCGTGAGGCCACGACGAGGAGCGCGCCCCCGAAGAGACAGGCCGTGCCGAGCGGATCGGTCACCAGGATGCCGACGGTATCGAAGCCCAGGGCGAGCCCCAGCGGAACCCCCAGAACCGGGAGCCACGCGAGCAGCCGCGCCGTCGCCGCGGGTTCGGCGAGTGCCACGCGCACGTCGGCCGAGATCTCGGCGGCGTCCCGCAGGGCTCCCCCGATCGTGCGCAGCGTATCGGCCAACGGCGCACCGGCATCGACGGCGACCGCGTAGACCGCGGCGACATCACTCCAGGTCTCACCCGCCGAGCGCAGGACCTCGGCGACATCGTCGCCGCGCGCCGCCGCCCGTGCCGCGCCCACCGCCGTCGCCTCCCCTCGCTCGGCGACGACGGCCCACGCGCGCGCCGGGGTCAGCCCCGCGCCCAGCAGCACGGCGAGACGCATCGTGGTCTCGAGCGCGTCGGCGTGACCGATCGCGGCGCGTCCCGCTTTCACCACGGCTCCGCATCGATGCGTAGTCGCCCGTCGCTCAGCACCGGGCGCCCCCATCCCGTGACCCGGCGGCGTCCGTCACGACGTTCGACGTGCACCACGGCACCGATGGCGCTCGCGGTCTGCCTGCCGGTGGTGGTGGCATCCATTCCCGCCAGCGACCCCAGGGCCTCCAGTCGCGTCGCCACGTCGCGCAGGCTGCTCGCGTGCAGCGTGCCGGCGCCTCCGTCGTGGCCGGTGTTGAGCGCCATGAGCAGGTCGCGTACCTCTTCTCCGCGGCACTCCCCCAGAACGAGGCGGTCGGGTCGCATGCGCAGCGCCTCGCGAACGAGGCGGGCCACGGTTAGGGCCCCGGCACCCTCGAGGTTGGCCTGGCGGGCTTCGAGCGCGACGTGATGGGGGTGATCCGGGCGCAGCTCGGCCACCTCTTCGACGGTGATGAGACGTTCCCCGGCGGGGACTCGCCCCAGCAGGGCGGCGAGCAACGTCGTCTTGCCGGCCCCGGTGGCGCCGCTGATGAGGATGTTCCACCGCCGATCGACCATGTCTTCCAGACGCGCGCGCTGCGTCGCGGTGAACATGCCCCCGCGTTCGAGCCCGACGAGATCGGGGGCGTCCCACCGCGGCACCCGCACCGAGATGCTCGTTCCGCCCACGGCGACCGGTGCGAGCACGGCATGTACGCGGACCCCGCGTTCGAGCCGCACGTCGACGCAGGGCGACGCGTCGTCGAGGTGGCGACCGCCGAGCGCGATGAGACGCACCGCGAGCCGACGGACCTCGAGCTCGCTCGCGCGCCATGACGCCACGCATTCGATGCCGCGCCCTCGATCGATGAAGAGTCCCCGGTTTCCGTTGACGAAGAGATCGGTCACCGACCCGTCGTCGAGGAACGGCCGCAGGAACGCCAACGCCGGATCGTCCCAGACGGGGGGCGCTTCAGCGGGATCGGGCCGGTGCAGGGGAATGACGGAAGACACGACGACGAACGTAGGGAGGACGCCCCCGCGCGCGTCGAGCGAAAACAGCGATCGGTGGATGCTCCGACGCATCGACACCGTGGGGAGGAACGGTCGTTCTCGCCGCGTCAGCGGGTGTGCGCCCCGGCGAGGGATGGCCCCTCGGGGCCGGCATCGCAGGCCACCGGCCGCGGAAAGAGGAGGGGGCGGCATCCCTACAGTGGGGGGCGAGGGATGCCGCCAGGCGCCGGAGGAAAATTGGGGGGCTCCCCCCGACGCGAGTGCCGAAACAATGTTCCGGCATGACTAGGTTACGCGTGGGAGAACGGCCTGGCCAACTCCCAGACCCATTCACCCCGATATATCACCTGTTTTGATCCCGAGCCGATGCCAACTATCGGAGGTGGCCGGTGTCGGAGGGGGTCGATAGCGTGACCCGGGTGATGACGTCGCGCACCGACGCGGCGTCGCGTGAACGCGAAGGAGCGCCGCGATGAGCAGCCAGATCGACCATCTCCTCAACGAGACCCGCCGGTTCGCCCCGGCGGCGTCGTTCGCAGCGCAAGCCGTCGCGGATCGTAGCCTGTACGAGCGTGCCGCCGCGGATCGCGAGGGCTTCTGGGCGGACCAGGCTCGCGAGCTGCACTGGCACACTCCCTTCACCCGCGTGCTCGACTGGTCGAACCCGCCGTTCGCCGAGTGGTTCGGCGACGGCGAGCTGAATGTGGCCTACAACTGCCTCGACCGCCACGTCGAGGCCGGGCACGGCGACCGCATCGCCCTGCGCTGGGAGGGCGAGCCCGGCGACCAGCGCAACGTCAGCTACGCCGAGCTCACCGACGAGGTCAAACGCCTCGCCAACGTCCTCACCGAGCTCGGCGTGGAGCAGGGTGACCGCGTCGCGCTGTATCTGCCGATGATCCCCGAGGCGATTGCGTCGATGCTCGCCGTCGCCCGCATCGGCGCGGTGCACTCCGTCGTCTTCGGCGGATTCTCGGCCGACAGCCTGCGCGCCCGCATCGACGATGCCGGGGCGAAGGTCGTCATCACCGCCGACGGCGGGTGGCGCAAGGGCAAGGTGTCGCCCCTGAAGCCCGCGGTCGATCAGGCTCTCGCCGACCGCAACGGATCCGGCATCCAAGAGACCGTCGAACACGTGATCGTCGTGAAGCGCGGCGCGAACGAGGTCGATTGGACCGACGACCGCGACCTCTGGTGGCACGATGTCGTGCCGTCGGCATCGGCCGAGCACGAGGCGCAGGCATTCCCGGCAGAGACGCCCCTGTTCATCCTCTACACGTCGGGGACGACCGGTAAGCCGAAGGGCATCCTGCACACCTCCGGCGGGTATCTGACGCAGGCGGCCTTCACGAACCGCGTCGTGCACGACGTGCACCCCGAGACCGACGTGTACTGGTGCACCGCCGACATCGGGTGGATCACCGGCCACACGTACGTCACCTACGGTCCGCTCGCCAACGGCGCCACCCAGCTGCTGTACGAGGGCACCCCCGACACTCCGCACCCGGGCCGCTGGTGGGAGCTCATCGAGAAGCACGGTGTGAGCGTGTTCTACACCGCTCCGACCGCGATCCGTTCGTTCATGAAGATCGGGCGCGACGTCCCGCAGAAGTTCGACCTGTCGTCGATCCGGCTGCTCGGCTCCGTGGGCGAGCCCATCAACCCCGAGGCGTGGATCTGGTACCGCGACATCATCGGCGCCGGCGAGGCTCCGATCGTCGACACCTGGTGGCAGACCGAGACGGGCGCGATCATGATCTCGGCCCTGCCGGGCGTCACCGAAGCCAAGCCCGGATCGGCCCAGGTGCCGATCCCCGGCGTCTCGATCGCGGTCGTCGACGAGCAGGGCGAGAAGGTGGGCAATGGCGGAGGCGGTCTGCTCGTGGTCACCGAGCCGTGGCCGAGCATGCTGCGCGGCATCTGGGGCGACCCCGACCGCTACCGCGAGACCTACTGGGACAAGTTCGCCGACAAGGGGTACTACTTCGCGGGCGATGGCGCTCGGCTCGACGATGACGGCGACGTCTGGCTGCTCGGGCGCGTCGACGACGTCATGAACGTCTCGGGCCACCGCCTGTCGACCGCCGAGATCGAGTCGGCCCTGGTCGGCCACGAGGGCGTCGCCGAGGCGGCGGTGGTCGGTGCGTCCGACGAGACGACCGGGCAGGCGGTGGTGGCGTTCGTCATCATCAAGAGCCGCTTCCTCAAGCAGAACCCGGTGGAGGGCCTCGGAGACGAGCTGCGCAGGTGGGTGGGCGAGCAGATCGGTCCCATCGCGCGTCCCCGCGACGTGTACATCGTGGGCGAGCTGCCGAAGACGCGCTCGGGCAAGATCATGCGCCGGCTGCTCCGCGACGTCGCCGAGGGGCGCGAGGTGGGCGACACCACGACGCTCGCCGACACCGCCGTCATGAGCGTGATCAGCGCCCAGGTGAAGTGATCACCGGTCGTGGATGCCGTGTTCGACGGCGTCCACGACCGACGGTCTCACTCCGTGCGGGCGCGTGGCGCCATCGCAGAGACCGTCGTTCGCGACGCCATCCCCGTCGCGGACGAGAAACGACGAAGGGGACGCGCGGTACGACCGCACGTCCCCTTCGTCTCGCCGGGTGCCCGGCATCCGGAATCGATCCTCACACGACGGTGAAGACCACCTCGACCTCGACGGGGCTGTCGAGCGGCAGCACGGGAACGCCCACGGCGGAGCGGGCGTGCGCGCCGGCCTCGCCGAACACCTCGCCCAAGAACTCGCTCGCCCCGTTGATGACTCCCGGCTGACCGGTGAACTCGGGAACGGATGCCACGAACCCGGTGAGCTTGAGCACACCGGTGAGATTGTCGACACCGCCGGCCACGGCGGCGGCCGCGGCGATCGCGTTCAACGCGCACTGGCGGGCGAAGGAACGAGCGTCGGCGGGGCTCACCAGTCCGGCGGACTCCCCCACCTTGCCGGTCGCCGGCAACGATCCCTGCACCATCGGCAACTGGCCCGAGGTGTAGACGAGGTCGCCGTGCCGTTTGGCCGGAATGTAGGACGCCACGGGCGGGACGACGGCGGGCACCTCGACGCCCAGCTCCGCCAGGCGCTGCGAGACGCTCACTGCTGGCCCTCGAACTGGCGGGCGGCCTGTTCGGCCGCGCCCAGACCGGCGTTGGCCGTCCCGCCGCCCGTGGGCCGCTTGAGGTAGGCGACGAGCCCACCCTCGGGGCCGGGCACGACCTGCACGAGCTCCCAGCCCTGCTTGCCCCAGTTGTTGAGGATCGCGGCGGTGTTGTGGATCAACAGCGGCGTGGTGACGTACTCCCACGTGATCATTCGGGCTCCCGGCGGTGACTCGGCGCGCGCAGACTCGTGCGCGCGGGATGAACGCGTACGCGTGCGGGCGCACGCCTTCGAGGCATCGCCCAGCAACGTCGCTTAGCATCAACCCTATGCCCGAGAACAAACGTACGGCTAGCGGTGCCCTCGGCGGCATCGTCGGCCTCGTCGGCCTGAGCGCGGTCGCCGGACTCCTGGTCACCGCCGCCGTGACGCCGGCCATCGCCGTGTCCGGCGCCGCCGCCTCCAGCGCCATCACCATCTTCGACAAGATGCCGAGCTACCTGCAGCCCGACGAGCTCATGGAGCCGACGACGCTCATGGCCGGCGACCGGGTGCTGGCGAAGTTCTACGACCAGAACCGCTCCCCCGTCACGTTCGACCAGGTCAACCCGGTGATGTACGACGCGATCCTGTCGTCGGAAGACCCGCGGTACTACCAGCACGGCGGCGTCGACCTCATCGGCACCACCCGCGCGCTGCTGAGCAACGCCTCGGGCGGTGAGACGCAGGGTGGCTCGTCGATCAGCCAGCAGTACGTCAAGAACGTGCTCGTGCAGCGCTGCGAGCTCGAAGCCCGCGCCGTCGAGCCCACCGACAGCGACCCCGGCATGACGCGCGACGAGGCACTGCAGAAGTGCGCCCTCGAGGCCGTGCAGTCCGAGGGCACCGAGGGCTACCAGCGCAAGCTGCAGGAGATGCGCTACGCCATCCAGCTCGAGAAGGAGTACACGAAGGATCAGATCCTTCTGGGCTACCTGAACATCGCGAACTTCGGTGGCACCACGTACGGCATCGACGCCGCCGCGCGGTACTACTTCAACACCCCGGCCTCGCAGCTGAGCGTCAGCCAGTCGGCGATCCTCGCAGGCATGGTGCAGAACCCCAACCGCTTCCGCATCGACCGCGCCGAGGGGTCGATCTTCGACAACGATGGCACGGCGTACAACAAGCAGCCCGACGGCTCGATCGACGACGTCGATCAGGGCACGATCCAGGCGTTGTACACGCTGCGCGACAACGGCGAGATCACGCAGGAGCAGTTGCTCAACGCCGCCGACGGCTACAGCGAGACCAAGGGCCGACAGCTCTACGTGCTCAGCCGCATGGAGGTCGACGGCAAGATCACGCACGAGCAGTACGTGGCGGCCGCCCTCGAGCCGATCAGCCCGGTGATCACGCCCACCAGCCAGGGCTGCGCCTCGTCGGCCGCTCCGTACTTCTGCCAGTACGTCGTCTCGACGATCCTGAGCGACCCGGCCTTCGGCACCGACACCGACGAGCGCGTCCGCGCGCTGCGTCAGGACGGCCTCACGATCCAGACGACGCTCGACTGGCGGGTTCAGGATGCCGCGCAGAACGCGATGAACGCCTACGCGCCGCAGAGCTTCGACGGCATGAAGTTCGGTTCGACGGTCGTGAACACGGAGTCGAAGACCGGTCGCATCCTCGCGATCGCGCAGAACACGAAGTTCACGCAGGACCCGGGTCAGGCCGAGGCCGATCCGTCGTTCAACTCGGTCGTGTTCGCCGGTGACAGCACGAACGGCGGCTCGATCGGCTTCAGCGCGGGGTCGACGTTCAAGCTCTTCACGCTCGTGGACTGGCTCGAGAAGGGCCGCTCGCTCAACGAGACGCTGAACGGCCGCATGGGTCCGGTGCCGAACATGACCAACTCCTGCACCGGCAACTACGTCAACACGAACAACGACCGCATCAACAACTTCGCCAACAACGGCGGTTACGTGGGAACCCCCATGATGTTCACGCGCGACTCGCTGAACACCGGCTACCTGCAGATGGCCGCCCAGCTGGATCTCTGCGACATCGCCAAGACCGCGAAGAAGCTGGGCGTCACCCGGGGTGACGGCACCGACATCACGATGCAGTACGCCAACAACGTCATCGGAAACGACAACGTCTCGCCCATCGCCATGGCCGGCGCGTACGCGACCGTGGCGAACGGCGGCACGCTGTGCCAGCCCAAGGTCATCGACAAGATCACCGACAACAAGGGTGCTGACCGCGCGATCCCCGAGCGCACGTGCTCGCCCGCACTGACCCCCGAGATCGCGGCGACCGCGGCCTACGCCCTGCAGGGCGTCATGGCCGGCGGCGGCACCGGCTCGCAGGGCAACCCGCGCGACGGCACCCCGGTGCTCGGCAAGACGGGTACCCACGAGGGATGGCAGACCTGGATGATCGAGTCGTCGACCAACACGACGACCGCGGCCTGGGTCGGCAACTACGAGGGCAGCGAAGACCTGTTCCGCAAGTACTGGGGCGGGCGGGCGCTGTCCGACATCCGCTACCCGCTCGCCGCCGACGTCCAGCGCTCGTCCGACGACTTCTACGGCGGCGACCGGTTCCCCGACCCCGCCTCCAACCTGCTGCGCACCGTCCAGCGCGACCTGCCGAACGTCGTCGGTCAGAGCATCGACAGCGCCCGGTCCACCCTCGAAGGCGCCGGTTTCCGCGTCTCGATCGGCGACCCGGTCGACGCCGAGTTCGGCGGCGACCGCGTGGCCGCGATGAACCCCGGCGCGGGCTCGGCGGCCGCCGGGTCGGTCATCACGCTCAGCCCCGGCAACGGGCAGGGCGGCACCGTTCCCGACGTTTCCGGGCAGCCGGTCAGCTCCGCGCGTGCGGCGATGCTGTCGGCCGGGTTCGGAACCGTATCGATCGGGTCCTGTGAGCGGGACGGCAATGCGCCCGCAGAGGGACGCGTCGCCTCGACGAGCCCCTCCGGCGGTACCTCGGCGAACAAGAGCACCCCGGTGACGCTGGCCATCGTCGCCAAGGACTGCCCGTGACGCGCCCCCTGGTGACGGCCGCCCTCGCACCCCTCGGGGTCGCGGGGGCGGCCGCTGTCGGGGCAGCGGTGTGGGGAGTGGGCATCGAGCGGTATCTCTTCACCGTGCGCTATCACGCCGTCCGCGTGCTGCCGCCGGGTGCGGAGCCCCTCCGGGTACTGCACGTGTCCGACGCGCACATGGCTCCCTGGCAGCATCGCAAGCAGGAGTGGATGTCGAGGCTCGTCGAGCTGGCCCCCGACCTCGTCGTCAACACCGGCGACAACATGGGCCACCGCGACGGTCTCGTCGGGGTGCGCACCGCCTTCTCGTCGCTCCGCGGCGTTCCGGGTCTGGTCGTCCACGGATCCAACGACTTCCAGGAGCCCGCGCCCCGCAACCCGCTGCGGTACTTCCTCGGCCCCTCGGGCCACCTTCCCGCGCACAAGCACCTCGACATCGACGCGCTCGATCGCTTCTTCGCCGTGGATCTGGGATGGAGCATCCTCGACGACACGGCCGTCTCGCTCGAGGTGAAGGGCACGCGCATCACGGCGTTCGGTGTGAACGACGCCCACCGCAACTGGGATCGCCCCGAGCTCATCCCGCCCGTGCTCGACACCTTGGATGCCGCCGACCTCCGGATCGGCGTGATGCACGCGCCCTACCGGCGAACGCTCGACACGTTCACGGGTCTCGGCGCCGACGTCCTGCTCGCGGGCCACACGCACGGTGGCCAGGTGCGCGTGCCGTTCAGCCGCAAGGCGCTCGTCTCCAACTGCGACCTGCCGCTCGACCAGGCGCGCGGTCTGAGCGAGTGGACGTACGACGGGCGCACGGTGCCCCTCAACGTCAGCGCCGGCCTGGGGCACTCGATCTACGCCCCGGTGCGTTTCGCGTGCCGGCCCGAGGCGACACTGCTCACGCTGCTCCCCCGCTGACCCGTTCTCCCCATCCTCGAAAGGGGCCGTTCCTTCCGCATAATGTCACTTATGACAACATGCGCGATATACGCCCGTCAGAGCATGGACAGGGCTACGGGCATTGACCGCCAGCTGGCCAGGTGCCGTGCTCTCGCTGCCTCACGGGGCTGGGAGGTGGTGGCTGAGTTCGAGGACAACGCCGTCAGCGCGTTCAAGTCGCGCGGCGCTGGGACGGCATGGTCACGCCTACTGGCGTCCAGCGCCGAGGTCATCGTGAGCGTGAACCTCGACCGCCTCTTGCGAGGACAGGCGGACCTCCTGACCATCATCGCGGCGGGCAAGACGGTTGCCACAGTCGAGGGTGACCTCGACCTGACTACGGCGGACGGGCGGTTCCGCGCCGAGCTTTTGACCTCCCTCGCTACGTTCGAGGTGAACCGCAAGCGCGAACGGCAACTTCGCTCGAATGAATCTCGTGTAGCCGGGGGCCTCCCCGTCCCGGGTAAACGCCGGTTCGGGTTTGAGCCTGGCAACGTGATCGAGCGCACCGCTGAGGCTGACGCACTCCGCAAGGCGTACCGCGACCTGCTCGACGGGCGCAGCGTGCGGAGCATCGCTGCCGAGTGGGGCCGCCAGCCGGTGCGCGTGCGGACGATCCTCAGCAATCCGTCTAACGCGGGGTGGGTTGTCCGCGGTGGCGAACGGTTCGAGGCCGCTCCCGAGGTTGCTCGCATCATCGACCGCGAGACTTGGCAGGCCGCCCGCGACCTGTTGACGGATGAGGCCCGGAGGGTCAGTGCTGGCCCGGCCCGGAAGCACCTGCTGTCCGGCATCGCACGGTGTGAGTGTGGGGCAAAGATGCACAGCGCGAGCCGCTACTACCGATGCTCACGGGATGCCGACCACGCCTTGATCCGGCGTGAAGAGGTGGAGGACGAGGCCCGAACCTGGTTGTTCTTCTCGATCCTCAACGACCGCAGCGCCGAGCGCGTCGGCGCACCCGCGCCCCTCGCCGCCCGCCTGTCCGAGCTAGAAGACGAGCGCACCCGATGGACCGCAGTCGCAGCACTACCCGGCGCCGACCTCGCGCAGGTAACGAAGGAACTCTCCCGCATCGCCCAGGAAGCGGAGACGGCTTCGACCGAACTGGGGCGTGCCCGTGTGGACAGCGCAACCGCCGACCTCATCGAACGTGCCGAAGCATCACTGACCAGCATCCAGCCGCACGCCGAGGGCCTAGAGGTGAACGCCGCCCCGTTCTTCGAATTCTTCGACGGCCTCGAACTAGACCAGCAACGCACACTCATCGAAACCCGACTCACAATCACCGTTCGCGCAGGCCGCGGCGATGACCGGGTGACAGTACACAAGCGCGCTGAGTAGGCTCCGACCATGACCGAATTTACGGACCTCGGAGCAGAGTCCAAGAAAGAGATTGGCAAGCTCATGTCAAAGAAGATCGCGTCGGACAAGCTGACAGACCTCACCGCCGAGATGGTGGCCGACAACATCGAATACCTTGACCAGCTTGACGAGGAGGCGGTAATCGACGCCATATCCCGCGGCCTAGTAGAGGGGCGTCAAATGGCGCAAAAGCGTCGGGCTGACGCAGAGCCGAAGGACGACACCGACCCCGCTATTTGAGCCGACAGCGGAAGGCCCCGGCAAGATGCTGCCGGGGCCTTTCCTTGTGACTGGTTCACGTTTGCTGGGGCGGGTACTTCCGCAGGTGGTCGAGCCACGCCTGAGCGACACGGGCCTGGGTTTCTAGGGCCGCGACGCGGATGCGCTCTACCTCCAGTTGGCTTTCGAGAATGCGGACCCAGGCCGCGTTGTACTCCAGGTTCGCTTCCCACCGCTTCATGCCGGAGCCTTAACAGCTAGCTCAGGGAGCGGGGGCATTGAGTAGCGTGGCGCGGTCTTCGCGCCCGTCTTCGTCACGTAGTCGAAGCTGGCGACGTGCGTCATCGTGCGTTGCCACGTTTTGTAGTCGGCTGACGAGGTTGAGTCGATGCCGCAGGCCTGGCGAATCTCCGTGCCGGTGTGTTCTTCGCCGTCCGCGAGGACTCGCAGTATTTCAGCCTCGAATGGTCGAGGCGCGGCCTTTCCTCCATCGTTAGTGATAACAGCCGAGTTGAGAGCGGGCACGAGCGAGAAGCCGTGCCACTCCTCGGCTCGACCATCCTTGATCTTTCCGCCTGGTGTCATCGGTACTGAGAACCGCCCGAGCTTCGCCATTGTGAGCCCCGAGCTTTACCGCGATGTTCTACTCACCTCGGATAACGACAAGCTGGCATTCCTTAACGCCGGTTTTGGACTCGAAGAGGGCGACTTCGCGTCGTTCAAGATCGTCCCCGGGAACATTGGCGCTGGCAAGGTCATCGTCGGAGCACGTGAGGCTGCGACGTTCTACACGCTCCCCGGAACTCCGATCCGTGTCGAGGGTCTTGACGTTCACCACGGTGGAGTCGATGTTGCCGTGTTCGCTTATTACGCGAGCATCGCGAACAACTCTGCCGCTATCCGCTCAGTCACAGTTACCGCGTGAGGACCAGGGGCGAACGCATGGCTAGCTGGCACACACCAATGACCGCACGCATCTTCTGGAAAGACGCGGCGCGGCTAAACGATGAGATTGTTTCGACCTATCTCACGGTTGCTCGCGCTGCCTGCCTCGCGTTCGCCCCCATCGCCCTTACCGAAGATGACGCGGTTCCCGAGCACTATCGCCTTGCTCAGGTAATGCACGCACGCAACGTATACAACGCGGTGAACGGTGACACTCAGCCGGTAGACCCCGAAACAGGCTACGGACAGATCGTGTCGACTCCCCTTGATTGGCACGTCCGCCAGCTTCTACGGCCCGTTACGGCGTGGGGCGGTATCGCGTGAGCGTCCGTCAGCAGGTTGCAGACCTCCTCATTGAACTGCTCACGGCGAATGAGGCGCTTCCGGCGATCAATGTCGTGGCCACCGAGCGGATTCTCGACGAGGTACGCGACCTAACAATTCAGCTTCGCAGCACAAGCATCGGGCGACTCCCCCAGGCGCCGATCTCTCAGCGTGTAATTCGCATGAACGCCATTGTGATCTCCGGTCACGACGACCCTGATATGGCCGTTGACGAATTGGAAGACATTGTGCCGCTGATTCTCGACAGCCTCGATACGTCGTTTCAACACGAGGACGCCGAACTAGTTCAGTTCGGCACCCGCATGGCGTACTCCATCCCACTCACCGTTATTGCAGCAAAGGAATAAACCATGGCACAGATTGCCCTAACCCCCATCGTTCTAAACGATATCGACCTCATCATCGGGGCCGACAACTACGAGGTCTCCGTCTCCAAGGCTGAGATTGTCCCCACCATGCCCACGGTCACTTGGAAAGGCATGGCCCCTACAGCCATTCAGCAGATTGCCGGTACGGCTACCTGGGTCCTCAACCTTGAATACGCACAGGACCACGCCACGGCATCGAGCCTTTCGCAGTATTTGCTAACCAATGCGGGCACTGTGAAGAGCATCAAGCTCAAGCCTCGCAAGGGAACCGGCGCAGCGCTCTACACAATTGACGCGCTAATCGTCCCCGGCCCAATCGGTGGTGCGGTAGACCAGATCGCCACGGGTTCCGTGTCTCTGCCCTGCAACGGACAGCCGGTCCGAACGGTCGCGTAAGCCAATGCGAATCGACGTTACAAAGAGTCGCGAGCTTATGGCGACCATCTACGCGATTCGCTCAGTCGACCGCACGCTACAGAAGCAGATCAGACAGCAGACGAAAAGGGTTGCCGCCCCCGAGTGGACCAAAGCCCTTGCCGAACGTGCCGACACTCGCTTGGAACATCGAGTGATTGTCGGCACGGCGGTGGTCACCGTGTCGAACCAGAACGTTCGTATCCAAGCTGCCGGTAAGGGCCGCGCCCTCAAGGGTGGCCTACAGCCGAAGCGGGATTACAACGCCGTGGAGTTCGGCGCGAACACAGGCAAGTTGACCTACCAGCGCCGCAGCCGCAATGGCGGTACGCACCGGGTCACCCGAGTCATCAACACGCAGCTCAAGCCTCACGCCGGAAAGCGCGGCTACGTCTTCTGGCCGACCGCCCGAGAGATGGTGCCCCGAATGGGCCGCCTCTGGGTCCAAACCACCGTCCGAACAATCGCTAACGCCCTCGAAGGAAAGCAAGAGTAATGGCCCTAACACTCGACATTGGCGCGAACACCCGCCAGGCGCAAGCTCAGGTCAAAGACCTGGGTAAGGCGCTGGAAGAGGTGTCCGACGCGCTCGATGACGTAGCTAAGGACGCCGATAAGTCCGGGTCGAAGGTCGAGCGCGAACTCGACGGCATGGGCGATGCTGCCAAGAGTTCGTCCCGCGAGATCGATGCAGCCGGTGAACGTGTAGAGCGCAGCTTCAAGGACATTGTGTCCGACGCAAAAAAGGCCGACCGGGCTATCGAGGACATAGGCGACAGCGGTGGACGCAACCTGCGCAAGGTCAGCGAGGCTGGCGAGGAAGTTAGCTCCGAGCTCAAGCAAAACCTAGGCGAAACCTTCTCGTCCTTCCGAGGCGATATTGAGGACATTCCTCAGATCGCCCAGGACGTGTTCGGTGGCCTCGCCGGATCGGTCGGAGGTCTAGGTGCATCGCTCGCCCTTGCCGGTGGCGCAGCCGGTGTCGGTCTTCTCGTCGCTGGATTCCAGCAGCTAGAGGAGAGGCGACAGGAGCTAGAGGACCGCGCAAACGGACTAGCCCAGGCGTATATCGAGGCAGGTTCCAGCGTCCTCGACGCCATCGGTATCGCCTCCCGCACCTCCGAAATTATCACCGGCGAGGAACGCGACAAGGCCAAGGAGTACGCCGACATTCTCGGCATTGACCTGGCGACCGCTGCGCGCGCCATGGCTGGGGATATGAACGCCCTGGCCGCTGTGAACGAGATTGCGAACCGCGCAACCGATGACGCTATCCGCTTAGGTAATCAGTACAACGAGACAGGCAAGGCTCTTTCCGGTACACAGAACGCCAAGGTGGAAGCCGACCTAAAGGCCGTCGGCGCTGCCCGCGAACTAAACGGCGTCGTCGAGGATGCAACCGCAAAGTTCAACGATCAGCAGAGCGTCCTCAAGGGTCTCATTACTTCTGCGGACAGCGCATCAGTATCTGTGGACGACCTCGGTAATACCGTTTATCAGCTACCAGACGGCGCGCAGATCATGATTGACGCGAAGACCGGTCAAGCATCCGCAGACGTTAGCCGTTTCCGCGGCGACACGGACGGCGTTATTGACCACCTAAACGGACGCCAAGTCCGGATGCGTGTAGACCTGGATGACTCCGCTATCCGCTATTACCGTCCACCCACGATCACCATTCCTGGTCAGATCGTTGCACGCGGAACGGTGGCCCAGTACTAATGGCAACTCTCATCACCGTGGGCGATGCCACTATCGCCCCTCAGCAAGTCATGTCGATTACGTCCGAGCAGGCATCCGGCACGATCATTCACCCGATCCTTGGACGCGCCTACCCGGACGTGACGATCCGCCCTGCCGGGTTGCGCACGGGGACCATTGAGATGGGTTTCTACGGCCCGAACTCCGAGGCCGAAAGCGCCACGGCACGAGCCCTCATCGCTGCGGGTGGAATCTTCACCATCGCCTCTGAGGAACGCGCCACGCTCTCGATGACGTGCGTTGCCTCCGGGCGTATCTCGCTAACCCTCGAAGATGTAACCCGAGACGCCTGGGTTCTAGCGGTCGATTACCAGGAGGTCCAGGCGTGACGGCTACGACCTTCCAATACTCCGCCTACGTCATCGGCCCGCCCAATCGCAACATCAATGTGCGCGGTGGGTCACTGACGTTTGACGACTCCCAGGCTCCGCACGTGCAGGCCGACCTCACAATCTCCGTGCCCAACGGTTTTACCCTCGCCGCGCTCGACCCCCGTACCTCGCCGCCGCCCCGTGTCCGTCTACAGGCCGACACCACCGATAGTGACGGCGTGAAGACATCGCGTGGATTCAACATGACTCTGCGCGACCGCCCTATCAGGTACCGAGACGGCACCATGTCTCTCCGCCTCGCGTCGGACGAAGCGCTCCTCATGGACTGGGCACCGCTCGCAGACGATGAGGCCCTGTTTAGCCGTCAGAGTTCACTTCGCGACATCGTGACCTACGTCCTCGGCAAGGCCGCACCGGGCGCGAGCTTCCCGGCTGGAACAGACCTTGCCGTCCGGGTGTACGCGGATGCCGTCAATGAGATGAGCAACCCCGCCGCAATCGTCAACGTGACCGGCTGGAACGCCACCAACGTCACGCTGAGCCGCGCGACCGGCTCGACCTGGACGTCCAACACCAACGGCACGGCGTTCAACCTCCGCGGCACGGCGAACACTGATAGCTACATCGACACGACATTCCCGGCGACGAGCATGTCGGGCCGCACGTACCTTCTCCGCGCACGCCAGCGCACCGCCAGCACGGTTGTGAATCCGTCCTCGAATGCGGGCCGTCTACGCGTATTCGCCAGCACCAATGGTGGTCTGAGCTACAAGTCCATTAAGGACGCCTACGGCACCTCCGCAGCTAACACCACATCGACCGTGGTCACCCGTGTTGGCATCCCGGTTGGCACAACACACGTCATCGTGCGCGCCTATCACGGGTTCAACTCGGACCAATCGGTCCTCTGGTCCGACTTCCGCATGAGCGAGTACACGGGCGACCCAACCGACACCGGTTACTTCGACGGCAACACCGCAAACACCGCGGCCTACACGACCGTCTGGGAGGGCGATACCGGCCTGAGCACGACGAGGCGAACGGCCCTCATCGAGCGTGACCCCGAGACACTTCTGTGGAAGTCGGGTCAGACGGCGATGGACTTCCTACAACCGATCGTCCAGTCATTCGGCCTGCGTCTCGTGTGCATCGAAACGCGCCGCTGGTCTCTCCGCGCAGAGGACTTCACCGCCCCCGGCGCGCTCTCGATCCGCCACGGCATCAACCTGATCGACGCCGACGACAAACTCTCGAGAGACGATGCCGATTGGTTCGATGCCGCAGTCACCGTCTACAAGTGGACCGACCGCAACGGCAACACTCAGGAACGCCGGGACGCCTACGGCCCCGCGGGCTACAGCCGCCTCAGGACATTCGAGCGCAATACTCCGTACCCCGGCCCCGGGTTCAGTCAATACGCCGTGCGCCGCGCCCAGGGACGTGGACGCGAGGTCACAGCGACCGCCGTATCCGACTTCCGCGCGAATGCAGAGATGCCCGTAACCGTCGTCCTTGAAGAGGCCCCGCGCGCTGACGGAACCATCGTGCCGCCGTCTCAAGCAACGCAGACCGGACAGACCTCGCGCGTCACGTTCGACCTCGACCGAGACGAAATGACCATAACCACCCGAACAACCGACACCCCCGCCGGGGCGATTGACCTCGCCGTCGGCACCATCGACCAGGCCACCGGCACCATCGACGAGAACTAACAGGAGAGAACATGGCAGTTGGAGATGCAGCCCTAGCGGCGGGCATGGACCTCGTGTCCGGCACCGCCCCGCTAAACACCATTGACACTGAAGAAAACAAAACCAGGGATTACATCGCGCAGCGCACGAGCGCCGTAACCTCGATCAGCAAGGGCGGAACCGGCGCGACCACCGCAGCCGCCGCGCGCTCTGCCCTTGGGGTATCCCCGGCGTCGGAGGTTGGTAAGCGCGCCTCGATCAACTCGATGAACTTCCCGTTCGCCGCAGCACAGATCGAGACGAGCCCCGCGCACCAGATCGGTTTCTACTTCAGTGACGGCTCCGGGCGACCCGTCGCCCGTGTGGACGCAACGGACATGACGCTAGCCCTCAAGGCTGACGCCGACGCCGCCGCATCCGCCGCGTCCAACGCAATGAACGCCGTGAATGGCCGCGTGGCTAAGGGCGGCGACACCATGACCGGCGACCTCAACCTACCCAACGCCTCGGCGGCTACCTCGGGGTTCACCGTGGCATATATAAACGGTGACGGTCGCGTGTCCAAGGGCACGTCCTCGCTGCGCTACAAAGACCTCTTGGACGACCCGGACGTGAGCACGTTGGGCAACATCTTCCCGACCCTCCGTCAGTACAAGTTCAAGAACGGTGACGGCAAGCCAACGCTGGGATGGATTGCGGAAGAGGTTGCGGAGTCCCCGGACCTACAGCGGTTCGCGGTCTATAAGACGACCGTGGACGATGACGGGAACTGGGCCGCGACCAACGTCGTGGACTCCATCGACTTCATCCAACTTCTAATTGCGCAGACGGCGCAGCTAAATGCGCGCGTTCTCGCGCTGGAGGAAAAGCTACGCGAACCGGAGTGAACCCGGAAAAAAGAACAACGCGAACAACGAATGGAACAGCAGCGCAAAGAACAACCGCAAATCCAACGCCGCGAGTAGGATTTGTATCAAATCTGCGGTAGCATCACAGAGTCAGGCGCTCGTAAAATGACGAGAGCCGCCCGGAATGCCAGTTCCGAACGGCTCTCGCTGGGTACCCCAGCCATCCAGTTATAGAGCACTGGCACTCTCAGTCGCGAGACGGCCCCGGTTCTGAAGCCGGGGCCTTCTCCTTTGAAGTATCGTCCCGCACCTATAAGCCTAGCGCCACTTTTTCAAGGGCCATGGGGGTTAGGAGGACATATACGCACATTGCTCCACGCATAGCGCGTACTGCCCCCCGGAATTACGCGGAACACCTCGCGCGGACTTTCAGAAAACTCCCAGCTTGCATTTCTCACTAAGTCCCGTTTATACCCCCTCGGGGTACACCCTCCGAGATAATCGCCCGGTGCAGACGTTCGGTTGCGAGCCACAAAGAGGTAGCCCAACCGAGCAGCACCCCTCGGTGCTCGACGCGATAACGCGGCCCGTCTTCGGTACGCCGAAGCTCGATAGTCCCTGCCACCCGGTGGTGCGAGTCGCGCATGGACCAGTAAGCGGGCGGCGTCTCGCGCGCGAGCAGGACGGGGTGCCAACGCGGTCCGTCATCATGCATCTTCGTAGTATCGAACATTTGTACTACATACTCAACCGACGGAGCGTCGCGGATACACCGAAGGCGCACCACTCCCGGAGAAGTGATACGCCTTCGGCCTGCTGGATCGTCAGATGCGGACGTTGAACTCCGCGCCACAGTGAGCGCACGATGCGCGACCGGAAGTCAGGCGCGAGAACGGCCCGAGTTTACGACGGCATCGCGGACAGGTGACGACGATCGGGCCGCTGACCCGCTTGGTCGCCATCTCAGTGCTTCGTCCGGTCGACGAGGTTGTAGGTCATGCCCGGCTTGGGGGTCGGGGGCAGGGGCTCACGGCGCGTAACCGTTCGCTCCGGGCCACGACCACCGCGCGGGCCGATCTGCTGGTACTGACCCGACTGAGGTGCGGGCTGACCCGGGCGGAGCCCGTTGGTGTTGTTGGCCTTAGCCATGGTTGCCTCCAAAAGGCGATTGAATTTTGCGACACGCCCTAGCCGGATTTGCTGGGGCGCCGCAGGCGCGCGTACTTTGGAGGAAGTTTCCGCCTCACAGTTGAAACTTCCGGCCCTCAGATCAGTTACCGCTGATCGGGGGGCCTTTTCCGTGTTCACTTGCCTGCCCATCAATACTACATATGGGGACCGACATCGGAAGTGACTACAAGGGGTAGTAGTTACATCCGTGTGATTTTCCACCGTCTCTCCCCATGTACAACACAGGTTGTCCACGGTTCTATCCACAGCTACCACCCCTCGGACGCACCCCCACTTCCGCGCCGTTCCGCGAACCTTCGGACTTGTGTTCGGGTTTATCCACAGATCGGACGCTGGCGAGGGGTTCCGACATTGCACAGGGCGTTAACGACCCGTGTCGGCGTGTCGCACGGCGTGTCGAATACGTCCAAATTTTGACGTGAGTGAATTTCTGCCCACGGAACGGCCCCTTTCGCCGTCGGGGGCATCCCTTCAGCGAGCACGATCGAGTCTCCTCGACCGAAGGGACTCCGCATGAACCATGCTCCCCCGCCCACCCGCCGTCGCCTCCCGGCCTTCCTGGCCGTCCTAGCCGTGCTGCTCACCAGCCTGACCATCGCTCCGGTCGCCCACGCGGCCGATCAGGGCACCGGCTTCGGCACCTGGGCTCCCCTCTCGCGCACCGGTTGGCACGGCTCCATGCGAGTGGGCGACGTGCACACCTACTGCATCCACCCGGGTCTGCCCGTCGCCACCGGGCCCACGACGGACCACGGCGTCACCTCCGACGTGAACGGCCTCAGCCCGCAGCAGCTGGTCTCGATCAACCACCTCGTCAGCACGTACGGCCAGACCGACGACGCCGTGCAGGCGGCCAGTGTGGGCTGGGCCGTGAAGGCGATCGTCGACCGTGACACGACGCTCCACTCGTGGGGGTATTCCGGCGACCAGTTGCCGGAGGCCATCGACTTCATCATGCGTCGCGCGAGCCCCGAGAACAGCGCTGCGATCCAGGAACGCACCCTGCAGTACCTCGCCGAAGCGGAGGCGATCCGGGTGCCCCGCACCGGCGGCTCGCTGACGCTCTCGGCGGCGCAGGACGACCCCACGCGCGGCACACTCTCCGTCGACGTCGACCCGGATGCCACGGGCACACTGCATCTGCAGAACGCGGTGTTCGCCGACACGGGGTCCGCCGATCGACACGACGTGCGCGGGGGTGCGACCTACGCGATCATCGCCCCCGCCTCGGCCTCGGACGACGGGCGGCCCTACACGGTGCGCGCGACGGGCTCCTTCTCGGTGCGCGCCGCAGCCATCCGGTACTACTCGTCACCCGATCAGCAGGAGTCCGCCGGTCCCGCCGGCCCTCAGACGTTCGAACTCTCGACCCAGGATGCCGCGCCCCGGCCCGTGCAGTTCTCGCCGCGCGTGCAGACGATCGCCCGTCTCGAGGGGCGCCGCTTCGTCGATGACGTCACGGTGTCGACACAGGACGGCGTGTGGCCCCGCCGGGCGGACGGGTCGTTCGTCATCCTCTCGGCCACCGCCGACATCTACCGGACGGGCGCGTTCCCCGCCGAGGCCGACGAGGTCCCGGCGTCTCTCAAGCCCGTGGCCCAGCTCACGCTGCGCACCGATCCGCTCGAGGGGGCGGGAACGTACACCGTGCAGACCGAGGCGGATCTGCCGGGCCCCGGTGTGTACACGGCCGTCTGGCGCATCGAGCGCTCCGCGCAAGATGCGGATGTCGTGCCGCACCTGCCGCCGTCCTTCCTGTGGGTGGAGCGGTTCGCCTCGCCCACGCAGACCGAGCAGCTCGTTCCGACGCCCCCGGCAGACCCGACACCCGCGTTGACACCCGCGGCCACGGTGGTTCCCGTGCCGGCTGCCCTCCCGACGGCGCCACCCGCAGCGCTGCCCGCGGTACCGGTGCTGGCGGCCACGGGGGTCACGACGGCCTCGCTCGGCGCCACTGGCGGCCTCGCGGCGGTGCTGCTCGGTGCGGGGCTGGTCGCGGCCCACGCAGCCCGGCGACGTCGCACTCCGCAGCCCTGAACGGAGGGAGGCCGCCGCGTCACGCGCGCGGCCTCCCTCCTCGGGGTGCGAGTTGACGAACCCGGACGGATGAACCCGCGTAGACGAACGCGCCCGTCCGAACGCGCTCGAATCCCGCAATGGTTCGAAGCATGCCGCCCGACGGGGTAGACTTTCCTAGTTGCAACGGGGTGTGGCGCAGCTTGGTAGCGCGCGTCGTTCGGGACGACGAGGCCGCAGGTTCAAATCCTGTCACCCCGACCACTGCATCACAGAAGGCCCTCCGCGAAGCGGGGGGCCTTTCTGGTTCTCTCGGGGCCGCGCGAATGTTCGCGAGAGAGCGGGGGCATTCTCTCCGTGCGGCGACCGTCACAGCGACGTGGACGCCGGCAGCTGCGAAGCCCGCATTCTCGGGTCGGCCGGCGAAGCCGAAGCGCGAGGAATGGTCCCGGTGCTCCCGCATTCTTCTGCGCCCCTTCGATCAACCGGAATGAACGTGCCCTCCGGGGGACCTTCGAGGACACGACGTCCGCGCGGCGACGGGAACGGCCCACGCGAACAAAAAGCACCCCCGGTACCTCCCGAAACGGGGAGACACCGGGGGTGCTCTTCAGATGCGCTTAGCGGGTTGCGCGGCGCAGACGACGGTAACCGAAGGCACCGAAGCCACCGAGCAGGAGCGCGACAGCACCCCAGGCCAGCGGAGTCGGGTCACCCATACCGGTCACGGCGAGGCCGCCGCCACCGTTGCCGTTGCCGTTACCGGGGTTGCCACCGGGGGCAGGGGTACCGGAGGGCGAGGGCGCCGGGGCGGGAGCCGCGGCGACCGAGAAGCTGACCGAAGCCGAGCTGGAGACGCTGTTGACCGTCTGGGTGGCGACGACCGCGTAGGCGCCTTCACCGAGAGCGTTCTTCAGCACGATCGACCACTTGCCGTCCTTGACGGTGGTCTCGCCGACCTTCGCGTCGTTGATCGTGACCGAGATCGCCGCACCGTTGACACCGGTGCCCGAGATCGAGGTGGGGATCGCGGCACCCGAGTACGAGGCACCGTCCTGGATGCCCGTGATGGTCGGAGCCGACGGGGCGACCGTGAACGACGAGGTGGCCTCGGCCGAGGTCTGACCGTCGCGCGCCTGCGTGGCGGTGACGGAGTAGGTGCCGATGGCGAGGTCGGTGGTGACCGACCAGGTGCCGTCGGCGGCGACCTTGGCGCTGCCCTTCGCGTCACCCGTGAGGGTCACGGTGGCGCCGGCGAGACCGGTGCCCGAGATCGAGGTGACCTCGTTCTCGACGGTCGAACCGTTGGCCGGGCTCGTGATGACCGGGGCCTCCGCCTTGACCTCGACCGACGCGTCGACCGAAGCCGACTTGTTGAAGCCGTTGACCGCGCGCAGCGAGAAGGAGAAGGTGCCGAGCTTGTCGGGAGCGGTGAAGCTCCAGTTGCCCGAACCGTCGACGGCCACGTCGAAGGTGTCGCCACCCTCGGGGGTGACCTTCAGAGTGGTGCCCGCGGGGGCGGTGCCCGAGATGGCGCCGCCGACGCCGACCGTGCCGCCATCGGCGGGGGTCGTCAGTGCGGGGGCGTCGACCTTCACGGCGACCGAGTAGCCGTCGGTGCGAGCCAGGCCGGCCTGCAGGTCGGCGGCCCAGAGGAAGGTACCGGTCTCGTTGCCACCGGAGACCACGCCGACAGCGGTCGTGCCCTGGAAGACGGCTCCACCGGAGTCGCCACCCTGAACGGTGTCGATGTCGCCTTCGACGGCGAATCCGTAGACCCAACGCACGTCGTTCTCTTCGGCGACGCGCATCCAGCCCTCGACGCCGGTGACGTTACCGGTGGTGAGGCCGGTCGTGCGGCCCGACTTGGAAGCCGGCTGGTTGACCTGCGCCGAGCCGATGGCGCGGACGTCGGTCGTCGACGCCGACAGGTCCTCGGACGATGCCGTGGTCCAGTCGGTGATCTCGGGGAGCAGGTCGAGGTCGGTGTTGGTGACATCGATGGTGGCGATGTCGACCGACGAGGTGTCGCCCTCGGCGCCGGGGGTGTTGCCCGGTCCGCCGAACTGCGAGAACGCCAGGGTGCCGAGCGGAGCCTTGACGGCGATGTCGGCGTTGTTCTTGTCGCCGCCGCCGGCCGGGTCGCCCGAGGGGAGCGAGAGCAGGCTCTCGGTGAGGGAGCCGTCGGCGTTGCAGTGACCGGCGGTGATGACCGCGGGGTCACCCTGCGGCGTCCAGCCGGTGAAACCGACCGAGCAGAGGGCGACGGAGTTGCCACCGGCGGGGGAAAGGTATCCGGCGCCACCGACGAGGTCGTTGGTCGCGGCAGCCTTGATGGGGTCGATCTTCTTGACGACGACGTTCGACTTCGTGTCGACGAACGACTTGGCCTCACCCTGGAGGTCGGCTTCGTCGGCCGTGGTGTACACCACGACGTTGCCCGAGCCGTCCTTGGCGACGCCCTGCACCTGGTCGCTGCTCGTCATGAGCCGCTGCGCGGTGGCATCGAATTCAGGGCCCGTGGTGGGGGCGGTCGACTGGTCTTCACCGGCGAAGGCCACAGCAGGGGCCAGCAGACCGGACGCGGTGAGCGCGACGGCGGCCGATGCTCCGGCCCACCCCAAACGCTTCATGTTTCGTGTCATCGTCTCATCTCATGTGTTTGATGGAAAAACGCACAACGAGCAGGACGGGGATCGCTATTGGGTCCCCACCCACCTCTCAGCGTCGCGGCCTACCCTACGACAACCTGATAGTTCTTTATGACTTTTTTTCCGCATTCGCTCGTAAATGAGGAGACTCTCATGTTCCCCCGCATTCTCGCCCTCGCCGCAACTGCATTCGTCGGAATCGGAATGGTGTCCGGCGGCGGGCGGATCAATGGGTCTTCCCTCGCCGAAGAAGAGGGTCGCTGGAACGGGCACGGCTCCGAATTCCTGGAGTTCACCGACGGCGATCTTCGCGGCAGCGACGGCTGCAACGGCGTCGCCGGCTCTTACGTGCGCGACGGCGATGCGCTCGAGTTCCGGCGGGGAATGTCGACGATGAAGGCCTGCCTCGGTGTCGACACCTGGCTGCGGACCGCCGCCCGCGCGCGCGTCGACGGTGACACCATGACGGTGTTCGATCGCGACGGTGCGGAAATCGGCACGCTCACCCGCTCCGCCTGATCCGCCGCGTCACCCACCTCGGCCGTCTCCGCGGCCGACGGGGCGAGCACACCCTCGCCCGTAGAATCGACGAGGCCGCGCACTCCGCCGGCCCGCGCCCCGCACGTCCGCGAGGCGACGACCACCGACCTCCTCAGGAGCACTGTGTCCGACGCCTCGCCCCGCCTCGTCGCCTTCGACCTCGACGACACCCTCGCCCCGTCGAAGTCCGCGATCGATCCGCGCATCGGCGACCTGCTCCTGGCTCTCGCCGAGCGCGTCGAGGTCGCGATCATCTCGGGTGGGCAGCTGCAGCAGTTCCGCAGCCAGGTCGTCGAGCGTCTGCCGCAGGCCGACCCGGCCCTTCTGGCGCACCTGCACCTCATGCCCACGTGCGGCACCCAGTACTACCGCCTGTCGACCGAGGGCATCGAGACCGTCTACGCCCACTCGCTCACCGATGACGAGAAGCAGCGCGCCCTGTCCGCCGTGCAGGAAGAGGCCGAGCGCCTGGGACTGTGGGAGGCCGAGCCCTGGGGCGACATCCTCGAGGACCGGGGCTCGCAGATCACCTTCTCGGCGCTCGGACAGTCGGCTCCCCTCGACGCGAAGATGGCGTGGGACCCGACGGGCGAGAAGAAGAACGCCCTGCGCGAAGCCGTCGCCGCCCGCATCCCCGATCTCGAGGTGCGCTCGGGCGGGTCGACGTCCGTCGACATCACCCACCGCGGTATCGACAAGGCCTACGGCATGAACAAGCTCGCCGAGGCCACCGGCATCCCCCTCGACGACATGCTCTTCGTCGGCGACCGCCTCGACCCCGACGGCAACGACTACCCCGTGCTGGCGATGGGCGTGGAGTGCCAGGCCGTGCACGGGTGGGAGGACACCGCCGCGTTCCTCGAGACGCTCGTGCCCACGCTGCCGGAGCGCACCGGCGCCTGACTCCGCGACCGGCTCGGTGAGCCGGGCCGAGACCGCGGCGATGCCCGTGTCAGAGGATCTGACCGATCGGCTCGCGCTTCTCGGCCTGGAACCGGTCCTCGGTTCGGCCGTAGGCCCAATAGCCCGACAGCGAGACCTGATCGCGGGCGAGACCCCACCGGGTGAAGACGATGTCGCGCAGGGCTTTCATCGCCTCGCGCTCCCCGTGGGCGAACACCTGGCCCCGCCCCGGAAGCGGATGCCACGAGCCCACCGCGTCGGCCAGCACCGCTGACGCACCCGCCTGCGCTGCGCCGCGGTACACCCAGTGCACCTCGACGCCGGCCGGGGCGACCAGCTCGACCTGCTCGTCGGCGTTCTGCACCTCGAGGAAGGCCGTGCCCACGGCATCCGGCGCGAGCGCCTCGAGACCGGCGGCGATCGCGGGGATGGCGGACTCGTCTCCGACGAACAGGTGCCAGGCGGCCGCCGGGTCGGGCGCATAGCCTCCCCCGGGTGACGACACCACCAGGCGGTCGCCGGGACGCGCAGACGCCGCCCAGGGGCCCGCGAGGCCCTCGTCACCGTGCACGACGAAGTCGATGGTGAGCTCGTCACCGTCGACCCGACGCACCGTGTAGGTGCGGGTGACCGGAAGATCCTCGGGGCTCAGCGTCTCGCGCAGCGCCGCCAGGTCGTACGGCGGCTCCAATCCCAGTTCCGCCTTGGCGAACGTGATCTTGACGTACTTGTCGGTGTGCGGGCTCTCTCGGAACACGGCGAGGTCGTCGCCCCGTGCCCGCACGCGCACGAGGTGCGGCGTGAGCCGCTCCGTCGCGACGACGTGCAGAACGTGCTGGGGGCGCGGCGGGCGCGCGGGACGGTCGGTCATGAGGGGTCCTCTCTCGCGGGCATCGAGGCCCGGTCCACGGTCGCGGCGTCTCGCGCCGCACCGGCGACGGCGGCGTCGCCGCGGTCGTCGGGACTCAGCGCGACAGCCACCTGGGCGTAGTAGTCGGCGATGTGCGCGCGCACGCTCTCGCGCGCCTGCGCGGCCTCGCCCGCCGCGACGGCGGCGACGATGCGGCGATGTTCGCCGCGCAACCGGGCGGCGGTGGCGGGCCAGTCGCTCAGTCGCGCGGCCCCCGCCTGCGTGTACGACTCGATGGAACTCCGGAGCCCCGCCATCATCGCCGAGACGACCGCGTTGCCGGACACCTCGGCGAGCGCCTGGTGGAAGCGCGCGTCGAGGGCGAGGAACTCGACCGGGTCGAGGTCGGCGGCATCCATGGCATCCAAGATGCCGGTGACCTCGGTGAGGTCGGCGTCGCCCCGGGCGAGGCGCTCGGCGACGTCGCACTCGAGCACCACGCGGGTGCGCACGACGTCGGCCAGTGGGAAGCCGTTGGCGGCCACCTGCAGGCGCAGGAACGCCCCCAGTCCCCCACGCGGTGTGGTGACGATCATCGCCCCCGCGTTCGGTCCCGAGCCGGTGGCCGTGCGGACGACGCCCAGCACCTCGAGCACACGGATGGCCTCGCGCACGCTGGAGCGTCCCACCCCGAGCTGGGCGGCGAGCTCGCGCTCGGGCGTCAGCCGATCACCGGCGGCGAGGCGTCCATCGCGCAGGTCGGCCTCGATGCGCTCCAGGACGACCTGCCAGGCGCGCGGTGCGGTGTCCGGCATGGCATCCCCCGTTCGACCGACCGAGGCGGCGTGGCCGGACCACACCACCTTACGTGTGCCCTCTCAGGAAGCGTCGGCGCTCGCATAGCCCGCCGGATTGGTCGTCTGCCAGTTCCAGTAGTCGCGGCACGCGTCGTCGATCGAGAAGCGCGTGCGCCACCCCAGGACGTCGGCGGCCTTCGTCGGGTCGCAGTACGTCGCGGCGACGTCGCCGGGACGACGGTCGAGCATCTTCTTCGGCAGATCGTGGCCGACGGCCTTCTCGAACGACGCGACGAGTTCGAGCACGCTCACGGGGCGACCGGTACCGAGGTTGAACACCTGGTGACCGGGCTGCGCCTGCTCGAGGGCGGCGACATGCCCCTCGGCCAGGTCGACGACGTGGATGTAGTCGCGCAGGCCCGTGCCGTCGGGGGTGTCGTAGTCGGAGCCGAAGACGCCGATCTCGTCGAGCGTTCCGATCGCGACGCGCGAGACGAACGGCATCAGGTTGTTCGGGATGCCGGCGGGGTCTTCGCCGATCAGGCCCGACGGGTGCGCCCCCACGGGGTTGAAGTAGCGCAGCACCGTGACGTTGAGCTCGGGGTTCACGCGCGCCACGTCGGCGAGCACGACCTCGTTCATGCGCTTGGACTTGCTGTACGCGTTCGACAGGTCGACGCTCGTGGTGGACTCCTCGGTGAACGGCAGGTCGGCCGGGTCGGAGTACACCGTGCCGGTGCTCGAGAACACGAACGAGCGGATGCCGTGGGCGATACCGGCGCGCAGCAGGGCGAAGGTCGTGTCGAGGTTGTTGGAGTAGTACTCCAGGGGCTTCTGCGTGGACTCCCCCACCGCCTTGAACGCCGCCAGGTGGATGATCGCGTCGATCGGGCCGTACTCGTCGAAGACGGCCGACACGACGGCGTCGTCGGCGGCGTCGCCCACCACGAGCGGCGCCGGCTTACCGGTGATGCGCTCGACGCGCTCAGCGGCGACGGCGTGCGTGCCCGACAGATCGTCGAGGAGGACGACGTCGTGCCCGGCTTCGAGAAGGGCTACGGCCGTGTGGGTTCCGATATAACCGGCACCGCCGGCCAGGAGTACGCGCATGACCCCAGGCTATCGCCCGGCGCCCGCGGCCCTCGCAGCGGGGCGCCCGTCAGCGACCGTCGAGCCGCCCGCCCGACTCGCGCAGGTAGCACACGGCACACATCGACTCGTAGGTGACCTCGCCCGCGATCTGGCCCTCGTCGATCGCGACCTGATCGCCGTCGAAGACGAACCGACCGCCGACCAGGCGCGCGTTGAAGATCGCCTTGCGCCCGCACCGGCAGATGGTCTTGAGCTCTTCGAGGCTGTGGGCGATCTCCATGAGCCGCGCAGAACCCGGGAACGCCTCGGTACGGAAGTCGGTGCGGATGCCGTAGGCGAGCACCGGGATGCCGTCGAGCACCGCGATGCGCAACAGGTCGTCGACCTGCGCGGGGGTGAAGAACTGCGCCTCGTCGACCAGCAGGCACGCCACCGGGGCGTGCCCCGCCGCGCTCTGGAACACGGCGCGGAGGTCGTCGTCGGGAGCGACCAGGAAGTCGACCGGGCGATTCACGCCGAGCCGACTGTCGATCTGGTCGGCACCCTTGGTGTCGATCTCGGGCTTGGCCAGGAGCACGCGCTGGCCGCGCTCCTCGTAGTTGTACGCCGCCTGCAGCAGGGCCGTCGACTTGCCCGAATTCATCGCCCCGTAGCGGAAGTACAGCTTCGCCACGACGACCTCAGGCGTTGATCTTGAGCGCCTGGGCCGTGGCATCCAGCTCTGTGCGGGCGGCCTCGGGACGCGTGTTGAGCGTCTCGCCGTAGCTGGGGATCAGCGTGCGCAGACGCGGCTCCCACTCGGCCATGCGCTCGGGGAAGCACGTCTTGATGAGTCCCAGCATGATCGACACGGCGGTCGAGGCTCCCGGCGAGGCGCCGAGCAGTCCCGCGATCGAGCGGTCTTCGGCGGTGATGACCTCGGTGCCGAACTGCAGCACGCCGCCCTTGTCCTTGTCGCGCTTCATGACCTGGGCGCGCTGACCGGCGTCGAGCAGCTCCCAGTCCTCGTCCTTCGCGGTGGGCATGAACTCGCGCAGGCTGTCGACCTTCTTCGCGTGCGTTTTCACCAGCTCGCTCACGAGGTACTTGATGAGACCGGGGTTGTCGACGGCCACCTTGAGCATCGGCAGCAGGTTGTGCGGACGCACCTGCGTGACGATGTCGAGCATCGAGCCGTTCTTGAGGAACTTGGGGCTGAAGGTCGCGAACGGGCCGAACAGCAGAGCCGATTCCCCGTCGACGACGCGGGTGTCGAGGTGGGGCACCGACATGGGCGGTGCGCCGACCGACGCCTGCGAGTAGACCTTGGCCTGGTGCTGGGCGACGATGCCGGGGTCGGAGGTCTTCAGCCACTGTCCGCCGATCGGGAAGACGCCGTAGCCCTTGATCTCGGGGATGCCCGAACGCTGCAACAGCTTGAGCGCCCAGCCACCGGCCCCCACGAAGACGAACTTCGCGTTGATCGATCCGGGCGTACCGCCGATGACGTGGCGGTACGAGACCTGCCACGACCCGTCCTTCTGTTTCTTGAGCTTCTTGACGTCGTGGTTCGTGGCGACGTCGACGCCCTTCTCGCGCAGGTTCGTGAACAGCTGGCGCGTGAGCGAGCCAAAGTCGACGTCGGTTCCGGCGGGGACGCGCGTGGCGGCGAAGGGCTCGCCCTTACGACGCTTCTGCATGAGCAACGGAGCCCACTGGTTGATGACGCGGGAGTCCTCGCTGTACTCGATGCCCGCGAACAGGGGCTGCAGCTTGAGCACCTCGTAGCGCTTGCGCAGGAACGCGACGTCTTTCTCGCCGCGGACGAACGTCATGTGCGGGGTGGCGTTGATGAACGTCGACGGTTCGTCGAGCACACCTTCGGCCACGAGCGAGGCCCACAGCTGGCGGCTCTGCTGGAACTGCTCGTTGATGGCGACGGCCTTGGCCGGGTCCATCGAGCCGTCCTTGCCCTCGGGCATGTAGTTCAGCTCGCAGAGCGCCGCGTGGCCGGTGCCCGCGTTGTTCCAGGCGTTGGAGCTCTCCTGCGCGACGTCGCTCAAGCGCTCCAGCACAGCGATCTTCAGATCGGGCTGGAGGTCTTTCAGCAGCGTGCCGAGAGTGGCGGACATGATGCCGCCACCGATGAGGAGAACATCGACGTTTTCAGTCACCCGACGATTCTAGGTGCGCGCCGAGAGGTGTCTCGACATCGAGAGATCGGTCGGTTCGATGTCGAGACAACCCCCGGGTAACGGCATCCGGATGCCGAGGCTCAGACCGTGGCGGAGAGCTTCTGCGCCACGATCTCGGCGATCTGCACCGCGTTCAGCGCCGCGCCCTTGCGCAGGTTGTCGTTGCTGATGAACAGCACGAGACCCTTGCCCTCGGGGGCGGACTGGTCGGCGCGGATGCGTCCGACGTAGCTGGGGTCGGTGCCGGCGGCCTGCAGCGGCGTGGGGACCTCTTCGAGGCGCACGCCGGGGGCCTCGGCGAGCAGTTCGCGCGCGCGCTCGGGGGTGAGGTCGCGGGCGAATTCGACGTTGATGCTGAGCGAGTGACCGGTGAACACGGGAACGCGCACGCACGTGCCGGCGACGCGGAGGTCGGGGAGCTCGAGGATCTTGCGGCTCTCGTTGCGGAGCTTCTTCTCTTCGTCGGTCTCGTTCTGGCCGTCGTCGACGAGGTTGCCGGCGAAGGGGATGACGTCGAAGGCGATGGGCGCGACGTACTTCTCGGGCGCCGGGAAGTCGAGAGCCGAACCGTCGCGGACGAGGCGCTCGACGCCGCCCTGGGCGAGCACGCCCTCGACCTGACCGAGCAGCTCCTGCGCTCCGGCGAGACCGGAGCCGCTGACGGCCTGATAGGTGCTGACGATGAGACGCTCGAGGCCGGCCTCGGTGTCGAGCACCTTCAGCACGGGCATCGCGGCCATCGTCGTGCAGTTCGGGTTGGCGACGATGCCCTTGACGGCCTGGTCGATGGCGTGGGGATTGACCTCGCTCACGACGAGGGGCACCTCGGCATCCATGCGCCAGGCGCTGGAGTTGTCGATGACCAGGGCCCCGGCCTCGGCGAAACGCGGGGCGTGCGCGCGGCTGCCGGTGGCACCGGCCGAGAACAGCGCGACCTCGACGCCGGCGGGGTCGGCCGTGGCGACGTCTTCGACGATCACGGAGTGACCGGCGAACTCGATGGACGAGCCGGCGGAGCGGGCCGTCGCGAACAGACGGAGCTCGCGGATCGGGAACGCACGCTCGGCGAGGATCTCGAGCATGACGGTGCCGACCTGGCCGGTGGCGCCGACGACGGCGAGGGAGATTCCGGAATCGGAGATGCGGGTCATGCGAGGTCCTCGGGTGTTCGGGAGTGGATGCCGCGAACGCGGCGTTCGGGTCAGGCTAGCGCGCGGGCCGGGACAGGTCGTCTGCCGGGGGCCGAACTCCGGAGAAGTCGACCTGGATGCGCCGGTGGATGGCGGTATTGCGCGGATGCGCGCGAGCGGCGCAGCGGAACTCAGGAGTTTCGCACCCGCGACGCGCGGACGGGAGTGTCAGCGACCGGTGCCGGCGTGGATGGTGGCCTCGGCCTCGCCGTCCAAGCCGTAGGCGGTGTGCACGAGGCGCGCGGCCTCGGCGAGATCGACGCCGCGCACGACCACCGAGATGCGGATCTCGGAGGTCGAGATCATCTCGATGTTCACGCCCGCGAGGCTGAGCGCCTCGAACAGGGTCGCCGAGACGCCCGAGTGGGTGCGCATGCCGGCGCCCACGACCGAGAGCTTGCCGATCTGGTCGTCGTGCACCAGGCTCTCGAACCCGACCTCGGACTGCTCGCCGGCGAGGGCGCGCAGGGCGGTCGCGGCGTCGGTCTTGGGAAGCGTGAACGAGATGTCGGTGCGAGCGGTCGCCGCGGCCGACACGTTCTGCACGATCATGTCGACGTTGGCGCCGGACTTCGCGACGATCTTGAAGATGTCGGCGGCCTTGCCGGGGACGTCGGGAACACCGATCACGGTGATCTTGGCCTGGCTGAGGTCGGTGGCGACGCCGGCGACGATGGGCTCTTCCATGGTGGCTCCCTCGGGGACGAGCGGGGACTTCTTGGAGGCGTCGAGCACCCAGGTGCCCTCGCCCGCGCTGAACGTGGACCTCGCGTGGATCAGCACGCCGTGACGGCGGGCGTACTCGACGGCGCGGATGTAGAGCACCTTCGCGCCGTTGGCGGCGAGCTCGAGCATCTCTTCGCTGCCCACGCGGTCGAGCTTGCGGGCCAGCGGCACGACGCGCGGGTCGGCGGTGAAGATGCCGTCGACGTCGCTGTAGATCTCGCACACGTCGGCCTTCAGGGCGGCGGCGAGCGCGACGGCGGTCGTGTCGGAGCCACCACGGCCGAGGGTGGTGATGTCGCGGGTGTCGCGATTGAAGCCCTGGAAACCGGCGACGATGACGATCGCCCCCTCGTCGAGGGCTTCGCGCAAGCGCACGGGGGTGACGTCGACGATGCGGGCGGCGCCGTGCGTGGCATCCGTGATCATGCCCGCCTGGCTGCCGGTGAAGGAGCGCGCTTCGAAGCCCATCGAGTGGATTGCCATCGCCAGCAGCGCCATCGAGATGCGCTCACCGCTGGAGAGCAGCATGTCGAGCTCGCGGGGGGCGGGGATCGGCGCGACCTGGTTCGCCAGATCGAGCAGTTCGTCGGTCGTGTCGCCCATGGCGCTGACGGCGACGACGACCTCGTGACCGGCTCGACGCGTGTCGACGATGCGTTTCGCGACCCGCTTGATGCTCTCGGCATCGGCGACGGAGGAACCGCCGTACTTCTGGACGATCAGCGCCATAAGAGGAACTCCCGGATGGGTCGGGCGTCGGGATGCCACGACGGGGCGCTCGGATGCCGCGCCCGAGGACCCATCCTAGGGGCGGCCGCATGCCGCCCCCGTCATGCGTGCACCCAGCCCCGCGCGGATAGGATCGAGCCCTCCCGCCCGGTTCGTGTTCCTGGAGGCCCGCGGTTGTCCCCCACCTCGCGTCGACTGCTGTCGTCGCTTCGCCGTCTCGTGCACACCGACGACGAGGCGACCCCCGACACGCAGCTGCTGCCCGTCATCGACGAGGCGCTGTCGACGCGCATCCTCGACCTGGCGATCCGCATCGGCGAGACCATGCTCGTCGTCGGGGCGCCGGCCAGCGAGGTGACGCTGACCATCGTGCGGGTCTGCGGCGCGTACGGACTCGACCCGGTGCACGTCGACGTCACCTACAACTCGATCACGATCGCGCACAGCCGGCCGGGGGCGAGCCGCCCGACGACGCTGTTGCGCGTCGTGCGCGGATCAGTTCCCGACCACGCCAAGCTCCAGCGCCTCCAGGCGCTCATCACCGAGATCACGGGCGGGCTCGCGCTCGACGACGCCATCAGCCGATGCCGTGCCATCCGGCGTCTGCCGTTCCGGTACCGCCCCGCGATCGTCATCGCCTCGCAGGCGTCGCTCGCGGCCGGCGTCGCCATCATGTTCGGGGCGAACTGGCTCGCCCTCGTGCTGTCGTTCATCGCGGCCGCGCTGGCGGCCACGACCCAGCATCTGATGGCCCGCGCGCGCGTTCCCTACTTCTTCGCGCAGATCGCCGGGGGTTTCGTGCTCACCGTCGTCGCCGCGCTGTCACCGCTGCTGCAGTACACCGGGCTCGACGCAGCCGCCGCGATCCGCCCGTCGGTGATCGTGGCATCCGGGATCGTGCTGATGCTCGCCGGGCTCACCGTGGTCGGCGCAGCCCAGGATGCCATCGACGGATTCGCGTTGACCGCCACCGGGCGCATCCTCGAACTCACCACGCAGACGCTCGGCGTGGTGCTCGGCATCCTCGCGGGCCTCGAGACCGTGCGGGTGATCGGACTCGGGATGTCGCCGCCGTCGAACGCCCTGCCGCTGGGCCCCGTCACCGTGCAGTTCATCGGCGCCGCGGTCATCGCCATCGCCGTGGCCGTCTTCAACGGCGCCGGCGCGCGCATCATCGTCGTCAGCGCAGCTCTCAGCCTGGTGGCCTGGGCCGGGTACGTGGGCGCCTCGACCCTCGGGTTCGAGGTGGCGGCGGCCAGCGGCCTGGGCGCCTTCATCGGCAGCTTCATCGGGATCGTGGTCGCCTATCGCCTGCACGTGCCCTCGGTGGCGATCACGACGGCGGCGATCCTGCCCCTCGTTCCCGGTGCCGCGGTCTTTCGCGGCCTGCTCGGCATCGTCGAGTCGGGCGACGACCCGGCCGTGCTCATGACGGGCGTCACCACCCTGGCCGGGGCGGCCACGATCGGTATCGCTCTGGCCGTGGGCGCCTCGCTGGGCATCTACCTGGGGCAGCCGTTGCGGGCAACGTTGTCGAGCGTCGTGCGGGCGCGTTCGCGGACGCGGCGGTAGGCGCCGCCGCGTCGCGCGGGTCGGGCGGCGGCAGTCAGAGCGTGCGGCGGCCCTCGAAGGCGCGGCCGAGGGTGACCTCGTCGGCGTACTCGAGGTCGCCGCCGACGGGCAGGCCGGATGCGAGACGCGTGACGCGGATTTCGAGGGTGTGCAGCAGCCGACTGAGGTACGTGGCGGTGGCCTCGCCCTCGAGGTTGGGGTTGGTGGCGAGGATGACCTCTTGCACCGTTCCGTCGGCGAGACGCTGCATGAGCTGCGTGACGCGCAGGTCGTCGGGACCGATGCCGGCGATCGGGCTGATCGCGCCCCCGAGCACATGGTACAAACCGCGGAACTCACGGGTGCGCTCGATCGCGGAGACGTCCTTGGCGTCTTCGACGACGCAGATCAGCGCCGGGTTGCGCCGCGGGTCGCGACAGATCGAGCAGCGGTCCTGTTCGGAGACGTTGCCGCAGATCTCGCAGAACTTGACCTTGTCGCGGATCTCACCGAGCAGCGTCGACAGTCGCGACACGTCGAACGAGGGCGACTGCAGGATGTGGAACGCGATGCGCTGCGCCGACTTGGGCCCGATTCCGGGCAGGCGTCCGAACTCGTCGATCAGGTCTTGAACGATTCCGTCGTACATCAGTTGAACCTCGTCGGGGGCTCGTAGGGCTCGTCGCGCACGTAGGTGGCGCTGAGCATCTGGCGGACGACCGCCTCGCCGTAGCGCTGAACGCCACCGCCGAGCGGTGCCATGCGCGGCACGACGACGGGCGGCAGCGGCGCCTCGACCTCGTCGGCGGGTGGGATGACGTCGTCATCGTCGACCTCGTCGGGGGCCGGCACCGAGGCCACGACATCGCGAGGCGGAAGGACGGCGCCCTCGCGAACGACGACCGCCTCGGCCGAGCCCGCCGCGTCGGCCGGTTCGTCGTCGACGGCGAGAGCCGTCGTGGGGGCGATCGGCGCACGCTGCGCCTCGGGAGCGGCCCCACCCGACGTGGGGATGGGAGCGACGGCCCACTCGGTGACCGATGACGCGTACGGCGCCGACGACCGCGCGCCCGATGGGCTCGCCGACGGGGGCGGGGGGCTCGCGGGGCCACGGGAGGGTCCACCGGGGCGGCCCGGACCCGCACCACCGGAACCGGGTGGGTCGCCCTCGAGACGGGCGAGGTACTTCACCCGCACGCCCAGCACGGCCTGGATGGCCTGGCGGAGGTCTTCGCTCGGGCCGCCCTCGGGGGTCCGCGTCTTGAAGGCACCCAGGTCGCTCGCCGTGCGGAACGACAGCGTGAGCACGTCGTCGTCGAAGGCGGCGACGGTCGACGTCGAGACCACCAGCCACGACGAGCGGCTCGCCACCTCGAGCTGGCCGAGCACTTCGGGCCACGCGTCACGCACGTGGCCCAGCTCGATCGGCCCGACGGGCGTGGCCGGCAGGGTGGGGGCCGACGGTTCGAGCGGCGATGCCTCGGGGGCCGCCGAGGCGTCGGGCGCGTCCGTTGTGAGGGCATCCGTCGCTGGTGCCGTCTGTGCGGGAGCTTCCGCCGTGGGGGCTTCGGCCGCGGGAGCATCCGGCGCGGGGGCTTCCGCCGCGGGGGCTTCCGCCGTGGGGACTTCGGTCGCGGGAGCATCCGCCGCGGGGGCTTCCGTCGCGGGAGCATCCGCCGCGTCGGCCGAACCGGTGTCGATGGGGGCGGCCGGGAACGCGTCGACGTCGGATGCGTCATCGGCGGCCGTCGGCGCCGTGTCGAACGGGTGCGCCTCTTCGGCCGGCGCGGGGCGCGACCCGGCGGACGAAGGTGACGTGGTGTCGGACGCCGCCGCGGGAGGCGAGCTCGCGGCCGTCGTCGGACGGGACGTCACCGGCTCATCGGTTTCGGCCGCGGGGGCCGTGCTCGAAGCCGAAGCCGTCGCGCGACCTGCTCCCGAACGAGCACCGGACCGGAACGACCCGGTGTCGACCGGCGCACCGTCGTCGTCGCCGTAGGGCGGAGGAGCATCGTCGTCGGTGAACGGCGGCGGCGCGTCATCGTCGGACGTGCTCGACGCGGGCGCCGGGGTCGGGGTGGAACGCGGCGGCTGTGCGGCTCCCGGCGACGCGACGGCGGGTGCCGCGGATCCGGGCGCGGCGACCGTCGGCGAGGCGACTCCCGACGACGCGACGCTGGGTGAGGCGATGCCCGGCGAGGCGATGCCCGGCGACGCGACGTTCGGCGAAGCGATGCCGGGTGACGCGATGCCCGGTGCGGCAACCGGCGCGGTGACGCGCGTGGGAGCCGCGCCGGCGCCCGACGAGGCGGTGCCGGGGTTCGCGACCCCCGGCGCGGATGCGCCCGGAGAAGCGACGCGGGGCGACGCCGCACCCGGCGAAGCAACGCGCGGAGCGGCAGGCGACGGGGCGCCAGACGACGGGGCGCCAGATGACGGGGCGGCAGCCGACTGGGAAGCAGCCGGCGCGGCGATCTCGCCCGCCGGCGAGGCGGGACGCCCGGTCGCCGGTGCGGAGGTGCGCGAGGCTTCGACGTCGTGCGCGGTGGCGGGAGACGTGCCCTGCGACACCCCGGCGTGGGTGAGCACGCGCGCGACCAACAGCTCGAGCTGCAGACGCGGTGACGTGGCCCCCGTCATCTCGTCGAGGGCGGCGACGACGAGGTCGGCCGTGCGCGACAGACGCGCGGTACCGAAAGCGGTGGCCTGACGCGACATGCGCTCGAGCTCGTCGTCGGGGACACCGCGCAGGACGGCCGCGGCTCCGGCCCCGGTGGCGGCGACGATGATCAGATCGCGCAGACGCTCGAGCAGATCGTCGACGAAGCGCCGGGGGTCTTGGCCGGTCTGCACGACGCGGTCGATGGAGGCGAAGGCGCCGGCGCCGTCGTTCGCGGCGAACGCGTCGACGACCTCGTCGAGCAGCTCCGAGTGGGTGTACCCCAGCAGGGCGACGGCGCGTTCGTACCGCACGAGCACTTGTCCGGCCTGCGCGGTCTCGGACCCCGTCGAGGGGTCGGATCCGGCGATGAGCTGATCGAGCAGCGAGAGCGTGTCACGCGGGGATCCCCCGCCGGCTCGGACGACGAGCGGCAGGACCCCGGCCTCGACGGCGACGCCCTCGGTCTCACAGAGTTCTTGGACGTACTCGAGCATGGCCGCCGGCGGAACCAGCCGGAACGGGTAGTGGTGCGTGCGCGAGCGGATGGTGCCGAGGACCTTCTCGGGCTCGGTGGTGGCGAAGATGAACTTCACGTGCGCGGGGGGTTCTTCGACGAGCTTGAGCAGAGCGTTGAAGCCCTGCTGCGTGACCATGTGGGCCTCGTCGAGGATGAAGATCTTGAAGCGATCGCGGGCCGGCGCGAAGATGGCGCGTTCGCGCAGGTCGCGCGCGTCGTCGACACCGTTGTGGCTGGCCGCGTCGATCTCGACGACGTCGAGCGATCCTCCTCCGCCACGACCGAGCTCGACGCAGCTGTCGCAGACGCCGCACGGGGTGTCGGTGGGACCGGCCGCGCAGTTGAGGCAGCGGGCGAGAATGCGGGCCGAGGTGGTCTTTCCGCACCCGCGCGGACCCGAGAACAGGTAGGCGTGGCCGACCCGGTCGCTGCGCAGGGCGGTCATGAGCGGGTCGGTCACCTGGGACTGCCCGATCATCTCGCCGAACGCCTGCGGGCGGTATCGGCGGTACAGGGCTGTCGTCACCCGAACAGCCTACGGCGTACCTCCGACATCGCCTCCGCGGCCTCGTCCGTCGGGGTCCGAAACCTCGACAGCGCGCCGCGAGCGCAGGCACAGCGACCGCGCGGGGCGCGAAGGAGCAGCGACGCGGGGCGAGGGGAGGACGAGGGACGAGCGGAGGATGCCACGGGCACCCAGGTCCTCCCCCGGTCCCCGACCCTCCGCCCCGCACGGGCGCGGGCATGCTCCCGCGCATCCGCGGCCACCCGCATCTCGCGGCCCGACCACACGCCCCTCACGGCCGGAGACCCGGCACGCCGGAAACGCCGCACGCGGCGACCCCCGCATAGGGAGCCGCCGCGTGCGCGCGGGTCAGAAACCTCCGTCGAGGCCGACCGCGATGGGGGCGTCGTCGTCGTTCAGGACCGGGATCGTCGCCGTGACGATCGGCACCGAGGCCGACAGCAGCGTGCCGTCCTCGCGCACCGAACCCTCGAGCTGACGGATCGAGGGGCGTCCCGGGCGCACCGGGCCCTGTCCGTGCAGGGTCACCCGCACGGTGGCGCCGGGCGCGACGGTGTAGTCGACGCCGCGAACGGCGAAGGTGACGGGGTCGCCCTCGTGCCCGGCGCGCAACGTGAGCGCATCGGCGGTGACGGTGACGTTGAGTCGAGTGCCGTGCCAGTGCAGCACGTACGACAGCTCGGGCCAGTCGGCGGGCAGGCGCGGGTCGAACGTCAGCAGTCCGAAGTGGTCGCGCATGCCGCCGAAGCCGCTGACGAGCGCCGTCCACACGCCACCGGCCGACGCCACGTGCACACCGTCGGAGGCGTTGTGGTGCAGGTCGCCGAGGTCGACGAACGCGGCCTGACGGAAGTACTCCAGCGCCAGGTCCTGGTACCCCACCTCGGCGGCGAGGATCGACTGCACGACCGCCGACAGCGTGGAGTCACCGGTGGTCAGCGGGTCGTAGTACTCGAAGTCGGCGAGCTTCTCGGCATCCGTGAAGTGATTGCCCTGCAGGAACAGCGCCAGCACCACATCGGCCTGCTTGAGCACCTGGTAGCGGTAGATGACCAGCGGGTGGAAGTGCAGCAGCAGGGGGCGCTGGTCGGGCGGGGTGTTCTCGAGGTCCCAGATCTCGCGCTCGAGGAACACGGCGTCTTGGGGATGGATGCCGAGGGCCGGGCTGAACGGGATGTGCATCGCCTCGGCGGCGCGCTCCCACCGCTCGGGCTCGGAGGGGTCGAGGTTCATGCGGTCGGCCATGTGGGCGTACGCGTCGGGGTTGTTGTCGGCGAGGTCGCGCACCGTGCGCGCGGCGAAGCGCAGGTTGAAGCGGGCCATGACGTTGGTGAAGAGGTTGTCGTTGACGACGGTGGTGTACTCGTCGGGACCCGTCACGCCGTGGATGTGGAACGAGTCGTGCTCGCCGTCTTCGGCGGCGTCGCTGGACCGCCAGAAGCCCAGCGTCGACCACAGCCGCGCCGTGTCGACGGCGATGTCCACGCCCTCGCGGGCGAGGAACTCCTCATCACCCGTCGCACGCACGTACTTCGCCAGCGCGAAGGCGACGTCGGCGTTGATGTGGTACTGCGCGGTGCCGGCGGCGTAGTACGCCGAGGCCTCCTCGCCGTTGATCGTGCGCCACGGGAACAGCGCCCCGGCCTCGTTCAGCTGGTGCGCGCGCTTGCGCGCAGCCGGAAGCATCAGGTACCGCATGCGCAGGGCGTTGCGGGCCCACTGCGGAGACGTGTACGCCAGGAACGGCAGCACGTAGACCTCGGTGTCCCAGAAGTAGTGGCCGCTGTAGCCCGACCCGGTCACGCCCTTGGCGGGGACTCCCTGGCCGTCGGCGCGCGCCGCCGCCTGGGCGAGCTGGAACAGGCACCAGCGGGTGGCCTGCTGCAGGTCGCCGTGACCGCCGATGCGCACGTCGGAGCGCTCCCAGAAGTCGGCGTACCAGGCGATCTGCTTCTCGATGAGCTTGTCGATGCCGGTCTCGACCGCGCGGTCGAGGGTGCGGCGGCACCGGTCGAGCAGCTCCCCCGTGGGCACGCCGCGTGAGGAGTGGTAGCTCACCAGCTTGGTGATCGTGGTGGGCACCCCCGCGCGCGCGTGCACCCGGAAGACGTTCTTGGCGATGTCGGGCTCGATGAGCTGACGCGCGGTGTAGTCGTTCTCGGTGTCGACCAGGTGGTCGGCGATGACGGCCAGCGTCATGTTCGACTCGGTGACCTCGTAGCTGAGCGCGGAGCGGTTGCCGTCCTGCCAGTACTCGCGCGGCTGCAGCACACGGTCGCTGAGCTTCTCGGTCTTGCGCGGGTCGAAACCGGACTGCTTGGATGCCATCGGCGAGCCGCCGTAGATGCCCTCGCCGTCCTGACGGTTCAGCAGCTGGCTGCTGACGGTGACGGGTGCGTCGGCGTCGAGCACGGTCACCGTGAGACGCAGCACCGCGAGGTGCTTCTCGTCGAACGACACGAAACGGTCGTCTTCGATGCGCACGTGCTTGCCCGAGGGGGTGACCCAGAGCAGGGTGCGACGGAGGATCCCCTGGCGCATGTCGAGCACGCGCTCGTACTCGCGCACGTCGGCGACGTCGAGCGACAGCGGCTCATCGTCGACGTAGACGCGCATGACCTTGGCATCCGGCGCGTTGATGATCGTCTGACCGACCTCGGCGAAGCCGTAGGCCTGCTCGGCGTGACGGATCGGGAACGTCTCGTGGAACCCGTTGATGAAGGTCCCCTGCTCGAGGGCGAAGCGGCCCTCGATGGAGTTGCCGCGCAGGCCCAGGTAGCCGTTGCCGAGGGCGAAGAGGGTCTCGGTGACGCCGACGTCGTCGAGCGAGAACTCGGTCTCGACGAGGCGCCATTCGTCGATGGGGAAGCGATCGCGATCGATCATCGGGGCGTGCCTTCCGGTGGCGGGTTCGGGTCTCCGCGTGAGGGCGGCATGCCGTTCGCGCGGGTGGAGCTCGGGTTCGTCGTGGGGACGACGGTGGGGGCGTCGCGGGTGGCGACGGCTCAGTCTACGAACGCGGCGAGGTCGTCGACGACCACCGTGGCGCCGGCTGCGGCGAGGTCTTCGGCTCCGACGCCGCGATCGACGCCCACGACGACGGTGTATCCGGCCGCGACGGCGGAGCGCACGCCGCTGAGCGCGTCTTCGACGGCGACCGACCGGGCCGGGTCGACGCCGAGCATGCGCGCGGCCTCGGCGAACACGTCGGGGGCGGGCTTGGACGCCAGGTGGTCGCGCTCGGCGACCATGCCGTCCATGACGACGGGGAACCTCTCGCGCAGGCCCGCGGCCTCGAGCACCTCGACGGCGTTCTTCGAGCTCGACACGACGGCGATGGGGATGCCCGCGGTCTCGAGCACGTCGAGCAGCGCGACCGAGCCGGGGTAGGGAGCAATGCCCTCGGCGCGCAGGATGCGCGAGAACACGGCGTTCTTGCGGTTGCCGACGCCGCACACGGTGTCTTCGGACGGGTCGTCGGACGGGTCTCCCCACGGCACCTCGACGTCGCGGCTGCGCAGCAGGCTGGCGACGCCGTCGTAGCGCTTCTTGCCGTCGACGTACTCGAAGTAGTCGCGATCGGTGTACGCCGGCTCGATCTTCCACGCGGCGAACAGCTCGTCGAACATCTCTTTCCACGCGCGCATGTGCACCTCGGCCGTGGGCGTGAGCACTCCGTCGAGGTCGAACAGCACCGCGTCGTAGGCGGTGAGGTCGGGCAACGTGGAGGTGTCGGTCATGGCGGGCTCCGAATCGGCGAAGAGGGCGAACGGCCGCCCCTGGCGCCGCGGTGATCAGCGTAGCGGCGAGGGGTGACTCAGGACGTGACCGACAGGGTCTGGCGGGCGATCTCGAGCTCTTCGTCGGTGGGGACCACGAGCACCTCGACGCGCGAGGCGTCGGAGGAGATGCGACGGATGCCGCGCTCGCGCCGCGCGTTGCGCTCGGGGTCGATCTCGACGCCGGCGAAGCCCAGGGTGGCCATCGCCTCTTCGCGCACGCGGAGCGAGTTCTCGCCCACCCCCGCGGTGAACGAGATGACGTCGACGCCGTCGAGCTGCGCCAGGTAGGCGCCGGCGTATGCACGGAGCCGGTGGATGTAGACGTCGAAGGCCAGCTGGGCGGCCGGGTCACCGGCATCCCGTCGCTCGCCGATGTCGCGCATGTCGCTGACTCCGGCGAGACCCTTGAGCCCCGACTGCTTGTTGAGCAGGGTGTCGAGGTCGGCGATCGACATATCGGCACGGCGGGCCAGCTGGAACAGCACCGCGGGATCGAGATCGCCGGACCGCGTGCCCATCACCAGACCCTCGAGGGGGGTCAGGCCCATCGAGGTGTCGACCGAGCGACCGCCTTCGATCGCGGCGGCCGACGCACCGTTGCCGAGGTGGAAGACGATCTGCTTGAGCTCGCCGAGCGGGCGGCCGAGGAAGGCCGCCGCCGACTCGCTGACGAACTTGTGGCTCGTGCCGTGGAACCCGTAACGGCGGATGCGGTGGGCCTCGGCGACCTCGCGGTCGATGGCGTAGGTGTACGCCTCGGGCGCCAGCGACTGGTGGAACGCGGTGTCGAAGACGGCGACGTGCGGCACGTCGGGGAAGGCCTTCTTGGCCGCCACGATGCCCGCGAGGTTGGCGGGGTTGTGCAGGGGCGCGAGCACCGAGAGCTCGTCGATGTTGATCTCGACGAGGGGCGTGATCACCGTCGGCTCGAAGAAGCGCGCGCCCCCGTGCACCACCCGGTGGCCGACGGCGACGGGCGGGCGCTGCGTGAGCGAGGGTCCGTGCGCGGCGAACGCCTCGAGCATGACGGCGAAGCCCGCCGTGTGGTCGGGGATCTCGCGCTCGATGGTGAACGTGGCGTCGGTCACCGCGGGGGCGGGTCCGTCGACGGCGGCCAGGGCCGCCGCCTTCACGGTGTGCTGGGCGACTCCGCCGGTCCCCGGGCCCGTCGAGGGCTCGCCGATGCGCTCCACCAGTCCCGAGGCGAGCACCTGCTCGTGCTCCATGTCGAGCAACTGGTACTTGAACGACGACGAACCGCTGTTGACGACCAGTACGACACTCACGCGGGGCTCCCCTGGGCCTGGATCGCGGTGATCGCGATCGTGTTGACGATGTCGTCGACGAGGGCGCCGCGCGACAGGTCGTTGATGGGCTTGTTGAGACCCTGCAGCACGGGCCCGATCGCGACGGCTCCGGCCGAGCGCTGCACGGCCTTGTACGTGTTGTTGCCGGTGTTCAGATCGGGGAAGACGAACACCGTCGCGCGGCCCGCGACCTCGGATCCCGGCATCTTGGCCTGGGCGACCGCGGCGTCGGCGGCGGCGTCGTACTGGATCGGGCCCTCGACGAGAAGCTCGGGGGCACGCTCGCGCACGAGGGCCGTGGCGGCGCGCACCTTCTCGACGTCGGCGCCGGTGCCCGACTCGCCGGTCGAGTACGACAGCATCGCCACGCGCGGCTCGATGCCGAACTGCTCGGCGGTCGCGGCCGACGACACGGCGATGTCGGCGAGCTGCTCGCTGGTGGGATCGGGGATGACGGCGCAGTCGCCGTAGACGAGCACGCGGTCGGCGAGCGCCATGAGGAACACACTCGAGACGACCGAGACGCCGGGAGCGGTCTTGATGATCTCGAACGCGGGCCGGATCGTGTGCGCGGTCGTGTGGGCAGCCCCCGAGACCATGCCGTCGGCGAGGCCCAGGTGCACCATCAGCGTGCCGAAGTACGACACGTCGGTGACGGTGTCGGCGGCCTGCGCGTGGGTGACGCCCTTGTGCGCGCGGAGCCGTGCGTACTCGGTGGCGAACTTCTCGACGTGCACCGCGTCGAAGGGGCTGAGCACCTCGGCGTCGCGGATGTCGATGCCGAGCTCGATGGCCCGCCCGCGCACCTCGATGGGCTCGCCGAGGATCGTGAGATCGGCGATGCCGCGCGCGAGCACGGTGGCGGCGGCGCGGAGCACGCGATCGTCGGTGCCCTCGGGCAGCACGATGCGGCGGCGGTCGGTGCGCGCGCGGTCGACCAGGCCGTACTCGAACATGAGCGGGGTGACGACGCTCGGGCGAGCGACGCCGAGCTCGCTCGTGAGCAGCTCGGTGTCGACGTGACGCTCGAACAGCGCCAGGGCCGTGTCGTATCGGTGCTGCGAGTCGGCGGCCAGGCGCCCGCGGGTGTTCATGATGCGCACGGCGGTGTCGTACGTGCCCAGGTCGGTGGCGATGATCGGCAGCGGCGAGCCGAGACCGTCGATGAGTCGCACGATCGCGTCGGGCAGCTCGAACCCGCCGTTGAGCACGATGCCGGCCAGGGAGGGGAAGGTGCCCGACGCGTTGGCGAGCAGGGCGGCGAGCAGCACCTCGGAGCGGTCGGCCGGGATCACCACGACCGCGGATTCCTTCAGCCGGGGCAGCACGTTGACCATCGACATGCCGGCGACCACGACGCCCAGCACCTCGCGGGTGAGTAGGGCCGGATCGCCCTTGATCAGCTCGCCCTCGACCGAGCGCAGCACGCCCCGCACCGACGGGGCGATGAGGAAGCGGTCTTCGGGCAGGGCCCAGACCGGCACGCGGCGCCGCTCGGCGGTGTCTGCCACGTGCGCGGCGTCGACGACCTGGCGGACGGATGCCACGACCTCGTCGAGCCGGTCGGCGTCGGCGCGATTTGCGATGACGGCGAACAGCGCGGCGCGCTCGTGCTGCAGCTCGGAGATCGCCAGCGAGGCGATCTGCCCGACCTCTTGGGGGGTGCGCGCGACCGACAGGCCCAGGGTCTCGCTGTGGCCCTGCTGCGCGCGACCGCCGAGAACCAGCAGCACCGGTGCGCCGAGGTTGGCGGCGATGCGCGCGTTGTAGGCGAGCTCGGCGGGGCTGCCGACGTCGGTGTAGTCGCTGCCGATGATGACGACGGCGTCGCACTGGGCCTCGACGGCCTTGTAGCGCTCGACGATGCGGGCGAGCGCGGCGTCGGCGTCGTCGCGCACGTCGTCGTAGGTGACGCCGACGCAGTCGTCGTACGCCAGGTCGACGCTGTCGTGGTCGAGCAGCATCTCGAGCACGTAGTCGCGCTCGGCGGTGGATCGCGCGATGGGCCGGAACACCCCCGCGCGCGGAGTGACGCGGCTGAGTGCGTCGAGCACTCCGAGCGCGACGGAGGATTTGCCCGAGTGCCCCTCGGCGGACGTGATGTAGATGCTCTGCGTCACGCAGCCAGCCTATTGCGGCCCGGGGACATCGCACCGGGGTTGCTTCGGCGTCGAGTGATCGGGATGCGCCCGCTCACGTCTCGCGGCGCGCCCCCGTGCCGATCAGTCGCGCGCCCGCCCGGGTCAGCTCTTCGGCGAGGGCCGCGTCGCCATCGAGATCGGCGACCACGCCCGCCACCGCGTCGAGGGGGAGGATGCCGAATCGCGAGGCCGCGCCGAGCTTCTCTTCGCTCGCGAGCACGAACGTCTCGGCGGCCCGCTCGGCGAGCACGCGTTTCATCGCCGCCTCATCGGCGTCGCCGGTGGTCAATCCCGCCGAGGGGTGGACGCCCGTGACGCCGAGGAAGAACACGTCGGCGCTGATCCCCCGGGCGGCCTCGGCGGCCGCGGCCCCGCACGCCACGGCGGAGTGCTTGAAGAGGCGCCCGCCGAGCATGATGACCTCGGCGTCGTGGTGCAGCAGCGCCGCCGCGATGGTGGGCGAGTGCGTGATGAGCGTGCCCGCGAACGTGCGGGGCAGCGCGTCGACGAGTGCGAGCGTCGTCGTGCCGCCGTCGAGCAGCACGGTGGCGCCGGGTTCGATCAGGGCCACCGCGGCCTCGGCCACGCGCGTCTTGCTGTCCCGGGCGACACGGGCGCGGGTGTCATAGTCGGCGACCGCCGGCGAAGCCGGCAGTGCACCGCCGTAGACGCGCACGGCGAGGCCCGCGGCATCCAATTCTCGGAGGTCGCGACGGATGCTGTCCTCGGAGAGGCCGAGGTCGAGCGCGACGTCTTTCACGACGAGGCGCCCGTCTCGGCGCAGGCGGTCGAGCAGGGCGTCTCTGCGAGCGGCGGGGAGCAACACGCTTCGCATTCTTTCACGTTTCTGCATTATCGTTCCGAATCATGGCTGATCTCTCCCCCGCACACCCCGGCACCACCGTCCCCGACCACCGCGGCCGCACGGGCCTGCACCTCACCGGACTCGATCTCGACCGCAACCCCCGCGTGCAGGTCACCGACGTGGAGCTCCTCGCCGCCGGGTGGCACGTGCTGCGCGCGACGACCTTCCGCTACCGCGACGATCGCGGCGAGTGGTCCACCCAGACGCGAGAGACCTACGACCGCGGCAACGGGGCGACGATCCTGTTGTTCGACCCGTCACGGCGCACGGTTCTGCTCACCCGGCAGTTCCGCTACCCCGTGTACGTCAACGACCACCCCGACGGGATGCTGATCGAGACGGCGGCGGGGCTCCTCGACGACGATGATCCCGTCACCGCGATCCGCCGCGAGGCCGAGGAAGAGACCGGGGTGCGGGTCGCCGAGGTGCAGCACGTGTTCGACGTCTATATGAGCCCCGGCTCCGTCACCGAGCGCCTGCACTTCTTCGCCGCCCCCTACGACGGCGCGAGCGGAGTCGGCGCACACGGGGGTCTGATCGAGGAGGGCGAAGAGATCGAGATCCTCGAGTACGACATCGATCACGCCCTGTCGATGATCCGCGACGGCGCGATCCAGGATGCCAAGACCATCCTGCTGCTGCAGTGGGCGGTGCTCGACGGGCCCTTCGCCCGGGCTTGAGACGAGACGTCGCGCGGGCGTCGGGGCAAAAGAAAAGACCCTCCGCGCACCCGGTAGAGCCTGGTTACCCTTGCTACGTTTCCGTCCTGGGGGAGTTGGCCGGGATACCGCCACGCGGAGAGCCGTGTACAGCCTACCCGACGGAAACGGGCGCTCGTGGTCACCCCCACCGCCCCGGCAGGGCACCCGCGAACGAACGATGCGGCCGGGGGCATCTCGCACCCCGGCCGCACCGCGTCTCTCTCGCGCCCGACGGCGCCCCTCGTCAGCGCTTCAGCCGCAGCGTCACCAGCTGGAAGGGGCGCAGGTCGAGCTCGACCGCGCCGCCCGCGACGTTCGACACCGCGACGGCGTCGGTCTCGCGTTCGAGCAGATCGGTCTCGATGACGCCGTCGACCTCGAAGCCCGCCTCGAGCCGCGCGTGCGAGCGCTGTCCGAGGGCCTCGTACAGGCGCACGATCACGTCTCCCGAGCCGTCCTGCGCGAGCTTGACCGCCTCGACGACCACGCCGGGCTCGTCGATCGCGACGAGCGGGGCGACCGACTCCTCGGCCGCGTCGGCCACGACGCGGGCCGGCAGGTTGGTGCGGTAGCCCTCGGCCACCGCGTCGACCACGTCGGCGCCGACGACGATGCCCACCTCGAGGTGATGCGCGCCCTGGTCCTGACCGGGGTCGGGGAAGACCGCCGAGCGGATGATCGACAGGCGCACCAGCGAGTACGTGCCGCCCGCCGCCCGCTCGTGCCGCGTGATGTCGTGGCCGTACGTGGAGTCGTTCGTCACCGCGACGCCGAAGCCGGGCTCGGCGACACGCACCCAGCGGTGCGCGGCGGTCTCGAAACGCGCGGCATCCCACGACGTGTTCGTGTGGGTCGGGCGCACGATGTGCCCGAACTGGATCTCGGATGCCGCGCGGTCGGTGTGCACGTCGACGGGGACGCCGAGCTTGAGCAGCTTCTGCTGCTCGTGCCAGTCGACGTCGAGCGACAGACGCACCGTGCGCGCCCCCTCGCCGAGCGCGATGCGCGTGACGAGAGCGGACTCGCCGAAGGATCGCTCGACGACGAGGGCGTCACCCTCGATGCGCACGCTGTCGGCCGCGTCGAGGGGCGTGACGTGTCGGCGGTACGTCTCGTCGATGTCCCACGCGTCCCACTGGGTGGGCGTGTCACGGAACACCTCGAACAGTCCCGCCACCTGCCCCGCCGGGACGACCTCGCGACCGGATGCCAGATCCACGAGCGAGACGATCAGGCCCCGGCCGTCGATCTCGGCGCGCACGATGCCGTTGTCGAGCACGAACGCCTCGCCCGCGGCGCGCGGGGCGACGTCGCCCGCGGGCGTGACGGGGGCGATCGCGAGCGCGGGGGCGCCGGCGCGACGGTGCGGGGCGGCGTTGGCCACGACCGAGCGGTCGCCGGTGCCCACGAGGGCGCGGAGGCTGTCGGCGATGACCTGTTCGAGCTCGGCGGCGATGGCATCGTAATTGCGCTCGGCGTCGCGGTGCACCCAGGCGATCGAGGTGCCGGGCAGGATGTCGTGGAACTGCTGCAGCAGCACCAGACGCCACAGCCGCTGGAACGTCTCGGCCGGGTAGGCGGCCCCCGTGCGCACGGTCGCGGTCGCCGCCCACAGCTCCGCCTCACGCAGCAGGTGCTCGCTGCGACGGTTGCCCTGCTTGGTGCGGAGCTGGCTGGTGTAGGTGCCGCGGTGGAACTCGAGGTACAGCTCCCCCGCCCACACGGCCGGGTCGGCGTACTCGGCCTCGGCCGTCTCGAAGAACTCCCGCGGGGTGGAGTGCTTCACGATCGGCGCGCCCTCGAGCGAGTGCGTGCGGGCGATCGTCGCGGTCATCTCGCGGGTGGGTCCGCCGCCGCCGTCGCCGAAGCCGTAGGGCAGGAGCGAGGTGCGCGCACGACCCTTGTCCGAGAAGTTGCGCTCGGCGTGGGCGAGGTCGGCCGCGGTGACCTCGGAGTTGTACTTGTCGACCGGCGGGAAGTGGGTGAAGATGCGCGAGCCGTCGATGCCCTCCCAGCGGAAGGTGTGGTGCGGGATGCGGTTGGTCTCGTTCCACGAGATCTTCTGCGTGAGGAACCAGCGCGCCCCCGCGGCCTTCATGATCTGCGGCAGCGCGCCGCTGTAACCGAACGAGTCGGGGAGCCACACCTCTTCGGTGTCGATGCCGAACTCGTCGAGGAAGAACGTCTTGCCCTCGACGAACTGACGGGCCATGGCCTCGCCGCCGACCATGTTGGTGTCGGATTCGACCCACATGCCGCCCACGGGCACGAAGCGCCCCTCGGCGACACGGGCCTTCAGCCGCTCCCAGAGGGCCGGGTAGTGCTCCTTCATCCAGGCGAACTGCTGCGCCGACGAGCTCGCGAACACGAACTCGGGGTCTTCGTCCATGAGCGAGAGCACGTTGCTGAACGTGCGCGAGACCTTGCGAGCGGTCTCGCGCACCGGCCAGAGCCAGGCCGAGTCGATGTGGGCGTGGCCGACGGCGTGCAGCACGTGCGCACTGGATGCCGCGGGCGCGGCCATCAGCGGAGCCAGCACCTCGCGGGCGACCGGGGCCGTGCCCGCGACGTCGTCGGGATCGACCGCGTCGATCGCGGCATCCATGCCCTGCAGCAGGGTCGCGCGGCGCGCGGAGGTCGCGTCGAGCTCGGCGAGCAGGCCCTGCAGCAGACGGAAGTCCTGCAGCAGCTCCCACACGGCGAGGTCGCGCAGACCGATCGACATGTCGCGGAGCGTATAGAGAGGAGCGTCGCCCGCGGTCGCGAGGTCGCCCAGGTGCGTGGGCTCGAACGTGAAGAGGCTCCCCACGTCGGGGTTCGACGCGGCCTCGACGAGCACGTCGACGCGGCCGTCGGCGTCGAGGGCCGCCGGGGTGGCGTTGTTGAACGGCGAGACGCCCTTGATCGGCGCCCCGTCACGGTTCCAGACGAGGGCCTCGCACTGGAAGCCGCTCTGGCCGGCGGTGAAGCCGAGGTCGATGACCAGCTCGGCCACCGTGCCCTCGGGCAGGTCGCCCGCGGCATCGCGCCAGTGGGTCGGGATCCGACCCGACACGGCGAACCAGGTGGTCCCCCACGCCCGGCCCCACGGCGTGCCGACGGCGAAGGGACGGTATGCGGCATCCCGGGCCTCGGCGAAGGTCACGGGCTCGCCCGGGGCCTCCCAGGCCGAGACGTCGAGGGGTTCGCGGGTGCGGTAGACGGCGGGGGCGAGCCGCTCGCGGATGAAGCGGTCGATGCGCATCTCGATGAGCGCGGTGCGGTCGTGCATGGAATGTTCCTTGTCTGGGGGGACGGGTCAGCCCTTGACGGCGCCGGCGAGGGCCGACGGGCCACCGAGGCCGCGCTGCACGAGGACGTACAGACCGAGGACGGGAAGGGAGTAGACGATCGAGTACGCGGCGAGCTGGCCGTACGCCACGGCTCCGAACGACCCGAAGAAGTTGAAGATGCTGACGGCCGCCGGCTGATAGTCGGGGCTGAGCAGCAGCACGAAGGGCACGAAGAAGTTCCCCCACGCCTGGATGAACGTGAAGATGAACACGACCGCGATGCCGGGGCGCATGAGCGGGAGCACGATCTGCACGAGCGTGCGCATCGAACCCGCGCCGTCCATCCACGCGGCGTGCTCGAGCTCGACGGGGACGCCGTCCATGAAGTTCTTCATCATCCAGATCGCGATGGGCAGCGCGCTGGCGGTGAGGAACAGGATCGTCCCGCCGACCGAGTCGATGAGGTTCAGCTGCACGAACAGGCTGTAGACGGGCACCATGATCGCCGTGATCGGCAGGCACGTGCCGAACAGCACCGCGTAGAGGAACGGCTTTCCGACGCGCATCTTGTAGCGCGACAGCGGGTACGCCGCGAGCGACGCGAGCACGACCGTCGCGATCGCGGTGCCACCCGCGAGCATCACGCTGTTCCACAGCGGCAGGAACAGCAGGTCGGGCTTCATCACGGCGGCGAAGTTGTCGAGCGTGACGACCTCGGGCATCTTGATCGCCAGAGTCGGCTGCGCGTCGAGCGAGGCGGTGACCAGCCAGATGAGCGGCACCACGAACAGGATGGCGACGACGATCAGCAGCGTGTTCGAGAGCCAGCTCAGCACGCGGGTGCGGGGCGACGACAGGGACGCCTTCGTGCGCTTCGGTGCTCGGGCGGCGGACCGGGTGCGGCCCGACACCTCGGGGAGTGTGGCGGTGGTCATGACGAGACCTCCTCGCGCAGGGCGCGGACGTAGAAGAAGGAGAAGACCGCACCGATGAGCAGCATGATCGTCGCGATGGCCGTGCCGTAGCCCAGCTCGCCGAACTTCAGACCCTGCTGGTAGGCGAGGATCGGCAGCGTCGTGCTCTTGTTGCCCGGGCCACCGCCGGTCATGACGAAGATCAGGGTGAAGACCGAGAGGGTCTGCAGGGTGACGATCATCGAGTTGGTGCCGATGGTCGAACGGATCATCGGGATCGTGATGAAGAAGAGGCGCTTGATGCCGCTGGCACCGTCGACCTCGGCGGCCTCGGTGATCTCGGGCGGGACGTCGGCGAGGGCGGCCGAGTAGACCATCATCGAGAACGCCGTGCCGCGCCAGATGTTGGCGAAGATGATCATGAGCACCGGCATCGTGAACAGCCAGCTCACCGGCTCCGCACCGAAGATCGCGAGGATGCCGTTGAGCGTGCCGTTGTCGCGGAAGAAGGCGTACGCGGCGAACGCGGCGACGATCTCGGGCAGCACCCACGCGGTCACGACGATCGTGCCGACCACCGCGGTGACGACCCGGTTCGCCGAGCGCATCATGAGCGCCAGAGCGAGGCCGAGCACGTTCTGACCGATCACGGCGGAGAAGAACACGAAGACGATCGTGTTGATCACCGAGACCGGGAAGTCGGGGGCCTGGAAGAGCTGGGTGTAGTTGTCGAACCCGATGAACTCCGAGTCCACGGCCGTCGACCCCGAGAGGGTGGCGTTGGTGAGGGAGCCCCACAGCGACACCAGGATGGGGCCGAGCAGGAACACCGCGAGCAGCAGGGCTGCCGGCAGAAGGGGGAGCGCCCGGGCCGACGACCGGAGGCCGCGCGTCTTCACGCGCGACCCCCGGCCGGTTCCGGTCGCCCCGGGGGAAGCCAGGGCGGTCACGATCAGCCCTGCTGGGTGTTCTCTTCGCCGACGATGCCGATGACGGCCTGGTCGTAGGCGGCGGCGGCGTCATCGACGCTGGACTGGCCGGTCATGACGGCCTCCATGGCGACCTGGATCTGGTTGGAGATCTTGTCGTAGTCCTCGGTGGCGGGGCGGAAGTGCGTGGTGTCGACGAAGCTCGAGAAGGTCTTGAAGCTCGGGTTCGCGTCGAGGTACTCGCTCGACTCGGCGACGTCGGCGCGCACGGCGATCTGGCTGTTGTCGATGCCGTACGCGGTGGCGTTGTCCTTGTTCACCGCGGTCGAGAGGAAGTCCCACGCGGCGTCGGCGTTCTTGGTGTTCTTCCCGATCGCGAGGGTCCAGCCGCCCGACATGCTCGTGGAGCCGGGAGCCTGACCGTCCTGCGTCGGCATGGCGGCGATGCCGAGGGCGTCGCTCCACTCCGGCCACGCGGCCGAGCCGCCCTCGACCCACGCGGCCGACTGCCACGAGCCGTCGAGCGCCATGGCGAGCTTGCCCGACGGCAGCCAATCGGCCGTCACACTGGTGAAGATGTTGGGGTCGAGCGCCTGCTGCAGCGACGGGCCGAGGCCGCCCTGGTAGACGTCGGAGACGAACTGCAGCGAGTCCTTGAAGCCCTGGCTGCCGACGACCCACTTCTTGGCGTCGGTGTCGTAGAGGGTGTCCTCGGTGCCGTAGAGCAGCATCTCGAGGCCCTGCATGGACGCGGCCTCACCGGCGGTCTTGCCGGAGTAGACGTTGAGAGGGATGACGTCGGGGTTCGACGACTTGACCTTCTCGGCGGCCGAGAGCACGTCGTCCCAGGTCTTCGGCTGCCACGGCACGGGGATACCGGCGGCGGTGAAGACGGCCTTATTGTACCAGAGGCCGCGGGTGTCGGTGCCGAGCGAGACGCCGTAGGTCTTGCCGTCGGGGCCGAGGCCGGCCTGCTTGGCGCCCTCGGCGAACTGCGACCAGTCCTCCCACTTCGCGAGGTAGTCGTCGAGGGGCAGCAGGTAGCCGGCGGCCGCGTCGGACTGGATCTTGAACGTGTCTTCGTACTGCACGTCGGGGGCGGTGCTGGCCGACTTGTTCATAAGCGCGAGCTTCGTGTAGTAGTCGGCGCCCTCGGCCTGGATCGGAACGAGCTCGACCGTCATGCCCTCGTGCGCGGCCTCGTACTGCGTCTTGGCGTTCTCCATCAACGTCTGCATCGAGTTGAAGGTCGCCGTGGTCTGGTACGCCACGCGGATGGTGTTCGCGTCGCCCGCGTCGCTGCTGCCGCCGGAGCAGCCGGCCAAGGCCACGGTCAGGGCGGTCGCGGTCAGAAGACCGCCCGCCATCGTCAGTTTCTTCATGGAAGCTCCCTTGCTCGGGTGGAGACACCGCGTCGCCAGAACCTTTTATAAATCAAATGGACTAACTCGGCAAGTCGCGCGGCCACCCGTGACGTAACGATCAGGACACGGCGCGCTATGACCCGCGGGATTCCGGGTCAGATCGCGATCATCATGCGCGCCGGGCGAGCCGCGAAGGCCCCGTCGAGCATGAGGCAGGCGGCGCCGACGGCCGCGACGTCGAGGCCCACGCTCGAGGCGCGGACGACGATCGCCCGCGTCGACGTCGACACCGGGTCGGTCGCCACGCGGGTGGCGACCGTGTCGTGCAGCACCTCGGCCAGACGCTCCCAGACGGGACCCCCCAGCACCACCTCGTCGACGTCGAGCAGATTGTTCGTCACGACCAGCGCGCGCGCGATCCGCTCCCCCGTGCGCTGCAGCACCTCGACGGCGGGAGCGTGCCCATCGCGTGCCTCGCGCACGAGACGGTCGAGATCGGGGCGCGTGTCGTCGGCGGAGACCGCGTCGTAGCCCGCCTCGGCCAACAGCACGCGCGGCTCGATCGAGACCCCGAGGCACCCGCGCGACCCGCACGCGCAGGGCGGTCCGTCGGGATCGACGACCACGTGCGCGATGCCGCCGGCGTTGCCGGTGCGTCCGCGTACCGGAGCGCCCGAGATGGCGACGCCCAGGCCGACTCCGGCGCCGTAGTACAGGAACATCGCGTCGCTCAGCACGTCGGAGCGGTCGAACCACATCTCGCCGATCATGGCCGCGGTGACGTCCTTCTCGACGACGACGGGAAGCCCGGTCACCGCCCCGAGATCCTCGCGGACGTGGACGTTGTGCCACTGCGGCAGCAGGGGCGGGTCGAGCAGCCGGCCCCCGCGCGCGTCGAAGGGGCCCGGGGCCGCGACGCCGACGCCGAGCACGCGTTCCCGCGGGATGCCGGCGCGCTCGACGATGGCGTCGACGGCGGCGCCCACGGCCTCCACGAGCTCAGCGGCATCGGCGTGCGGCAGACGCGGGATCTCGTCGTGCGCGATCACCTCGCCGGCCATGTCGACGACCACGATCGTGTCGACGACGGGGTCGAGGTGCACCCCGACCGCGAAACGCGAGCGCGGCTGCAGCTTGAGCAGGGTGCGGGGCTTTCCCGGTCCCGAGATGACCTTGCCGGCCTCGACGATGAGTCCCTCGTCGGCGAGACGGCGCGTCACGTTGCTCAGCGTCTGGGCGCTCAGCCCCGTGCGTGCCGAGAGCTCCACGCGACTGAGCCCCTCGGGCGAGCGGCGGATGAGGTCGAGCACCAGCGTCTGGTTGTACTCGCCCACGGCGGGCAGGTTGGATCCCGTACGCATGGCCCCCGCCTCCGCTCGTCGGTCCGCGGCGCGGGCCCTGCGCCTCAGATTACGCCCGAGCGGGGATCGACCCCACGCGGCGCAGCGACACCGTGGGAGGTCAGGACTGCAGCGCCAGCGCCGCCGCACCGAGCAACGGACCGTCACCGTCGAGACCCGAACCCACCACGCGGCACCGGCGGGCGTAGGCGTGCAGCGACGCCGCGTGGGCTGCGGCGCGCACCTGATCGACGTAGTCGGGGGCGACCTGGGAGAACCCGCCGGCGATGGCCACCGCCTCGAAGTCGCAGAGCGTCGCCGCCGCCGCGATCGCCTGTCCGACCGCGGTCGCCGAACGGCTCACGGCCGCGATCGCGATCGCGTCTCCCGCGGCGTGCGAGGCCGCCAGGTCGAGTCCCGTCTCGCCCGTCCAGCCCTGGGTGCGCGCCCACGCGACGGTGCCGGGCCCGGCGGCGACGGCCTCGAGCGTGGAGGCCACGACCTCATCGCCCTCGATCGTGCGCACGAAGGTCTGACCGAGGTGCCCCGCGTTGCCGCTCGCACCCGTGACGGGGTGGCCTCCCAGCACGAAGCCCCCGCCGACCCCGGTCGACACCACGATGGCCATCGCGTCGTCGCACCCGACCAGGGCGCCGCGCCAGTGCTCGGCGAGCGCGATGCACGTGCCGTCGAGGGCGAGGTGCAGGGGGCCGTCGACGAGGCCCGCCAGGACGTCGTCGATCGGAAGGCCCGCCGCCAGCGGCAGATTCAGCGGCGAGACCGAGCGCGACGGAAGGTCGACGGGACCGGCGCTGCCCACCCCGATCGCCCCGACGGTGGCCCCGGGGACCGCGGCGAGCGCTTCTTCGGCGGCCGCGCGCACGTTGCTCGCGATGGTCGCGCGATCGTTCTCGCGGCCGGTCGGACGGCGGGTCACGCTCTCGCGCACCACCTCGCCCGAGACCGACACGAGGGCCGCATCGACCTTGGTACCGCCGATGTCGACGGCGAGCACGTGGGTGAAAGCGGGCAGGGACGGGGTGGCATCGGACATGCGCGGCTCCTCGGGTGGATCAACGCTCCCCGATCCTAGGGGCCGGTGCATCGGCCGAGTGACGCCTGGGCACCCGCTGGTTTCGGGCCCCGGTGTCCGCGGCCCGGGTTACGATCAGGTCACGGTGGCCACGACGCGCCTCCGCCCGCGACCCAAGGGATGCCATGGACGAGACGGTCATGCCCGAGGCGGCCTCACGGATGCGCCGCTCCGACACCGCCCCCGCACGCCCCGGGATCGACGAGCCGCTCACCGCGGCGACGTTCGCCCGTCTGACCGGGGAGATCGTCGCATCCATCTCGCGTGTCATCGACGGCAAGCCGGATGCCGTGCGGAGTGCCCTGATCGCGCTGCTGGCCGAGGGCCACCTGCTCATCGAAGACGTGCCGGGCGTGGGTAAGACCATGCTCGCGCGGGCGCTGGCCGCGACCGTCGACGCCGACGTCCGTCGCATCCAGTTCACCCCCGACCTGCTGCCCGGCGACATCACGGGCGTGTCGGTGTTCAACCCGGTCCAGCGGCAGTTCGAATTCACCCCCGGCGCGGTGTTCGCGCACATCGTCATCGCCGACGAGATCAACCGCTCCTCCCCCAAGACGCAGTCGTCGCTGCTCGAGGCGATGGAGGAGCGCCAGGTGACCGTCGACGGGCGCACGCACGTGCTCCCCTCGCCGTTCCTGGTCGTCGCGACCCAGAACCCCCTCGAGATGGAGGGCACGTACGCCCTTCCCGAGGCGCAGCGCGACCGCTTCCTGCTGCGCATCTCGATGGGCTACCCCGATGCCGCGGCCGAGGCGCTCATGCTGCGCCAGCGCGACACGGTCAATCCGCTCGACGCCCTGACGCCCGCCGTCACGGCCAAACAGGTGACCGCGATGATCGCATGGGCCCGCGGTGTTCACCTCGCCCCCGCGCTCGAGGAGTACGTCGTGGCGCTCGCGCAGGCCACCCGCAGCCACCCCGACATCCGTCTGGGCGCCAGCCCGCGCGCGACCCTGCAGCTCGTGCGCGCGGCGAAGGTGCGCGCGGCCCTCGACGGGCGCTCGTACGTCATTCCCGACGACCTCACCGCGCTGCTGTCGCCCGTCTTCGCCCACCGCCTCATCGCCAATCGCTCGGCGGCCGGTGGGCGTGCCGGAGCCGCGGTGGTCGCCGAGGCGCTCGATCGGATCGCCGCCAGCGTGCGCGTGCCGCTCGCCCCGCGACCGTGAGCCCCGCGTGAGTCGACTCTGGCCCTTCACCCTGCGCGGCACGGGGGCGCTGGTGCTGGCGGTGACGTCGTTCGTGGTGGCGCGGCAAGCCGGCATCCCCGAACTGATGTACTTCGGCACGCTGCTCGTCGCGCTGCTCGCGGGTTCGGCCGTCGTGCTGCTGCTGACCCGCGGCGCGGGCGAGGTGACCCGCGCGGTCTCACCCGATGTGCCCGAGGTCGGCGCTCGGGCCGAGGTGGTCGTGCGCGCGGGTCTGCGCAGCGCCCTCCCCGCGTCGGCCGGGCGATGGAGCGACGTCGTTCCCGCCGGCCTCGCGGGGCGCGCCCGGGGCAGCTTCCCCGCCGCCGCCGCGGTGGAGCTGCGTTACGACGTCGTCGGCGCGGCGCGCGGCATCCATTCGCTCGGACCGCTCGAGGTGACCACGACCGATCCGTTCGGGGTGCTCCGGCGACGCCTGCGCCTGGGCCGACCGACCCCCGTCACCGTCGCCCCGGCCGTGATCGACCTCGCGGCCCTGCCGTCAGCGTCGGGAGAGGCCGGGGGAACACGGCAGACCGCCGCGCTGCAGCTGGGGCAAGGGGCCGACAACCTCGTCGCCCGTCCCTACGCGCCCGGCGATTCGATGCGCCGCATCCACTGGCGCGCCACCGCGCACCGCGACATGCTCATGGTGCGCCAGGAGGAGCAGGAGTCCAGCCCCGCGGCGACCGTCGTCCTCGACCGCGCCGTCTCGCGCTGGTCGCCGGCCGCCGCGCTCGCCCCCGCGAGCGACCCCGCGTTCGAGACGGCCGTGAGCGCCTGCGTCTCGGTTCTCGCGCGCCTCGTGCACGAGGGGTACACGGTCGACGTCGTCGACAGCGACGGCACCCTGCTGGTCGACCCCGTCGAGGGCGGCGACGACGTCGAGGCGCGCGCCGCCGCGGCGATGTTCGCCACGCTCACGGCGCGGCCCGACGACGAGTCGCGGCGCGTGCTGCCCGCCTCGGCCGCCGCCCTGCTCGGACCGCTCGTGGTCGTCACGGGCTCGTTGACCCCCGACGACCGCGCGGGCCTCGGATCGACCGCTCCGCGATCGTCTCTCGCGGTGCTGCTCGCGGTGGCCGAGCACACCGAGCTCGACGCCCTACGGCACGCCGGCTGGCGCGCGAGCACCCTGCGACCCCGCGGCGACATCGCCGAGAGCTGGGACGCAGCGATGGAACAGGGGTACGCCCGTGTCGACCGGTGATGTGACGGTGCTGCGCTCCCCGCGGCGCCGACGCGATGCGACACTGCTCAGTATCGGATTGTTCGTCGCCCTCGCCGCGGCGATGCTGCCGGCGTTCTCGGTCATCGCGCCGGGCTCGTGGGTGGCGGGCGCCGCCGGCCTTTCGGCGGCGGTCCTCGCGGCGGGTCTCGGCGTGCGGCTCGCGCGTCTGCCGGCCCTCGCGGCCAGCCTCGTCGAGGTCGTCGTCTGGGTGGTGCTGCTGACGGCGATGTTCGGGCGTCCGACCGCGCTGCTCGGGCTGATCCCGACGCCGGCCACCGTGGCATCCGTTCCCGGACTGCTCGACGCCGCGGCGGAGGAGATCCGCGTCGGCGTGGCCCCGGTGTCGGCCGCCACCGGGCTGAGTTTCCTCTTGGTCGCCGCCTTCGGGGCCCTGGCGATCGTGCTCGATCACGTCGTCCTCACGGCGCGCATGCCCCTGCTCGCGGGCGTGGGACTGGTCGCCGTGTCGCTCATCCCGACGATCGCGATCCCCTCCGACGTCGACGTCTGGAGCTTCGTCGTGCTGGCCGCGGCTCTGCTCTTCCTGCTGCGCATCGACACCCGCGCGCGGGTGCAGGCCGATCCCGTCGCGCGTCGCCCGAGGACTCCGCGCCGTGTCGGCGCGTCGGCGACGGCCCTCGGCGTCGCCGCCGTCGCGGTCATCGTGGCCGTCGTCGCCACCCCCCTGCTGCCCCAGCCCGGCCTGCGCTTCGCCTCGGGCGGCACGGGCGGGGTGGGGACGACCATCAATCCCAACCTCGAACTCGGCAACGACCTGCGTCAGCCGCGCGACGTCGACGTGCTGAGCGTGCGCACGACCGCGCCGTCGGCGCCCTACCTGCGCGCGGTGACCCTGTCGCGCTTCGACGGCTCGGTGTGGCAGCCCGACAGCTCCGACACCGTGCCCGTGCGTGACGACGCACCCGTGTTCGACCCGCTCGTCGTCGACGGCGAGATCGCGGTGGCCGACTGGACCACCGACATCGACGTCGATCAGCTCGACAGCCCCTGGCTGCCCGTGCCCTACCCGGCCTCCACGGTGACGGGTCTGCAGGGCGACTGGCTCGGGATGCCGCAGAACCGCACCGTCGTCTCACGCTCCGGCTCCACACGCGATCAGGTGTACGAGGTGCAGTCGACCGTCGCGCGTCCCACCCTCGAGCAGATCCGCGCGCGGCCGGTCGGCGGCGGCAACCTCGGCGACGCGGTGCGCACGCTCCCGGCGAACGTGCCCGCCATCATCGGCGACACCGCGCGAGAGGTCACGGCGGGCACGCAGAACCCGTACGACGCGCTGATCGCCCTGCAGACCTGGTTCCGCAGCAGCGAGTTCCGCTATTCGCTCGACGCCCCGGTCGACTCGGGCTTCGACGGAGCGGGGCTCGACGCCGTGGCCGATTTCCTGCAGGTGCGCGCGGGGTACTGCGTGCACTACGCCTCGGCGTTCGCCGTGATGGCGCGGACTCTCGACATGCCGTCGCGCATCGTGGTGGGCTACCTCCCGGGTTCGGCGACCGGGACCCCCTCGGACGGACGGACGACCTTCGTCGTCAGCTCCAGCCAGCTGCACGCGTGGCCCGAGGTGTACTTCGAGGGCATCGGATGGGTGCCGTTCGAACCGACGAACAGCCTCGGTGTGCCGACGAACTTCGCCTCGTCGTCGCCCAACGGGGCGTCCAACGCCCCCGCCACGCCGCAGCAGGATGCCGCCACTCCCGGCGCCCAACCGTCGACGGCGCCCTCGCAGGACGGACCCGTCGATGTCGGCGACCAGGACGGCGTCGGCACCGGCGCCGCCGCGGGCCGGGGTGCCGCCTGGGTGCCGGCGGCGCTCGCCGGTCTGCTGGTCGTGCTGCTCGCGGCCACCCCCGCCGTGGTGCGCCTCGTCGTGCGTCGCCGACGTCTGCACGCCGCGCGCGCGGGCGATGCCGTCGCCGCGTGGACCGCCCTGCGCGAAGACGCCGTCGACCTCGGCATCCCCTCGCCCGCCGCCGAGTCGCCCCGCGCGTTCGCGGCGCGGCTGGTCGCCGACCACGGCGCCGATGCCGACGCCCTCGATCTGCTGCGCGCGGCGCTGGAGCAGGTCAGCTACGCCGGAGAGGCGGTCGACCCCTCCGCCGGAGCGGGCCTCTCCGACGCCGTCGACCGGGCGCGCGTCACGCTCGCCGCCGCGGCCTCTCGTCCCCGGCGCCTCGGCGCGCGACTCGTGCCGCGTTCGCTGCTCGTGCGCCCGGGTGCGGCGTCCGCGGAGCGCGAACCCGTCGGACGGTAGGGGGCGGGACCGGTCGCACGTCGAGGCCGAGCTCTGCTCGGAGTCGGCGTCGCGGTCCGCCGGGGGAAAGCGAAGAGCGCCGCCCCGGTGAGGGACGACGCTCTTCGTTCGGCGGAAGTGACAGGATTTGAACCTGCGAGGCGAGTTACCCCGCCTACATGGATTCCAGCCATGCTCCTTAGGCCGCTCGGACACACTTCCAACGGGAAAGCTTACACGGGACTCGAGCCGGTCCGAGTCGCGCTCCCCGAGGCGACGTCGGTCACCGCGCACCGTGCAGCCGTTCTTCGAGACCCGCGCGTACGGCCGGCCACTCGTCGCGCAGGATCGAGAAGTACAGGGTGTCACCCACCGTGCCGTCGGCGTTGATGCGGTGCCGCCGCAGGCGCCCCTCCGGCGTCGCGCCGAGCCGCTCGATCGCGCGGGCACTGCGGGTGTTGCGGCTGTCGCACCGCAGCGCCACTCGGTTCAGCCCCCACACGTCGAAAGCGTGGGTCAGCAGCAGCAGCTTCGTCGCCGGGTTGGTCCTTCCGCCCTGGAATGCGCGGCCGTACCAGGTCGTCCCGATCTCGACCCGGCCCTGCGCGGGCGTGTGGTCGTAGAACGTCGTCGATCCCCGGATGCCGGAGGTCACGGCATCCCGGACCGTGAACGCGAACAGGCCCGGGGTCTGCCGCTGCTGGTCGATGCGCGCGGCGTGAGCCTCGACGCTCTCGGGCCAGGGGGTCGTCATGCCCGCCCACAGTTCCGCGTCGGTGAGGGCCCACGCCTCGGTCGCGTCGTCGGGATGCGCGGGGGTGAGCACGACGTCGGGACCGCGCAGGACGAGGTCGTGCTCGGTCATCGCGCGGCCAGTTGGGCGACGAACTCGTCGGCCGCGTCGAGTTGGCGGCGGAGCGTCTCGCGCCGCTCCATGGCCTCGGTCCGGATGGCCTCGAGACGCTCGCCGAGGGCGGCGTCGTCGGGCCGGTCGGCGAGCCCGTCGACCACCGAGAGCAACTCCCCCATCTGTTCGAGCGAATAGCCCAGCGGCTTCATCCGGCGGATCAGCAGCAGGCGGGACTCGTCGTCGGGCGTGTAGAGGCGGAAGCCGCCGTCGCTGCGGGCGGAGGGCACGAGGAGCCCGATCTCGTCGTAGTGGCGCAGCGTGCGGATCGACAGGCCCGTCCGCTCCGCGAGCTCGCCGATCTGCATCGGTCGCGCGTCGCTCATGGCATCCCCGATCCCGCAACCCTCTCGTTACGGTAGAGTGTGTTCGGTCGCGATCGCGACCCCCTCATTCTCCCCGCTCATCGGCGGGATCCCTCCGCCGCGTCTCCCGGGAGCATCTCCATGACCGACGTCTTCGCGCGCCCGCGCCCCGAGCCGACCGTGCTGCAGGCACTCCGCTCGCCCCGCCTGCTCACCCGCGAGGTGCTGGCCGGCCTCGTGGTGGCGATCGCCCTCATCCCCGAGGCGATCGCCTTCTCGATCATCGCCGGGGTCGACCCGCGCCTCGGACTGTTCTCGTCGTTCGTGATAGCCGTGGCCATCGCGTTCCTCGGCGGTCGCCCGGCCATGATCTCGGCCGCGACCGGCGCGATCGCCCTCGTCATCGCCCCCGTCGCCCGCGAGCACGGCGTCGACTACCTGCTCGCCACGGTGATCCTCGGCGGCATCCTGCAGGTGATCCTCGGCCTCCTCGGCGTCGCCAAACTCATGCGCTACATCCCCCGCAGCGTCATGGTGGGCTTCGTCAACGCGCTCGCGATCCTCATCTTCACGGCGCAGGTGCCGCAGCTGATCGGCGTGCCCTGGGCGGTGTATCCGATCGCCGTGGCGGGGCTGCTGATCATGTACCTGCTGCCGCGGCTGACCAAGGCCGTGCCCGCGCCGCTCGTGGCCATCGTGCTGCTCACCGGCGCTGCCGTGGTGTTCGGCATCTCGGTGCCGACCGTCGGCGACCAGGGCGCGCTGCCCGAGAGCCTGCCGTCGCTGCTGCTGCCGAACGTGCCGCTGAACGGCGAGACGCTCGCGATCATCCTGCCGTTCGCCGTGGCCATGGCGATCGTCGGGCTGCTCGAATCGCTGATGACCGCCGCCCTCGTCGACGACATCACCGACACCCCCTCGTCGAAGACGCGCGAGTCACTCGGTCAGGGCGCGGCCAACGTGCTGTCGGGCCTGTTCGGGGGCATGGGCGGCTGCGCGATGATCGGCCAGACGATGATCAACGTCAAGGCGTCGGGCGCGCGCACGCGCATCTCGACCTTCCTGGCCGGCGTCTTCCTGCTGCTGCTGGTGCTCGTGTTCGGCGACGTCGTCGCGATCATCCCGATGGCGGTGCTCGTGGCCGTGATGATCGTCGTCTCGGTCGCCACGTTCGACTGGCACAGCATCCGCCCCTCGACCCTGCGCCGGATGCCGGTGAGCGAAACGGTCGTGATGGTGTCGACCGTCGCGATCACGGTGTGGACGCACAATCTCGCCATCGGTGTGGGCGTGGGCGTGATCGCCGCGGCCGTGCTCTTCGCCCGCCGGGTCGCGAGCCTGACGACGGTGACCCGCGAGGTCGACGGCGAAGTGGCGCGCTACACCGTCGAGGGTGAGCTGTTCTTCGCCTCGAGCAACGACCTGACGACGAAGTTCGCCTACCACCACGACCCGGCGCACGTGGTCATCGACCTGTCGCGCTCGCACGTGTGGGACGCCTCGACGGTGGCAGCCCTCGACGCCGTTCAGACCAAGTACGCGCACCTGGGCACGACCGTCGAGCTCGAGGGCATGAACACCGCCGCCGCCCGATTCCACGGGCGCCTCACCGGTGGGCTCGGCGGCGGGCACTGACACCGTCCGCGCTCCGGGGCGACGCTACGCCGCCTGCGGCCCGGGCCGCCGACAGCGTGACACGACGCCGGAGCCCGGATCGCCGACGGCGTGCGGAGCGGAGGAGATGCAGCGACGGGAGGATGCCAGGACGAGAAACGTCCTCCCCTCGTCCCACGCCCTCCGCTGGGCACCGCGACGCGCCGACGCGCGCGCGGGTCAGCTGCGCAGCGTCGTCGACGGCGTCTCGCCGAACTCGCCGCGGTACATCGCCGCGAAACGGCCGAGGTTCGAAAAACCCCATCGCGCGGCGACCGCGGCGACGGTGTCGACCGACGGATCGGCGCTGCGCAGCTCGGCGCGCGCGGCGTCGAGCCGCACGCGGCGCAGGTACTGCATGGGCGTACGTCCGGTCGCGGCACGGAAGGCGTACTGCAGCCCCCGCGGAGACAATCGCGCCGCCGTGGCGATGTCGGCCAGCACCACCGGCTCCGCGGCGTGGGCTTCGACGTAGGCCTTCGCCCGGCGGACGGGAGCGGGGAGCGGGCGGGCCGGACGCCCGGCGGCGAGGACCTCGGTCAACGTGGTCGGGAAGGTCAGCAGCGACGCCTCGAGCATGAGCAGGCGCGCCTGCTGCTCGACGAGCGGCGACCGTTCCTGCGAGCGCAGCAGCACGTCGCGCGCGTACTCCCAGGTGCGCGACCAGTAGCGCAGACGCTGCTCGCTGACGGGGGCGTAGCCGGTCGGACGCACGCGCAGCGTGTCGTCGCCCGACAGGCGGCGGGCTGCCTCGTCGAACTCCGACCGCGCGAACGACACGCCTGCCCCGGCGATGCGCCCGGTGAAGGCGATCTCGAGCGGGCGGTCGACGACCATGAACGGCACCGCGGTGTCGATGCGCTCCCGGCGATACGTTCCCGCGACCCGGGGGCCGGCGATGCGGCCGACGACCACGTGATCGAGCGGGTCGGACTCGACCAGCATGGTCGACCCGATCGTGTAGTCGAAGAAACCGAACCCCGGCTCCGTCGCGGCGTGCCAGGACAGACCGGGCTGGATCACCTCGGCGCGCGAAATACGCGCCCCCGGGACGACCGACTGCCACAGCTGCTCCACCGTCTCGGCGTCGCGGGTCTCGATGTTCGTATGCTCCACGAGGTCTTCCTAAATCGTCCCAATTCGTGCGGCAAGACCATTGCGCTCCATGGCAAGGATCGATATGGGACCGCTCTCACGGCGCAGTGAGCGGGCGTCCGTGCACGAACGTGGATGCCCCCCATCCGTCTCCCAGCGTACTGGGGCAATTCATAGCGAGCGGCCACCGCGCCGTCGGCCGCCGCGCGCGCGCCTCCGGCCGGGGAGCGCAACCCGCCTCGCGCCGCATTGACCGCCACCGCCGTGCTCGCGAGGATTCCGAGAGCAGCTCCTTCGGGGTGCGGCATCCGGCGTCCTCCGTTCCCCGGCGCGACGGTCGGATCGTCTCGGTGCGGGGCTCGTGACCCCGCACCGAGACGGCCCACCCCGCGCGGGAGCCCCGGCACGGACATAATGGAGGCAGCCGCCGCCGGGTGTGCCGATACCCGAGGGGATGCCGATGCCTTTTCGCACGATGAGCACGCTCCAGGAGTGGGTCGACGACTTCCGGGCGCTCGGGTTCGACGACGCCGAGATCCTGCGCGTCATCCCGCAGGATGGCGAAGACGGCGCCGACGCCGGCCTCGTCGCCGCGCAGCTGCGCAGCGTCTCGACGACCTTCTACGTGGCGCCGAGCAGCGAGGTCGGCTCGACCGACTGGGCCGTCACCTTCGAACCTCGAGAAGACGCGGCTCCGCTGCCCGCCGGTCGGGTCATGGCGTTGTCGGGCGAGCTGGCCACCCTGGCGGCACTGTGCTCGTTCCTGCAGGCCCGGTCCGAGGCGTTCCTCGCGCGAGCCTGACGCCCTCGGCTCCACCGCGGTGTGGAGGTCGGGCGGTCACGCCTCAGCGTGGCGACTCAGTGCTCGGCCGCGCTCGCCACCGTCGCGATGAGGTGCTGCAGCAGCGACGCCGCCGCAGCCGCGCGCTCCGCATCGAGGCCGGCGATCGCCGCCTCGATGCCGTCGTCGAAAGCGCGCAGCGCGTTCCACGGGGGGCTGTCGAGATCGACCGTCGCCGTGATGTGGTTGACCCGCCGATCGTCCTCGTCGAGATCGCGGCGAACGGCACCACGCTGGACGAGACGGTCGATGAGGGTGGTCACACCGGCCGAGGTGATCCCCAGGTGATCGCGCACGTGGGAGGGACGCGCGCCGGGGTTGTCGGCGACGAACACGAGCGCGCGGGCGTCGAGCTCGTTGAGCGCGAGTTCGCGGCGGGCGGCGGCGGCGGCGACGCGCCGAGCCTCGCCGTATGCGAGCAGGGCGCGCCCCAGGTCGGACCCCGGCGAGGGGGACGACGAAGAATCGGAAGACGTCTGCACGACCCCCGATCGTAGCGACTCCATCCCAGAGGCCGTCTCGTCACGAGGCGGAGGAGCCGGATGATGCCCTCGTCTCCTCCGCCTCGAGCCGAGCCCGTCGTCTGGACCCGCGGCGTTGCCCCGCATGCGCAGCAGGGCGGTGCTGTCAAGGGCGGGTTCCGCCGCTCGCCGCCGGTCTATGACGGAACAAGGACAGTTCCGTCGGGAGACGGGAGCGAGGAGAAGACCATGATCTACGGACAACACGGCGCACAGGACGACGCCCAGCACGCGGGCTCGGTGTGGAGCATCGCGATGTCGACCGCGATGGGCAACGGCATCGTGCCGAGGGCGGCCGAGGACCGACGGGGGACGCGTCCGGCCTGGCGCTGGCCCTGGTCGCGCACCCGCACGATCGTCGAGCCGATGGTGGTCGCGCCCCGCGCCTGAACCACCGCTCTTGCTACCGACGCGTCGGCTCCCGCCCCCGGGAGCCGGCGCGTCGGCCTGTGTCCGGGCGTTCATACGATGGTTTCCACGGCGTAACCCGCCGCACCGGGCCCACCCTTCAGCATGGGACGACCGCATCCGCGGTGATCGGCGACAGCACCGCCACGAGCGGTGCTCCTCCCCCGGAAGGCCCCTCGATGATTCGACCCCTGCGCGTGCTGTCGTTGTACGAGGGCTTCTTCGCCGGGGGCGCACGGATTCTGCATTCCGACGTCATCGCGGGTCTCGCCGCCGGCGGTGCGCAGCACCACCGGGTGCTCTCGCTCACCTCCGCCGCCCGTCGCGACGCGTCGCTGCAGCTCGCCCGCGACGACACGCGCTATCGCCGTCTGCGCCGCGCCGGGGTGCGCATCGACGCCCTCGACCGCATCGCGGGCGATCACCCGGTGCACCCCGAAGACTTCACCCGGCCCGAACTCGAGCGGGCGGCCCATCTCTTCGCCGACGCCGACGTCGTGCTCTCACTGAAAGAGCAGCCGCTCAGCCTCGTGGTGGCCCTCGATCGCGCCGGGCTCCTGCCCGCACGGCCGGTGGCGGCGTGCCTGCACCGCTCCGATCCCACGCATTCGGGGCCGGCGCTGGGGTGGTTGCGCGATGCCGGGGCCTCCGGCGCCGTGTCGGCCACGATCGCCTGCGCCTCGTCGACGTCGACCGCCTACGCCCGCGCCGGCGTCGTCACCGAGCAGGCGTGGGTCATCGACAACGGCATCGACACCCGTCGTTTCCGCCCGGGCACCCGGGCCGAGCGTCACCGCATCCGCGAGGGTCTCGGCATCCCGGAGTCCGCCCCCGTCGTGCTGCTGGCGGCACGCTTCGACGCCATGAAAGACCCGGGGCTGTTCCTCGCGGCGGTGGCGCGCCATGCGGCGCTCTCCCCCGGCGCCCACTACGTCATGTGCGGTTCGGGCATGACCCGCGACAATCCCCTGTTCACCGCCCTGCTCGCCGAGAACGGCATCGACGGCACGGTGGCGCTGCACGCCCTGGGACTGCGCGAAGACATGCCGCAGCTGTATCGCGCGGCCGACATCGTGGCCCTCACCAGCGCCTTCGGCGAAGCCTCACCCCTCTGCCTGGCCGAGGGAGCGGCATCCGGAGCCGTCCCCGTGACCACCGACGTCGGCGACGCCGCCCGGATGGTCGCGGGCTTCGGCCTCGTCACGCCCCGCGACGCCGCCGCGATCGCCGCCGCCTGGGACGACGCGCTGCACCGCCGCGGCGAGCTGCGCCGCGCCGCCCTCGCCGCGCGCACGCGCATCGACCGCAAGCGCATGGTCGACGATTACCGCGGTGCGATCTCGAGCCTGCTGCTGCCGAGCGTCCTGGCCGCCTGACCCTCGGCGCGAGGTGAGAACACCGTCGCCCTGTGGCACGGTACCGACGGATTCCGCACCACGCGCGGGTGGCGGCAGAGTCAACGTGGTCGTCTACGGGACGGGCAGTCGGCGCACACTGTGACGCCTGAGCCACACGCGCGGACGATATGCGCAATGATGGCCGGAAAGCGCCTGTGATCACAGTGCCTCCCCGTCCCCCCGAATGGTTGCACATGCCTCGATCACGCTCCATCGTTGCCGCGCTCGCTTGCGCGGCGGTGCTCGGTACCTCGTTCCTCGCCCCCGTTCCCGCTGCGTCCGCACGGGGACCGGTGGTGGATGGCGAGGGTCGATCCGCGGCGGTGTACGACATGGCCGAAGCGTTCATCGAGCACGTCTACGTCGAAGCGGCGATGGACTCGGACGGCGACGGCCGCGGCGACCTCATCCGCGCCGACATCGTGAGACCCCGTACTCCCGCCGCGGTGCAGGTTCCCGCGATCATCACCGCCACCGGATACAACGGCACGCCGGGAGGCAAGCCGTACGTCGACAACGCGAACCGCGACGTCAGCGACCTCGCGTTCATGCCGGGGTGGGAAGACAACTACTTCGTCCCCCGCGGATACGCCTACATCTCGGTCGACGTCGCCGGCACCAACTGGTCGGAAGGGTGCGTCGACAACGTGGGGCCGAACGACGTCGAATCGGTCGCCGCCGTCATCCGGTGGTTGCACGGAGAACCCGACTCCGTCGCGTACCGCAACCTCGATCGCGAGCTCACCGTGGACGCCCGGTGGAGCTCGGGCAAGAGCGCCGTGACGGGCATCTCGTACGACGGCGGCATCGCCAACGCGGTGGCCACGGCGACGGCCGTGCCGGGCCTGCAGACGGTGGTCCCGATCGCCGGCGGGAGCAGCGCCTACAACACCCGCCCGCATGGAGTGTTCGTCGGGGGTGGCACGGCGAACTTCTCGGAATGGCTCACCGAGCCCGAGCCCGCGGGGGTCGAGAACCCCTCGAATCCGGCGCGGCTGCGCGAGCACCAGGCCGAGAAGCGACGCGTCTGCCAGCCGCAATTCGCCGGATGCGCGCTGACTCCGACCCCGCCGAGCGCTCTTACAACGCCTTCTGGGACGCCCGCAACTACACGCGCAAGGTCGACACCATCGCCGCGAACGGCGTGAGCGTCTTCATCGCCACCGGGCAGGGCGACATGATCGTGCGCACGAACGAGTTCGGCGAGCACTGGGCGGCCCTGCAGCAGGCGGGTGTCGAATCGAAGCTGTGGCTGCATCGTCGGGCGCACGTGGATCCCTTCGACGTCGATCGCGACGGATGGAGCGACACTCTGCACCGGTGGTACGACCACGAGCTCCTCGGCATCGACAACGGGATCACGGACGAGCCCGCCGTCCGCGTCGAGACGCAGCCCGACGTGTGGGAAGACGCACCGACCTGGCCCGTGCCGGGCAGTACCGCCGTCACCCTGGGCGTCGGCGCGAAGAACGGCGTCGGCACCCTCCGGATCGGAGCGTCCGGAACGGGAACAGCCTCGTTCGCCGGTGCGCAGCTCGACGACGCGGCCCCCTTCGCCCTCACCGGCGGCGCGGCCGAACCGCGGGGCGGACGCGACCGGCTCGTATACGCGTCCGCGCCTCTGTCCGCCGACGCCCGCATCTCGGGGACTCCATCGGTCACCGTTCGGGTTCGCCCGGAGGCGGCGGATGCGAACATCTCGGTCGCGCTCGTCGACTACGGCCCCGCCGAGATCGTCGACTGGTCACGAGGGAATGGCATCCGCGCACTCGACTCGACACGGGAATGGGGCGGTTCACGCGCCGAGGAGGGGGCCACCTATGCCGACACCGTTGCCCTCACCGCGACGACCGGCAGCTCCGTGATCACCCGAGGGACGGCGAGCATCGCGCACCACGAGTCGCTCGAGCGGTACACACCGGTCCCGCAGGGCACCTACGTCGACCTCACCTGGACGCTGTTCCCCGCCGATCACACCGTCCCCGCGGGACACCGCCTCGGCCTCGTGCTCTACAACAACAGCATTCAGTTGGATCCCGGTACCGTCGGCGATTACGTCGGCACGGCAGGCTCCACCATCGACCTCGCGGGCACCTCGCTGTCCGTCCCGATCGTCGGCGGAGACACCGTGATCGCGGGAGTCCTCGTCCCGCAGACGCCGACCATCGTGGGCACTGCTCGCGTCGGTTCGCCCCTCACCGCCACGGTCGGCGCCTGGGGGCCGGGGCAGGTCGCACTGTCGTATCAGTGGGCCGCCGACGGCGTCGCCATCGCGGGAGCCACGAAGAGCACGTGGACACCCTCGCCCTCAGCGCGGGGGAAGACCATCACCGTCACCGTCACGGGCAGGAAGGTCGGATACACCTCCACCAGTCGCCCGTCGAACCCCACCGCCAAGACCGTGTCAGGAACGCTGACGAGCGTGGCACCAGCGATCAGCGGAACCGCGAAGGTGGGGTTGACAACTTGCCACGACTCGCAGTTGTGACGCGCAACACCGACGAGATGTTAGGAAGCGTTCTTGCCGACGATCGGCCCTCGTCGACCCGAAGGTACACGCGGGCAGACTCACATGGCCCCCGGTCACCGGAACCTACTTCGGACCAGTTAGACGAGACGCGCCGTTTAGGCGTGTCGTCCCTTTCATTTATGCGTCCGGTGAACGATCCCCTATTAGGACAGGGAGACCAACCATTCGGTCGTCGGCGAAATGCCCCTCTCCTGCGGAACCCTCGCCCTCCCCTCAACCAGCGGCAAAGTCATCGCCACCTATCTCACCGAGCCGGGCACACCCTCCACCGTTGCTCTCAACCTGCTCCGCAGCTGGGCAGCGCAACTCCTCGAAGCGCCGCCGTCGAACTAGCGGATCTTGGTGGTGATTGTCGACGCGCTATCGTTCGGCAATGACCATGCGCCTGGAACTCGTGCCCATCGCCGTGAGCGACGTCGACGCCACTGTCGCCTTCTACCGCGACGTGGTCGGGTTCACGCTTGACCACGACGTCTCGCCCGGGGGCGGGATGCGCGTCGTGCAGCTCACCCCGCCGGGCTCGGCCTGCTCGATCGCGTTCGGCGTCGGCATGGGCAGCGGTGGACCGGTCTCGAATCTGCACCTCGTGGTCGACGACGTCGAGGCGGAGCGTGCCGCTCTCGTCGGCCGCGGCCTCGCCGTCAGCGAGGTGCAGGACATGGGCGGCGTGCTCTACGCCTTCTTCGCCGACCCCGACGGCAACACCTGGGCACTGCAGGAAATCCGGGTTGCGTCACTGCCACAGTGATCACACCCGACGTAGACGCCCGCGAATGCCGATCCAAAGGCGCCCGGCCGACCGTCTCGCGACCATTCAATCGCGATCAGGCTCCGAGCGTGGTGAGAAGGGTTTGCAGCGTCTTCTGCTCGTTGCCGGCGTCGGGGGTGCTTGAGCGCACCGATGAGAGAACCGGGTCGATCTGCTGGTCGATGTAGGTCCAGGCTCCGCAGTCGGCGGCGTTCAGGGTGTCCTGGTTGTCGTCCCACGCGGTTTCGAGGTCGGTTGCGCTCTTCGCGGCGCCTGCTGCGTCGCCGTTCTGCACGGCGGTCAGGATGTCGGCGGTGATGGTTCGGAATTCGTTCATGGTCACGGTCGGGAAGTTCGATCGGGCCGCGGCCTTCGCCTGGTCCTGGGTGAGGGAGGTACTGGTGTCGCAGCTCGGGCCCGAGCCTTCGTCTGCCAGGACGCTCGCATGGGGCTGGCTGTTCGTGTAAATCAAGAGCGCGACCGTGGCAATCGCGACGACGGCAAGGATGCCGAGACTCGCCCGTCGGCGTCGTGGTGACGTCGCGGGTTCCGGTACGGTTCGGTCGCGTTCTACGACGTCGGTCTTGCTGACCGTCAGGTAGATCACGGTGGCGAGGATGGCGGCGAGGAAGATCAGGCTGGTCGTGAAGGTACCGAGGCCGATGCCGCCTTCGGCGGGAGTGAGCCCGAGCCAGTCGCCGATGTTGGCGCCGAGGGGACGGGTGAGGATGTAGGCGATCCAGAAGATGAGCACGGGGTTGGCGCCGTACCGCCAGAGGGCAGTGACGATGCCAATCATCACCAGGGGCAGCAGGATCGACAGTCCAGGTCCCCAGCCGGTGAGCTCGAGGGTCCAGTCGCCGAGGGCCGTGCCGAGGGCGAAGGTGACGAGCACGGCGACCCAGTAGAAGGCTTCGCGCGGGCGGGTGACGATGCTGTGGATCGAGAGGGTGCGTTCGCGGGCGAACCAGATTCCGAACACCACCGCGAGAGCGATGGCGAAGACGGCCGAGCTGGCGGAGAGTGGCACGCCGGCCTGGTCGGTGAGGATGTCGGTGTAGAGGGTTCCCGTGATGCTCAACACCACGACGGTGAACCAGTACGCCGCCGGCCGGTAGCGAGTGAGACGCAGCTGCACGGCGAGAACGACGACGGTGACGACGGTGAAGATGATCGCGGTGGCCACCAGTCCCACGCCGAGGGCCATGTTGATGTAGTCGGCGAAGCTCTCCCCGACGGTGGTGCAGAGGATCTTGATGATCCAGAACCAGATGGTGATCTCGGGGACTTTGCTCAGCAGCTGCCGAGTCGTGAGTGGGGTGGCGTGTGCGCTCATGCTCTGACGTTCCCAACCGGGGTTTCGGGCATCCTGCGAACGGCGCCCTCGGCCTCTGAGACTTCTCACACGATCGGGCTCGCCGCGGTGGTCCGGGATCGCTGGCGGCTGAGCACGGCGACGCAGACGGCGATCGCGGCGGAGAGAACAAGACTCACGGTGCCGGTGCCGACGCCGATGCCGCCACGGTCGTGGCCGACTCCGAGCCAGTCGGCGAAGGACGCACCGAGCGGCCGCGTGACGATGTACGCCACCCAGAAAGCGGCAATCGCGTCGACACGGAAGAACGCGTAAGCGACAGCGGGGATGCAGATCGCCACGAGGAACAGCAGCCCCGATCCGAGATAACCCAGGCCGAGCACGTGGGCGGTCCAGTCCCCGGCCGCGGTGCCGAGTGCGAACGTCGTGAGCACGGCGGCCCAGTAGAACGCTTCACGGCGCGGTGTGTCGATCGCGTGGATCGAAAGGGTGCGCTCGGTGCGGAACCAGAGAATGAACACCGCGACTAGGACGATCGCGAAGCCAGCGGTCGAGACCTCGTACGGCACGCCGAACTGCACGTGCACGACATCGGCAGCCATCGTGCCGAACACGCTCACCAGCACCACGGCGAGCCAGTAGACCCACGGCACATACCGCCGGGTACGGAACTGCAGCACCAGCGCCCCGACGAGCAGCACGAACGCGACAGCGACCCCGATGACGGGTTCGATGCTCGTCACGACGAAATCGGACGTCGTCTCCCCCATCCCGGTGGTGAGCACCTTCGTCACCCAGAACAGCACGGTGATCTCAGGCACCTTGCTGCGGCTCAGGTCCACGCGCTTCACGCGCTCACCCACGGTCGGCCTCGACCGCGGCACGTTCTCGTTCGCGCTTGTCGGCGCGCCGCTCCCGCACGACGGCGATGGCGATCGGGATGACCGACACCACGACGATCCCGACAGCGATCAGCTCGACGTTGTCGGCGACGACCGGAATCTTCCCGAGAAAGAAGCCGGCCACGGCCAGCAGCAGCGCCCAGGCCAGTCCGCCGATGCCGTTCCAGAGCAGGAAGCTTCGGTAAGGCATGCTCGACATGCCCACCACCGGCGGCACGAACGTGCGGACGACCGGCACGAACCGGGCGAGTACCAGCGAGTGGGCCCCGTACCTCGCGAAGAACGCATCCGCTTTCTCGAGGTAACGGGCTTTCAGGATGCGCGCATCCGGCTTGAACAGGCGCCGGCCGAAGCGGCGGCCGATCGCGTACCCGACCGTGTCGCCCACGATCGCGGCCACGGCCACGCCCGCGACGAGCGCGGGGAGCGGAAGCCCCAGCGACCCGGTGAGCAGCGCTGCGGTGAAGATCAGCGAATCTCCCGGGAGGAAGGGGAACAGCAGGCCCGTCTCGATGAAGATGATGCCCATGATCACGGGCAGCACCCAGGGCCCGGAGCCCTCCAGCAGTGCGGTCGGATCGAGGAGACCCCCGGATTGGATCAGCACGCGCGCCCTTTCGATGTGGATGGCTGGTGCTCGCAGACTAAGCACCGCGGGTGCGAGAACAGGCCGGATGCGGGGCCTGCGTTCCTGAAAGAACTCTCAGACGGACGGGTGTCGCTGATACCGGCTCCCGCCCGTCCTCAGGGTCTACTTCGTGGTGCTGGTGGGGTCATCGGCGGTCTCGCCGTCGTTGCTGCCATCCTCCACACCGGCGCTGTCCTCGACCTCGTTGGGGTCGTTCACCTCGGTGGGGTCTTCGGTCTCAGTGGCGTCATCGGCGGTCTCGCCGTCGTTGCTGCCGTCCTCGATGCCGGTGTCCGTGCCCGTGTCGTCGGCGGTCTCGCCATCGTTGGTTCCGTCCTCGACACTGGTCTGGCTGGTCGCCGGGGCGGGCGTGGTGTTGGAGGCCTGGGCGGGGATGGAGACGGCCAGGCCGCCACCGATGAGGAGGACGGCGGCTCCGATCGACCCGAGCGTCCATGTGGTTCGCTTGTTCATGACTTCTCTCCTTCGTCGAGCACACGAAATGCGTGCGTGGTCTGACGGTACGAACGTGCCGATGAGATGACCGTGAGAGGCATCAGCGCGCGTTCAGCTTAGGAAGTTCGATCGTGGCGACCGTGCCCTGTCGAGTCTCCGAGTCGATCGCCACACGGCCACCATGAGCGGTGACGATCTGTCTCACCAGCGGCAGGCCCAGTCCGTGGCCGGGGATGGACTGCACGGAGTCCGCTCGCCAGAACCGGTCGAACGCGCGGGACTGGGTGCCGGGCGGGAATCCGGGACCGTCGTCCGCGACCGCGATGATCGCCAGGCCCGCACGCTCGCTCACCCGCACCCGGACGACACCGGAAGCCGGGGTGAACTTGGAGGCGTTCTCGACGAGGTTCCCGACCGCGCGGGTCAGCAGCTCGCGCGAACCTCGAACGATCGGGTCGCCGTCGAAATCAAGCGTCAGTGTCGGCCAGGACCGATCCCGGTCGCGGCCGGGGATAGCTCCGAGAACGATCTCCTTCACCCTGACGGGACTGAAGATGTCTTCGATGCGCCGATCGCCCGCCTGCCCGAGCAGCAGCAGGTCGCTGGTGAGGCGTTCCATCTGCTCGACAGCGTCGATGCTCCGCCGGATGGCGGTGACGTACTCGGTGCTGGAGCGGGGTGCGAGCAGCGCCAGCTCCAACTCACCCGAGATCACGCTGAGTGGGGTGCGGAACTCGTGCGAGGCGTCATCGACGAACCTCTCCTGCGCTTCGTACGCCAGCCGCACCGGCGCGAGCGTGCGGCGGGCCATGACATAGCTGACGGCGGGCACGAGCACCACGAGGATCGCGAAGCTAATCAGCAGCCCAGTGCGCAGCCCCGAGAACGCGACCTCGGCCGCATCGACGGCAATGGCGGTGTCGCCCTCGGGCGGGTCGTAGTCGAACACCGTGGTGACGAAGAGATAGATGGCGACCGCGAACGCCCCGAAGACCGTCAGCTGCACGAGGGAGAAGAACACGGTGAGCCGGAGGACGGCCCGGCGGAACATCACAGGTGTGTCCGCACGAGATAGCCGGCGCCTCGACGGGTCTCGATGAACTCGGTCTCGGCCGTGCCTTTCGCGGTGAGTTTCTGGCGGAGGTAGCGGATATAGGTCTGCACCACGTTGCTGCCTCGATCGCTGTTGGTGTCCCACGCGTGGTCGAGCAAATCAGAGGTGGAGACCACAGTTCCGGCGTTGCGCATCAGATACTCCAGCACGGTGAACTCCTTCGCGGTGAGAGGGATCTCCCGACCCGAGCGGTAGGCCCGCCTCAGACCGGTATCGAGTGTGACGTCCCGTACAGCGAACACGGGCGCGATCGCTTTCGGTGCGCGCCGCAGCAGCGCACGCACCCGGGCGAGGAGCTCGTCGAGGTGGAACGGCTTCACCAGGTAGTCGTCCGCCCCGGCATCCAGTCCTCGCACCCGGGACCGGGTCGAGTCCATCGCGGTGACCATGAGCACGGGCACATCGGTGTCGGCGCTCCGGATGCGCCGGCACAGTTCCACACCCCCACCCACCATGCCCGGCAGCATGAGGTCCAGAAGCACGAGGTCGTAGACATCGGTCTCGAACGCGAACAGCGCCTCCGCGGCATCCGCCCTCAGATCGACCGGGTACCCCGATTCCGTCAGGGCGCGGCGCATGATGTCCGCGATCCGCCGATCGTCCTCGACCACCAGAATGCGCATGCCATTCCCTCCAGGAAACCACCAGGCTCCGAACCTAGGGAGCGGGGCCAGGCGACTCCTGCGATCCGAGGGCGTCGACCATGAGAAAACGTTCAGACACCCCGCTCTGCACGGTCGAGCAGGAAGAATGGCCACCATGACCGCTGTCTCGGATCGACCCGTGCGCGTGCTGGTCGTCGAGGACGACACCCAGCTGGGCCCGCTCCTGGTGCGGGGCCTGACCGAGGAGGGCTACGACGCGACCTGGCTCGAAGACGGCACCTCTGCTCTCATCCAGTCGCAAGGAGGCGGATTCTCGGTGGCCGTGCTCGACGTGATGCTGCCTGGCATGTCGGGGTTCGAACTCTGCCGCCGGCTCAGAGATGCCCACCCCGCCCTGGTCATCCTGATGCTCACCGCCCGCGACGAAGTCGACGACCGGGTCAAGGGTCTGGACTCCGGAGCCGACGACTACCTCGTCAAACCATTCGCCTTCACCGAGTTGGCGGCACGACTCCGGGCCCTCCGCCGACGCGAGAACCTCACCACCAGCCCGCGACTCGAGATCGCCGGACTGCTCATCGACAGCCATGACCACACCGTCACGGCAAGCGGTGTCCCGGTGCCGCTCAGTCCCAAGGAATTCGCGCTGCTTCGGCTGCTGGCCCAGAACCTCGACCAGACTCTCCCGCGGGAGCAGATCCTGCTCGAGATCTGGGGCACCGTGCAGCACACCGACCCGAACATTGTCGACCAGTACATCAGCTACCTCCGCCGCAAGCTCGACCCGGTCGACTCCGGAGTCACTGTGCGCACCGTCCGCGGAGTCGGGTTCCGGTTGGAGCGGCCGTGATGCGAGCCCTCGGCCGGTTGTCGATCCGCGCGCGGATCACGATCGGTACCTTGCTGATCGCAGCCCTGTTCTTCACCGGCGTCGCCATCATCGTGCGCCAGCAGGTCGACACCATTCTCCAGAACGCCACCTACGACGTGCTCACCAGCGACGCCACTCCGTTCGAGACCGCCCTCCAGCAAGAGCCCGACGACCCCGTCGACAACCCCGGCGAGGGGCAGCTCATCGCCGTCATCGACCCCGCCGGAGCCACCCGCACCTCCACCCTGCCCGCCACGATCGTCGCCCAACTTGACTCAATCGACAGCGGGCGGTCCGGGCCTCAGCACCTCACCGTCGACAGCGCCACCTACCTGGTCGCCGTCGAGAAAGTCACCTCCTCGACCGGCGACTGGACCATCATCTCCGCCCGTAACGAAAACGCATCCCAGCAGGTGCTCACCGACCTCACCACCGGCCTCGTCATCGGCCTGGGAGCCCTGACACTCCTTTTCGGGATCGTCTCCTGGGTTCTCACCGGTGCGGCCCTCCGCCCCGTCATCCAGCTCCGCCGCAGCGCCGACATCATCGTGGCCAACGACTGCGACACGCTGCTCCCGGTCGGCCCGGCGACCGACGAGATCGCCGACCTGGCCGCGACCCTCAACGCGCTGATCACGAAGCTGCGCGCATCCGCCGCCCGTGAACGCCAGATGGTCTCCGATGCGAGCCACGAGCTCCGCACACCGCTGGCGGTTCTGCAAGCGCAACTCGAGCTCCTCCGCACCGGCGACCGTACCCGTCTCGACACCGACCTCCTCGAAGCCGAGCGCGCCACCGTGCGTCTCAACCAACTCGTCGACAGTCTCCTCGCACTCTCCCGCCTCGACAGCGGACGGGCTCCAGCACGCGCCACGGTCGGCGAACTCGTAGAGGAGGCCGGAGAGGCCCTCGACCGTGCGCGGCTGGCAGCGTCGGGGGGACAGGTCGAGATCGACCTCACCCTGCCAGTGGCAGCCCAGCCGCGCGGCCGGGTAGCGATGGCACCACTTCTCTACGGCCGAGTACTCGACAATCTGCTGACCAACTCGCTCAGCGCCCTGGACGGCGAAGGACGGATCGCCGTCACCCTGTCCGTCGAGGCCGACCACTTCGTGACGACCGTCATCGACACCGGACCCGGGATGTCACCGGAGTTCTTACCCCAGGCATTCGACCGCTTCTCCCAGGAAGACCACTCGCGAACGACCGGGCAGGGCAGCGGGCTGGGCCTTGCGATCGTAGCCGCCGCAGCAGCAGCTGCCGGCGGAACGGCCCGACTCTCCAACACAGCCCCACAGGGGCTGGTGATCACAATCGCCCTGCCCGTCCTCGACTCCGATGCGACACCGACTCGCGGTCACCTCCCTCCACCCTGAGTCACATGTCCCTCCACCCTGAGCCACATGCATCCCGCGCCGCACCGCGCCGCGACTGTCCAGCTCAGTCCGACTCGTCGCATCGGTATCGGGTACATTCCGGCTCGCGCCGGTAAACCCGCACACCGCTACGCATTCGAATGCGCACCCTCCGAACGCTTCTGGTCACCGGTTTTGAAGAGTCTGCGATTCTCCGCCGTACTCTCGGAGTGTGCTCTACATTGCCCGTGGCATCGAGGATGACCATTACTGGGTGGTTCAAGAACTTGATGGTGCCCTCGTCGAGACGCCGTGGCGGGTTGAGCGCGAGGCGGGTAGTTACCGCCTGAGCCATGCGGACGACAGCCGCGAGACAGTTCGAGGACTTGCGTTGGGCGAATTTGCAACACCGGAATCGGCGGTTGAGGCGCTACGAAGCCTGCTGCAGCTCTGACGTCGGGAAATCTCTCCCCTCACAGAGACCCGCTTCTTGACGAGCCTACGTAGGGTCGTCCTGGTCATGACAAACCGTGATCGCACTGGCTCACGACGCAGCTCGTCCGAGTGACAGAGAGTCCGATGGCTCTCGCCGGTCATGTTCCGCAGGCCAAATCTCTAGCACCCGGTCAATGGGGTCAAAGATCGCATGTGGTATTCACGCTCACCGCCGCTCCCGGAGCATGGGGACCGGGAACGGTCGCCCTGACATACCAATGGAAAGCCAACGGCACGGTCATCGCGGGGGCGACGGCGAACACGTACCGGGTCGCTTCTCGCGACGTCGGGAAGACCCTCACCGTCACCGTGACCGGCAAGAAGTCGGGCTATGCAACGCGGTCGCGCGGGTCGAGCGCGACGAAAACCGTCGTCACGTAGCGCGCCTCGCACATCGTGCCGACCGAACGCGCGACCGTTCGGCACGATGTGCGTCCACCGACCGGCGTCGTCTGGCCGTGACGACCGCGTACCGGGCGAGGGCCGGAACCCTCGCGGCCGGACGCCGCCGCGCGTCCGGGCGGCACGGACCGACGCCGCCGCGCGGCACCATAGACGGCGCGCCGACACCGCGCTATCCCCGCCGTCGGCGCCCCGAACCGTGTCTACAGTGAGGCATGACCGCGCGCATCCTCTCGATCGGCACGGCCCTGCCCGAGACCCGCGTCGAGCAATCGACCCTGCGCGGCCTCTTCGCCGCGCAGCCCGGGTTCGACCGCAAGGCCCAACGCCTGGTGGGTGCGGCCTTCGATGCCGCCGCCATCGACACCCGCCACGTCGTGCTGCCGCAGCTCGCCGGCGGCACCGGGGGCGGGCTCGGCGTCCGCGACGGCGACACGCTGCTCATGCCGTCCACGGGAGCCCGCAACGCGGAGTACCGCCGCACCGCACCCGCCCTGTTCGCCGAGGCGTCGCGCGCCGCGATCGAGGGTTCGGGGCGGACGCCGGATGCCATCACGCACGTCGTGACCGTCTCGTGCACCGGCATGTTCGCGCCGGGTCCCGACTACCACCTCGTGCGCGACCTCGGCCTGCCGACCTCGGCCGAGCGGTACCACCTCGGTTTCATCGGATGCGCGGCCGCGATCCCCGCGCTGCGGCTCGCGGCGCGGATCGTGACCGCCGACCCCGACGCCGTCGTGCTCGTGGCGTGCGCCGAGCTGTGCTCGCTGCACTGGCAGACCTCGTCGCACCCCGACCAGATCGTCGCCGCCTCGGTGTTCGCCGACGGCGCGGCGGCCGCGGTCGTGGCATCCGGAGACTCATCGCACCCCGGTCTCGACCTCGACGACTTCGCCACCCACGTCACCGACGAGGGCGAGAAGGACATGGCCTGGACGGTGGGCGACTCCGGGTTCGAGATGACCCTCACCCCCGAGGTGCCGCGCATCATCGGGCGCGAGATCGCCGGCATCGCCGCCGACGTGCTGGGCGACCTGAGCGACGTCGACGCGTGGGCCGTGCATCCCGGCGGCCGCAGCATCCTCGACCGCGTCGAGAGCGCTCTCGCCCTGGATGCCGCCGCCCTGGCGCCCTCGCGGGAGGTGCTGCGCGCCCACGGCAACATGTCGAGTGCGACCCTGCTGTTCATCCTGCGCGACCTGCTGGCCGACGTCACGCACCCCGACGGGGAGCGGATCGCCGCGCTGGCCTTCGGCCCCGGCCTGACGGTCGAGGCGGCGCGTCTGACGCTGCGCCGCCCGTGAGCGCCGCGCGAGGCCCCGCCACCAGCGACGGAGCGACCGGCCTCTGGCGCGGCCTCGCCCGACGCGATGTGGCGCTCACCGAGCTGATGGACGACCCCGACTGCGACCCGCGCGCCCTGGCGGCGACGTATCGGCGGTTCGACGTCGTGAACCGCCTGGTCTCGGCCTGGGGGCACGTGTACCGCACGCGCGTCCGCCCGCAGTTGCGGGCGCTCGGCCGCCCCGCCCGCGCTCTCGACCTGGGGTGCGGCGGCGGCGATGTCGCCGTCCGTCTGGCGGGCCTGGCCGCGCGCGACGGGTTCGACGTCGAGTGGACCGGCGCCGATCCCGACCCCCGCGCCATCGCCTCGGCCCGCGCGCGCGAACGACCGGGCGTGCGGTTCGTGGCCCAGGACTCGGGCGCCCTGCGCGCCGCGGGCGAACGCTACGACCTGGTCGTGTCGAACCACGTGCTGCACCACCTCGACGCCACCGCCCTGGCGACGTTCGCCGAGGACTCGCTCGCCCTCTCGAGTGGTCGGGTGCTGCACGCCGACATCGCCCGCGGCCGACTGGCCTACGCCCTGTACGCCGCGGGGATCGCCCCGCTGTCGGCCGGCACGTTCCTGCGCGTCGACGGACTGCGCTCGATCCGCCGCAGCTACCGCGCCCCCGAGCTTGCCGCGGCACTCGGAACGCCCTGGCGGGTCGAGACGCCGGCGCCCTTCCGGGTTCTCGCCGTGGCCGAGGGGCGGGCGGAGCGTGCCTGAGGTACTGGTGGTCGGAGCCGGACCCGTCGGTCTCGCCCTGGCTGCCGACCTGCGTGTGCGCGGGGTCGACGTCGAGATCGTCGAGAAGCGCGCCGGCACCGGATCCGGGTCGCGGGCCATCGGCATCCACTCCCCCGCGCTCGCCCTCCTCGAGGCGTCGGGCGCGACCGAGGCCCTGCTGGCGCGCGCGGATACGATCGTCCGCGGCGAGGCGCGGGCCGACGGCCGACTGCTCGCGGCGATTCGCTTCGACCGCCTGCGTGCGCGTCATCCGTACGTCGCCGCACTCCCCCAGGCCGACACGATGGAGGTGCTGACCGGCCTCGCGCCACGCGTGCGTCGGGGGGTCGCGATCACCGCCGTGCACGACGATGGTCAAGGCGTACGCGTGCGCGCCACCGGTCCGCGCGGTGACGAGGAGATCCGCGCCCGCGTCGTCGTCGTGGCCTCGGGATGGGCGGGCCGCGACCTCGTGTACCGCCCCGGCGCCGTTCGGACGCATCACTACCCCGACCGCTACGTCATGGCCGACGTCGTCGCTCCCGGCGGTCCCGTCGCCCGGGTGCACCTGGAACGCCAGGGCGTGCTGGAATCGTTCCCGCTGCCCGGCGGACGCCGCCGGCTGGTGGCGTGGGCGGGCACCGACGAGGTGGCGGATGCCGTCGGCACCCTCGAGAGGGCCGTCGCCGAGCGCGCGGGGCTCGAGGTCGACATCGCCGAGGCGACGACGTTCCGCGTGCGGCGCGCCGTCGCTCCGGCGCTGCGGCGCGGCCGCGTCGTGGTGGTCGGCGACGCCGCCCACGAGGTGAGCCCCATCGGCGGTCAGGGGATGAACCTCGGACTGCTCGACGCCCTCACGCTGGCCCCGCTGCTGCCCGGGTGGGTGCGGACGGGCGAGGCGCTCGGCCTCGGACGATGGGAGACCGACCGTCTGGCCTCGGCGCGGCACGCGGCGCGCCTGGCCTGGCTCAACACGATGCTCGGGCGAGCCACGGGCCCGCTCGCCCACCCCCTGCGCACCGGGGCGCTGCGCACCATGCTGCGGGGGGCGGGGGGCGCGCTGTTCACGCGCGCGTACGCCATGCGACTGGATCGCGCCGCCCGCGACTGACGAGCCGCCCGGGCGGGAGGAGTCAGGTCACGACGAGTTGAGCGGCGAGCAACAGAGCCGCCAGCATCGTGAGCTGGAACACCGCGCGTCCGGGCGCGCGCACGAGCACGAGCACCACGGCCGTGGCCGCCACCGCGACGACGGCGGTGAAGAAGATCGCGCCGAGCACCGTGGCATCCGTGCCGATCAGCACCGCCACCGCTCCGGCGACGACGCCGACCGCCGCGAGCACCACCGAGACCCGCGCACCGAGGCGGTGCGGAAGGCCCCGCACGCCCGTGCGCCGATCGTCGTCGAGGTCTCGTACGACATTGGTCAGATGCACGGCCGCGCCGAGGGCGGCTCCCGCGAGCGACGCCCACGGGGCAGCCAGCGCGGGAGAGGCGAGGGACAGCGTCGCGAACGACGGGAAGAGCCCGAAACTCAGCACGAACGGCACGATCGACACCGGCGTCGACTTCAGCCCGGCGTTGTAGGCCCACGCCGAGGCCAAGGCCACCGCGTGCGCGGCGACGAGTCCGGGGCCGAGCGGCACCGACAGGAGCACGGCGAGGAGCGCGGACGCCACGGCCACCCCGAGCGCACGTTCCGGAGTGATCGCTCCCCCGGCGATGGGCTTGTCCGAGCGGCCGACCGCGGCGTCGCGCGCGCCGTCGATCGCGTCGTTCGACAGCCCCACCGACACCTGTCCCGCGAACACGGCGACCACCAGCAGCGCGAGTCGCGCGGGCTCGACCCCCGCGGCGAGGCCGAGGGCCAGTGCCAGAACGGTCACGACCAGGGTCGGCCCCGGGTGGGTCGCGCCCCACAGCGCCCGCACGAGGGGCGGCTTCGCCGCGGCATCCATCACCCGATGACGCTACCGCGGCTGCGCACTCGGGCGGCCGACCCGCCCGGGCGCCGCGCCACCACCACGTTGAGTGTCCAGGACACGCCGCGGAGACCGGCCCCGGCACGGCGCGTCTTGGACACTCGACAGTCTTGGCACTCTCCTGTCGAGAGTGCTAATCTGCTGCCACGTTGAGCGCACAAGGCTCAACTTCATCGAACTCCGGATGCCGATATCCGGACCGACCGAAAAGGAGAACCGACCATGGCCACTTACGACCCCTTCCGCGACCTCGACCGCCTCGCGTCGACCCTTCTCGACGCCCGTCGCGGGGGCGGACCGCGCCGGATGCCGATGGACCTCTACCGCGACGGTGACCACTACGTGCTCTCGGCCGATCTTCCCGGGGTCGACCCGGGCTCGGTCGACATCGACGTCGACGGTCAGCTGCTGACCATCCGCGCCGAACGCACCCTCGCCACCGGCGACGACGTCAAGTGGATCACCCGCGAGCGCGAGACGGCCACGTTCGTCCGCCAGCTCAACCTCGGCCAGGGCATCGACACCGACGGCATCAGCGCCGCCTACCGCAACGGGGTGCTGTCGGTCACGATCCCGGTGAGCGAGAAGGCGAAGCCGCGCCGCATCGCGGTGGCCACCGACGACCACGACGGCGTCATCCGGGCGCACGAGAGCGAACCGCAGCTCATCGAGCAGTAATCCACCGCGAACAGAGGGGCCGGCCCGAACGGACCGACCCCTCTCTCGCGCGTCGCTCAGAGGTCTTCGGGCGCCAGGTCTCCCTGGCCCTCTTCGCCGAGCTCGACGACGCCCGGGTCCTGACCCTGCGAGTCGGTGCCGGTGGACCCGGGGTGGATGTCCTCGAACGGGATGTCGGTGTCGTCGGCGGCGATCTCGGCCGGGTCGGCGCCCGTCGCGGTCGCGGGGGCGATGTCCTGCGGGTCGACGCCCTCGTCGAGGGCCGTCGTGGCATCCCACTCCGCCTGGGCGGGGTCGAGCGCGGGGTCGGGCTCGATCGAGGTGTCGCCGTCGCGCAGGGGCTGCACACCCGCGATGCCGACGTCGGCGGCGGGGGTCGACGAGTCGGCGGGGGACGGGTCGATCGAGGCGTCGCTCATGGGGATCCTTTCGTCGAACGCACCGGGGTGCGTCACCGCTGATCGGCGGTGTCTCCATCCAACGACGCCGACGGGGCCGCGCCCCGCCCCTTGACAGGCCCGACCCGCGCACGGACCACGCGCTTCAACGGGTGGGCTCCCGCTCCAGCGGCACGGGAGAAGCGCTCCTGCCGACGGCGAGCCCTCTTCGTCGTTCCCCAGCGCCCGGGTCGTCCGCCCGACCGACGCTGTCAACCGGGTGGCATCCCGCTGCCGATGACGACACGGTGAGGGAGACGAGAGGATCCCCCATGAACGACTCGAGCCGCACCGTCGCTCGCGCCGACACCCCCCGCATCGTGATCATCGGCGGGGGCAACGCCGGACTGTCGGTGGCCGGACGCCTCCACCGGGCCCGCGCCGGAGACATCACCGTGATCGAGCCGCGGACGCAGCACGTCTTCGCGCCCCTCCAGTCGCACATCGCCGGAGGCGCGGCACGGGCCAGCGAGGCCGTCCGCGCGCAGGCCGACGTGATCCCCGCGGGCACGCGCTGGCTGCGCGACGAGGTCTTCACGGTGGATGCCGCTGCCCGCCGCGTGCATCTCGTGTCGGGCGGTCATCTCGACTACGACCAGCTCGTGGTGTGCGCCGGCCTGCGCATGGCATGGGAGCAGATCCCGGGCCTGCCCGAGGCCATGGCGGCACCGAACGGCATCTCGAACTACGACTACGACCTCGCCGCGAAAGCCTCGCCGGTGCTGCGCGACCTGCGCTCCGGCACGGTCGTGTTCACCCAGCCGCCCGAGCCCGCGTCCTGCGGCGCGGCCGCGCAGAAGCCGATGTACCTCGCGTGCGACTGGTGGCGCGCGATCGGCGTGCGCGACGACCTGCGCGTGGTCTTCGTCGCCCCCGACCCCGTGCCCTTCGGCATCCCGGCCATCGACCGCGAGCTGCAGCGCAAACTCGACGAGTACGGCATCGAGGTGCACTACAGCCGCGAGATGCGGTCGGTGGATGCCGAGGCGCAGACGATCACGATCGGTCACGGCGAGGCCGAGGAGACCCTGGCGTACGACGTGCTGCACGCGGTCCCTCCGCAGCGGGCGCCGGAGTGGATCGCCGGCAGCGGGCTGGCGGCATCCGACGATCCGCACGGGTTCGTCGACGTCGATCCCGAGACGCTGCAGCACACGCGGTATCCCGAGATCTGGTCGGTCGGCGATGCCGCCGCGGTGGCGACCCGCCGTTCCGGGGGCGCGATCCGTCAGCAGGCGAAAGCCCTCGTGAAGAACATGACGGGGGTGAGGGCCGGGCGCTCCCCCTCCGCGAAGTACGACGGCTACAGCGTCGTGCCGTTCACGGTGTCGCGCGGCACCGTCGTCTTCGCCGAGTTCGATCGTCAGGGGCGCCTGCAGCCCACGATCCCCTTCTGGCGTTCGCTGTATCGAGAGCGCGCCCTGTCGTGGATCGCCGACCGTCGGGTGCTGCCCTGGGTCTACTGGCACCTGATCCTGCGCGGTCGCGCCTGAGCCGCGGGGCGAATCCCCGAACGACCCCGGCGCGCCGCGCACGCGCATAGGGCACGCGAGCCGATCCCTCAACCCCGGGGGCAGCTCGCCCGTGACGAGCGAAGACTGGGACCAGCCCCGGAAACCACACGAAAGAGGACACCATGGCACAGGTCATCGAAACCATCGACGTCAACGTTCCCGTCCGCGTCGCCTACAACCAGTGGACGCAGTTCGAGGAGTTCCCGCACTTCATGAGCTTCGTCGAGTCGATCACGCAGAAGAGCGACACCCTCACGCACTGGAAGGTGAAGATCGCCGGCGCCGAGCGCGAGTTCGACGCCGAGATCACCGAGCAGCACCCCGACGAGCGCGTCGCCTGGAACAGCGTCGGCGGCGACGAGAACCACGCGGGTGTCGTGACGTTCCACCGTCTCTCCGATGACGAGACGCGCGTCACCGTGCAGATCGACTGGGAGCCCACCGGAGTCCTCGAGAAGCTCGGTGCCGTCTTCGGCGCCGACGACCACTCGGTGAAGAAGGACCTCGACAACTTCAAGAAGTACATCGAGTCGCGCGGTGCCGAGTCCGGCGCCTGGCGCGGCGACGTCAGCTGACGTCACCGACAGGAAAGCCGGGTCCACCCTTCGGGGCGGACCCGGCTTTCGCGTGTCAGACGCTCACCACTGCGGGTGGATCTCCGCCCGCAGACGGCGGTCGTAGACGTCACGCACCAGCGCGTCGAAGGCGTCGAGGTCGAAGCCCTCGTCGAGGAGCTGTGCGGCCCCGGCGTTCGATGTGGCCTGCGCCACCGAACGTGCGCCCGGGATCACCGAGGTGATGCCCTCGCGCGAGGCGATCCACGCCAACGTGGCCGCGGGCAGGGTGACGCCCTCGGGAAGCGAGGCCTTGAGCTCGTCGGCCGCGGCCACGCCCTCGGCGAACGGGACGCCCGAGAACGTCTCACCCTTGTCGAACGCCTCGCCGTTGCGGTTGTACGTGCGGTGATCGTCCTTGTCGAACGTCGTGTCGGCGGTGTATTTGCCCGAGAGCAGACCGCTCGCCAACGGCACGCGGGCAAACACGGCGACGTTCTTCTCGGCCGCCATCGGCAGCACCTCGTCGAGGGGCTTGAGCCGGAACGGGTTGAAGATGATCTGCAGGTTGCTGAGGTTCGGCCGGCGGAGCGCCGAGAGAGCCTGTTCCATCGTCTCGACCGACGCGCCGTAGGCGGCGATGACCCCCTCGGCGACGAGCTGGTCGAGCGCGTCGTAGGTGGCGTCGTCGTCGATCACGGCCGACGGCGGGCAGTGCAACTGCACGAGGTCGAGGGTGTCGGTGCCGAGCAGCCGCCGCGAGCGGTCGATCCACCCACGGAAGTTCTCGATCGTGTAGTTCTCGGGCACCTGGTCTTCGCGACGGCCCATCTTGGTCGCCACGGTGATCCCCGCGGCAGCGGTGTCGTTCAAGAACTTCCCGATGATCTCTTCGGACCGGCCGTCGCCGTACACGTCGGCGGTGTCGAAGAGCGTGACGCCGGCGTCGGCCGAGGCGGCCAGCACGGCGAGGGCCTCGTCTTCGCTGACACCGCCCCAGTCGGGGCCGAGCTGCCAAGTACCGAGGCCGATCACCGAGACGTCACGGCCGGCGCGGGAGAGGGGACGCTGCTGCATTGCGGTTCCTTTCGAAGCTGGTTCCGAGCCTATCCAGCGTGTCCGGCACCGGGGCCGCGCCTCACCGGACGCCCCCTGCGCACCCCGTGGCGGTCGTCAAGCCCGTTCGCCCGGTCGGTGGTCGCCCATAGCGTGGCGGCACACCCCACGGAAGGAACGCCATGAACACTCCCGCCGACCGGCTCCCCGGAGCCGACGAAGAGAACATCGTCCCCGAGTCCGAGGGCCTGGCCGCCGATGTGCCCGCCGGCGCCGCCGGCGCCGACACCGGTGCCGTCGGAGCGGCGCAGATCGACGCCGACGACGAAGCCCGCATCCAGGGCATCTCGAGCCAGAACGACCTGCCCGGAGTCGGCACCCGCGCCGCCGACGGCCTCACCGAGCGGGGCACCGATGACGCCCGCGGCGAGGGCGGCTCGACCTCGCAGCACACCGAGGACACCGGCGGCGGCTCGGCCACCGCGCACGCGGCCTCGGACACCCCGACCGAGGGCGAACCGCACGTCGACGCCGACGACCCCATCGCGAAGTTCCAGCCCGGCGTCGGCCGTGATTCCGCGGCATCCAGCAAGATCGCCCAGAGCCTGCCCGATCCCGACGACGCGTGACCCCGGCGGGGGCGGCCCTCCGGTCGCCCCCGCGCAGGGTCCGGCACCAGACCTGCCGCCGCGGCGACGCTCAGCGTGCGAGGCGCAGGGCGTCTTCGGCGAGGTGGAAGAAGTCGCCCGTCGCCGCGGTCACGGCCTGCGCGTCGTCGGCCGAGAGAAGCAGCACCACCGTCGCCTCCCCCTCGTCGTCGCGCACGAACCAGCTGCCGGTCAGCACGCCCAGGCTCGAACCGCCCTTGAAGCCGACGTAGGGCCACGTGCCGACGTCGAGTCCCGCACCGGGGTTCTCGCTCACGATGGCGAGCACCTCGGCATCCTGGGTCTGCTGCAGCGCCCGATGCACGGCGGCGATGTCGGTGGCCGAGGCGAACCAGTCGAACCCGTCCTGCCACACCGGGGTCGTCACGTCGGTGACGCCGACGGCCAGCGGGGCGGCGTCGATGCGGTCGAGCAGCGCGCGCTTCGCGGCGTCGTCGGCACGCGCCCACTCCTCGCGCAGAGCCGGCTCGCCCCAGCCCAGGGTGAACAGCTCCTTGGTCGAGAGGAAGGGCGTCAACGCCGCGGGGTCGGCGTGGCCGCTGCGTGCGACCGCCGCTTCGACGCGCTCACGCCCGAGCCGCTCGATGAGCAGGTCGGTGGCGGTGTTGTCGCTGATGCGGATCATGGCCGAGGCGGCCTCGCGCACCGACACCTCGGTACCGGTGGGGGCGTTCTGCAGCTCGCCCGAGGGCAGGCTGCGGTCGGCGTCGTCGAGCACGAGCGTCTCGTCCCAGGCGAGATCCCCGGATGCCACGGCATCGGCCGCCGCGAGCAGCACATACAGCTTGAAGATCGAGGCGAGGGGAGCTGCCCGTTCGGTGTCCACCGCCACGACGTCGTCGTCTCCTCGCCGGATCAGCGCGCTGACCTCGCCGGGAAGATCGCCCAGGCGCTGCTCCACCTCGTCGAGCGAGGCGGAGGGCACCCACGGCTCGGCGACCGGGGCGAACACCATGCCGGTGATGCGGTCGTTGCCGTCGATCGCGAGCGAGAGATCGAACGGGTCGCCGAGCGTCCCGGCGAGGGTCGCGACCGCCTGGGTCTCGGTGCCCTGGTACGCGGTCACGGTGAAGGGCGCCGCCGGGCGGATCTGCCGATTGAGCAGCTCGGCGATGTCGTCGGCCGACACCTGCTGCTGGAAGTCCTCGTGCAGCACGCGCGACCAGTCGCCGGCCGTCGTGTCGGCCTCGGCCTCGAGCACGTCGATCACCCAGGTCAGCCGCTCCCCCACGGGGGTGGCCGGCACCTCGACCGAGGCCGCGGGGGTTGCGGGAGTGTCGGGCGCGGAGCTGGTGCACGCGGTGAGGGCGGCGATCGTGGCGATCGAGAGGGCGGCGGCGAGGCGACGGGCGAGAGTCACGGGAGTCCTTCCGGGGGGCTTTCCACGCTACGGACCCGCACCTCACGACGCCTCCCTCGCGAGACGGAGATACGCGAAGGTGGAGGCATGCCCGACCTCCGCCTCGAATCCCTCGCCCCCTCCCTCGACGACTACCTCGAGCTGCGCCGCGCCTCGGGCCTCACCCCCAAACGTCCCGACCAGGGCGCGCCCGCGCTCGCGAACAGCTGGGCCTGGCGTCGGATCGTGGATGCCACGGGTCGATCGATCGCGATGGGCCGGGTCATCGGCGACGGCGGGTGGTACTTCCTCATCGCCGACATGGCCACGCTGCCCGAGTACCAGCGACGCGGTCTCGGCCGCCGCATCCTCGAGGACCTTCTCGCGGAGATCCGCGCGAAGGCCCCCGAGGGTGCCTACGTGACCCTGCTGGCCGACCCTCCGGGCCAGGCGCTGTACCGCAGCCTCGGCTTCACCGAGCCGACGACGGGTTCGGTGACGATGCACCTGCTGCTCGAGGGCTGAGCGGGCCGCCGCACCGCGGCCCGTCGCCGCGCCGTCACACCGTGGGCCGCCTTGCCCCGGTCCGCCGTCGCGCCCGGAGACCGAGCAGCACGTCGAGCACCACGAACGCCGCGAGCGTGTAGCCGACGAGCGGCAGGAACAACCCGATCGCCACCGCGACCACGAGCACCGCCCCGATCCCCCACCAGGGCGCCCCGTGCAGTGCGCCGCGCGCCGGCGCCGACGCGAGGCCGCGGGTCGGGCGACGGTTCCACCACATCGCGTAGCCCCAGACGACGAGCGCGGCGATGCCGATCGCCAGGGCGAACAGCACGAGCTGGTTGACGAGACCGAACAGGGTGCCCATGTGCAGGTCGACGCCCCAGCGAGACAGCTTGGCGAGCAGCGGATAGTCGGCGAAGTCGACCCGATCGGTCACGTGCAGGGTCGATGCGTCGATGGCCACGGCATCCACTTCGGTCGGGAAGCTGCGGTGCACCTCCTGCACGACCCACGCGTCGCCGACGGCGGCCGGCGGGCGGATCTCGACGTCGCCGGTGTTGACGTTGACGCGCTTCGCGACGGCGAGGACGGCGTCGAACGTGGCCGGGTCCGCCGCCCCCGGAGTGTCGGCGTGCGCCCCGCCGCCGTGTCCGGCGTGCTCGCCGCCGGCCTCCGCCTCCGCACCGAGCGAGGTCGTCAACGCGGGTGTCCCCTCACCGACCGCGGCACGCAGGTCGGAGACGTGCGCGCCCGCCGAGGCCGACCAGGTGATGCCCGTCGCCGCGAGGAAGACCGCGCCCAGCACGACCCAGATCCCGACGGCCGAGTGCCAGCCCGACAGCTTGCGGTACCCCCGGTGCGCGCGGTTCGGGCGCAGCAGGTCGCGGCGCCCGCGGCGGCTGCGCACGAAGCGGCCGATCCACAGCCCGAGGCCCGCGAGCGAGACGATCCCGAGCCAGGATGCCGCGAGCTCGCTGTACAGCCGGCCCGGCTCGCCCAGGTGCAGCGAGCGGTGCAGGTCGCTGATCCAGTGCCGCAGGGGCAGCGCGCCGCTCGTGCCGTACGCGGGCAGGTCGCCGCGGATCTCGGCCGTCGCGGGGTCGACGAAGATCGCCCGCGTGGTGCTTTCGGGCAACGCCTCGTCGGCGAACAGGACGCGCGTGGTGTCACCGGGCGCGGGGGCGGGCCGTACGGCGACCGGTGAGGCCCCGCCGCCCACGTAGGCCTCGGCCGCCTCGACCTGGTGGGCCAGCGGCATCCCGACCAGGGTGGAGGTGGCGGTCACCTCGTGCGCGTACATGACCCTCTCGAGCGACGGCGTGAGGGCGTACAGCGCGCCGCTCAGCGCCGCGACCAGGATGAACGGCCCCACGAGCAGCCCCGCGAAGAAGTGCAGTCGGCGCAGCAGCGCGGTGAACCAGCCTCGTCGCGGAGCACTCGGCCCGCTCCCCGACCGTCGAGTGTCCGGAACACGCCGCACCGCGTCGTCTCCCGACGGCGTGTTGTGGACACTCGACGGGGTGGATGCCGTCATGACGGCGCCCCGGGCTGGACGGGGCGGCCGGGGGCGGGCGCGGGCGGCGGGGACGGCGGGGCGGACTCGTCGGGAGCGGATGCCGCGACGACCGACGCCGGCAGGGTGAGGGGAGGGGAACGGAACATGGAGGATCTCTTCTCCGGGCACCGGGTGGCGCCCGTCGGTCGGCGGCGCCGCGCGCGTGCACGACGGGCCGGGGTCCCGCGCGCGGTCGACGTCGCAGCGTGGCGGTGCGCCACGGGAGACGACATCGCCGCTCGACGATGACCGAGGAAGGGGGCGTCCCGAGGGGACGTGGAAGGGAGTCGCGCCGGCGCGAGAGCACTCGGCGTGCGCGACCGCCCGCCCGGTCCGTCAGACGGCCGGGACGCACCGCTCACGGCACGACGTGACGCGGAGCAGGGTCAGGATGCCGAGACCGGCGGCCCGCGACGCCTCGCGCTCGCGGCGAGCAGCACCGAGGTCGGGCGCACGACGGCGACCACGACCGCAACGCGATGGCGCGCCGACACGGGCCCGAACGTCGCCGCCATCACGCGCACGCGCGCACGCAGTCCCTCGACCGCGCGGCCCGCGAGCGCACGCAGCACCCCCAGGGTGCGTTCCGCGCGGTGCAACGCCAGCGAGGTGACGGCGGCGGCGAGCGCGTGCCAGAGCCACATCGTGGCATCCGGCGTCAGGGCGGCGCCCACCGGATCCGCGGCGACCGCCGGGAAGACGGCCCCGTGCACGTGGCCGGCCGCGCCGAGGTCGTAGCTGCCGAGCACGAACAGCGCGTGGAACAGCAGCTGGCTGACGACGACGGCCGCGCTCAGACGCCAGGCCGAGAGCCGTCGGCCGGCCAGGACCGTGCAGGCGACGAACGACAGCGCGAGCGGAACGACGACACCGATCCAGCCGGGCACGGCTCCCCCGCCGGTCACGTGCGAGAGCAACGCGACGAAGGTGGCGATCGATGCAGCGACGCCCCCGCGCGCGACGCGTGCGCCCCGTGCCCGTCGTCGCATGGCCTCCATTGTGGCAGGGGTTCCCCGCGCGTTCCGCGCACTCCATCGGTGTCGAGCAACAGGAGGGCGATCAGCACGCCCCCGCCCCTAGGCTGAGGCCACCCGACCCAGGAGGATGCCGTGCCCCGACCCCGCGCCGTAATCGCCGGAGCGAGCGGATTCGTCGGCGGAGCGCTGGTCGCCGCGTTCCGAGACGACGGCTACGACGTCGACACGATCGGCCGCACCGGCACCGCGACCTGGGCCGATCCGGCCGCCGTGGCGCGGGTCGTCGACGGCGCCGACGTCCTGGTGAACCTGGCGGGCAAGATCGTGTCGTGCCGGTACACCGACGCGAACCGTGACGAGATCCTGCGCTCTCGCGTCGACACCACCCGTGCCCTGCACTCCGCCGTCGCGCACGCCGCCCATCCACCCGCGGTGTGGATGAACGCCTCGACCGCGACGATCTACCGCCACGCCACCGAGCACGGCCACGACGAGGTCGACGGCGAGATCGGCGAGGGGTTCTCGGTCGATGTGGCCACGAGCTGGGAACGCGCGTTCTTCGAGGGAGAACTGCCCCGCACGCGCCGGGTGGCGTTGCGCATGGCGATCGTGCTCGGAGACGGTCCCGCGACCCGCATGCTGTTCGCCCTCGCCCGACTCGGGCTGAGCGGCCCGCAGATCGACAGCTGGTGGTTCCCCCACCGCCGATACCGCGGAATCGGCGCGCGCCCCACGGGGCGCCCGTGGTCGAGCTGGCACCGCACCTCGGGCCACCAGCGCTTCAGCTGGATCCACATCGATGACGTCGTGGCATCCGTGCGATTCCTGCGCGACCGCGACGACATCGTCGGTCCGGTCAACCTGGCCGCGCCCGCCGTGAGCGACAACCGCACCCTCATGCGAGAGCTCCGGCGCATCGCGCGGGCGCCGATCGGCCTGCCCGCTTTCCGGTGGATGCTCGATCCGGCGATGGCGCTGCTGCGCAACGAGCCCGAACTCGTGCTGAAGAGCCGGTGGGCGGTGCCCCGCGTGCTGACCGAGGCGGGCTACGTCTTCCGCTATCCCGAGCTGGCCCCGGCGCTCGAGGCGGTGGCGGCCCTGCGCCCCCCGCGCGGTCGCGACCTGTTCTCGGCCTGAGCCGGCCTCACGCGAAAGGCCGCCCCGGCCGCGTGACGCACGTCGGTGCGGCACACGGGGGACGGCTTCGGATCGCTCCGACCTCGGTCGGATCCGGGGGTGGGGACGAACGGTCAGACCTGGCGACGGATGAACCGCATGAGCGCGGCGATCACACCGATGATCAGGATGATCACGCCGATCCAGAGCAGGAACTTCACGGCCTCGACGAAGATGCCGAGGAAGAGGAGCACGAGACCGACGATGACGAGGATGATGGCGAGAGCGGGCATGGTCCCACTCTGCCGGGTCGACGCCCCCTCGTCTGCGCCCTTGACACCGTGCGGGCGGCACCGCACGGGTGGCGCCGTGCGGGCTGCGCGGCGGAAGCCGTGTCAAGACCGCTGCGCCCCCGGCATCCGCGGACTAGCGTCGCTGTCATCACGACCCCCAGGAGGCGGACATGACTGAGCGCGACGTCAACGGACACGGCACCGGACCCGAAGAAGGCGAGTACACCGACGTGCAGCTGCCCGGCGGAGACGACGACCGCGGGAGCGCCGACGCGCCCGGCGAGTACGTCGACCGCGAGAACGCCGACGGGAGCGAGTCGCGCCCCCGCACCGACGAGGCCGGCGCCTACACCGACGTCGAGCTGCCGAGCGGCGACGAGGCGCACGAAGACCTCGACAACCCCGGCGAGTACACCGACCGCGACCGCTGAGCGATCAGAGTCCCTCGGTCAGCACCCGGCGATCACCGCTCGAGCGTGCGCTGCGGTGCGACGCGATACACCTCGACGTACGACCGCACGAAGGCGTCCGGGTCGGCGAAACCCCATCGGGCGGCGACCTCCGCGACCGACGCACATCCCGCGTCGGCGTCGAGGAGGTCGGCGTGAGCCGCGCTCAGACGCGCCGCGGACAGGTACTCCTCGGGAGAGGACGCAAGTTGCCCGTTGGCCGCGAATGCGCGACGCAGACCGGTGGCAGACGTGCCGACGGCACGCGCCGCGTCGTCGACCGTCACCGGCAACGACGCGTGATCGTCGATCCACGACGTCGCGGCGGTGTAGATCGTCGCCTGCTCGAGGGCCGATGCCCGCCGCTCGCGTGCGTCGCCCACGAGCGGGAACGCCTCGAGCGTCGCCGCGGCGAGGGCGCGTCGCACGTGCGCCCGCACGAGAGGCTCCGCCAGCAGGGGGACCTGCGTCAGCGACCACCGCAGCGTCGCGAGCCAGTACTCGCCCAGGCGCCGCGACACCGGTCCCGTGCCGGCGAACCGGGCCACGAGCGTCTCGTCGCCGTAGATCGTGCGGGCCGTCTCGCTCAGCCACTCGGCGTCGAAGGCCACGAGCTGCACCGTCGTGTCGATCGGTCGCCCGATGAGTTCGCGACCGGGCTGCACGATGCCGGGCTCCACGCTGTAGTCGCCGGATTCGGAGCCGATGGTCCACGAGAACCCGGGATTCGAGGTGGCGAAGTAGAACCGATCCGCCTCGTAGACGATCTCGGCCCGGCAGTCCCAGGTCAGGTGTCGCAGAGCGAACGCCGCATCACCGACCGCGTGCTCCGCGATCGAGGCCCTCTCGGCGAGCACGTCGACCCGCCCGTACTGCTCTTGCAGCCAGGCCTGCGTGTCGGCCACGTCATCGGTGCGGACGCGCGAGTCGAAGAAATCGTTCATAGGCGAGGACGGCGAACCGCTGGAAAACGGACCGCTCATGCCCATGATAGTTAACCCCCCTCACCCCGACTCACCAGGAGAGACACCCGTGGCCGACTCGCCCGCTGTGCGCCCCATCCATCCCGACGACGCCGGAGAGGTGCTCACGATCCAGCGCGCCGCCTTCGCGAGCGAAGCGCTCATCTACGGCGATCCCGACATGCCTCCGCTCACGCAGACCCTGCCCGAGCTCGAAGCCGAGCTGGTCGAGAACCTCGGCTGCGTCGCCGTCGACGGACACCGGATCGTCGGCGCCGTCCGCGCACGCCGTGACGGGGAACTGCTGCTCATCGGGCGCCTCGCGATCGCCCCCGATCAGCAGGGCGCCGGTCTCGGAACGTTGCTGCTGGCAGCGGTCGAGCAGCGCGGACGCGAAGCCGGCGCCACCGAGGCGGAGCTCTTCACCGGCGGCCTGAGTGAAGCCAACCAGCGTCTGTACGAGCGCGAGGGGTATCACCGCACCGAGACCACCGCCGACGGCGAGATCTTCTACCGCAAGCCGCTCACCGCCTGATCAGGACGCCACCCCCCTGTTGAGTGTCCACGACACGCCGCAGTGCCGACCGCGAACGCGGCGTGTGTCGGACACTCAACAGGGGGGGTGGCGCACCGCAGACGAAGGGGCCGCCGCCCGATCCCGGACGACGGCCCCTTCTGCGCGTCACGCTTACGGCGTCGGCATGCCGCCGTTGACGTTGAGCGTCTCGCCGATGACGTAGCTCGACTCCGCCGAGGCGAGGTACACGTACGCGGGGGCGAGCTCGGCGGGCTGGCCCATGCGTCCGAGCGGGGTCTCCTCGCCGAACTCGTCGACCTTCTCGTTCGGCTGACCGTCGGTCACCTGCAGCGGCGTCCAGATCGGGCCGGGTGCCACGGCGTTCACGCGGATGCCCTTGGGCGCGAGCTGCTGACCGAGGGCCTTGGTGAAGGTGTTGATGGTCGACTTGGTCGAGGCGTAGTCGACGAGGATCGGCGCGGGCGAGTACGCCTGGATCGACGTGGTGTTGATGATGGCCGAACCCGCGGGCAGGTGCGGGATGGCCTCCTTGCAGATCCAGAACATCGCGTAGACGTTGGTCTTGAACGTGTCGTCGAACTGCTCGTCGTCCAGCGTCGTCAGGTCTTCGTTGAAGATCTGCTTGCCGCCGTTGTTGACGACGATGTCGAGGCCGCCGAGGCCCTCGACCGCTTCCTTGACCAGCGTGCGGGCGTACTCGCGCTCGCGCAGGTCGCCGGGGATCTGCACGACGGTCGCGCCGGCCTCACGAAGGATTCCGGCGATGCGGTCGGCATCCACCTTCTCCTCCGGCAGGTACGACATCGCCACCGAGGCTCCCTCGCGGGCGAACGCGATCGCGGTGGCCGCGCCGATCCCCGAGTCGGCTCCGGTGATCAGCGCCTTGCGGCCCTTCAGCCGCTCGCTGCCGACGTAGGTGTCCTCGCCGAGCGCGGCCTTCGGGGTCAGCTCGGCATCGAGGCCGGGCTCGGGCTGGTCCTGCGCCTGGGGCTCGATGTCGGCGTAGAGCTTCGTGGGATCGGTGAACGTGTACTGCGTGCTCATGGCGAGTCCTTTCATGGGGGATGGATGCCGAGACGAGACGTCGCGGCAGAGGATCAGCGGCCGGAGAGCTCGGCGGCATCCACGAGTTCGCGGATGACGAGCGCGGCGTTGATGAGGGCCAGGTGACTGAGCGCCTGCGGGAGGTTGCCCCAGAACGCCCCGTCCGATTCGGCGATCATCTCGGAGTAGATGCCGACGTCGTTCCCCTGGGCGACGAGAGCGTCCATCGCCTCGACCGCCTCGTCGTGGCGGCCGACGCAGGCGAGCGCCGTGGCCCGCCAGAAGGCGCAGGCGACGAACGTCTGCTCCTCCTGGTCCATGCCGGTGTACCGGTAGACGAGGTGGTTCTCCGTCGTGAGACGTTCGGTGATGGCATCCAGGGTCTTCGACATGCGCTCGCCCCGGTCGAAGCCGGTGGGGGCGTGCAGCAGCACCGACGCGTCGAGATCGGAGCTTCCGGGGGCGAGCGTGTAGGCCTCGAGCTCCTCCGACCAGCAGTGCTCTTCGACCCAGCGGTGGATGCGGTCGCGCTCCGCGCGCCACCGGTCGGCGTTGTCGGGGATGTGTCCGCCGGCCGCGAGCCACTGGGCGTCGTCGAGGGCCTTCCAGCAGCCCATCTTCGACGAGGTGTAGTGACGCAGCTCCGGGAGCTCCCACATGCCCGAGTCCTCGCGGCGCCACAGGTCGCACGTGCGGTCGGCGACGTCGGCGAGCAGGCGTCCGGTCTGGATGTCGAGACGGTTCCCCGCCTCGACGTAGGTGCGGCACAGGGCGATCAGGTCGCCGTATACGCCGAGCTGCAGCTGCCCCTGCGCGGGGTTCCCGGTCACGACCGGTTGGTTGCCGTTCCAGCCCGGCACGTCGTGCTTCTCGAGCCCGATCTCGGCCTCGCCGTCGAGGGTGTACATCACCTGCACCTCGGGACCGTTCTTGCGGATCGTGCGCAGCAGCCACGAGATGGCCGCGTGCGTCTCCTCGCGCAGACCGAAACCCACCCAGGCGTGCGCCGTGTAGGCGAGATCGCGCACCCAGGCGTAGCGGTAGTCCCAGTTCTTGCCCCCGCGGGGGTTCTCGGGGAGCGACGTCGTCGCCGCCGCCGCGATCGCCCCGGTGGGGCTGAACAACAGCAGCTTCAGCGCGAGGGCGCTGCGCTGCACGTCTTCGGCCCAGGGTCCCTCGTACGAGAACTCGTCGGACCACGTCGTCCACCCGTCGACGGTGCGGTCGATGCCGCGGTCGACGTTCTTCGCGTCGGGGATGCGCAGCGGCTCCCCCTCGGTCGCGGCGATCACGAGCAGATGGCGCGAGCCCTTCGACGTCGTGAACGCGCCGTCGATGCTCTCGTTGCCGGCATCCGGGTCGCCATGCAGACCGTGCTCATGGCCGACAACGGCGAGCGAGACGTGTCCGATGCGCATGATCGAGAAGCCGTCGATGCGTTCGGTCCACGGGGCGGCGGAGCGCAGCATGGTGCCGGGCTGTACGCACCAGGCGAACTCGACCTCGCCCTTCACCCCGTCGACGCGCCGCGCGAGCTCGGCCCACGGGAGGCGTCCGGCGATGCCCGTGACCATGGCGTCGGTCACGGTGGCCACCCCCGACGCGGTCGTGAAGGTCGTCTCGAGCACGTTCGTGTGCGGCAGGTAACGCCGGGTGACCTCGTACTCCTCCACCGGAGCGAGTTCGATGCACCCGCCGGCCGATTCGTCGACGAGTCGCGCGAACACGGGGCGCGAGTGGATGTTCGGGAGCGGCAGCCAGTCCACCGATCCGTCGAGACCGATCAGAGCGACCGTCCGACCGTCACCGATCGCGGCGTAGTCGCGGAGGGGGCGAGACGGAGCAGGGGGTGTGTGGGGCACGTCTCCACGCTAAGAACGGCGCGGTGAGGCGAGGCCGGGGTTGTCCATTCCGAGGGGAGCGGCTACGGCGCCGACCCACGCGTCGGCAGCTACCCCGCTGTGCGAAGGCTCGCAACCCCCGCCGCGCCCGCCGACGAAGCGCCTAACGTCGCTACCGACCGCGAGTGAAAGGAAGGCGCATGTCCGCCACCCAGGAGACCACCAAGAACCGCCGTCGCCCCGCCCGCGGCGGCAACGGCCCCGAAACCACCGAAGAGCAGAACGCCGAGAGCGGCTTCCAGGCCTCGGAGGAGCTCACCGACAACCTTCAGCGCGTGCTCATCGACCTGATCGAGCTGTCGATCCAGGGCAAGCAGGCGCACTGGAACGTCGTCGGCAAGAACTTCCGCGACACCCACCTGCAGCTCGACGAGATCATCGACGCGGCACGCGAGTTCAGCGACACCGTCGCCGAGCGCATGCGTGCCCTGCACGCTCTTCCCGACGGCCGCAGCGACACCATCGCCGAGACCACGACCCTCCCCGAGTTCCCCCAGGGCGAGGTCGACACCTCGGAGGTCGTGGACCTGATCACGGAGCGCCTCGACGCCACCGTCGGCACCGTCCGCGAGGTGCACGACGACGTCGACGACGAAGACCCCACGAGCGCCGACATCCTGCACTCGATCCTCGAGCGCCTCGAGCAGCTGTCGTGGATGGTCAGCGCGGAGAACCGCGTCGCCCGCAGCTGAACGACGACGTACACACCGGATGCCGAGGCCTCGTCGGGGCCTCGGCATCCGGCGTTTTCGCGTGCGGGCGTTCAGCCGCGGGCGATCAGGAACAGCGAGTGCGGTCCCTCGAGACGCGACACGGAGGCCTTGATCTCGGCGATGTTGCCGTCGATCGAGCGCAGACGCGCGTCGACCCGGTGTTCTCGCGCGTCGATCAGCACCATGCGTTCGTCGAAGCGGGCGTCAGCCCTCTCCATCCGTGTCTCGGCGCGCTCCATGCGCGATTCGATGCGGCCCAAGCGCTGGTCCACCTGAGCGAAATTCTGTTCGGTGCGCCACTCGACGCGGTCCAGCATCCACTTCATCCCGCTGAGGATCGCGGCGGCGAAGGTCAGGAAGAAGGCCCCGACGGCGATGAGGGCTTGAGCCGCGTCGAGGTTCACGGTGGTCCTTCCGGGGTGTGCGTGTCGACAGGGTACCCGCGTGCGCGCGGCCGTCGACAGCCTCGATCGGTGATCGGCGGAGAAGTTCACCCGCCCCTGGCCGGGGGAGAAGCCGTGGAAGCTGCAGCGACTCGATGACGCGCACGACAGAGGTCCCCGCCCCCCCTCTCCGATAGCGTCGGAGCGTCCGGCGGATCGCCGGGGGACGGGGACCCTGATGACGACCGATCCGACGCTCGACGTTCCCCCGCGACGGAGGGTCGCGTGGTTCCTGCTCTTCGGGGCGCTCGGCGCGGTCGTGGGGCTGCTCCCCTGGCTGACGAGCGGACCGTTCCTCCCGCTGCAGAACCTGGAGGACACCGACGATGTGTCGCGGCTGGGGCCGTTCGTGCTGCTGCCGTACAGCCAGTACGAGATCACGACGATCATCGTGCTGCTGGTGGTCGGTGGGGCCGCTGCCGGCATCATCGCTCGCGCGCAACGCTCGCGTCCGGGGGTTCTACGCGGGCTCGCGACGGTCGGCGGGCTCGCGGTCGTCCAGCTCGTCGCGATCGTCCAGACCGCGCTCGCGACGTGGAACGTGCTCCAGGAGCGCTTCGAATCGATCGTGTACCTGGTGCTGCTCACCGCGGTGGCCGTGCTCGCGTTCGTGGTCTCGCTGTTCGTGGCGTCATTGGCGTCGACGGCTCCCCGCGCGGGTGCGGGGGTCGCCCTCTCGATCGGCGCGCTGGCGACGGGCATGTGGGTCGGCGCGTGGATGACGTTGCCCTTCGGCGCCGAGGCGCCCTTCGCGGCCGTCCTGCCCCTGACCTTCTTCCTCGGCCCGGTGCTCGTGGGGGCGGCGATCGCGTGGACGGGCGTCGACACGGTGGGGCGGGTGGTGGCCGGGGTGGTCGGGCTCGCGCTCGTCTGGGTGGTCCCACCCCTCGCGACGGCTCTCGCCTCCGCCGCCGGCACCCGGGTGCTCGCCTCCGACCTCCCCGAAATGGCCGATTACGGCGTGAACGTCTTCGTCTCGGCCCTCACCCAACCCGAACTGGGCCTGCGCTCGATCGGGGTGACGATCGCCGTCGCGGTCGTCGGCCTCGTCCTGCGTCGGATGATGGCGCGCCGACGCACCGCCGCTACAGCCTGAGAACCTCGGTGACCCGCACGATCGCCGTGCCCTCTTCCTCGGAGGCCGCGAGGTCGACCTCGGCGCGGATGCGCCAGTCGTGGTCGCCCGCGGGGTCGTCGATCGTCTGCTCGACGCGCCACACGCCGTCGGAGGCCCCCGACTCGTCGATCTCGACGAGCGCCGAGGAGCGCGCCGCTCCCCCGGTGCCGATCGAGTCGTGCTCGTCGAAGTAGCGGTCGAGCACGGTGGGCCAGTCGATGTCGGGGTCGAGTTCGACGAGCTCGTCGTCGCGTTGGAGCGCGGCGAGCTGCACGCGACGGAACATCTCGTTGCGCACCAGCACGACGAACGCCCGCCGGTTGGTGAGGATCGACGGCGGCGCCGGCGGCACGACCGGCGCATCGGGGTCGGCGGCGGGGTTGATGAGCTGCTCCCACTCGTCGACCAGGCTCGAGTCGACCTGACGGACGAGCTCGCCGAGCCAGGCGATGAGATCGAGCAGGTCGGGCGTCTGCGCGTCGACCGGCACGGTCTGACGGATCGCTCGATAGGCGTCGCTGAGGTAGCGCAGCACCAGCCCCTCGCTGCGGGCCAGCTGGTACAGCGAGACGTACTCGCCGAACGAGCACGCCCGCTCGAACATGTCGCGCACGACCGACTTCGGCGACAGCTCGAAGTCACGGATCCAGGGCTGGCTCGACGCGAACACCTCGTACGCCTGCGCGAGCAGCTCGTCGAGCGGCTTGGGCCAGGTGATCTCCTCGAGCAGCTCCATGCGCTCGTCGTACTCGATGCCCTCGCGCTTCATCGCGGCCACCGCTTCGCCGCGCGCGCGGAACTGCTGCTGCGACAGGATCGGACGCGGGTCGTCGAGGGTCGCCTCGATGACACTGACGACGTCGAGCGCGTAGTGGCCGGTGCCCACGCTGTCACTGGCAGCCGTGGCATCCGGTCCCCGTCCGAGCTCGACCTCGGGGTCGAGCATCTCGATCGCGGCGAGCGCGAAGGGAGACAGAGGCTGGTTGAGCGCGAAGTTCGCCTGCAGCTCGACCGTGAGCCGGATGCGCGAGTCGCCGGAAATCGTCGCTTCGGAGCCGTCTGAAGCGACGAAATCCGGCGACTCGCGCGGGATGACCTCGGCCACACCCGCCTGCACCAGCGTGCGGAAGATCGCCAGGGCCCGGCGGGCGAGCTCGTACTGGCGGGCGCGGGGCTCGTGGTTGTCGAACACCAGCGAGCGCACGTTGGCGAACACGTCGCCGCCGCGCGCGATGACGTTGATGAGCATCGCGGCGCTGAGCTTCATCTGCGGCTGCAGCGGCTCGGGCTCGGCGACCACCAGGCGGTCGTAGCTCTGCTCGGTCCAGTTCACGAAGCCCTGCGGCGCCTTCTTGCGCACGATCTTCTTCTGCTTCTTCAGGTCGTCGCCGGCCTTGAGGATCTGCGCGGCGTTCTCGATCTCGTGGTCGGGCGCCATGATCACGACCGTGCCCGCGGTGTCGTACCCGGCGCGGCCCGCGCGGCCCGAGATCTGGTGGAACTCTCGAGCGGTCAGCTGGCGCATGCGCTGACCGTCGTACTTGGTGAGCGCCGTCATCATGACGGTGCGGATCGGCACGTTGATGCCGACGCCGAGGGTGTCGGTGCCGCAGATGACGCGCAGCAGCCCCCGCTGCGCGAGCGTCTCGACCAGGCGGCGGTAACGCGGCAGCATGCCGGCGTGGTGCACGCCGATGCCGGCGCGGACGTAACGCGACAGGGTCTTGCCGAAGCCGGTGGTGAAGCGGAACCCGCCGATCGCCTCGGCGATCTCGTCGCGCTGCTCGCGCCCGATGATGCGGATCGACGACAGCGCCTGCGCCCGCTCCATCGCCGCCGCCTGCGAGAAGTGCACGATATAGATGGGCGCCTGCTTCGTGTCGAGCAGCTCTTGCACCGTCTCGTGCACGGGTGTGCGCGCGTACTCGAAGTGCAGCGGCACCGGACGCTCGGCGCCGGTCACCCGGGCGGTGGGCCGGCCGGTACGTCGCGAGAGGTCTTCGGCGATCTCGGTGACGTCGCCGAGGGTCGCCGACATGAGGATGAACTGCGCCCGCGGAAGCAGCAGCAGCGGCACCTGCCAGGCCCAGCCGCGATCGGCCTCGCCGTAGTAGTGGAACTCGTCCATCACGACCTGGTCGACTGGGCCCACGCGGCCCGAGGCTCCAGACGGCGCGCCAGCGCCGTCTGGAGAGGCCGTGGGGATCGCGTCGGCGCCCTGGCGCAGCGCCAGGTTCGCGAGGATCTCGGCCGTGCAGCAGATGATCGGCGCATCGGCATTGACCGACGAGTCGCCCGTGACCATGCCGACGTTCTCGGCCCCGAAGATGTCGACCAGCGCGAAGAACTTCTCGCTCACGAGCGCCTTGATCGGCGCCGTGTAATAGGTGCGGCCGCCCCGGGCGAGGGATGCCGCGTGGGCGGCGACCGCGACCAGGGATTTGCCCGTGCCGGTCGGGGTCGACAGGATCACGTTCGCACCCGACACGATCTCCATGACCGCTTCGTCTTGCGCGGGGTACAGCGTCAGGCCGCGCGCGACCGCCCAGTCGACGAAGCCCAGGTAGACGGCATCCGGGTCGGCACCGACGGGCACGAGTTCGAGGAGGGGGGTCACTCCCCCACCCTCTCATCCGTGGGGCGTCAGCCCGCGTCGGAGAAGACTCCGACGTCGTCGCCGTCGAGCACGAACTGCACCGCCGTGCCCACCGGATAACGGGCGCGGAACTGCTCGGGGAACGTGGAGTTCACGATGAACTCCGCCGTCGCCGGGAAGAGCCCCGCCGCACAGCCCCCGAACCGCACGCCCGCGTTCGAGCGGAGAGCGCCGCCGGAGTCTGCCACATCGGCGGTGTCGGAGATGAGCAGACAGTCGGCCCGATTGCCCTCGGAGTCGATCTGCGTCGGCCCCGCGAACGCCGTCAGCCCGTAGTAGTCCTCGAAGCCCCGCGACTGCTCGGGATCGAACCCGAGGTAGCCGACCGCCGCGGGATCGAGGTCGGGGGCGGGCGTCAGCGCGTCGGTCTGCGCGATGCCCGGCGTGCGCTCGACGGTCGTGAACGACATGCCGACGGCGGTGAGCGCGCTAGCCGCCACCACGACGGCCGCGACGCCGACGGCGGCCACCCACACACGCCGCCGCGTACGAAGGAGCGGGGGCCGCGGTGTCTGGTCGATGTCGGGCGAGTCGAGGTCGTCGAGCCCTGCGGATGCCGCGACACCCGTCCGTTCCGCCTCGGCACCGCCCTCGACGACGGCGTCGGACGGAAGCGTCGTGTGCTGTCGCGTCCGGTCGAGCTCCTCGAGTTCGCGCAGACGCGCGACGGCCACGGGATCGTCGGCGATGTCGGCCCCCGGACCGTACGCCCGCGCCCGCAGACGTCGCAGCTCGTCCTGCACCTCGTCGTCCATGCCTGAATGCTTCCACACCCGCAGCGCACCGAGGCCACCCCTTGATACATGCGAGGGAATAGATCAGGCGCCGGTGCGTTCTCTCACGCATGCGTTCTTTCGGCACCCTCTCCTTCGGCCATTACGGTCCCCTCGGCGGCGGGCACCACCTGACCGCCGGTGACTCGATGCTCCAGGCGATCGACCTCGCCCAGGGTATGGACGACCTCGGCGTCAACGGCATCTCGTTCCGCGTGCACCATTTCGCCCGTCAGCAGGCGGCCCCCATGCCGCTGCTCGCCGCGATCGCCGCCCGCACCTCTCGGATCGAGGTGGGTACCGGCGTCATCGACATGCGCTACGAGAACCCGCTCATGCTCGCCGAGGAGGCGGCATCCGTCGACCTGATCAGCGCGAACCGGCTCGCGCTGGGTGTGAGCCGCGGCTCACCCGAGACGGTCGTGCGCGGCTACGAGGCCTTCGGCTACACGGGGTCGGACGACCCCCGTGGCGGCGACATCGCCCGCGAGCACTTCGACCTGTTCCTGCGCGCGATCGACGGCGAGGGTCTCGCCGAGCGCGACCCGCACAGCCCCTTCGGTGGCGGCACGGGTCTGCAGCGCATCGAGCCGCACTCCCCCGGGCTGCGCAAGCGCATCTGGTGGGGTGCCGGCACGACGGCCACGGCCGAGTGGGCTGGGCGCATCGGTGTGAACCTGATGTCGTCGACCCTGCTCACCGAGGCCGACGGCACGCCCTTCGACATCCTGCAGGCTCAGCAGCTCGACGCGTTCCGCGCCGCCTGGCGCGAGGCCGGCCACGCCGGTGAGCCCCGCACCTCGGTCAGCCGCAGCATCTTCCCGATCGTCACCGCCGAAGACGAGATGTACTTCGGCGGCTCGGCGGGCTCCGACCAGATCGGCGTCATCGATGGCATGCGCTCGACCTTCGGCAAGACCTACGCCGCGCCCCCTGAGAAGCTCATCGAGCAGCTTCAGAACGACGCCGCCGTCATGAGCGCCGACACGCTCATGCTGACGATCCCGTCGCAGATGGGCGTCGAGTTCAACCTGCGGCTGGTCGAGAACTTCGCTCGTCACGTCGCTCCGGCCCTGGGCTGGCAGCCGACCACGGCCGCAGCCCGCGTCTGACCTCAGCGACGCCGAAGGGCCCGGATGCCACGATCACGGCATCCGGGCCCTTCGACGTTTCTGCGCGCGCGGGACGGGCCGCTCAGCGCGCGGTCACGCCGCGGGAGCGCGCGATGGTCTGCGACACGAGGTACTCGCCCCAGGCGACGGCGTAGGCGCCGAGCGCCGCCCACATCCACGCCGACGGCAGCGCACCGGTGAGCGCGAGCAGGCCCGCCGCGGTCAGGGCGACGACGACGATGAGCACGGGCACGACGGCTCGCGATCCCACCAGGGCGCCGTCGGTGCGCCAGATCACCAGCAGCGCCCCGGCGGTGGCGATGAGCAGGATCACCGGTGTCCACCACGATCCGAGCGATCCCATCGAGATCGACGCCCCGATGCCGGCGATGGCCAGCGACGCGGTGCGGAGGGAACGGACGGTCGTGGTGCGGGAAGACATCGGAGCTCTTTCTGCCACGCCGGTGTCGGTGCGCCGGCGGGTCGTTCCAGCGTAACCACGGGTTGCCGGGCCGGGTTGCCGGGCCGGGTTGCCGTGCCGGTGCGGGCCGAACTCCTGAGAATCGCGACGGCGGCGCAGCGCGCGGCGCGTCGATTCGCGGCGGAGTCGGCCTCGGCCTCCCATTTCTCAGGAGTTCGGCCCGCCGCGGCGGGGGTGGGTGCGTCTTCGACGCGGAGTCCTCCCCGCAGAATCCACGTGAGTCGGCCCGGAACTCGTCGAGGGACGGGGGTTGGGACCGCCCTGCCCCGTACCCTGGAAGCCGGGGAGTCGCGCGAGCCGAACCGCGCGCACGCACCACCCCTTCATCGGTCGACGACGCCATCGCATCGAGAGGGGAGCCCGCGTGGAGCTGACACGACGCAGCGTGCTCTTCGGGGCGCTCGGCATCATCGGACTCGGCGCCGGATCGGTCGCCGCGGCGAAGGTGATGACGCACGGGGCACCCGATGCCCCGACGCCCTCCGCCTCGGGCGCCACGCACTCCCCGAACCCGACGGCGAACGCGACGACCCCGTCGACGAAGGATCTCGACCTGCACGTCTGGGATACGGTGCGACGCTCGCTGTCGCCCGCCGACGACGCGACGATCGCGGTGACCCGCGGCGTTCTGCCGGCCGGTCTCGCCATCGCGGGATCGACCCTGGCGGGCAGGCTCACCGACACCGGACCGTACGCCTTCGAGGTCGAGGTGCGCCACGGCGACAACCGCCGCCGACAGGCCTTCGCGGGCGCGGTCGGCGAGATCAAGCGCGATCTGAGCATCTCGCTCAGCCTCGATGCGACGACGCCGCTCAAGGTCACCGCGCGCGAACTCGACCGCATCGCCGCGCTCGGCGCCAACGCGACGCTCGTCATCCTCTGCTACATCCCCGACCCCGACTCGACGACCTTCACCCGCGTCTCCGACGAACGCATCGACGCCGTCTTCGCGCTGGCGAAGGACCGCGGTGTGCGCATCACCCTCGTCAAGCCGCACATCGCCACGGTGAAGGACGGCGACAGCTTCTACCGCGCGAACTACACCCCGGCCTCGGTCGACGCCTTCTTCGACAGCTGGGCCGACCAGCTGTCGCACTTCGCGCAGCTGTGCACCGACAACGACGTGGAGTACCTGTCGGTGGCGTGCGAACAGCCGTCGCAGACCACCGCCGAAGAGTACGGGCGGTGGGTGCCGATGCTGGCGAAGGTGCGCGCCGCTCACCCCGCCATCAAGCTCACCGCGGCGTTCACGACCCTCGAGCTGTTCCTTCTGTACACCTACTGGCTGCCCCAGAAGACCCCGCACATGGCGCAGCTTCTCGACGTGTTCGGCATCAACTCGTGGATCCGCCTGACCGACAAGGTCTACACCCCCGACGCCCCCAACATCACCGTCGACGAACTCGTCGCCGGGTGGCGCGGAGCGGGCGGACGAACCGACGACCACCTCGGCAAGCTCGAAGCCGTCTGCGACCAGCTGCGCATGCCCTTCCTCATCACCGAGGTCGGGGCGCAGCCGAGGGTCGACGGGCTCGCGCAGCAAGAGGGCAGCACCCCTCCCACGGGGGCGGCGAACCACGACGTCCAAGCTCTGCTGTACGCCTCGGTGCTGCGGGCACCGCTGCGATCACGGTGGTGCACGGGTGCCTCGATCTGGCACATGCGCGCGCCCTTCGCCTTCGGCGACCTGTCCGGCGACACCCTCTTCGCGGGCGAGAAGGTGCTCAAGACCCAGATCGCGAAGGTTCCGTCGCTGGCCGCGAAGTCGTTCTGACGGCGGCCCGCCCGGACACGCCCGTGCCCTGACCCGCGCCCCGGCGCCGCGCCTGGCGGGTGAACGCCGAAGACCCCTCGCGGCCGGAACGGTTCTGTGGCCGGATCGGGAGAGTGGGGCGTCAGCGCCCGTTGCGATCGGCCGCCGAGCGGGGCGGCGCCGATGAGACTTCGAGGCGGTCGAGGCCGCGCAGCGACGTCCAGACGAGTTCCTCACCCTTCGCGGCGTGCTGCGACGCGCGCACCGCGCGCTCGTCGGCCCAGGAGTTGAGCACGTGCCCGCTGTGACCGCGGACGTGTTCGAGGACGACGTCGGGCATGCCCGCCTCGCGTCGGGCGTCACGCGCGACGATGAGGGCCTCGAGGATCGAGCGGTTGGCCACCGGCTTCTTCGCGCTCGTGACCCAGCCGCGTCGCCGGTGGCCGTCCATCCACGACGAGTACGTGTCGATCGCATACTTCGAGTCGGCCTGCACGACGAGCTCCCGCACGTCGGTGTGGTCGGTGATCGCGTGCAGCAGGCCCAGCAGCTCGCCGATGTTGTTGGTCCCCTCGGGGATGGATCCGGCCGCCCAGTGGCCGTCTTCGCCGACCCACGCCCAGCCGGCCGGGCCGGGATTGCCCTTGCACGCGCCGTCGGTGGCGACGACGTAACGGTCGGAGGACGAGGACGACGCGGAACTGCTCATCCCTCTAGTCTCCCCCGCGCCGGCGACGCGTCTGTCCCCCGCACGGCGAACGGATGAACCGGCAGGTGAACCCGCGGGCGATACCGCGCGCGATGGCGCATCCGTCGCGAGGGTCGATCGTGCCCGCGTGGCAACCTACACCGGTCGTTCCTCCCCCGCTCGGCGCTGCGGCGTCCCTCGAGAAAGTCCGCTCCATGTCGACGCCCACGAAGTCCTCCGCCCGCCTTCACCCCGCCGCCGTCACCGCGCTGGCCGTCGGAGGAGTCCTCGTCGTCGGCGCACTCGCCTTTCTGGCGTGGTTCCTGTCGGCGCAGCAGTCCGATCCGAACGCCGAGGCCACGGGGCGCCTCGTGCAGTGGCAGGAGGTCTTCGAGAAGTACCGCACCGAGAACGGCTCCCTCCCCAACATGCCGGTCGGCGGCTACTGCCTCGGCACGGGGTTCCCCGTCGGCGCCGACGACACGGCCAACTGCCGCGACTACGACGCGGCGTCGCACTACACCGAGACCGCGAGCGTGCCGCTCATGGAGGCCCTCGCGACGACCGGGACGCTCCCCTCGGGGATCTCCACCCCGGTCCGCGGAACCGTGGGTCCGTACGCGCAGTACGAAGAGGGCGCGGTGCAGTTGCTCACCGCCGAGAGCGGGCCGTGCGTCGCCCCCGCCGTCGAGGTCTGGACCGACGGCGAGGGCCTGCACATCTGTCAGATCACGCTGACCCGCTGACCCGGCCCGCTGACCAGGCGAAGCGGGTCAGTTCGTTCCGCTCTCGGCCTTCTTCTGGCCCGCCTCGAGCACGTCGCCGGCGGGGAGCTCCTGGTGCCCGCCGAACTGCAGACGCATCGCCGAGAGCACCTGGTTGGCGAAGTGGTCCTCGCCCCGCGAGGCGAAACGCTCGAACAGCGACGCGGCGAGCACCGGCACGGGAACGCCGGTGTCGACGGCCGCCTTGACCGTCCAGCGGCCCTCACCCGAATCCGAGACGCGGCCGGCCAGGCCGTCGAGCGTGGGGTTCTGCGTGAGAGCGGCCGAGGTGAGGTCGAGCAACCACGACGAGATGACCGAGCCTCGACGCCACAGCTCGGTGACGCGGGCGGTGTCGATGTCGAACTGGTAGAACTCGGGCTCCTCCAGCGGCGCCACCTCGGCGGAGTGCTCCCCCTGGTGCAACCCGGCGTCGGCGTTGTTCAGCACGTTCAGGCCCTCGGCGAGCGCGGCCATGATGCCGTACTCGATGCCGTTGTGGACCATCTTGACGAAGTGCCCGGCGCCCGAGGGCCCGCAGTGGAGGTAGCCGCGCTCCTCGGTCGAGAAGTCGCCGGTGCGGCCGGGCGTGCGCTCGACCTCGCCCGGTCCCGGGGCGATGGTGCGCAGCACCGGCTCGAGGTGCGCGACGGCCTCGTCGTGGCCGCCGACCATGAGGCAATAGCCGCGCTCGAGCCCGAAGACGCCGCCGCTGGTGCCGACGTCGACGTAGTGGATGCCGGAGTCGTTCAGCTTGGCGGCGCGACGCACGTCGTCGCGGTAGTTCGAGTTGCCGCCGTCGATGATGATGTCGCCGGGCTCGAAGACCTCGGCGACCTGGTCGACGACCGAGCCGGTGAGGCCGGCGGGGATCATCAGCCAGACGGCACGGGGCTTGGTCAGCTTCGAGGCGAGGTCGGCGATGCTGGTGGCGCCGGTCGCCCCCTCGGCCACGAGGGCGGCCACGGCATCCTGATTCACGTCGAACACGACGCAGTCGTGACCGTCTTTCATGAGCCTGCGGACGATGTTGGCGCCCATTCGTCCGAGCCCGACCATGGCGAGTTGCATTGGTTCCCCGTTCCTCGTGGATCACGGCCGCGCGGGCGGCCCCTCCGCGAGTCTAGGAGCGCCCGGCGCCGCTCGGTCGATGTGTCAGCCCTGGAAATCGTCGGGGTCGACGTCGTCGAGGAATCGGCGGAACTCCTCGACCCGGTCGTCCTCGGCGGACGGCTCGATCTCGACCGCGTCGTCGGGCACGCCGGCCTCGGCGAGCACATCGGCGGCCACCCAGATCGACCCGCCGGAACGGGCGGCGAGCGCGATGGCATCCGACGGGCGGGCGTCGAAGGTGCGCGGTCCCGCGGGCGTCGCGAGCAGCACGCGGGCGTGGAACGTGCCCGCGTCGAGGTGCGTGACCTCGACGCGCTCGACCGAGGCCGACAGCTCGCCGAGCATGGCCGTGGTCAGGTCGTGCGCGAGGGGACGGGGACTCCCGGTGCCCTCGATCGCGACGAGGATCGACATCGCCTCTTGGGCGCCGATCCACACCGGCAGCACCAGGTCGCCGTCGGTGGCGGTGTCGACCGGCTTCAACAGGATGACGTGCTGCTGGGCCGGGTCGAGGGCCACACCGACCACACGCACCCGGATCATGTCGCCCATCGTACGTGCCGCGACGCGGCGAACCCGGTCAGCGCACGATGCCGAGGGCTCGCGCCCTCGAGACCGCGGCGGTGCGCGACGAGACGCCCAGCTTCGAGAACACGTGCGCGAGATGGGACTTCACCGTGGCGTCGGTGATGTGCAGGTGCGCGGCCACGTCGGCGTTGGAGGCCCCGCGCGCGACGAGTCGGAGCACCTCGATCTCACGCACCGACAGCGTCACGCGGGGTTCGCGCAGTCGCGCCAGCAGGCGCCCGGCGATCGCGGGGGCCACGGCGCTCTGGCCGGCGGCCGCGGCTCGCACACCGGCGAGCAGTTCGTGGGGAGGGGCGTCTTTGAGCAGGTAGCCGCTGGCCCCCGCTTCGACGGCGCCGAGGATGTCGCCGTCGGTGTCGTAGTTGGTCAGCACGAGCACGTACGGGGGTGCGGCGAGCGCGCGGATCCGCCGTGTCGCGTCGGCACCGGCCGCGCGGTCGCCGAACTGCAGGTCCATCAGCACGAGTTCGGGAGCGAGGGTGTCGGCCAGGGCGACGGACTCGTCGGCCGTGGCGGCCTCGCCCACCACGTCGATGTCGCTCTCGGCATCGAGCAGCGCCCGCACGCCCGCGCGCACCACGGGGTGGTCGTCGGCGATGAGCACGCGGATCACGGCGTCGCCCCCGGCAGCGTCACGGTGATCGTCGTTCCGGAGCCCGCGATGCTGTCGACGTCGAGTCGCCCGTCGAGCTGGTCGACCCGCTCGCCCATGGCGCGCAGGCCGAACGAGTCGGTTCTGGATGCCGCGTCCTCGGCGCCGCGCGGATCAAACCCCTCCCCGTCGTCGGTGATCGTCAGACGCGCGGTCCCCCGGTCGCCGCTCAGTCGGATGCCGACCCGGTGGGCGCGGGCGTGCTGGGCGACGTTGGCGAGAGCGCCCTGGGCGATGCGCAGGAGCGCCGTCTGCGCGTCCATCGGCAGGGACACCGCGGCATCCACATCGACGTCGACGGGGATGTGCTCGCGGGCGCCCCAGCCGGCGGCGAGACGCTCGAGGGCGGAGCCGAGTCCCCGGTCGAGGCTCGGCGGCGCGAGCTCGCGGATGAAACGCCGCGTCTCGGCCAGGCCGTCGGCCGCGGTCTGGCGCGCGAGGCGCACGTGCGCGATGCCCGGACCCTCGGCATCGGCTCGCTCGGCGGCGTGCAGCAGCATCTGGATGCTCGAGAGCCCCTGGGCGACCGTGTCGTGCAGTTCGCGCGCCAGGCGGGCGCGCTCGGCGAGAGTGCCCTGCTCGCGCTCGGCGGCGGCCAGCCGGTCGCGGGTCGCCAGCAGCTCGGCCATGAGGGCCTCGCGTTCGGCCGCGCGCCGCTCGAGTGCCGAGTAGCCGAGGCCGATCAGCAGAGCGACTCCGGCTCCGACGACGGGTCCGACCACGCCGCCGACGGTGAGGCCGCCGTGCACGGCGAAGGCCGCGATCGTCAGCGCCGTAGTGCCGATGACGGCGAGGGGTCCCGCGACGCCCGGCAGAAGGTGCAGGTAGAGGAAGAACAGCGGGAAGACGAGGTAGGCCGCCTCGGGGACGAGCCAGACCAGCGCCGCCCAGACGACGGTGAGGGCCGCCAGCCACACGACGGCGGCGCGGGAGCGCCCACCCCGTGCGAGCCAGAGCCCCGAGAGGTACACCGCGCCGAGCAGCCCGGCCAGGACCAGGGCGAGCACCGGCCCGTTCGTTAGCAGCACGCGCACGACGACCAGCGCCAGCAGGCCGCCGAAGAGGGCGTGGAGTCCGGCGCGCAGGCCCGCGAAGACGGGAGCGAGGGTGCGGTGGGGCATGTCGATCTCCAGGCTACGGATGCCGCGCCACGGGCGGATCATCCGAAAGGTGGAGAGGGAGTTCGTCCAGGCCGCCGATGACCCGCCGTCGCGCCGCGGCGACAGTGGAAGGAGCCGGGGAGATCCGCCGGCGGAAGGAGGCGACGTGTACGTCGCATGGCGCGATCTTCGGTTCGCCCGCGGGCGATTCGCCCTCATCGGGGCGGTCGTCGCCCTCATCACCCTGCTCGTCGGCTTCCTCTCGGGGCTCACGGGCGGGCTCGCCGCGCAGAATGTCTCGGCGGTGCTGGCCCTGCCGGGCGACCGGCTCGTGCTGCAGCCGGCCGGAGGCGCCGCGGCGACCTTCGCCGATTCGAGCCTCGGCGACGCCACCGTCGCCGCGTGGACCGCGACGCCGGGCGTGCGGGCGGTCACGCCCGTCGGCATCGCGCAGACCCGCGCCGCGGGGCCGGGCGGCAGCGGCGGCGTCGCCCTGTTCGGGCTCGACGCGGCCGGGATCTCGCCGACCGCCGACGGCGACGTCGTGCTGTCGGCGGGGGCGGCGAAAGCGCTCGGCGCCACCGCGGGCGACGACGTGACGATCTCGGGCTCCGCGTACCGCGTCGACGAGGTCACCGGCGATTCCTGGTACAGCCACTCCCCCGTCGTCGCGATGACCCCCGCCGCGTGGGCCGACATCGACCGCCGGCTGGGCGGGCAGGGCGACGCGACCGTGCTCGCGGTGTCGGGGACGCCCGACTGGGCGGCCGCCTCGGCCGCCACCGGCACAACGGCATCCACTCCCCTCGCCAGCCTCACCGCGCTGCCGACGTTCCGCTCCGAGATCGGCTCGCTCGCCCTCATGATCGCCATGCTGTTCGCGGTCTCGGCGCTGGTGGTCGGCGCGTTCTTCACCGTCTGGACGATGCAGCGGGCCGCCGACGTCGCCGTGCTGAAGGCGCTGGGGGCGAGCACCCCGATGCTGCTCCGCGATGCGCTCGGACAGGCGCTGATCGTGCTGGTCGCGGGCGTCGGAGTCGGCATCGGCCTCACCGCGGCACTCGGTGCGCTCGCGGGCGGTGCGCTGCCCTTCGTCCTCAGTCCGCTGACCACCCTCGCCCCCGCGCTCGTCATGATCGCGCTCGGCGTGCTCGGCGCAGCCGTCTCGCTGCGCATCGTCACGGCATCCGACCCCCTCACCGCTCTCGGGAGCACTCGATGATCCTTCTCGACGACGTCACCCTCACCTACCCCGACGGCGACTCCCGCGTCACCGCGGTCGACCACGTCTCGCTCGAGGGGCGCCCCGGGCTCGTGACCGGGATCACCGGCCCGTCGGGGTCGGGCAAATCGAGCCTGCTCGCCCTCGCCGCGACCCTCGCGCGCCCCGACACCGGACGCGTGGTCGTCGACGGGGTGGATGCCACCGGGCTCAGCGCCGCGGGCCGCACGGCGCTGCGACGCGAGCGCATCGGCATCGTGTTCCAGCAGCCGCAACTGCTCCCCGCCCTCACCGCGCGCGAGCAGCTCTGCGTGATGGCCGAGCTCGGCGGGCGAGGGCGGCGCGCGCGGCGGGCCGCCGTGCGCGGCCGCGTCGATGAGCTGCTCGATGCCGTCGGCCTCGGCGACCACGCCGATCGCCGCCCCGCGCAGCTCTCGGGTGGCCAGCGTCAGCGCGTCGCGATCGCGCGTGCCCTCGTGCACGAGCCGCGGGTGCTGCTCGTCGACGAGCCGACGAGCGCCCTCGACAGCGCTCGAGGCGCCGAGATCATGGCGCTCCTCTCGCGTCTCACCCGCGAACGCGACACGGCCACGCTGCTCGTCACGCACGACCTCGTGCACGCGGGTGCGCTGGATGCGACGGTCGAGGTGGTCGACGGGCGCGCGTCGCTCGTGGCGTCGCCGGTGTGAGCGTGGGCGCACGACGCCGGGGATGAGGAGGCACGGGGGTCACCACCCGACGGTGTTGAACCACTCCCGCCGCCGGTCGGCCTCGCCGCGGCTCTCGTCTCCGCGCCAGGAATCGTGCGGGGCGAGGCGCCCGTCCTCGAGATCGACGAACGCCCAGCACACCGGGCAGAGCGCCCGACCGCCGGGGTAGCCGTCGGGCAACGGAGGGGCGGCCTCGGCCGGGGTTCCCGCGCCCGCGCACTCGGGCGGATCGGCCTGCAGGTCGCTCCACAGCAGGCGCCCACCACGGCGGTGGTGGAGGCCTCGGTGGCCGGCCTCACGGGTGCAGATCTCGCCGTTTCTTCGGCTGAGACACAGCTTCCGTGCCGCGCCGGGGAGCGCCGCCAGGGTTCTCGTCATCTTCCGATTCTCGCCGCTGCGAGCGCAACGGGGGCAGGTGCGGGATGCGCACGGGACGGTGGGGGCCGGTGGGGAAGGGATCGGCGGTCATCGCTGACCACCACCGGTGCGACGAGAGAACATGTCGACCTCCTGGAGTACCGACGATCCGTCACGCGCGCCTCGCTGCCGAGGGGGTTGACACCGGGGGACGCCGTGCTAGGCATACCCCGTGGGGGTACCATGGGCACATGCACGGATACGAGGGGCACAAAGACGACCTCCTGAAGCGCCTGCGCCGCGCGGAGGGACAGGTGCGCGGCATCGCCCGCATGGTCGACGACGACCAGTACTGCATCGACATCCTCACGCAGGTGTCGGCGGTCACCAAGGCCCTCGAGAACGTCGCCCTGTCCCTGCTCGACGACCACCTGTCGCACTGCGTCGCCGAGGCGGCCCAACAGGGCGGCCCCGTCGCCGAAGAGAAGCTCAAAGAGGCGAATCAGGCCATCGCGCGTCTGGTCCGCTCGTGAAGGAGACCCCCATGACCGAACGACGCCTCGACCTCGGCCTGTCCTCGACGAACGCGGGCGGCTGCGGCTCGGGCTGCGGCTGCGGACACGCGTCGGCGCCCGCCGCCTCCGCCGTCTCCGCTGCTTCCGTGGCGGCCGCCGACACCCTGCGCGTCGAGGGGATGACGTGCGACCACTGCGTGCGCGCGGTCACCGAAGAGCTCTCCGCCCTCGACGGCGTCGAGGTGGTCGACGTCGAGCTGCACGTCGGAGGGGAATCGCTCGTGCGCATCGCCTCGACGGGCGCCGTCGACGAAGCTCAACTCGCCGCCGCGATCGACGAGGCGGGTTACACGCTCGCCCGCTGAGACCGCTCTCTCGAGGGCGAGGTCAGAGCACGCGCCGCAGCAGCGCGTCGACGGCGGCGTGGAACGTGACGTTCTGCGACACCTCGACCGCGCGGTCGTAGCGCGAGCCGCCCAGGGCCACGAAGACCGCTCCGACGACCTCGACGTAGCCGACGATGTACCCGTCGCGGGCGACCTCGTACAGGTCGAGGTCGATGCGCGTCCACGGGATCTCTGTGAGGGCGGGGGGCGTGACGGGCGAAGAGGCGTTCGCGGCGGCCTTCTTCGTCGACCCTCGGCTGGTGAGAGGTGCTTCCATGACCATGCGAGTGCTCCTTGGGTCGCCCGCGTCCCTCCAGACTGCGACGCGACCCGGTGACGCACCGCGGGCTTGACGAAAGGCCCGGACGGGGATACTCGCGGGTCAGAGCGCGGAGCGCGCGGGCCGACCGCGTCGCGGCCGATCGGCCGATAGCGCGAACGGAGCGCTCCCGCGCGTGAGCTCTTCGACGTCGTCCAGCCAGCGCAGGTCGGCGTCGAGCCGGGCGCGTCGTGCGGCGCGCACGATGGCCGCCGACACGGCATCCGTCGTCTCGCTCGGCGCTTCGGGGTCGGCGAGCGCCTGCCGCACAGCCGCGCGCTGAGCCGAGAGGATGCCGTCGACGTCGGCGCCGGGAAGGGTGACGGCCAGCGCGATCTTGAGGGCGACCTCGTCGCGCTTCTCGATCTGCGACGCGGTGGACAGCCAGGTGCGCGCTTCGAGGCGTCCGGCCTCGGTGGGCTCCCACAGCATGCGCCCCTCGTCGTCGAGGCCGCGGCCGACCACGAGACCGTCGCGTTCGAGGCGTTCGAGGGTCGTGTAGACCTGCCCGACGTTGACCGTGGCGCCGGTGCGCCGGTGGTACTCCGCGCGCAGCTGAGAGCCGTAGCAGGCGCCGCGATCGAGGATCGCGAGCAGGCTCTGACGTACCGACACGGCGGCCTCCCGGCGGGCTCGAAAATGACTTGCTCAGTATATGGTTCGACGCCGAGGCAACCCCGAACGGCGCTCCGGAGCCCGGCGTAGCATGTGGTCTGACCACACAATCCGGTTCGATCGGAGGCTCCTGATGGAGTGGCTCGACCCCCTGGCTCTCGCCCGCTGGCAGTTCGGGTTGACGACCCTGTACCACTTCCTCTTCGTGCCGCTCACGCTCGGGATGTCGTTGGTCGTGGCCATCTTCCAGACGGTCTGGTACCGCACCGGAGACGTGCGTTGGCTGCACATCACGCGCTTCTTCGGCAAGATCTTCCTCATCAACTTCGCCATGGGCGTCGTGACGGGGATCGTGCAGGAGTTCCAGTTCGGCATGAACTGGTCGGCGTACTCGCGCTTCGTCGGCGACGTGTTCGGCGCCCCCCTCGCGTTCGAGGGACTGCTCGCCTTCTTCCTCGAGGCGACGTTCATCGGCCTCTGGATCTTCGGGTGGGACAAGCTCCCCCGCCTCGCCCACCTCGCCAGCATCTGGATGGCGACGATCGGCGCCACCCTCTCGGCGTACTTCATCATCGCCGCCAACGCCTTCATGCAGAACCCGGTCGGGTATCAGATGTCCGCCGAGGGGCATCGCGCCGAACTCGTGGACTTCTGGGCCCTGCTGACCAACCCGGTCGCCCTCGCGGCCTTCCCGCACACGATCTTCGCGGGCTGGATGTTCGCCGCCATGATCGTCGTCGCCATCTCGGCCTGGCACATGGCCCGCGGCCAGAACACCGACATGATGCGCAAGACCCTGCGTTTCGGCCTGTGGTCCACGCTCGTGTCGTTCGTCCTCGTCGCCGTCGTCGGCGATCAGCTCAGCCTGGTCATGGTCGCGACGCAGCCGATGAAGATGGCCGCCGCCGAGGCGACGTTCCACACCGTCTGCGGTCAGGATGCCTCGTTCTCGATCTTCACGCTCGGCACCCCCGACGGCACGAGCGAGCTGTTCTCGATCCGGGTGCCGTTCCTGCTCAGCATCCTGTCGACGCACTCGCTCGACGGCTGCGTCGAGGGCATCAACGACTTGAACACGCTGTACAGCCAGCAGATGTTCCCGCAGTTCGCCGACCAGGTCGACGGCAACTTCGCGCCCGTGCTGTGGGTCACCTACTGGGCGTTCCGCTGGATGATCGCCCTCGGCGGTATCGCCGCGCTGGTCAGCGTCGTGGGCCTCTGGGTCACGCGCAAGAAGGCCACCCGCCCGGTCGCACCCTGGATGTGGCGCGTCGCGATCTGGGCCGCTCCCCTGCCGATGCTCGCGAGCCTCGTCGGGTGGGTGTTCACCGAGATGGGCCGTCAGCCCTGGATCGTGTTCGGTCTCATGCTCACGCAGGACGGCGTCTCGCCCAGCGTGCCGGGCTGGAGCGTGCTCATCTCGCTCGTCGCCTTCACCCTCGTGTACGCCAGCCTCGCCGTCGTCGAGTTCGGACTCATCAAGAAGTACGCGCAGAAGGGTCCCGACCCCCTGCCCGATCCGAACGCCGTGCACGACGACTCCGTCGAGAACACACCCACCACGGTCTACTAGGAGCCCCTCATGGACCTCGCATACCTCTGGTTCTGGATCGTCGCCTTCCTCTTCGTCGGCTACTTCGTGCTCGACGGTTTCGACTTCGGCGTGGGCATGTCGATCCCCTTCCTCGGCAAGGACGACATCGCCCGCCGGCAGATCATCAACACGATCGGTCCCGTATGGGACCTGAACGAGACGTGGGTCATCGTCGCCGGCGCCGCCCTGTTCGCGTCGTTCCCCGAGTGGTACGCGACGCTGTTCAGCGGCTTCTACTTGCCTCTCCTGGCGATCCTGCTGGCCCTCATCGCCCGGGGCGTCTCGTTCGAGTACCGCCACCAGCGCGACTCCCTGCGGTGGAAACGCTCGTTCGACCGCATGATCGTGATCGGCTCGGCACTGCCCGCCTTCCTCTGGGGCGTGGCGTTCGCGAACATCGTGCAGGGCGTACCCCTCGACGCCGACCACGAGTACGTCGGCACCGTGCTGACCCTGCTGAACCCCTACGGCATCCTGGGCGGACTCACGACGCTGAGCCTGTTCTTCCTGCACGGGTTGTTCTTCGTCGCGCTGAAGACCGACGGGCAGGTGCGCGCCGACGCCCGGTCGCTCGCGAAGAAGGCGGGGCTCGCGACCATCGCCCTCGCTGCGCTGTTCCTCGGGTGGACGATCGTGAACGCCGCGAACGCCCAGGCACCCCTGCTGCTCGGGGTCGTCGCCCTCGCGGGCATCGCCGCTCTGACGCTCATCGGCGCGTGGGTCGCGAACCTCCGCGACCGCGAGGGGACGGCGTTCACCCTCGGCGCGATCACGATCGTCGCCGCGGTCGCGGCCCTGTTCTTCGCGCTCTTCCCCAATGTGATGCCCTCGACCCTGGGTGCCGGATCGAGCCTCACGATCGACAACGCCTCGAGCACCGACTACACCCTGACGATCATGAGCTGGGCGGCACTGATCTTCCTGCCGCTGATCCTCGCCTACCAGGGCTGGACGTATTGGGTGTTCCGCAAGCGCGTGACCCGCGCGCGCATCGAGAAGGCCGCGCTGGTGGCGCATTGAAACCCGTCGATCCGCGGCTGCTGCGCCACGCCACCGCCTCGCGCCGCTTCTTCGCGGTCACGGCGGCGATCGTCCTCGCCCAGACGGGGGTGATCGTCGGCTTCGCGGGGGCGCTCACCGCCGCCCTCGTCGGCGCGATCGAGGGCCGACCGCTCGCGGAGCTCTGGGGCTACGTGGGGATCGCCGCCTCGCTCGCCCTGCTGCGCGGGCTCTTGATCGCCGCCTCCGAGCGGGTGTCGGCGCGCGGAGCCGCGGCGGCCTCGTTGCAGCTGCGGCAGTCGCTGGTCGCGGCGGTCGCGCGCCTCGGCCCGGCATGGCTCTCGCAGCGCAACTCGGCGAGCCTCGCCCTGACGGCGGGGCACGGCCTGGAGGCCCTCGACGCGTACTTCGGGCGCTACCTGCCCCAGCTGGTCGCGACGGTGATCACCCTGCCGATCCTCATCGGCGCGATGACCCTGGCCGACCCGCTGTCGGGCCTCACGGTCGTGCTGACCATTCCCCTGATCCCGCTGTTCATGGTGCTCATCGGCCTCGCGACCCGCGGTGTGCAGCAGAAGCAGTACCGCACGCTCGGTCGCCTCGCCGCGCGCTTCGCCGACACCGTCGAGGGGCTCGGCACCCTGAAGGTGTTCGGCCGCCAGCACCGGGCCGCCGACACGATCGAGACGGTCACGCGCGACTACAAGCGCGAGACGATGACGGTGCTGCGCGTGTCGTTCCTCTCGGGCTTCGCGTTGGAGTTCCTGGCATCCATCTCGGTCGCCATCATCGCCGTCACCATCGGCTTCCGCCTGCTCGCGGGCGATCTCAGCCTGCTCGTCGGACTCTTCGTGCTGCTGCTGGCCCCCGAGGCGTACCTGCCGCTACGGCAGGTGGGCGTGCAGTTCCACGCCGCGAGCGAGGGGGTCGCGGCGACCGAGCAGATCTTCGACGCCCTCGACGCCGCGCACGCCGCCGTTGTTCCGGATGCCGCCACCCCGGCGCGCGGGACGACGCTCGCGCTCGAGGGGGTGCGCGTGCACCGCGAGGGGCACCGCTCGCCGCGGGTGTCGCTGTCGGTGGGGCCGCGCGAGGTGGTGGTCGTGTCGGGGCCGAGCGGTGTCGGCAAGTCCAGCCTGATCGCGGCCCTGCTCGGTTTCGCCGACCACGACGGCGAGGTGCGCCTGGACGGGACCGCCGTACCGCACGCCCGCGACAGCGTCTCGTGGGCCGGGCAGCGGCCGGGACTCTTGACGGGGACCGTCGGCGAGAACGTGGCCCTGGGCTCGACCCCCGATCCCGCGGCGATCCGTCTCGCCCTCGACGACGCGGGGGCCACCGACCTCGACCCGGCCACCCCGCTCGGCGCGAACGGCGCGGGACTCTCGGGCGGGCAGGCGCAGCGCGTCGCCGTCGCCCGGGCGCTGTACCGGGCACGGGTCGTGGGGACGCCGTTCATCGTGCTCGACGAGCCCTCGAGCGCCCTGGATGCCACGACCGAGGCGCACCTGTGGGCGATGCTGCGCCACGAGGCCGACGCCGGCCGCGGGGTGCTGCTCGTCTCGCACCGCCGGTCGGCGCGCGCGATCGCCGACCGCGTGGTCGAGGTGGACCCCCCGCGTGAGTCGCCGGGATCTGTCGCTTCCGCGCTCGTCGCGGCGACGAATCCTGGCGACTCGCGCGTGAGTCGGGCGGTGCGGTCGTGAACGACCGGGTGCGGGGGATCCTGCGATCCGCCCTGCCGTCGCCGCGGCGCTTCGCTCCGGCCGTGCTGTCGGGCTTCGGGTCGGCGGCGAGCGCGATCGCGCTGTTGGCGGCGAGCGCGTGGCTGATCGCGCGGGCGGCCGAGCAGCCCCTCGTGATGTACCTGTCGCTGGCGGTCGTGGGCGTGCGGGCCTTCGCGCTGTCGCGCGGAGTGTTCCGCTACCTCGAACGGCTGAGCGGGCACGACGCCGCTCTTCACCAGCTGGCCGGGGTGCGCGCCGAACTCGTGCGCGACCTCGTGCCCCTCGCCCCCGACGGTCTCGGCCGCGCCCGCCGCGGCGGACTGCTCTCCAGCGTCGTCGACGACGTCGAGGAGTTGCAGAACCTGCCGCTGCGCGTCGTGCTCCCGCTGGCGACCGCGGTGCTGACGGCCCTGGCCGCCGTGGTGTTCGTGGCCCTCGTGTCGTGGCCGGCCGCCCTGGTGCTGTTCGCCTGCCTCGCCGCGGCCTTCGCCGTGGCCGTCGCCGTGGGGTGGGTCGCGGGGGCCCGCGCCGAGCGCTCGATCTCGCCGCTCCGCGCCGATGTCGCCGACGCCCTGCACGACCTGCTGACGAACCTGGACGTGCTGACGGCCTACGGGGCAGCGGATGCCGCCCGCGAGCGCATCAGCCGGGCAGACCGGGCGCTGCGCCGTGCCGTCGTGCGCCGGGGTGGGGCGCAGGGACTCACCGCGGGGGCCGTCTCGGTGCTCGCGGGACTCGCCTCGGTGGCTGCCCTGCTGGTGGCTGCCCCCGCGGTGACCGGCGGCACCCTGTCAGGGCCGGGCCTCGCCGTGGTCGTCCTGCTGCCGATGGCGGTGTTCGAGGTGTTCGGTCCCGTGCCGCTGGCACTGGCCTCGTGGCGGCAGGTCCGGCGCGCCGCGGAGCGCATCGCCGAGGCCGTGCCCGACGGCGTGCCCGAGGGCCTTCCCCGCGACGAGCCGGCCGCCACGGGCTCCGCACCGGCGCTGGGTTCGGGCCTCTCCCTCGTCGGCGTCTCGGCGCACTGGCCCGCGCGGGGCGACACCGATGCCGACGCCGGGCGGCTGCACGACGTCTCGCTGCACGTCGCCCCGGGCGAGCGCGTGCTCGTCAGCGGGCCGAGCGGGGCCGGCAAGACGACGCTCGCGCACGTGCTCGTCCGCTTCCTCGACGTCGCGGGGACATACGAGATCGGCGGAGTGGACGTGCGCACCCTGTCGGGCGACGACCTGCGCCGCACGGTGGGTCTCGTCGAGCAGTCCCCTCATCTGTTCGACGAATCCGTACGCCAGAACCTGCTCTTCGCCCGCGACACCGCCACCGACGACGACCTCCGGGCCGCCCTGACCCGCGTCGGCCTCGACGACTGGGTCGCCGAGCGGGGCGGGCTCGACGCGCGTGTCGGCGATCGCGGGGCGCTGGTCTCGGGCGGGCAGGCGCAGCGCCTGGCGCTGGCGCGGGCGCTGCTGCGCGGCTTCCCCGTGCTCGTGCTCGACGAGCCGACCGCGGGCGTCGACCCCGCGGCGTCCGATGCCCTGCTGCACGATCTGCTCGGCGCCGTCGGACGCGACCGCGCGGTGGTGCTGGTGTCGCATGTCGAGGTGCCCACCGGGCTGGTCGACCGCGAGGTGCGCCTGGAGGACGGGCGCCTGGTCCCGGGTGTCAGAGAGCGCGCAGCTCAGCGATCGCCCCGGTTCTCGTGAGCGCCCGACCGACGAACGCAGACAGGCTGGTAGGCATCCGCGCCACCCCGGGGCGTAGACGAGAACAGCTAGCGAACCGCTAGTCCGAGGAACGCGACAGCCGGTTGTAGCGGACGATCGCCACGATCATCACGACGAGCAGCACAACGGCGAGAACCAGCACAGAGATTTCGAAGGCTCCCGGCGGGTGTGGAAGCGCGAGGGTCCTTTCCGCATCAGAGAACCCCAGGTAGTACACGACCGCGGCGGCAACTAGCGCCGCTCCCGCCGTGAGCACGCTGAGGACGGCAGTGATGTGAAGCCGCGACAGCCTCGCTCGATCGTCTTCTTCGGACACAAGTGTCAGTTTGTCAGTTGCAGAGCCCACGGACGAAGCCCCCGAGCCCCTTGTCGCCCTTGCTGGTTTCGAGATTCCATGTGGACTTAAAAGGCGCGTACCCCACGTGGCAGATGTACTGGTTTCGGGCGGAGTTGTTGAGTCGACCACGCTGCGAGCCAATTTGCTTTGACACCAACTCATCGAAGCCGGCATTTCCGACATTGACCCACCACACATTACCGGCCCAGCCGCGGGCGTACTGGGTGGGCGTGACCAATACTCGATTCGACGTCTCCCAGCGATGGCTCTGGACGAGCGCATTCCTCATGTAGGGATCGGCGACAATCGGGTAGGCGTAATTCGCTGCATGGTGATCAACGTGCTGGATGACCATGTCGCCGACAATCTCGTATCGTGTCGCGACTTCGACGCCATTGGCATCCTTCGCCCAGGGCTCCGCGCCAAGGACGCGCGGAGAACCTGCCGCATCGAAGACCCCAAAGCCACCACCCTCGCCTGCGGAAACGAGGACGTCACCCTCGTCGAGTTTGAGGGTGTACTCGAAGCTTTCCGGTGCAGACGAGTCATTCAGGACCGCGTGTATTGCAACCGAACCGTTGGCCTGCGGCACGGGGACGATCGAGCTGCCGTTGTTCTGGTTTAGGACGGCCAGCCCGTCGACTACGGAGGTGTCGCCCGAAGTATCAGGGAGAACAACATCGAGAATGTCTTCACCCGACGCGCTTTCGATGGTCACCTCTCCAGACGCGCCTACTTCGGCAGCCTCATACGTTGAGCGACTTGCCCCATCGAAGATGTCCGGGTTGACGGCGTCGACCGCGAGGACCGCGCCCTGAGCTTGCGACTCATCTTCCGCCGTTGCGGGCGAGACAAAAGCCATTCCTGCGAGGAAAGCAATCCCGAAGACGCCCACAGCCGCGGTACGGAGGCGCGGAAGTTCGCGGTGTCTGATCATTCGAATGCACTTCCTCAGTTCGATGTTCGCGAACTAGAGAGAACCACTTGCAGATATCCTCGGCAACACTCTTCGGAGCTTCTCACCCCTCCCGGACCCAGATTCACCACAGTCGGTCACGACGCCGGAACGAACCGCACCCGCTCGGGCGCGACACTCATCGACACCACGTCGCCCGGGCCCAGCCTGCCCGCGGCCTCCGGCGTGACCTCGACGGCTCCCGCATCGGTGACGACCCGCACGCCCGTCGGCGTCGCCTCCAGGTGGGCGACGGTCGCCCGGAAGCCCTCGCCGAGACGCCCGTCTACCGCGCGGAAGACCGCCGCGAGCGGCGTGCCGTCGACGCCCGCGAGCGCGCGAGACGCGGCATCCGATGCGGTCAATCGCACCCCGCCCCGCACGAACGCTCCCCCCTGGGCCACCCCGACGAGCCGTTCCAGGCCCGCGATCCGTGCCGCGACGTCGGTCGCCGGAGCGGTCAACACCTCGCGCACGGGCCCGGCCTGCGTCACGCGTCCGCGCTCGACGATCACGAGCCGGTCGGCCAGGGCCGCGGCATCGACGGCGTCGTGGGTCACCGCGACGGCCGTCACTCCGGCGAGGTGCTCACGCAGCATCGCGCGGATCTCCGAGGCCGTCACCGCGTCGAGCGCCACGAGCGGCTCATCGAGCAGCACGACCCGCGGTTCGGCGGCGAGCGCCCGAGCAACGGCGACGCGCTGCTGTTCGCCGCCCGACAATTCCACGGGGCGCCGGTCCCCCGCCCCCGGGAGCCCCACGCGAGCCAACCATTCGTCGGCGCCGGAGCGGGCGACGGATGCCGAGACCCCGGCCGCACGTGGGCCGAAGGCGACGTTCTCGCGGGCGGTCAGATGCGGGAACAGCCGCGCGTCCTGCCCCAGCAGCACGATGCCTCGGTGCATCGGCGCCGTGCGGAGCCCCGGGGCTCGATCGAGCACGCGCCCGTCCACCGCGATCTCGCCGCCGTCGAGCGGGATGAGACCCGCGAGCGCACCCAGCAGCGTCGACTTGCCCGCGCCGCTCCGGCCCATCACGGCCACGGTCTCGCCCGCGGCGACGTCGAGCGCGATGTCGACGTCGAAGTCACGGCGGCGCACGCGCACCTCGGCGCGGAGCACCGCGGCATCCCGAGCCGTCATCGCCCCACCCCCGGCCGCCACCCGCGCACGAGCAATAGCACCGCGACCGCCGTGATCAGCAGCAGCAGCGACAGGGCGACCGCGGTGCCCTGCGAGACGCCCGCGCCGTTGAACGCCGTGTATATCGCCAGCGGCATCGTCTGCGTGACCCCGGGGCGGTTCCCGGCGAACAACGCGGTCGCACCGAACTCGCCGATCGCGCGAGCGAAGCACAGCACGATCCCCGCGACGATGCCGGGGGCGGCCAGCGGCAGCGTGATCCGGCGCAGGATCGTCGCGCGGCTCGCCCCGAGAGACGCCGCCGCCCGCTCGAACTCGACACCGGTGCTGCGCAGAGCCCCCTCGACCGCGAGCACGAGGAACGGCAGGGCCACGAACACCTGCGCGAGCACGACGGCGGGGGTGGTGAACGGCAGTCCGAGCGCACCGAACCACCCGTTTCGGCCGAACAGGTACAGCAGGGCGACGCCGCCGACCATGGGCGGCAGCACGAGCGGTACGGTGACCAGCGCTCGCAGCAGCGCCGCCGTGCGCGCGGGGCTCCGCGCGATCACGAGCGCCAGGGGGATGCCGACGATCGCGCACAGCACGGTGGCCACGGCCCCCGTGCCCAGCGACAGGCCGAGCGCCGAAAGCGCGGCCGCCGAGGTCACGTCGCTCCAGAGCGTCGCCCACTGCACCCGGGCGATGAGCGCGGTCAGGGGCACGAGCAGGAACAGCAGCCCGACGACCGCCGGAACGATCAGCCAGCGCGGAACGTAGCCCGCCGCTCTCACGGGGCGCGGAACCCGGCGTCGGCGAGGATCCGCTGACCGTCGTTCGAGAGCACGAAGGCGACGAACGCCGCGGCCGCGTCGGGGTTCGGGGCGTCGGTGAGGGCCGCGATCGGGTAGCGGTTCACCACGGCGTCGGCGCCCTCGGGCACGATGGCCTCGACGTCATCCCGGCCGACGACGTCGGTGGCGTAGACGAGTCCGGCATCGGCTTCGCCGGCGGCGATCTTGGTGAGCACGGCGGTGACGTTCTGCTCGGCGCTGGCGGGCGTCACCGTGACGCCGGCGTTCGACAGCAGCGTCGCCGACGCCGCGCCGCACGGCACCTCGGGGGCGCACAGCACCGTGGTCACGCGCGCGAGGTCGGCGAGGGTCGACACCGCGCCGGGGTTGCCGGTGGGCACCGCGATGACGAGCGTGTTGCCCGCGAACAGCCGCGGGTCGGGAGCCTGGTCCGCCACCTTCGCCATGTTCTTCTCGTCGGCCGAGGCGAAGACGTCGGCGGGCGCACCCTCGCCGATCTGCGTGGCGAGTGTGCTCGAGCCGTCGTAGACGGCGCTCACGGTGACCCCGGGGTGGGCGGCCTCGAAGGCCGTGGCGATCTCGTCGAACGACCGCTGCAGCGAGGCGGCGGCGTACACCTCGACGGTTCCGTCGAGCGTGGCTGCGGACGCGGCGGACCCGGATGCCGCGGGGGCGGGGGATGCCGTCGGGCTCGCGCAGGCGGCGAGCAGGGCGGCAGCGGCGAGGACGACGAGAAGACGGAGGGGGCGGCGCACGGTGTTCCTTTCGGCGGCGCCGGCGGCCCGCGACCTCCATTGTGCCCTCATTTGCGGACAATATGGCCGCAATTCTCCGCACTCGCCCTCCCGGCGCTCCACGCCACCACCGTCGTACCGAGCCAAACTCCTGAGAAATACGGCGTCCAGGCCACCCTCGGGCAGCATCCGCCGCGCCGCGCCCCGAAACTCAGGAGTTCGGCCCGCGTCGACCGCCCGTCGAGGCCGGCGAGTCACGCCCGCTCGGCCGCCCGTCGACCCCGGCCAGCCACGCCCGCGTCGGGCGCTCAGCGAGGCCGCCGCCTCACGCCCGCGGAGCCTCCACGGTCACGACCGTCGCCTTCACCGAGGCCACCGCGAGCGACCCCGGGGCGAGCGCCAGTTCTTCCGCCGCCTCGGCCGACATCAGCGACACCACGCGGTGCGGCCCGCACTGCAGGTCGACCTGCGCCATGACGCCGTCGATCCGCACGCGCGTGACGATGCCGACGAAGCGGTTGCGCGCGCTCGAGGCGACCCCGGTCGGGTCGTCGGGCTCGTCGGCGAGCGCCACGGCCCGCTCCGCGAGGGCCGCCCCCGGGATCTCGACGGGCGAGGCACCCGTCGTCGGCAGCACGCCCTGGTCGATCCAGCGGCGGACGGTGTCGTCGCTGACGCCGAGCAGGCGCGCGGCCGTGGCGATGCGGAAGGTGTTCGGCATGCGACGACCGTATCGCCCACGCCCGCGCGGTTCGTGGAGCTGTCACGCCGGGAAATTCCCCGTAGCCCCGCACCGCCCTCCCCCGCCCCCGCGCGCTTAGGCTCGACTCATGGATGCCGAGCACACCACCACGAGGCCGGGTCCGGTCGTCGTACCGCTCGGCGCCACCGTGACCGCGGGCGCCCCCGCGGGCGAGCTGGGCGCGATCCGCGCCACCGGCGCACCGCGCGCGGGCGAACCACGCACGGGATCGTCGCGCACGGCAGAGCCGCAACGCGAACCCGGCGCCGTCCGCGCGACCGGCGCCCCGCAAGAGGGCGGGTTGCTCGACCGCTTCGGTCGCACCGCCCGCGACCTGCGCGTCTCGGTCATCGACAAGTGCAACCTGCGCTGCACGTACTGCATGCCGGCCGACGGGATGCCCTGGCTCCCCCAGTCGCAGCTCATGACGACCGACGAGATCCGCCGGATCGTCCGCGTCGCCGTGCAGTCGCTGGGCGCCGAAGAGCTGCGCATCACCGGCGGCGAGCCGCTCGTGCGCAAGGATCTCGAGTTCATCATCGCCGGCATCCGCGAAGACAATCCCGACCTGCCGATCGCGCTGACCACGAACGCGGTCGGTCTCGATCGCCGCGCGCAGGCCTTGAAAGACGCGGGCCTCACCCGCCTCAACGTGTCGCTCGACACCCTGCACGCCGAGACCTTCGCCTCTCTCACCCGCCGCCCCCACCTCGACAAGGTGCTCGCGGGCCTGCAGGCCGCCCGCGCCGCGGGCCTGGGCCCGATCAAGATCAACGCCGTGCTGCTGCGCGGCATCAACGACACCGAGGTCGTGCCGCTGGTCGAGTGGGCGGTGTCGAACGGCTTCGAGATGCGTTTCATCGAGGACATGCCCCTCGACGGCGACCGCTCGTGGACCGCGACGAACGTCATTCCCGCCCGTGACATCCGGGCCGCGATCGGCGAGGCCTTCGAGCTGTCGGCCGATCCCCGCGGCCGCGGTGCCGCCCCCGCCGAGCGCTGGGAGGTGCGCCGCCACGGTGAGACCGCCCTGGCCGGTCACGTCGGCATCATCTCGTCGGTCACCGAGCCGTTCTGCAACGCCTGCTCGCGCACGCGCGTCACCGCCGACGGCCGCATCCGCTCGTGCCTGTTCTCGCACGAAGAGACCGACCTGCTGAGCGTGCTGCGCGACGGCGCCGACGACGAGGGCCTCGCGCAGGTGTGGCGCGACGCGATGTGGGCCAAGCCCCGCGCCCACGGTTCCGACACGGTCGGTCTGGCACGACCCGACTTCGTGCAGCCCGAGCGCACGATGAGCGCGATCGGCGGATGAAGCCGCTCGTCGAGCCGGTGGCATCCCTCGCCCCCGAAGAGCTGATCCGCACCGCCCGCCATGCCGTGCTGCTCGGCATCGGCGAGGAGGGGCAGCGTCGTCTGGCGGCCGCCCGCATCGCCGTCGTCGGCGCCGGCGGTCTCGGCTCCCCCGTGCTGCTGTCGCTCGCGGCTGCGGGCGTGGGCGAACTGATCGTCATCGACGACGACGTCGTCGAGCGCACCAACCTGCAGCGTCAGCTGATGCACCGCGTCGACGACATCGGCACCGCCAAGACGGCATCGGCCGCCCGCGCCGTTCGCGACCTCTCCCCCCTCACCGTCGTGCGCGAGCACACCGTACGGCTGACCCCCGACAACGCCCGCGAGCTGTTCGAGGGCGCCGATCTCGTCATCGACGGCAGCGACACCTTCGACACGCGCGAGGCCGTCGCCGCCGCGACCGAGTCCCTCGGCATCCCCCTCGTCTGGGGGGCCGTGCAGGAGTGGGCGGCGCAGGTGACCGTGTTCTGGTCGGCCCCGCCCGAGGGCCACGCGCCCGTGGTGCTCGGCGATCTGTTCCCTCCCGGTTCGGCCGGAGAACCGCCCACGTGCGCGCAGGTCGGCGTGCTCGGCTCGCTCTGCGTGCAGGTCGGCGGGCTGCTCGCGACCGAGGCGATCAAGCTGATCGCCGGCGCCGGAGAACCGCTCCTCGGCCGACTCATCGTGATCGACGCGCTCCGCGCGCGGCACGACATCCTCCCGCTCGTGCCCGCGCGGCACCCGTGACCCGTCTCGCCCAGATCCCGGAGGCCCCGATGACCCCGCTGCTCACCGTCGAACAGCACCGCGACCGCGTACTCGCCGCCGTCGCGCTGCTTCCCGCCGAAGAGGTGCCGCTGGCTGCCGCGGCCGGACGCACCCTCGCCGAGCCCGTGCTCGCCGCCCACGACCTGCCCGGTTTCGACAATTCGTCGATGGACGGCTTCGCCGTGCGCTTCGCCGACGTCGAGGGGGCGGATGCCGAGACCCCGGTGACCCTGAGGGTCGTGGCAGATCTGCCGGCCGGCACCGCCGACGACCCGACGCTCGCGACGGGTGAGGCCGCGCGCATCATGACGGGCGCGGCCGTTCCCGCCGACGCCGACGCCATCGTGCCGTTCGAGGACACGACCGGGGGCCTTGCCGACTCGCTCGGCTCGGTCGAGGTGCGCCGGGGTCCCGCCAGTGCGGGCGCCTTCATCCGTCGCCGCGGCGGCGACACGCGCGCGGGTGACATCGTGCTCTCGCCCGGCGAGCGCCTCGGCGCCTTCGCCCTGGCCGCGGCGGCCGCCGCCGGCGTCGACACCGTGTCGGTCACGCGCCGCCCCCGCGTGGCGATCGTGTCGACCGGCAGCGAACTCGTCGCCCCCGGTGCAGCGCCAGAACGCGGCCAGACCCCCGATTCCAACGCGACGCTGCTGACCGCGCTCGTCACCGAGGCCGACGCCGAGATCGACCTCGTCGACCGCATCGGCGACGACCCCGCCGGCATCGACGCCGTGCTCGCCCGCGCGGCGCGCGCCGATGTCGTCGTGTTCACCGGCGGAGTGAGCGCGGGCGCCTACGAGCCCGTACGGCTGGCACTCGCCGACCGCATCGCCTTCGACAGGATCGCCATGCAGCCCGGCAAGCCGCAGGCCTTCGGCGTCCTCCCCGACGGTCGCCTGGTCTTCGGTCTGCCCGGCAATCCCGTCAGCGTCGCGGTGTCGTTCGAGGTGTTCGTGCGCCCCGCCCTGCTGGTGCTCCAGGGGCGCGCCGACGTCGACCGACGTCTCGCCCGCCTCACGGCATCCGAGAGCTGGGCGACTCCGCCCGGACGCCGCCAGTACCTCCCCGCCGCGGTCGATCTGGTCGCCGGAACCGTACGCCCGGCCACGGCCGGAGGGTCGGGTTCGCACCTCGCGGCCTCGCTCGCGCGCGCCGAGGCCTTCGCGATCGTCCCCGCCGACGTGTCGGCCGTCGCCGTGGGCGACCCGCTCGATGTCATGCTGATTCCATGACCTTCACCCACCTGGATGCCACGGGCCACGCCCGCATGGTCGACGTCACGCTCAAGCAGCCCACCGTGCGCTCGGCGACCGCGCGGGGCTTCGTGCGGTGCGCGCCCGAGGTGGTCGCGGCCCTCCGCGACGGCACCACCCCCAAGGGCGATGTGCTGGCCGTGGCGCGGATCTCCGGCATCCAGGCCGCCAAGTCGACTCCGGCTCTGCTGCCGCTGGCCCACGTCATCGGCGTGCACCGCGCCTCGGTGGAGCTCGAGATCACCGACGACGGCGTCGAGATCGAGGCCACCGTCGGCACCGCCGACCGCACCGGCGTCGAGATGGAGGCGCTCACGAGCGTCTCGGTCGCCGCCCTCGCCATCGTCGACATGGTGAAAGGCATGGACAAGGGCACCTTCATCGAGAACGTGCGCATCGTGTCGAAGACCGGCGGCAAGTCGGGCGACTGGCGGCGTCCGGGCGAGTCGGATGCCGCGGACGGGACGCTCGCATGAGCGTCCGCGTCCGCTACTTCGCCGCCGCCGCCGAGGCGGCCGGCACGGATGCCGAGGACCGCGCCGAGACGACCCTGGTCGCGCTGCGCACGGCGATCGCCGCCGCCCACCCCGCCCTCGTCGGCATCCTGGATCGCTGCGCCGTGCTCGTCGACGGGACGCGCCACGACGACGACGTGGCGCTCACCGGCGCGACCCACGTCGACGTGCTGCCGCCCTTCGCGGGCGGCTGAGCGCGCCCCACGACGCCACGAGCGCCGCGGCCCGGCTCACACCAGCTCGAGGTGCGCGACAAGTGACGGCGTGGTCCGCTCCCGGGCGATCCCCTCGACGGCGACCAACACGTCCATCGACGGCGTCACCGCGCCACTCAGATACGACGTCACGCGCGGTCGCGACGTCGCCAGCCGGGCGGCGAGCTGTGCCTGCGTGAGACGTGTCGCTCGGAAGGCCGCCCGCAGACGCTCCCGCGCCTCCTCCTCCGAAGAGCGGGTGCGGGAGGCGAGCGCCGCGTCGAGCAGTGCCACCGTCGCCTCCGACTCCGCGACCTCGCGCGCGTCGTTGTAGATCGCGCGCAGAGCAGGGTCGTCCGCCACCGCCTCGATGAGCTTTCGCCAGTCGGCCGCGTATCCCCGATCGATCGCGGCCAGCATCCCCTCGAACCCCCACGCCTCGACGGGATCGTCAGGGGTCGCGTCGATGTTGCGGAAACGCAGAGGCATGACGGCTCCGATCAGATCAGGTGGACGGAGAGAGCGCGACACTCGGTGACGACGTCATCCCAGTCACGCCACCGAGTCACCAATCCCTTGTAGGCGGCGAGTCCCGCGATCGCCCGATGGTCTTTCGGGGCCGGTGAGGCGAGCTGACGCGCCAATTGGGCCTGCACGGGACGATCCTCGGGATGCGAGGGGTCGGTGTAGTACTCGTCGATGCCCGCGAGGACGCCGCCGATCTCGGTGTCTCCGAACGCGCCGGAGAGGGCAGCGACGTCGAGGTAGTCGCGCATCTGATTGCGCTTGACGATGAGGAAACCCTTGATGCGGGCGATCTCGGCGACCGTCGGGACCGTGATCCCTCCCCCGGAGGGGAGCGTCACTCGCTGCACCTCCAACGGCCGACGCCGGATGAGCTGCCGCACGCCCGCCTCGATACCGCCCAATTCGCCGAGAATGATCTCGCCCGGGACAGCGCGATTGAGCACGAAGTCACCGTCACGCTCCAACGCATCGAGGACGAGGTCGAACCGGTCCTGCAGGTCCGCGAGCACGTGATCGTGGTCGGCCGACATGCGGTGCCGGGCGTACGAGGCCGCCGCAGACCCGCCGACCAGGACGGCATCCGGAACGAGCTCCTGCAGCCGCACCGCGGAGTCGAGCACCTCCGCCAGCCCCGGGGGCAGATCCATACTCATACCCCAGAGGGTATCAGATCTGATACCTACCCGCCCAGACCCTTCCACTCCGTGGTGCCGTCGGCCTCGACCTGACGCTTCCACACGGGGAGGTCGGTCTTGATCGTCTCGATCACCGTGCGGCACACCTCGAACGCCGCGGCGCGGTGACCGGATGCCACGGCGATGATCACGGCCGCATCGCCCACGCCCAGTCGCCCGACGCGGTGACTGACGGCGACGATCGCGTCGGTGCCGGCCGCGGCGTCCTCGGCGATGCGGTGAAGCGCCTGCTCGGCGTCGGGGTGCGCGCTGTACTCCAGGGCGACCACCGCGTCGGAGGCATCGGGGTCGGTGTCGCGGACGCGCCCGACGAAGGTGGTCACGGCCCCCGACGAGGGGTCCTCGACGGCGTCGAGGTGCACGTCGAGGTCGAGCGGCTGCTCCGACAGGCGGGCGATGCGGACGGCACTCATGCGTGGTCTCCTCCGGCGAGCTGGTCGAGCACGTGCGGGGCGATCTCGGCGATCACCGTGATTCCGGATGCCACGGCGCGCGTGGATCCGGGAAGGTTGACGACGAGCACCCCGGGGTCGACGATCCCCGCCAGCCCGCGCGAGATGACCGACAGGGGGGTGTCGGCGAGGCCCCGGCGACGAAGCTCTTCGGCGATGCCGGGCAGCTCACGATCGAGCACCCGGGCGGTGCCCTCGGGCGTGCGGTCGCGGGGGGCGATGCCCGTGCCGCCCGTGGTGACGATGAGGCCCGGCCCCTCGGCGACGGCGGCGCGCAGCGCGGCCTCGACGCTGTCGGCCCCGTCGGGCACGACGACCGCGTCGGCGCAGGTGAACCCGGCCTCGCGCAGCAGCGACACGGCGAGCGGGCCGCCGCGGTCTTCGCGCAGGCCCGCGGCGGAGCGGTCGGAAACGGTGATCACCCGGGCGACGTGCGGCACGGGATCAGCCTAGGTCAGACGCCCGAGGGGCGGACCCCGACGAGCGCGACGAGACGCGAGACGCGCACGAGAGCATCGTCAGACCGTCTCGACCTCGGGGACCTCGGGCGCGATGCGACCCGCCTCGGCCTTCGGCTCCGGATTATCGCGCTGCACGTGCTCGGCAGCAGCGGTGATGCGCTGGGCCATACCGCTGAAGATGAGGCCGTGGAAGGGCAGCACGGCCAGCCAGTACAGGCGCCCGGCAAGACCGGTCGGAAAGAAGAGCGCGCGCTGGTCGAAGCGCGCTCCGTCGCCCTCGGGGGTCGCGCGCAGTTCGAGCCAGGCTCCCCCGGGCACCTTCATCTCGGCGCGCAGGCGCAGCAGGTGGCCGGGCTCGATGGCCTCGACGCGCCAGAAGTCGAGCGCGTCGCCGACGGTCACGACCGAGCGGCTACGGCGACCGCGGGCGAGGCCCACCCCACCGACCAGGCGGTCCATCCACCCGCGGATCGCCCACAGCAGGGGCGAGGAGTACCAGCCGTTCTCGCCGCCGATGCCCTCGATGACCGACCACAGCTGCGCGGAGTTCGCCGTCGTCGTCATGGTGCGCTCGTCGGTGTACACCAGGCGTCCGGCCCAGTCGGGGTCGCTCGGCAGCGGGTCGCTCGGAACGCCCGAGACCTCGGCATCCTGCCAGCTGGTCTCGATGGCGTCGTCGTTCACGCGTCCGAGGGCGCGGCGGACGGCGTCGCGGTACGGCAGCAGACCCCCCTCGGGACGCGGCACCAGGTCGTCGATCGCCCGGTCCTTCACGACGCAGTCGTTCTGCAACGACTCGACCAGGGGCCGTGCGATGGCCTTCGGGATGGGGGTGACGAGATTGACCCAGTGCGACGCGAGTCGCGGGGTGAGCACGGGCAACGAGGCGATCGCGCGCTGGTGCAAGCCGGCCTCGAGGGCGTAGCCGTTCATCATCTGGCCGTATCGCAGCACGTCGGGGCCGCCGATGTCGACGGCGCGGTTGACGTTCGGCGCGACCCGAGCGGCTCCGAGCAGATAGTGCAGCACGTCGCGCACGGCGATCGGCTGGATGTGGTTGCGCACCCACTTGGGTGCCGGCATGTACGGCAGCACGTCGGTGAGGTGGCGCACCATCTCGAACGAGGCGGAGCCCGAGCCGATGACGACGCCCGCCTGCAGCACGAGCGTGGGCACACCGCTGGCCAGCAGGATGTCGCCCACCTCGACGCGCGAGCGCAGATGCGCCGACAGCGTGGCGTCGTCGGGGTGCAGTCCGCCGAGGTAGACGATGCGCGACACCGAGGCCGCCGCCGCCGCGTCGGCGACCGTCTGCGACGCGCGCCGGTCGGTGGCCTCGAAGTCGCGGCCGCTGCCCATCGAATGGATCAGGTAGTAGAGCACGTCGACGCCCTCGACGGCGCTGCGGACCGCATCGGCGTCGGTCGCGTCGCCGGCGACCGTCTCGACCTCGTCACCCCAGGGGAACGCCTCGACGCGGCGCGGATCGCGCGCCATCACGCGCACGCGGTAGCCGGCCGAGAGCAGTCGGGGAACGAGTCGACCGCCCAGATATCCGGTGGCACCCAACACCAGGGCGCGAGGGGCCGAGCCGTCGGGCCGGGGCTGGGCGACGAGCGCGGTTTCGCGGCCGGTGGGGGCGGAGAGCTCGGTCATGCCCGCCACGGTACGCGCGGCATCCGACATCACCGGGGGCTTGACGGACGCGAGGGTGAGCGCGTGCCGCCGGATCGTTCCGGTCCGCTCGACGCGCACCCCGCCGCGAGTGGGGCGATCGGGTGCTGACCTTCCGCTAACACACGCTCGCGCGCAGCGCCCGGACTGGAAACGAAAGCCGATCCGAGTGAAGCTGGACCGATGAACGAGAAACCCCCCTCGGCATCCGAAGCCGCGCGGCTCGAGGTCGACGACGTGATCGTCATCGACAAGAAGCGCGTCCGCACCGCCATCGGCGGCACCGTCGTCGGCAACTTCATGGAGTGGTTCGACTTCGGTATCTACGGCTACCTCGCCGTCACGCTCACCGTCGTCTTCGCCTCCGACGTCCCCGCCCCCTGGAACCTGCTGGTCACGCTGCTCGGCTTCGCCATCTCCTTCCTCGTCCGCCCCTTCGGCGGTTTCGTGCTCGGCCCGCTGGGCGATCGCATCGGCCGCCAGAAAGTGCTGTTCCTCACGATGGCGATGATGGCCGCGGCCACCGCGCTCATCGGCATCCTCCCCACCTCCGCGCAGATCGGGCTGTGGGCGATCGTCCCCCTGTACCTGCTCAAGATGGTGCAGGGCTTCTCGACCGGCGGCGAGTACGCCGGGGCGACCACCTATGTCTCGGAGTTCTCGCCCGACCGCCGGCGCGGATTCTGGTCGTCGTGGCTCGATGTCGGGTCGTACGTCGGCTTCGCCGCCGGCGCCTCGGCCGTGGCGATCACCACCGCGATCACCACCTCGATCTCGGGTGAGAACGCCATGGTCGACTACGGGTGGCGCATCCCGTTCCTGTTGGCGATCCCGCTCGGAATCGTCGCGATCTACTTCCGTCTGCGCATTCCCGAGACGCCCGCCTTCGAGCACACCGGCTCGGCCGAGATCGATGCGGACGACCCGATGGCCCGCCAGGGTCTGATCGGCATCGTGCGGCACCACTGGAGAGCGCTCCTGATCGGTATCGCCCTCGTCGCCGCCACCAACACCGCCGGATACGCCCTCACCAGCTACATGCCGACCTATCTCGAGAAAGAGGTGGGCGTATCCAACCTGTCGGCCGCGGTGGCGACCGTGCCGGTTCTGCTGGTCATGTCGGCAGCCCTCCCCCTGATCGGTCGCCTGAGCGATCGGATCGGCCGCAAGCCCGTGTACGCCATCGCCGCGGTGTCCGCCCTGGTGCTGCTGGTTCCGGCGTTCCTCATCATGCAGATCGGTGAGCTGTGGGCGGTGATGATCGCCCTGTGCATGGCGGCGGTGCCGGTGGCGTTCTACGTCGCCATCTCGGCATCCGCTCTGCCTGCCCTGTTCCCCACCGCGTCGCGGTTCGGGGCGATGGCCGTCGCCTACAACATCGCCGTGTCGCTGTTCGGCGGCACCACCCCGCTGTTCAGTCAGGCGCTCATCGACCTGACCGGCAACACCCTCATGCCGGCGTTCTACATCATGTTCTTCGCCGCTCTGGGGCTGGTCGCCCTTCTCTCCATGCGCGAGACGGCCCGCCGACCGCTGCTCGGATCGATGCCCACCGTCGAGACCACGGCCGAGGCCGAGGCCCTCGTCGAGCGGCAGGACGACGACCCGCTCATCGACACCTCGACCATGCCGCTGCAGATCCGCCGCTCGTAGCCGCGCCGGAACGGGGAGGGATGCCGGAGGTCACGGCATCCCTCCCCGTTCGTCGTTCGCCCCTCGGCGCAACGGCGCCGCGACACCGTGCAGAAGGTCAGCGATTCGCGTTCGCTCAGCCGGAAACCCCCGAACTCCGCCGACTTTGCGCGAATCACTGAGGTTGTGCCGGGCCGACGACGTCCCGCGCCGCCCGCCATCAGCCCGGGGGGGCCTCAGCGCCGACGCCCGTTGCCGAACAGTCCGCGGATGACCCCCGACACGATGCTCTTCGTCGCCCCGCGCCCCAGCAGATCGTCGAGAGGCGCCGTCGGGGTGCTCGCCCGGCGGCGCGGCGCCGCGGTGGTCTTGAGGATCCGGTCGTACTCGCGCTGCGCCTTCTTCTGCGCGTCGGCGCGTGCCTTGTCGATCGCGGCCTTCTGCTTCGCGAACTCGGCCTGGTCGGCGGCGGCCTTCTTCGCCCGCTCGATGGCCTCCTGCGCGTCGGTCGCGGCCTGCAGGCGTGCGCCGAGGATCTCGCGCGCGGACTCGGGGTCGACGGGGGTGCCGTAGGTCGAGAAGAGGGGCGATGACGAGACCGCCGCGGCCATCGCGTCGGCGCTGATCGGCGCCATCGACGCCCGCGGGGCGAACAGGCGTGTCCAGGCGACCGGGGTGGGCGCCCCGCGCTCGCTCATGACGGTGATGATCGCTTCGCCCGTGCCGAGCTCCTGCAGCACCCGTTCGAGGTCGTAGCCCGAGTCGGGGTACGTGCGCACCGAGGCCCGCAGCGCCGTCGCATCGTCGGGGGTGAAGGCCCGCAGGGCGTGCTGAACACGCGAGCCCAGCTGGGCGAGCACGTCACCGGGAACGTCCTTCGGCGTCTGGGTCACGAAGAAGACCCCGACGCCCTTCGAGCGGATCAGCCGCACCGTCTGGGTGATCGCGGCGAGGAACGCCTTCGACGCGTCGCGGAACAGCAGGTGCGCCTCGTCGAAGAAGAACACGAGTTTGGGCTTGTCGAGATCGCCGACCTCGGGGAGCGTCTCGTACAGCTCTGCGAGCAGGTACATGAGGAACGTCGAGTACAGCTCGGGTCGCGCGGCCACGTTGGGCACTTCGAGCAGGCTCACGATGCCGGCACCCGTGGCATCGGTGCGCAGGAACACGCTCACGTCGAGCTCGGGCTCGCCGAAGAAGGTCTCGGCGCCCGCCGCGGCGAACGCGATGAGCTCGCGCAGGATCACTCCCGCCGTCGCGGCCGACAACCCGCCGATGCCCTTCAGCTCGGCCTTGCCCTCGTCTGCGGTCAGATGGAGCAGCACCGCCCGCAGATCGGACAGGTCGACGAGGGCGAGCCCCTTCTCGTCGGCGTAGTGGAACACCAGTCCCAGGCTCGACTCCTGCGTCGCGTTCAGGCCCAGCACCCGGCTGAGCAGCAGCGGTCCGAAGCCCGAGACCGTCGCCCGCACGGGGATGCCCGCGCCCACGTCGTCGCCGAGCGCGAAGAACTCGGTCGGGAACGCCCGCGCCGACCAGTCCTGACCGAGGGCGGCGGTCCGCGCGGCGAGCTTCTCGCTCGGCGTCCCGGGCGCGGCCAGACCCGAGAGGTCGCCCTTGATGTCGGCGGCGAACACGGGCACCCCGTTCTCGGACAACTGCTCGGCGAGCAACTGCAGGGTGCGCGTCTTGCCCGTGCCGGTGGCGCCGGCGACCAGACCATGGCGGTTCGTCATCGCCAGCGGAATGCGCACGGGAACGGATGCCACCGGCCCGCCATTGATGAGCACGCCGAGGTCGAGGGTCGCACCGTCGGCGGTGTAGCCCGCGGCGACGGCGGCGACCTGGGCGTCGGACAGCGGCCCCGACGCGGCGGATCCGACCGAGGTGTCCGCGGGTGGGGCGGTGCGGGGCGACGCGGAGGGGTCGGACCGCCCGGGCGCCGCAGACCCGGCCGGAGCGGGTGCCGTCGTCGTCGGCACGACCTCGGGCGCCGCCGCGGGCTCCCCAACCGGCCGCGCCGATGCCGCCGCCGCGCGCGCACGGGCAGCCGTCGCCTCGGCCGCGGCCAGGTCGGCGCGCGCACGGGCGAGTCGCAGCTCGGCCTCGGCGGCATCGGCCTCGGCCCTCAGACGGGCGACCTCGGCGTCGGCGTCGGAGAAAGCGGGGGTCTCGTCAGCGGCGGCGCTCATGCGCGTCAGCCTACGACGCGCCCCGCGTCCCGGCATCCGCCCGGCGCGCGCGTCTCATCACGAGTCGGTCGGCGTCGCGGTACCGCAACCGCGAGAACGCGGCGGCCAGGATGAGCGCCGCCCCCGCTCCCACCAGCGCGCCACCCAGGGTGTCCGACAGCCAGTGCGCGTGCAGGTAGGTGCGGCTGAACGCCATCAGCACGATCCAGGCCACGCCCACCACGCGCACCCAGGCGTGGGGGAAGATCACCGCGGCGACGACCGCGATCGTCGCGGCGTTCGCGGTATGACCCGAGGGGAAGGAGCCGTAGTCGCTGAGGATGAGGATGTCTTCGGGACGAGCGCGACCGAAGGTCTGTTTCAGCACCTGCACGAACAGGGCGCTGCCCGCCGACGCGGTCAGGAAGTACAGTGCCGACCATCGCCGCCGCGACAGGAACAGCACGAGCGCCCCTCCGAGCGGAATGATCAGCACGGCGGTGAGGTGACCGCCCACCTGGTCCATCGCGAGCGCGAAGACGAACAGCGGCTGCGACGGAGCCGCCGCGAACAACTGGTTCCACCAGACGTCCACCGCGAACGGGCTCGGACCGCGGAAGTACACCCACGCCCCCAGGCCGCACGCCACAGCCACCAGCACCACTCCGACGACGGCGCGGAACCGCTGCGGGCGCGCATCGAGAACGGGGTCGTCGGTCGCAGCGGCATCCATTGACCCATGATGCCGCTCGCCGAGGCCACGCGGAACACCGACGCCCGCTCTGCTACTGTTCGCGGCCGCCGGTGTCGGCGGGGTGTCGCCGGGCGGTCAGGGCGCGAGGCGCTCGACCGTGCGCGGGCGCACGAGCACCCAGAGCGAGATCACGCCGATGACCGCGCACCCGAGCATCACGGATGCCATGGTCGTGGCGGTGATGCCCGATCCGGTGGCCAGCAGCCCGACGAGGGGCGAGATGATGCCGGCGATGCCGAAGTTGGCCGCGCCGATGATCGACTGCGCCGTCCCCGCGGCCTTGCCGTGCCGGTCGAGGGCGAGCACCTGTGCGCACGGGAAGGTGAAGCCGCACGCGGTCATGAAGAAGAACAGCGGCACGATGGTCCCCCACAGTCCCAGTCCCAGCTGGTCGGTCACCACGATGGCACCGCCGGCGAGCACGAGGACAGCGGTCGAGAAGGCCATGACCCACTGGGGGCCGAACCGGGCCGCGAGACGTGACGCGACCTGCACGCCGACGACCACGCCGACCGAGTTGGCCGCGAACAGCACGCCGTACAGCTGGGCGTTGAAGCCGTAGGTCACCTGGAACAGGAACGACGACGCCGAGAGGTACGAGAACAGACCGCTGAAGGTCATCGCCCCGATGATCAGCACGCCGATGAAGACGCGGTCGCGGAAGACGCTCGCGTACCGCTGCCACACCGTGGTGGCTCCCGGGCCGCCGCGGCGGGCCGCCGGAAGGGTCTCGGGCACGAACAGGATGGCCGACACGAGCATGACCGCGCCGTACACGGCGAGCACGACGAAGATGCCCCGCCAGTTCATCACCAGCAGCAGCGCGGAACCCGCGAGCGGAGCCAGCACGGGTGCGACGCCCGACACCATCGCCATGCGCGAGAGCATGACTACCAGGCGGCGCCCGCCGAAGAGGTCGCGGATGATCGCCGCGGCGACGACACCGCCGGCGGCGGCGCCCGCGCCCATCAGCACGCGCGCGATCGAGAGCGTCTCGAGCGTCGGTGCGAGGGCGGCGAAGATGCTCGCGGCCACGTGCAGGGCGGTCACCGACAGCAGGGGAAGACGGCGTCCGACCTTGTCGCTGAGGGGCCCGACGATCAGCTGGCCGAGGGCGAAGCCGATCATCGTGCCCGTGAGGGTCAGCTGGATCGCCGCCGCCGAGGTCTGGAAATCGGCCTCGAGAACCGGGAACGCCGGCAGGTAGAGATCGATGGTGAACGGGCCGAGGGCCGTCAGTGCGCCGAGCACGATGATGTACAGCACGCGGCGCGACGCGGGGATCGCGTCGCCCGGGTGCAGCACGATCGGTGCGGTGGCGGGGTTCTTGCCCAGCGCGCGGATGGCGCCGGTGGGGGTCTGCGCGGCAGAAGCCGCTGCGGGGATCACGGGGTGGGAAGCAGTATCGAGCACGCGTCAGTTTCGTTTCGCAACACGGACAGCCCGAACGAGTCGGGCTGAGAAAAAAAGGGGGGATCGTCGAACCTCGAATCGATTCGACGTCGTTAATACTAGCGTCCCACCCCGTGCGCCACCATCCCGGCTCGCGGGTTCCTCCCAGGCCACCGGCCCATTCACCCGAATAGGCTGGGATCGTCGGCGCATGCCGATGTGTCCCGCCCCGAAGAGAGACAGAACACAGCGCATGACTTCCCCCTCCGACAAGCGCGCGAGCGGCAACCCCGCGAAGCAGGCCGACATCGACCTCACCGTCAAGCAGCAGCGCGAGCAGAAACGGCAGCAGAAGCTCGCCGAGTACCAGAAGCAGATGGCGCGCCGAAAGCGCGGAAAGCTGGTCTGGTGGGTCGTCGGTTCCACGGCTGCCCTCGCGGTGATCGGCCTGGTCGTGGCATCCTTCGCCTTCGCCCCCGAGCCCCCCACGAGCTACCAGGCCGGCAACAGCACCGGGCGCGAGATCGACGGGGTGCAGACCTTCGAGAACCGCTCCGATCACGTGCAAGATGCGGTCACCTACGACCAGACCCCTCCCGCCGGCGGCCCGCACAACCCGATCTGGCTCAACTGCGGCGTCTACACCGAGCCCCAGCAGAACGAGAACGCCGTGCACTCCATGGAGCACGGCGCCATCTGGGTGACCTACGACCCCGCCCGCGTGGACGAGGCCGGCATCGACGCCCTGAAGGCGGTTCTGCCCTCGAGCTACGCGATCCTCTCGCCGTACCCCGACATGGACACCCCCGTCGCCGTCAGCGCCTGGAACCACCAGCTGAAGCTCGACGATCCGAGCGACCCGCGCATCGGAGAGTTCTTCACCGAGTTCTGGCGCAGCCAGAACGCCCCCGAGCCGAACGCCGCGTGCTCGGGTGGCGTGGAAGGTCCGGGCAAGGCCTGATGACCGACGACGCCCCGGTCGCACGCCCCGCGGTCCGGTGGGCCGTCGTCGCCCTCATCGCCGTGGCGGTCGTCGCCGTGGCCTTCGCGATCGGACGCTTCACGGCGTTCGGCGCGACGGCCGCGCCGGCGCACCCCTCGACGACCTCCGCCGACGCCGGCTTCGCCCGCGACATGCAGGTGCACCACACCCAGGCGGTGCTCATGGCCATGGAGATCTATCGCAAGACCGCCGACGACGAGCTGCGCGCCCTCTCGTACGACATCGCGACCACGCAGTCCGGTCAGCGGGGCGAGATGTACGGCTGGCTCGTCGAGTGGGGTCTGCCCCAAGCCTCGGACCAGCCGCTCATGACGTGGATGGAGAAGTCGGGCGAGCACAGCCACGGCGACACCTCCGCCCTCACGCAGGAGCAGCTGCTCGGCGAGATGGGCATGGCCACCGACGCGCAGCTCGACCGACTCCGCACCCTCGAGGGACAGCCCGCCGACTGCCTGTTCCTCGAGCTGATGATCCGCCACCACCAGGGCGCGATCCCCATGGCGCAGGCCGTCATCGAGCTGGGCGACGAGCCCCGCGTGGCCGAGGTGGCCGGCACGATCGTGAGCGGTCAGTCCGCCGAGATCGACGCGATGCGCGACATCCAGTCACGCCTCGGCTGCAGCGCCTGACGCACGGCCGTCCGTCGGTCTGAGCCGCGCCGCGATCCGCAGCGGACACCGCGTGCGCACGGTGTTCCCGCCGCTCCCGGTCGGCGCCGTTTGCGTCCGCCGCCGCGCCGAGCAGCCGCGCCGCAGCCCCGCGCAGCAGCCCCGCGCAGCAGCCCCGCGCAGCAGCCCCGCGCCGCCGCGTCGGGCAGCCGCCTCGCGCAGCCGTCCCGCGCCGCAGTCCCGCGCGGCCGCGTCGGGCAGCCGCGCCGGGCAGCCGCGCCTCGGGCACACCCGGCCCACCGCGATAAACGCTGTTCCTGCGCGTAAACGCTCCGTCGCCGCGTTTATGCGCAGGAACAGCGTTTATGCGGAGGGCGGCGCACGGCGGGCGGCGGGCGGCGCGGGGCGGGCGGCGGGCGGCGGGCGGCGCGGCATCCGCTCGAAACGCCGAAGGGGCGCGACACCCGAATGGATGCCGCGCCCCTTCGCCGGAGTCGGGCTCAGCCCTTCGTCGCACCCGCCAGCAGGCCGCGCACGAAGAAGCGCTGCAGCAGGAAGAACACCAGCAGCGGCACGAGGATCGAGATGAACGTTCCGGCCGACTGCAGGAACCACTGGTCGCCCCAGGTGCCCGACAGCGAGTTCAGCGACTGCGTCAGAGGCAGAGAGGACGATGGCGCGAAGATCGTCGCCACCAGCAGGTCGTTCCACACCCAGATGAACTCGAGCACCGCGAACGACGCCAGAGCGGGAGCCGCGAGCGGCAGGATCAGGCGGAAGAAGATCTGCCCGTGTCCGGCGCCGTCGACGCGAGCCGCCTCGATGACCTCACCCGGGATCTCGGCGATGAAGTTGTGCAGCAGGAAGATCGCCAGGGGCATCGCGAAGATCACGTGCGCAATCCACACGGTGGCGAAGCTGTGCTCCACCCCGCGAAGGTCGAAGCCCGGGAAGATCGTGACCTCGTTGATCGTCAGTCCGCGCGAGAACAGCGTCAGCAGCGGCACGAGAGCCATCTGCAGCGGCACGATCTGCAACGCGAAGATGAAGATGAAGAAGAAGTTGCGGCCCTTGAAGTCGATCCACGCGAAGGCGTAGGCGATGAGCGACGCGATCGCGAGGGCGAACAGCACCACCGGGATCGTGATCGCCAGCGAGTTCAGGAACGACGACGCCAGCGTCAGGGCGGTACCGCCCGAGGTCAGCGCGAGCCGGTAGTTCTCGAGCGTGAAGCTGGGGTCGGTGAACACCGTCCACCAACCGGTCGACTGCGTGTCGGAGCCGGGGCGGAACGACGTGATGAACAGGCCGAACGTCGGGATCGTCCAGAAGAACGCGATGACGACGGCCGCGATCGTCGCGCCCTTGGACGTGAGGCGCTTCTGCGCCGTCTTCTCGTGCCGGCGCGTGTCGCGCTCGACCTGGCGGGCCGAACGTGAATCGACGATCGGCTCGACGACATCTACTCCGATGGTCATCGCACTTCCCTCTGCTTCCGGATCTGGCGCACGTTGAAGATGATCAGCGGCAGCACGAAGAGGAACAGCACCACGGCCAGCGCCGCGGAGTGGCCGTAGCTCTGGAACCGCTGCTGCTGGTTGACCATCTCGAAGGCGAGGACGGTCGAGTCGTTGCGTCCACCGGTCATGACCGCGACGATGTCGTAGATCTTGAGCGCACCGATGGCGATCGTGGTCAGCACCACGATCAGCGACGAACGGATGCCGGGGACGGTGACGTTGATGAACCGCTCCCAGGCACTCGCGCCGTCGAGCTCTGCCGCTTCCATCTGCTCCGTCGGAACGGCCTTGATCGCCGCCGAGAGGATGACCATGGCGAGGCCGGTCTGGCTCCAGATGAAGACCACGACCAGCAGCAGGGTGTTGATCAGCGGCGCCGCCGACAGCCACGACACCGGCTGACCGCCGAACGCCGTGACGATGGCGTTCAAGATGCCGATCTGGTTGTCCTGGCGGAAGTCGTAGACGAACTTCCAGATGATGCCGGCACCGACGAACGAGATGGCGAACGGCATGAAGATGAGGACCTTGAGGTACTTCTCACCGGCCGCGCGGTCGATGAACACCGCGTATGCGAGGCCGATGGCCGTCGCGATGGTCGGCGCCAGCAGCACCCAGATGAGGGTGTTGATGACCGACCAGAAGCCCTCGGGGTTCGTGAAGGTCCAGATGTAGTTCTCGAACCCGACGAAGTTGTCACCGGTCTTGTCGAAGAACGACTGGAAGAACGTGGTGATAGCGGGGTAGACGAGCCCCAGCAGCAGCAGGATCGACGCCGGGGCGGCGAACAGGATGAGCTGGAACAGGTACCCGGCCCCCTGACGCGACCGGTAGTCCGCGTAGAAGAGCACGGCGCCGAGCAGCACCGCGATGCCGAGCACGTAGATCACGGCGTTCTGGTACGGACGCAGCAGCATGAAGGCGATCACCGGGATGGCGAAGCACGCCACCAGGCGGAGCCAGAAGTAGCCCTTGCCCGCGCGTGGCGCGTACTCGATGAGCAGCAGCAGCAGTCCGACGACGACGCCGAAGGCGAGGAGGACGAGCGGGATCTGCGCGAGCGGGTTGAGTCCGCCCAGCCAGGTGAAGAAGCTGTTGAGCGAGAAGCCCAGGGTGGTGGGTCGCGTCTCTGCCGCGGGACGCGTCACCATGAAGAGGAAGAGCGCCACCGCCAGGATGAGGGCGACGGAGACCACGATGACCGTGGTCCGGTGGTTGTGCGCGGAGCCGCGCGACGGTGTCGCTTTCGTCCGGCCCGCCGGCGAGGCCGCCGGCGCCTTCTCCGCGTTTTTGATATCGGTCATGACTTCCCTCCCGAACACGCCTTCGTGCTCATCGATTGACGCCCGAGCGAGAGGGCGATGATGAAGGACGGGACCGGATGGGCCGCCCGCATCGCGGACGGCCCATCGGTCTCGTCAGGAACGGCTAGTTGTCGTAGCCGGCCTGGATGTTGCTGAGCACCTCGTCGGTGGGCGTGCCGTCGATCCAGCTGACCATGCCCTTCCAGAACGAACCCGAACCGACGGTGGCCGGCATGAGGTCGGACGCGTCGAAACGCAGCGTGGTGTTCGGGTCCTGCAGCGTCTTCATCGCCTCGGTGAGGAACTCGCTGGAGGCGAGCGACGGGTCGGCGCCCTTGTTGGCCGAGATGACGCCGCCGAGCTTGACGCGGGCATCGGCGAACTCGGGGGTCGACATGAACTCGGCGACCTTCTGAACGCTCTCGTCGTCGGAGAAGGCCGCGACGAACTCGCCGCCACCCTCGACCGCCAGCTCGCCTTCCTTCACGCCCGGGAGCAGGAACGCGTACACGTCGCCGTCGGGGGCGATCGTGGGGGTCTCGCCCGCCGCGTTCGTGACCGTGAGGAAGTTCGCCGAGAGGAACGACGCCTGGTGGGTCATCGCGCAGCTGCCGTCGGCCACCTTGGCGGCGACGTCGGCGAACGCGGTCGAGTTGATGCTCTTGACGTCACCGAAACCGGCGTTGACGTACGACGGGTTGAGCAGGATCGAGCCGACGGCGTCGAAGGCGTCCTTGATCTGCGGGTCGGTGAATTTGACCTCGTTCGCCACCCACTGGTCGTACACGTCGGGGCCGGACTGACGCAGGACCATGTCCTCGATCCAGTCCGTTCCGGGCCAGCCCGATGCGGCGTCCGAGGCGAAGCCCGCGCACCAGGGTGCGGAGCCCGACTTCTGCTGGATGGTCTGCGTGAGCGTGAGCAGCTCGTCGAACGTCTTGGGAACCTCGACGCCCCACTCCTTGAACTTCGCCGGCGAGTACCAGACGTAGCCCTTGAGGTTGGCGAGCATGGGAGCGGCGTAGAACGTGCCGTCCTCGGTGCCGTAGGACTTCCAGTCCTCGCCCCAGTACTCGTCGACGTTGCTCGAGACGGCGTCGGACGCCTTCTGGACCTCGCCGGTGCCGATCAGGGTCTTGAGCAGACCCGGCTGCGGAACGATCGCGATGTCGGGGGCGTCGCCACCCGAGACCTTGGTCACGACGTTGCCTTCGAAGCTCTTGTCGCCGGTGTAGACGACCTTGATGCCCGTGTCCGCGGTGAACTGGTCGAAGCTCTGGTTCAGCGCGTCGGCCTCGGTGCCGGTGATGCCGCCGGAGATGCGGACGGTCGTCTCGCCCCCGGATCCGCTCCCGCCGCCGCTGCTGTCGCCTTCGGCGCAGCCCGCGAGAGCAATCGCACCGACCGCCAGCAGCCCGACGGGCGCCAGCAGGCGATACCGCTGTGACATACCCATGTGGTCTCTCCTCTTCGAGTTCAAATGGTGCATCGGAACCTGTCAGGAACCGATTCCAGATCACCGTAGGCGAGAACCCGACGAGACGCAACGCCGAAAGATCACGAACGCATAACTGGCGGAAAAACGCGAAGAACCGGGGGGAAGCATCGCGGGGAACCGGTTCCACAAAAGCGCGTTGTCGGATACTCTTCTTCGACGTCGACACCGATGTCGATCGGACCCCGAGGAACACACGATGAGCGGAATCGCCGATGTGGCACGCCTGGCCGGCGTGTCCAAGTCGACCGCCAGCCGAGCACTGACCGGCGGCGGCTACGTCTCCGACGACACGCGTCGGCGCGTCGCCGACGCCGCGGAGTCGCTCGGCTACGTCCCTTCCACGAGCGCCGTGAGTCTGGCGACCGGCCGCACGAGCACCATCGCCCTGATCGTGCCGAAGGTCAACCGCTGGTACTTCGGCGCGATCGTCGAGGGCGTCGAGCGCACCCTCATCCCCCGCGGGTACGACGTGACCCTGTACGTCGCCGAACCCGGATCGAACGACCGCGAGAGCCTGTACTCCACCTACCTCGCCCGAAAGCGCTTCGACGGCATCATCGCCGTCGCCCTCGAACCCGACGACGCCGATCTGGAACGCCTCGCGAACATCGGCAAACCCGTCGTGAGCATCGGCAACGCCCTCGCCGGGGTTCCCACCCTCGGCCTCGACAACATCGCCATCACGCGCATCATCACGCAGCACCTCATCGCCCTGGGACACACCGACATCGCGTTCGTCGGCAGCACGCCGCCCAGCGATGCCCCCGCGAAAGACGTCGACGAGCGTTCCATCGGCTACCGCAAGGCCATGAACGACCACGGACTCGCCGTCCGCATCCGCAACGTCCCGTCCACGCTGACCATCACCGATGCGTACGCGGCCGCCGCCTCGTTCCTCGCCGACGCCGCCTCCCGCCCCACGGGCGTCGTCGCCGCGTGCGACGAGGTCGCCATCGGCGTCATCATCGCCGCGCGTCGCATGGGCATCTCCGTTCCGACGCAGCTCAGCGTCGTCGGCATCGACGGCCACGACTACGCCGAGATGTTCGCCCTCACCACCGTCGAGCAGTTCCCACTCGACCAGGGCGTCGAGGCGACGCGCATGCTGCTGTCGATGATCGAGGGCACCAGCGAGCCCCCGCGACGCACCGAGGCGGCGACCCGCCTGGTGGTGCGATCCTCCACCGCTCCCCCGCGCCCCGCCTGACAGCACGGGACCCCGGATGCCGTGGCATCCGGGGTCCCGTGCTTCTTCGGCTCAGTCCGCCCGGCGCACTCCGCGACGACGCAGCACCACACCGACGCCCAGGAGCGCGAGGGCCGCCAGCACGCCGCCGCCCATCCACGCCGTGTCCGCACCGGTGCGCGGAAGCGATCCGGGAGCGCCCGGGCCGGCCTCGCCGCCGCCGGAGTCCCCCGGACCCGAGGGGGCGTCATCGGCACCGTCCACGACCCGCACGGGCACCGTGGCCGTCGAGCCCGAGGCCGTGACGAGGCGGATGCCGACCTCGGCGGGGGCGTCCACGGGCACCGTGAGGGTGACCTGGGCGACGCCGTCGCGGACGGGCACCGTCTGGGCTTCTCCCGCACCGACCATCACCGTGGCCTCGGTGGCGGCGGGGCTGCCGAGCGAGGTCAGGTCGAGCCCCGAGACCGTGAACGACGTCTCGGCGCCGCGGACGACCTCGGTCGGCGCACCCGTCACCTCGACCGCGCGGGCACCGAAGTCCGGCGCGAGGCCCGGATGGGCCGACAGGTACGAGATCCAGCCGTCGCGGTCGATGAGACCCGAGTCGCGCGGCTCCGTGCCCTCGTCGAACACGGTGAACGCGTCACCGCCCTGCAGCAGGAAGCTGAACGAGCCGACGCGATACGACGCCGCGGGATCCACCGCGACATCGTCGACCCAGAGGCCCGAGATGCGCTGCCCCGGCGCCCGAGTGGCGTCGTAGGTGTAGCGCAGGTTCTCGGACACGCTCAGCGCCAGCGTCGCGGCACGGCCCGCTTCGTCGCCCCACTGCTGCTCGAGCAGGCGGCGCAGCTGATCGCCGGTGAGGGTGGTGGTGCCCAGGTTGTTCACGAACGGCAGCACCGCGTTCGCCTCGGCGAACGTGATCACGCCGTCGTCGCCGCGCAGCAGTTCGGCGCGCAGGCCGCCCGGGTTGACCACGGTGATGTCGGCCCCGCCGCGGGCGGGGTCGTCGAGCGTGTCGAGCAGCGCGTCGGCGACGAGATTGCCGAGCGCGGACTGCTGCGACCGGTCGTCGCGCTGGCCGCCCGTGTACACGCCGTCGACGTACGCCCCGCCGAGGAAGGCGGTGGTGATGTCGGCCGTGACCGATCCCACCGGGCGGGAACCGACGAGGTCGGCCTCGGCCAGGGCACGGTCGACGATGTCGTCCACCTCGGCCACCCGCGGGTACGTCGCGATGAGGTCGGCGTCGAGGGCGGCGCTGTTCTCGGCGGTCTGCTCGGGGTCGTCCTCGACGACCTCGGCCGCCAGGCGCGGAACGTTGCGAGCCTCGTGGTCGACGACGTCGCCGCTCTCGCGATCGATCGTCAGTACGACCTGGCCGATGTTCTCGCCGTAGTTGCCGGTCTGCAGCACGGGACGCGTCCCGTCACCGCCGGGAACCGGGGCCTCCCACGCGTACTCCTCGTGCGTGTGGCCGGTGAAGATGGCATCCACGTCGGCATCGGTCTCGGTCACGATGCGGGCGAACGCCCCGCCCGCGGCGATCGCGTCGTCGAGGGTGGTCCCCGCCGCGTCGCCCTGGGCCGCGCCCTCGTGGAACTCGGCGACGAGCACGTCGACCTGATCGCGGATCTCGGCGACCACGCGGTTCACCTCGGCCACGGGCTCGCGGAACTCCAGGCCCTCGATCCCTCCGGGGCTGACGAGCGACGCCGTCTCCTCGGTCACCGCGCCGACGACGCCGACGCGCAGTCCGTTCACCTCGACGATCTCGTAGCCGGGCAGCAGCGGTCGACCGTCCCGGTAGACGTTCGCCCCCAGGTACGGGAACGCGGAACGCTCGGTGACCCGGCCGGTCAGGTCGTCGATGCCCTTGTCGAACTCGTGATTGCCGACGGCGGATGCCGCGAGCCCGAGCGCGTTGAGCACGTCGATCGTGGGCGCGTCGTCGGCGTTGGCCGAGGCGAACAGCGACGCGCCGATGTTGTCACCGTTGGAGAGGAACAGCGACCGCTGCTCGCCCTTCTCGGCCCGCAGCTGCTCGATCGTGCCGGCGAACTTCACGGTGTTGGTGTCGATGCGCCCGTGGAAGTCGTTGATGTTGAGCAGGTTCAGCTCGGTCGTCCCCGACAGGTCGAGCCCGACGACCACGGGATCGTGGTCGCTGGAGCGGTAGGGGGACGCGTCGTAGAAGTTGCGCACATTGGCGTTGTACCGGCTGTACTCCAGCGCGAGAGCCTCACCGGCGTTGATGTTCCAGACGTCGGTGCCCGTGACGAGCTCCTGCGCGGCCGGAGACGCCAGCACGTGGTCGAGCGAGCCGGACTGACCGCTGAACGAGTACGTGTATTTGCCGGTCGTGGACCCCAGATCGGCGTACCCCGCGTCGCGGAGCACCTGCATCGGGTCCTCCTGCGTGTACGCGTTGAAGTCGCCGAGCAGGAACACCTCGTCGACGCCGGTGTCCGCGGTGCGCGCGGCGGCGAAGTCGACGAGCGCCTGCGCCTGACGCACGCGGTCGCCGTTGAAGGCGCCCTGGTCGCCGTCGGCGTTGTCGCCCGAGGCTGCGGGATCGCTGTCGCTCTTCGACTTGAAGTGGTTCACGATCGCGAGGAACGACGCGTCGTCGTCGCCGGCGGCCGCGAAGGCCTGGGCCAGCGGCTGTCGCGCGTTGGCGAACGCGGGGTCGTCGAGGATGACGCTGTCGCCGACCGGCACGACCGCCGCACGCTTGTAGATGAAGGCGGTGCGGATGACGTCCTCCGACGCCGGCAGCGCGGTCGGCGACGCGACGAACGCCCAGGCGTCCTCGCCCAGGTCGGCGTTGAGCGCCCCGACGAGGGTCGAGAGCGCCTCGTCACGGTCCTTCCCGAGAGCGGCGGAGTTCTCGATCTCTTCGAGCGAGACCACCTCCGCGTCGAGGGCGTTCAGAGCGGCGACGATCTTCGCCTGCTGGCGCTGGAGGTTCTCGTCGTTGGCTGCTCCGCGCGGGCCCGGCTCGGCGCAGCGGTTGGCCGTGATCGGGTTGCCCTCGCGGTCGGTGTAGACCGAATCGCAGCCGACGTCCTCGGCGGTGGTGGTGAAGTAGTTCAGAACGTTGAAGCTGGCCACCTGTACGGTGCCGCCGACGTCGGCGGGCCGTGCGGTGCGCGTGTTCTCGAAGGTCGCCGGCTGCACGTCGGCGGCGTTGTCGACCGTGAGCTGCCCGGTGGGCTGGAACTTCCACGCGTCGTTACGGAAGTCGAGCACGACCGGCCGGGTGAACGACGCCGGAGCGCCGACGCGCACCGGGTCGGTGAGCGACAGGTACGGCAGCGGCACATCGGTGGCCGAGCGCTGGAAGTTCAGCGACGCTCCGTCGTCGAGGACCACGGCGCGGGCGGCGTTGTCGGCCACGACGTCGTCGAACTCGGCGGTGCCCGGGCGCGCGACCTCGGTGGGGGCGAGGAGCGGAGTGGTGCCCGCGGCCAGGCCCACTTCGGCGTACTGGCCCGTGCTGTAGGTGTTGGTGACGGTGAAGTCGCCCTGTGGTGCCAGCAGCATCCCCTCGAGGCGCTCGCGCTCCTCGTCGGTCCGCGGCCACGCGACGGTCGCCGGGGTGACGGGCTCGGCCGCGTCGGTCAGTACCGTGACGAGGTCGGAGTCCGAGACGATCTGGGTGAGGCCGTTGTACTCGCTCGCGGTTCCGCTGACCTCGACGTGGTCGCCGACCGCGACCTCGGCCACCGCGCGGGAGCCGTAGACGAAGATCGCGTCGGATGCCGTGTGATCGGCGCCCAGGTCGCCGCCGGTGCCCGCGGTCTGCAGGAAGAACCCGTCGTATCCGCCGGTCGGGTACGCGGCGGTCACGACGCCGCGCGTGGTGACGGACTGCCCGTCCCGCGGGGTGGTGTCGCCCTCGCCCTGGATGTCGCGGATGGCGGTGACCTCCGCCGCCGCGGCCACTCCGGCGGCGGGAGGCTCGGCAGCCGCCGTCTCCGGCGTCGTCGGATCCGCCGGCGTGGGGGCGGGTGAGGCGGTCTGCGCGGTGTCCGGCTGCGGCACGACGTCGCCGGGGGCGGCGGTGTCCGACGCGTCGGGGGCAGCCGTCTCGACGACCGGCAGCGAGGGCGCCGCGGGGTCGATCGGGGCCGCCGAAGCAGCCGGGGCGACCAGGGCGGAACCCAGGAGGGCGGCGGCCACCGCCGCGCTCAGCGCGGTCGCGGTGCGGCCCGAGGGACGCTGAGAAGGCATGGGGGACATGGGTCTCCTGCGAATCCGACGGTCATCGTCGGGTGGGGGGATCGACGGGGGGTCTCTTCGACCGTAGACGACCTCATCAGGAATTCCCAGGCTTCATTCGTTGCCATCGTGTGAACGGTGAAGCCGTCGGCGCGAAGTGTTTCCGACCGATCGCGACTCCCCCACCGAGACGACGCGCGGGTGAGACGACGAGAGCCCGGATGCCATGGCATCCGGGCTCTCGTGTGGTCGCGTCGCCGCGACGGTGAAGCGTTATTACTTGAGGGTCACCGAAGCGCCGGCAGCCTCGAGGGCCTCCTTGGCCTTCTCGGCGGTCTCCTTGTTCGCGCCCTCGAGCACGGCCTTGGGAGCACCGTCGACGACGGCCTTGGCCTCGCCGAGGCCGAGCGAGGTGAGCTCGCGGACGACCTTGATGACCTGGATCTTCTTGTCGCCGGCGGCCTCGAGAACGACGTCGAACGAGTCCTTCTCCTCGACCTCTTCGGCGGGGGCAGCGCCACCGGCGGCGGGGCCGGCAGCCGCGACGGGGGCGGCAGCGGTGACGTCGAAGGTCTCCTCGAACGCCTTGACGAACTCGGACAGCTCGATGAGCGTGAGCTCCTTGAACGCCGCGAGAAGCTCTTCGGTGCTGAGCTTAGCCATGTTGTATCTCCTTGATCGGGTTAATCAGCCGGGCCGGGTCAGGCCGCGGTGTCCTGCTTCTCGCGCAGCGCGTCGACCGTGCGAACGGCCTTCGACGGAAGCGCCTGGAAGACGTATGCCGCCTTGGTCATCGTTGCCTTCATCGCACCGGCGAGCTTCGCCAGCAGGACTTCACGGCTTTCGAGATCGGCGAGCTTGTTGACCTCATCCGCGGTCAGAGCGGCGCCATCGAAGTAGCCGCCCTTCACCACGAGCTGAGGGTTAGCCTTGGCGAAGGCACGCAGGCCCTTCGCGACGGCGACGGGGTCGCCGTGCACGAACGCGATGGCAGACGGGCCCTTGAGCTCGTCATCCAGTCCCGTGACCCCCGCGTTTGCCGCGGCGATCTTGGTCAGCGTGTTCTTCACCACGGCGTAATCCGCGTCCTGACGGATGTCGTTGCGCAGCTGCTTGAGCTGGGCAACCGTCAGACCGCGGTACTCGGTCAGCAGAACGGCGGTCGAGTTCTCGAAATGCTTCGTGAGCTCGGCGACCGATGCATCCTTCTGCGCCATGGCCACTCCTTGTGTATACGAGGCGCTCCGCGATGACGGGGCGCCGGCCGAAGACACCGGGGTCTGGGCAAAAAAGAAGAGCTCCGGCGCAGGCGCACGGAGCTCGGATTCCCGATCGGGAGGAGTTCAAGTGACCTGCGTAGGTTCTCTGCTTCTCAGCAGACGCTTCGATCAGAATGCGAGCACTCCGATAACCGACGGTCTTTGGCTTGCCCCCACTGTACCCGACGCCGACTCCCTTCGCCAATCCGCCCGCACGCCGCACGCCACCCGCCCCGCCTCGCTCGCCCTGCCCCGCCCCGCCGGCCCGCCCGCTCGCCCCGCGACGCTCGAGCACCGAGGACGCACTGCTTCGTCGAGGACGCATCCGATCGATGCCGAACCGATGCGTCCTCGACGAGCGAATACGTCCTCGCCGATCATCTCGGCGGCCTCACCCCGAACGCCGCCAGGCGGGCGGCGAGCGCCTCCGGCGAGGCGATGTCGGCGAAGCCGCCGCGACACAATCGCCATTGCGTGACACCGCGGATCCAGTCTTCGCGTCGCTTCTCGTCCAGGACGACGTCTTCGACGGAACGACCTCTGCGGAGGGAGGGGTCCCGATACTTCACCTCACCGTCGAACTCCCAGAACGTCCGCACGTCACGCAGCGCGATGTCGACGAAATACGCGGACCCCCGCGGGCCCTCCACCGCCACCTGCAGGTCGATGTCGCGGAAACCGAGCCGGTGCAGCTGCAGTCGACTCACGCTCTCACCCGGCAACTCCGCCCTTCCATCGGCGAACTCGATGACCCAGGCGGCCTCGCGCACCCCGCGTCGACCCCGCGCGCTCACGACGCGCTCGCGCATGACGTCACGCCAGAGGGTCTGCGCGTCGGAGTCGAACCGCCGGCCGTGCACAGCGACGCGACGAAGAGCCCCATCGGCGCAGCTCAACGCCATCTCCCGCGGCTCGGTGCAGGCGATGTCGAAGACCGTCCGCCCGAGCGAGGTGCAGCGGATCCCGTCGACGACGACGACATCCTGGGGGTCGAGGGCGCCTGTGTGCCGGCGCAGTGCGCGACCACTCGGCGGATGGGCGGAGCGCGGAACCATCGCGTGCACGGGTCCGCCGCGGAAGCGGTAGAGCGGCAGACCGTGCAGAACGGCCGCCGAGAGGTGGGAGACCACCCCGCCGGCATCGCGCGCCCTGCGGACGGCGGCGAGGATCGCGAAGCGGTGGCGGTCGGCTGGCCGCGCTGCTGCCCATTCGTCGCGGGCGATGTACACCCCGGGCTCGATTCGTGACCACGCGCCGCCGTCGCCGGCCTTCCTCAGCTCCGATTCGGACACACCGCGCTCGCGCAGTTCCGATCTGGAGAAGAGCGACCGCCGAGCGTGTTCGATCGGTGATTCCGCCTGCATGCGTCCACACTGCCGACTCCGACATCCGAGCGTCGGTGTCTTTCCACAGGCGCGCGCGGGAGGAGGCCCACCTACCCGCACGAGGACGTGCGCCCCCACCGAACCGCGGCCACCGCGCCCCCGCCGCGGGGAGCCCCGACGGCGGGCCGGACTCCCCCGCGTCAGGACACGCGCGGTTCGGGCAGCAGGGCCCGGGTCATCCGCACGATGCGAGACGGCGTGCGGGCGCCGAGCCAGACGGTGCACACCGGGTCGTCTCCGCAGGCCCACTCGGCGCACCAGGCGTGGATCGCCTGCGCGAGACGCTCTCCGCGCGGCCGCAGCCCATTCTCGAGCGAGCGGTCGAGCCAACTCACCCGCCCCTCGCGAGCGTCGATGACGCCCACCTGATCCGACCCGCACACCTCGACCAGCACCGTCAGGTGCGCGGCGGGCGAGAGGGCGGCGGCGATACGCCGCATCTCGGGGAGGTTCCGTGCGTCACCACCGAGCAGCACAGCACCCTCGAGATCACACCAGCGGCCCCCGTCGGGGCGGCGCAGCGAAACGGCATCCGAACTCATGACGATCAACTTAGGTCACCCTTACTTCGAGGACAAGACCCCGGATGCCGACGCGCCGGGGTTCGCATCCGATCCACGGGCGCACGGGGTTAGGGTCGAACGCATGTCCCCCGAGCTCGTCGCCTCTCGCAGCGCCGACCTCGACGCCCGCATCGTCGCCGATTCGCGGGATCGGGTCGCCTGGATCCGGGCCCGCTCGCGCGGGATCACGGCCACCGACGTCGCCGCGTTGACGAGCCACAACGCCATCTCGCGTGCCGCGGATGCCAAGCTCATGGGTTCGAACTTCTCGGGCAACGCCTTCACCGCGCACGGCCGTCGGCGAGAACCCGAGATCGCCGCGTGGGTCGCGGCGACCCACGGCATCCGCCCCTCGTCGGCGCTCTACCACGCGGTCGTCGAGAAGCGTCACCTGGCCACCCCCGACGGCGTCGTCGTCGACGGCGAGGGGCGCATCGTGCTCGCCGAGATCAAGACGACGAACAAGGCGTGGCGCTCGATCCCCCGTACGTACATGCGCCAGATCTGGTGGCAGCAGCACGTGCTCGGCGCGGAACGCACGCTCGTCGCCTGGGAGCAGCACGACGCCTTCGTCCCCGTCGGCGACGAACCGCGCTGCCAGTGGATCGACCGCGACGAACGCGAGATCGCGAAGCTCGTGGGCCTGGCGACCTCGCTCATCGACGAGCTCTACCACCGCACCATGCAGACGCGTCAGCCGCGCCCCGAACCCGTGCGGGCGGAACCGACCGAGAGGTACCGCGCCCTGGCGCTCCTCGATTAATAGTGGACGCAAGTCAAGCATTAGGCGTATCGTTGACGTTAGTCAACTAACGCGCCATCGTCGTCGCGGCATCCGTCCCCTCCGTGGAGTTCCGCATGACCACCTCCCCCACCACAGACACGCCCGCCCAGCGGCGCGTGCTCCCCGCCCTCATCGGGCTGCTGCTCGGCACGTTCGTGTCGATGCTCGCCTCGACCGTCGTCTCGACGTCGCTGCCGGTCATCGTGCACGACCTGTCGGGCGACCAGAACGCCTACACCTGGGTCATCACCGCGACCCTGCTCACGACCGCGATCTCGACCCCCATCTGGGGCAAGCTCGCCGACCTGTTCAACCGCAAGCTGCTCATCCAGATCGCCATCGCGATCTTCGTGCTCGCCACGGCCGCCGCCGGCTTCGCGCAGGACACGAACATGCTGATCGCCTTCCGCGCCGTGCAGGGGCTGGGTGCCGGCGGTCTCGCCGCCCTCAGCCAGGTCATCATGGCCGACATCATCAGCCCGCGCGAGCGCGGCCGGTACATGGGCCTGTTCGGGGCGGTCATGGCCGTGGCCACGGTCGGCGGGCCGCTGCTCGGCGGCGTCATCACCGACGCCTTCGGCTGGCGCTGGAACTTCTTCGTCGCCCTGCCCTTCGCCGTCGTGGCCCTGCTCATCCAGCAGCGCACCCTGCACCTGCCGGCTCGAGCGAAGCGCAAGGTGAAGATCGACTACCTGGGCATCGTGCTGCTGTCGACCGCGGTCTCGCTCATCCTCATCTGGGTGACCAACGCCGGAAAGACCTTTGACTGGGCCAGCGTCGAGACCGCCGTCATGGTCGGTGGAGCCGTGCTCGCCGCCGTTCTGTTCGTCGTCGTCGAGCTGCGTTCCTCCGAGCCCCTCGTGCCGCTCACCCTGTTCCGCGACGCCACCTTCACCCTGGCGACGATCGCGTCGATCGCGACGGGACTGGCGATGTTCGGCACCTCCGTCTTCCTGAGCCAGTACATGCAGATGGCGCGGGGAGCCACGCCCACCGAGGCCGGCGTCATGACCATCCCGATGATCGCGGGCCTGCTGATCTCGTCGATCGTCGTGGGCGCGCTCATCTCGCGTCACGGGCACTGGAAGCCGTTCCTCATCGCCGGTGGTGTGCTGCTGATCGCCGGGTCGTTCCTGCTGTCGACGATCCACTACGACACGAACTTCGCGCTGGTCTCGGTCTACATGGCCCTGCTCGGCGCCGGTGTCGGCATGACGATGCAGAACCTCGTGCTCATCGTGCAGAACACGGCCAACCCCACCCAGATGGGCGCGGCGAGCTCGGGCGTGACGTTCTTCCGCAGCCTCGGCGGCACCATCGGTGTGTCGGTCATGGGAGCCGCCCTCGCGAGCATGGCGGCGAGCCTGTTCACCGACCGAGCCGACGAGCTGAAGACCGCGATCAGGGGTCTCGGCGCCGACGGCGCCGCGGTGGCCCAGTCCCTGCAGTCGGGCACCATCCCGCAGGTGTCGGCCCTCCCCGACACCGTCCGCGTCATCGTCGAGGACATCTACGCGCAGTCGATCGCGCACTCGTTCCTCATCGCCGTTCCGGTGGCGGTGGTCAGCCTCATCGCCATCCTGTTCCTCCCCAACCGCCCCCTCACCCGCATGACGACGACCGAGCGCGTCGCCGCGAGCGAGGCCGACTTCGCCACCGTCTCGGTTCCGGCCGGCATGGCGACGCTCGCCGCGACGGGATCCATCACGACCCCGGATGCCGCTGCCTCGCGCCGCGCACGCCGTGGCGCCGAGATGGGAGAGGATGACTGACGTGATGAGCGAATCGAACGATGACCGCCGCGAGGCCGTCCAGGCCCTGGAGTCGTCGTTCTCGGAGCTCATGACCGTGTTCCGCCGCTTCGTCTCCGAAGCGGCGGAACGCGTGAGTCCCGGGATGCTCCCGGCCACCTTCAAGGCCCTCTCGGTGGTCAGCCGGTTCGGCCCGCTCACGCTCTCGGCTCTCGCCGAGCGTCTCTCGGCCGACAAGGGCTTCCTCAGCCGCTCGATCAGCGAGCTGGAGGAGCTGGGCCTGGTGACCCGCACGCCCGATCCGAACGATCGCCGCTCGCGCCTCATCGCGGTGACCGAGGTCGGGCACACTCGGCTCGCCGACGCCCGCGCTCCGCACGAGAGTCGCCTGTTCGAGGCGATGGCCGATTGGTCGGTGGCCGACATCCGGCACCTGTCGACGCTTCTGCACGCGCTCGCGGTCGGCGAGTCCCCCGCACAGGATCTCTAGCCTTCGCGACACGGTGACCCGGGTGTAACACCGCGGAGACAATGGCGCGCTTGACTGGTCGCGTCGCGGCGGAGTCGCCGTGCATGCGACCGCACGCGAGAGAGAGCGCCCGATGAGATCCCGATCGACGCGTCCCGAGACCGCCATCGAACCCGCACCGGCGGTCCCCGAGACGATGCGGGCGGCGGTGTTCGACGCTCCGGGCCCGGCCGACGCGCTGCACCTCGCCGACGTCGCCGTCCCCTCTCCCGTGTTGAGCGAGGTGCTGGTGCGGGTCGTGGCCGCCGGCATCAACCCGATCGACGCCAAGACCCGCGCCGGACGCGGTCTGTCGGGCGCGATCGACTCCTGGCCCGCCGTGCTGGGTCTCGACGTCAGCGGGGTGGTGGTGCGCGCGCCGTTCGATGCGCACCCGTTCCCCGTCGGCACCGAGGTCTACGGCATGGCCGCCGCCCCCCGCACCCCGGGGGCGTACGCCGAGTACGTCGTCGTGCCCACCCTGTCTCTGGCGCGCAAGCCCGCCGCCCTCTCGCACGTCGAGGCCGCGGGTGTGCCCGTCGCCGCCCTGACCGCCTGGGGGCTGGTCGTCGAGACCGCGCTCGCCCACCAGGGCCAGCGCATCCTCGTGCACGCCGGCAGCGGAGGGGTGGGGCACTTCGCGGTGCAGTTCGCCGCGTACTTCGGCGCGCACGTCATCGCGACGGGCTCCGGCCGCAACCTCGAGTGGCTCCGCGAGCTCGGCGCCGCCGAGGTGGTCGATTACACCTCGACCCGCTTCGAAGACGTCGTCTCGCCGGTCGATGTCGTGATCGACCTCATCGGCAACGTCGCCGACGACACCGGCACGCGCTCGCTCGAGGTGCTGCGCCCCGGTGGACTGCTGATCGAGGTGCCCACCGGAGCCTGGCCGGACTTCCGCGAGGCGGCCTCGGCCCGCGGCATCCGATCGACCGACTACAAGACCATCCCCGACGGCGCCGCCCTCGCCACCATCGGTCGCCTGCTCGACTCGGGCGCCGTCCGCGTGTTCATCGACCGGGTCTTCGACCTCGACGACGTCGCCGCCGCACACACGGAACTCGAACGCGGGCACACCCGCGGCAAGATCGTGCTGCACGTCAGCGACGACTGAGCTCACCCCGCCGCCAGCACGCGCCGCCCCTCGGCCACGACCTCGTCGGCCACGTCGTCGAGCAGGTCCGAGGTGAGGTTCCACTGCTGCCAGTACAGCGGCACGTCGAGGGGGTCGTCGCCGAGGTGGACGAGCGATCCGTCGGCCAGCCCCGCCGCCGACTGGAAGCTGGGCAGCAACCCCCACCCGAGCCCCAGCTCGACCGCGGTGGCGAAGTCCTGCGATGCCGGAACCCGATGCCGCGGGGGCGCTGCCGCCGCCACGCCCCGGCGCGCCAGCCACTGCGTCTGCAGGTCGTCGCGACGGTCGAAGTCGACGACGGGCGCCGCGGCGAGCGCCTCGGCATCCACGCCCTCGGGGAACCAGCGGCGCGAGAACCCCGCCGTCGCCACCGCCTCGTACCGCAGCACCCCCAGTGGTCGCACCCGACACCCGGCGAGCGGGGTCTCGCGCGACGTGACCGCCGCCATGACCGTGCCCGATTCGAGCAGGCCCACCGTGAAGTCCTGGTCGTCGCGGTGCAGGTCGAACACCACCGCGCGTCGCTCGGCCACCCGGGCCAGCGGCGGCAGGAACCAGGTGCCCATCGAGTCGGCGTTCACCGCCAGGGGAAGGGATGCCACGACCCCGCCCTCCGCGCCGATCGCCGCCAGAGCGTCGTGCTCGAGCAGCGCGAGTTGGCGTGCGAGGCGCACGACGGCGTCGCCCGCCTCGGTCGTGCGCACCGGCTTGGATCGCACCAGGACGACGCGTCCGAGCTGGTCTTCGAGGGCCCGCACGCGCTGACTCACCGCGGAGGGGGTCACGTGCAGACGCCGTGCCGCCGCATCGAGGGTCCCCTCCTCGACGACGACAGCGAGGGTGCGAGCGAGATCGAGTGGGATCGACATGAAGCGATGCTAATGGTCCATCAGAATCTTGAGCTGGTCTTCTCGAGAAAGTCGCCTTAGCGTCGAGACGTGCTCACCCCCCTTCTCGCCGGCCTCGGTCTCGGCTTCTCGCTCATCGTCGCCATCGGGGCGCAGAACCTCTTCGTGCTGCGCCAGGGCGTCCGACGCGAACATCTGGTCGCGGTGGTCGCGGTGTGCGCGGTATCGGATGCCGTGCTGATCCTGCTCGGCGTCTCCGGCGTCGGCCTCGTGCTGCAGGCGGTCCCCTGGCTCATCGTCGTGGTGCGGTGGGCGGGCGCGGCGTTCCTCGTCGGATACGGCCTGCTGGCAGCCCGGCGGGCGCTGCGTCCGAGCGGCGAGACCCTGCGCGTCGACGCCGCCCCGGCGGCATCCGCCTCGCCCGCTGACACCGGGCGCACGGCCGTGAAGGCGCGTCCCGCACGCACGACGCTCGCCGCGACCGTGCTCACCTGCCTCGCCCTCACCTGGCTCAATCCGCACGTCTACCTCGACACGGTGTTCCTTCTCGGCTCGGTCGCGACCACGCACGGCGACGGGCGGTGGGCGTTCGCGCTCGGCGCGTGCCTCGCCAGCCTTGCGTGGTTCTCACTCCTCGGCTTCGGTGCGCGGTACCTCGGCCGGTGGCTCGACACGCCCCGCGCCTGGCGCATCCTCGACGCGATCATCGCGGTCGTGATGTTCGCCATCGCGATCTCGCTCGTGCTGCCGCACTGAGCCGGCGCGCGTGGACCGACGGGCACCGCGTGCACGAGAATGGCCCGATGCGAACGGTGACGATCAGGGTGCACGGCCGCGTGCAGGGTGTCGGCTTCCGCTATGCGCTCCAGGCCGAGGCCGAGCGGCTCGGGGCCCGCGGCTGGGCCCGCAACCGCCGCGACGGCTCGGTCGAAGCCCTCGTCGAGGGTGACGACGCGACGGTCGACGCCGTCCTGGCGTGGGCCCAGGCGGGTCCCCCGTCGGCCCGGGTCGACGGGGTCGACGTGCACGAGGGCGGCGGCGCGGCTCCGCGCGGGTTCGAGATCCGCGCGACGGCTTAGACCGGCACGCCCGCCCGCAGCTCCGCCAGCACGTCGACGGCGTCGTCGAGACGCGCGAGGCCCGCGGCCTGTCCCGCCCACAGCGACACCAGGTCGGCGTCTCCCGACGCCGCAGCCGCCGCGCGGAACGCACCGGTGAGCCAGTTCTGCGCGGGGAACGGGGCGATCATGCCGCCGGCCTCGAGCTCGCGCATCGCCCGGTTCGGGATGCCGCGCGCCAGTCGCCCGCTCATCGCCCGCGTCAGCACCGTGTCGGTGTCGGCCGCGGCGGCGATCGCCGCGCGATGCCCCGCGGTCGCGGCGGACTGCCTCGTGCGCAGGAACGCCGTGCCGACCTGCACGCCGTCGGCCCCCAGCGCGAACGCCGCGGCGACTCCGCGGCGATCGGCCACGCCGCCGGCCGCGATGACGGGGACACTCACCGCGTCGACG